>NZ_JADEXG010000159.1 GCF_015207255.1 Vasconcelosia minhoensis LEGE 07310
AAAAGCCCTCCCCAGGCGGGAAGAGCTTTTCGCCTTCACTTATTCAGACCTCGCGGCGAGGCCCACGCTAAGCCTAGGCGTTGATAGCAGGAGCCGTCAGGGCAACCGGCGCAGACTCAGCCGCAGCCAGGTCCAGCGGGAAGTTGTGAGCATTGCGCTCATGCATCACTTCCATCCCCAGGTTCGCCCGGTTCAGCACATCCGCCCAGGTACCAATCACTCGGCCCTGCGAGTCAATCACCGACTGGTTGAAGTTGAACCCGTTCAGGTTGAACGCCATCGTGCTGATGCCCAGCGCCGTGAACCAGATGCCAACCACCGGCCACGCACCCAAGAAGAAGTGCAGTGAGCGGCTGTTGTTAAAGCTCGCATACTGGAAGATCAGCCGACCGAAGTAGCCGTGCGCTGCCACGATGTTGTAGGTCTCCTCTTCCTGGCCAAACTTATAGCCGTAGTTCTGAGACTCAGTCTCGCTCGTCTCTCGCACCAGTGAGCTGGTCACCAGTGAACCGTGCATCGCCGAGAATAAAGCGCCGCCGAAGACGCCCGCCACGCCCAGCATGTGGAACGGGTGCATCAGGATGTTGTGCTCCGCTTGGAACACAAACATGAAGTTGAACGTCCCCGAGATGCCCAATGGCATGCCGTCAGAGAACGAACCCTGGCCCAAAGGATAGATCAGGAAGACCGCGCTCGCCGCTGCCACCGGGGCAGAGTAGGCCACGCAAATCCAGGGACGCATCCCCAACCGGTAGCTCAGTTCCCACTCGCGGCCCATGTAGCAAAACACGCCAATCAGAAAGTGGAAGATAATCAGCTGGTAAGGACCGCCGTTGTACAGCCACTCATCTAAAGAAGCCGCTTCCCAAATCGGGTAGAAGTGCAGCCCAATCGCGTTGGACGAGGGCACAACCGCGCCCGAGATGATGTTGTTGCCGTACATCAGCGAACCGGCGACCGGCTCACGGATGCCATCAATGTCTACGGGCGGGGCCGCGATGAAGGCAATTACAAAGCAGGTGGTCGCAGCTAGCAAGGTCGGGATCATCAGCACGCCGAACCAGCCTACATACAGGCGGTTCTCGGTGCTTGTGACCCACTGACAAAACTGCTCCCACAGTGAAGCGCTGCTGCGCTGCTGTAGTGTCGTTGTCATAAT
>NZ_JADEXG010000116.1 GCF_015207255.1 Vasconcelosia minhoensis LEGE 07310
TCCCTCTTCCCTCTTCCCCCTTCCCTCTTCCCTCTTCCCTCTTCCCTCTTCCCTCTTCCCTCTCAATGCCCCCACCCCTCCACCAGCTCATCTCTGAAAAGCTGCGCCAGCAAATCCTGGAGGGCGAATTTCAGCCCGGGGCACAGCTGCCCAGCGAGCATCAGCTAATCGAACAGTTTCAGGTAAGTCGAATTACAATCCGGCGGGCGATCTCTAACCTGAACCAGCAGGGGCTGGTGATTTCGCGCCGAGGCCGGGGCGTCTTTGTAAAAGAACGGCAGAAGGTGACCTATTCTCTATCGAGCCCGATAGTCTTTTTTGACCAGGATATGGCCCGACAGGGTTTCAGCAGCTCAATTCAGAATCTAACCTTCGAGCTGGTTCTAGCCTCTGCCGACACCTGCCGCAAACTGGAACTGCTGCCGCCGGCCGAAGTCTTTCTCCAAAAGAAGCTGCTTTTACTAGACCAGGTGCCCGCAGCCGTTGACGTCA
Source organism: Vasconcelosia minhoensis LEGE 07310 (assembly GCF_015207255.1). Classification (GTDB taxonomy): domain Bacteria; phylum Cyanobacteriota; class Cyanobacteriia; order Phormidesmidales; family Phormidesmidaceae; genus Vasconcelosia; species Vasconcelosia minhoensis. The sequence continues at coordinate 493 of NZ_JADEXG010000116.1, forward strand.
CCTATCTGCTGCCGAAGTTTGGCAAAACCTACGGCGACCAGCTGAAGTCGCAGATGACCTTTCCCACCCTGGAACAAAACGGAATTGTGGTTGAGCATATCTCCGCTACGCTGGAATGCACCCGAGCCGATTATGAAGCCAGCCAGCATCTCAACGTACCCCTGGGTGAGCCGCTGCTGGTTTACTGCTATACCGCCTACACTCAAGGTCATCAGCCGATTCTCTACGGTCGGGCAGTCTCCCGGGGCGACCGGCTCTGCTACTCGGTTGAAATTATGAAGAATGCGCTGTGAATGCGAACATTCATGGTTTAGTAGCGATTAATACAGCTCCCTTTTTGCGTTCGCTGCAAACTCTTGATATAACAACCGAACTAACCATTTAAGCGGCTTCAGAGAGCTGGTAGGCATTGCATAGCAGTGTTTTCAGCAATCAGCTAGCCTTCCTTAAAGACCTGCCAGATGCTTTGTGAATGGGCCAGGTTATTGTAGCTCGGATATCTGTGCAACTTAATTTAGGAGAGAGCTATGTCTCCTGACGAACAGGCGTTTCTCGCTACCTTTGTTTCGGAGTCCTACTATTATTGGGCTTCGGTCTTTATGATCATTATCCACGTCGGTTTCTTGGCCTACGAAGGCGGAGCATCCCGGGCCAAGAACGTGCTGGCGACAATGGTGAAAAATCTGCTCACCCTAGCCATTGTCGGCCTGACATTCTACTTTTTTGGCTGGTGGGTATACAATGCCTTTCCGCTGTTTCCCCTCCAGGGCGGCATCGTGGGTCCTTGGACCGATCCCAGTGCTGAAGGCGTTGTCGGTGAGGTGCTGGGGCTGGTGCAGGCCTCCTACCCTTGGTCTCCAGCCATGGGGCCGAATGTGGCCGACAATCTCACCGGAGTTTTCTGGTTTGCCTTCGCGCTGTTTGCGATGACGACGGCGTCGATTCTCTCCGGGGCTGTGATCGAGCGTATTCGGGTCGGGGCCTACGCGGTTTTAGCCGTGATTTTGGGTTCCTTCACCTGGGTTGTGGCCGCGGCTTGGGGCTGGAGCCCCTACGGCTGGTTCCTAACCCAGTTTGGATATCATGACTTTGGCTGTTCGGCGGTGGTGCATGGGGTATCCGGCTTCTTTGCCCTGGGCGTGCTGATCAATCTGGGGCCGCGGGTGGGCAAGTTCGACGAGCAGGGTAAGCCCCGGGCCATTTTGCCGCACAACCTGCCGCTGACCATGGTGGGCCTGATGCTGATCTTTGTCGGCTTCTATGCGTTTCTGGCAGGCTGCGTGATCTTCGTACCGGGACAGACCGTCGAAACGACGATTTACGGCACGCCCATGACCCTAGCCTCAGTTGGTGTCAACACGACGCTGGCCTTGGCAGCGGGGATTATCGGAGCCTATATCGGCTCCAAGGCTGACCCGTTCTTTACTATCTCGGGCGGCCTAGCGGGAATTATCTCCGTCGGTGCAGGTCTGGACCTCTACCATCCGGCGATTGTCATCCTGATTGCGTTTATTGGGGCCTATACCATGCCCTTTGTTGGCAACTTCATTGAAAAAATGGGGATTGACGATGCGGTCGGTGCCTTTGCTGTCCATGGCTATTGCGGCCTGCTGGGAGCGATGGCAGTAGGGGTGATGGCGGCAGGCTATCCTCAAGGCGATGGCATTCCGCTGACGGGTTTTGTCGGCCAGCTGGTCGGTACTTTTGTCTGCACGGTGCTGCTAGGCTTTATTCCCGGCTACGGCAGCAGCTTTGTCTTGAAGAAGCTAAATCTGCTCAGGGTACCCCCGGCTGAAGAGGCTGAAGGACTTGACCTGGGTGACTTTGGCATCGAGGCCTATCCAGAGTACTCGATTCTGTCTGACCGTAACGGGGCATCGCCGCTGCCCACCGTGCCTTCGACCACCGACCCGGTTACCCAATAAGGAGACGCCATGGCTATCAGTCCATTTTCAACCCTAGACGAGTTCAACAACGCGGCAGAAGGGCCGACCGAGGGCGCGATCTATACCTTTGCTCAGAGCCCGGCGATTATTGGTATTGCCATCATTGTCAGCGCATTGGTCTTCTGCTGGTTCATCTACACAACCTTCACGATCAATCGCAACAATACTGATGAAGCCGGCGGCCCGGTACATTACAGCGTGGTGATTCTAGCCGGACTGCTCTCCCTGGCTGGCGGACTTTACGCTTCGCAGAGTCAGCCGCAGCGGGAAGCAAGATCGCAGCCCACTACCGCGCCTCAGCCGAAGCAAACGCCGCTGGCGCTGTTCGGCCTGACGGGTCTTTCAGCCCTGCCCACCTATCGGCAATTCCGCCGAGCGCAGCGGCGCAGCCGTCTCCGGCGCAAGTGGCGGATTCGATAAAACGCATCCCAATTAGACAGATTCCAATGGGTGTTCAGCGGCTAAACTTTTCCGGGTTGGCCGCTTTTTTTTGCTAGTCTCCCCCATACTGGGCCTTTAGCTCGGCAACGCGGTCATTGTCTAGCTTTTGAAAGAGCGGCGGCGGCACGGCAAAGGGGCGACCGGCCTGGAGCAGCGTTAGATCGGTGGCGGCGGCGAGGGGACTGTGGCGCTCGGCCTCGGTTAGCTGGAGGGCATCGAAGAGCTGCTCGGCGGTGGCGGGGATGAAGGGGGCGCTCGCGATCGCGTACAGCCGAATCAGATTCACACAGGTGCGAATCACCACCGCCGCTTCGGCCTTGTCCTGCTTGTACAGGCTCCAGGGGGCGCGCACGTCGATGTACTGATTGCCCGTCGTCCACAGCGCGTTCAGCGCCTCGGTCGCCTTGCGAAACTCCATCTGGTGCAGATGCCGAAGCAGGGTTGCGACCTGGGTTTCGCAGGTGGCCTGGAGCTGAGCTTCGGCCTCGCCTGGGGTGCCGCCTTCAGGAAGCTCAGTACCAAAGCGCGAGGCAGTAAACTTGAGAATGCGGTTGATGAAGTTGCCGAAGTTATCGGCCAGCTCTTTGTTCACCTTGGTCTGGAACTGTTCCCAGGTAAAGGCGGAGTCAGAGGACTCCGGGGCCGAAGCCATCAGCATGTAGCGCCAGTAGTCCGGCGGGGCAATCTCCAATGCCTGGTCAAGGAAGACGCCGCGCTTGGAACTGGTCGAAAATTTGCCGCCGTAGTAGTTCAGCCAGTTGAAGCCCTTGATGTAGTCGGCCATCTTCCAGGGTTCGCGGGTGCCTAGGATGGTGGCGGGCCACATGATGGTGTGGAAGGGCAGGTTGTCTTTGGCCATAAACTGGGTGTAGCGCAGGTCGTCGGCGCTGTACCACCAGCTTTTCCAGTCTTTGCCCTCGGCTTCGCCCCAGGCTTTGGTCGCCGAGACATAGCCAATTGGCGCGTCAAACCAGACGTAGAATACCTTATCTTCAAAACCTTCACGCGGCACGGGCACGCCCCAGCTCAGGTCGCGGGTGATGCCCCGGCTCTGTAGCCCTTCGTTCAGCCACTTCATGGCGATCGACCGGGTTAGGTTCGGCCAGTTGGTCTGCTGCTCTACCCAGGCTCGGACTTCGTCGCTCAGCTTGTCGAGCAGCAAAAACAGATGGCGGCTGGTGCGTACTTCTACGTCGGTGCTGCCGGAGACGGCTGAGCGTGGATTAATCAGGTCGGTGGGGTTGAGGACAGAGGTGCAGTTCTCACACTGGTCGCCTCGGGCTTTCTCATAGCCGCAGACGGGACAGGTGCCCTCGACGTAGCGATCGGGCAAAAAGCGCTGGTCGGTAATGGAATAAATCTGGCTGATTTCGCGCTCTTCGATGAAGCCTTGTTCGTCTAGGCTTTGATAAAAATGTTGGGTCAGCTCTCGCTGCTCGGGCGAGGAAGTGCGGCCAAAATGGTCAAACGAGAGCCCAAACCGCTGATAGACCTTTGACTGACGCTCATACTGGCGCTTGCAGAAGGCCGCCACATCCAGCCCTTCTTCCAGCGCCGCAATTTCCGCTGGCGTCCCATGCTCGTCCGTCCCGCAGATAAATAGGACTTCTTCGCCCTCCTGCCGCAGAAACCGGGCATAGACATCTGCTGGCAGCATCGAGCCTACCAGGTTTCCCAAATGCTTGATGCCGTTGATATAGGGAAGGGCGCTGGTAATCAGATATCGCATGAAGGCTAGGAATGTGCAGTGGATAACATGGCTGTGAAAGGCGCTCGCCTTTCACCCATCATTTTATACAAACATCAGGGGTAAATGAAGAAATTTATAGATAGTGATGCGACTAGTCTGCGGCAGCTAATGGGTGAACTTTGGAAAGCAATCGACACCCTTGCAGGTACAGAATCGACAAGCGCTATAGAGGAGATAGTTGAGAAGATTAGGCAGTTTGTCATGGCAGGATGTGACATAAACGATGAAAATTCTCTATTTGCGGCTATTGGCCATACTGGAAATCAAGATATCGCTCTTTAATGACTCTAGACAGAGTAAAAAGGGATAGGAGGGTCTCGTGTTAATCGGACAGCAGCCCCCGAGAACAGATTCATTAACGCTATAAGATGCTCGAAGCCAGTCTCCCAATTCACTGCACACTTTCAAACATTTGGCCATCGCACTCAAACTCAATCCAGAGCTGGTTTGCGTATAGCATCGCTAGAACCCCGCTACCGCATAGAAGCATCAGTGAGGTCCCGCATGAATTTCGATGATGGCCAACGAAGAAACGATCGTGCTTTTACTCAAACTGATAGCCGAATAGCTGAATATCGGTTTGGTAAATTTGGGCAACTTTAGCTTGGATGGCTGGGCTGTAGTAGTCCTGGTAGGGCTGGCGTTTGGCAGAGGTATTTTTTCGCGAGATCGCGTCCCCTTTAACCCCAATCATCTTGCATACCTGGTTGAGATCGGCCTCAAAGGTTTCCAGCCGACCGATGTAGTTGACGTGATTCAGGTCGATCAGCCGCGACTGGAGCTGGAGGTGGCGATCGCAGTTTTCGATATCCAACCCGGCGACATAGTCCACAAAGTTTTCAAACTGGCGCATTTTTTCGCGATCGCCCTCCTTAAACCGATACATATTGTGCTTGACTACCTTATCCAGCCAGCAGGAAACCAGCCGATCCCACGGGTTTCGCACAAACGCAAACTTAAAATAGTCAGCATACAGCTTAGGCGGATAGTAGACCTGACTGACATCCTGCACCTCAAGCGAAATGTTGCTTTGCTTTAGGTGATTGAGAATGGTTCTTGTGCCCACCTTGGCGACCCGAAACCAGATGAACCTGCGGCTGTGGGACAGCGTCAGATTGTAGCGACGGGGCGCGGGCAGGAAAGGAATATGATTTACCTTTTCATAGACCTTCTGCGCCCTGCGGCTGGTCTTATCCAGACATTTGACCTGGCCGGGCACCGTCTTCATCAGTCGATGTTTGATCTGTTTATGCTGAGCCATAAAAAGCTGAGATAGGGTAGGCGCTAATTGAATGGGCTCAATATTACGACGCCACCGCGAACGGATAGGGTCCCGCATAGGAGCCGACATACTGAGTATGGGAGATTAGCCCGGTGTCATCGTGCCACAGATGCAGATGGTAAGCGGGCGGCTCCATCCGAAACTGGCCCTCGGCTTCGGGCCGCAGGTCTAAATCTACCTGATGCACCAGGCTAGGCACCGTATAGGCGATTGTCCCCGCCCAGCGCTTGAGAATGGGGCGATGCAGGTGGCCGCAGCCCACCCGCTCCACGCAGGGATACCGGGAGATAATTTCGGCAAAGCGATCGCGCCCCTTCAACCCAATCGCATCCATCGACGTAATCTGTGTTGTAAACGGCGGGTGGTGCATAAACACCAGCGTTGGCCGCCTGGGAGCCGCCGCTAGCTGCGCCGCCAGCCATGCCAAACGAGACTCATCTAGCTCCCCGCCGCCTTCGCCGGGCACCACCGTATCCAGCATAATCAGCCGCATCGGATAGTCATCTATGACATATTGCAGATATTCGCCCCCGTCAGCTCCCTCATTGGGCAGATAGCTCTGGTCCGCAAACACCCGCCGCAGATTCTGCCGCTGGTCATGATTCCCCGGCAGCAGATACACCGGCATCTCCAGCCGACCCAACAGCATCTTCAGCTGCTCATATTCCGCCACCTCCCCCCAATGCACCAGATCCCCCGTCGCCACCACCAAATCCGGCTGGGGACTGAGCTGATTGATATCCGCGATCGCCGCCGCCACCAGCCCATTCGTATCCACCACACCATAGGCCAGCTTCCCTTCAGCTAGCACATGCAAATCAGAAATATGAGCCAATAACATTTTTCCAACCCTACCCATCAGCTAAACCCTAACTA
>NZ_JADEXG010000117.1 GCF_015207255.1 Vasconcelosia minhoensis LEGE 07310
AGAGAGTTCTGCCACATTCGCGGTTATTTATCGACTCTGAAAAAGCAGAACCTCAACATCTTGGATGCATTCGTCGAACTTTTTTCCGGCAATGCTCCCTCTCTTCTCCCTCAGCCTGAGTAGTTACCCCTTTTTTTTGCCTGATTGCAACCGTCTCCAAATGGCGCTGACGCTGCCGTCCTGTCTCACGCTGGTTCGGCTAAACCCGTCAACCGACTTTTGCTACCCGACTACTCCACTGTCGCCTAATAGGGGGTGAACCGCTCGGCTACGGTGGACAAGACTTAGAAAACATTTAGCTGTCCCCACGCCTGTGGGGGTGAACCGGCTTCTGAAAAACTCTCATGAATGGCATCTAAGGGCTGTCCCCACGCCTGTGGGGGTGAACCGGAATTTATGAACACCAAACTAATTGTTGCTACAGGCTGTCCCCACGCCTGTGGGGGTGAACCGGGGCCTATTTCAGTCGAGATGGCCGCGAACCACGCTGTCCCCACGCCTGTGGGGGTGAACCGATTCTGCCGCCATTTCTATTCTGAATATCAATCGGCTGTCCCCACGCCTGTGGGGGTGAACCGCAGCACTACAGGCAGTTGTCCTTGTTGGATGCTGAGCTGTCCCCATGCCTGTGGGGGTGAACCGCGGGCACAGTCCGCAATTAGACAGCGTTCGGTTCGCTGTCCCCACGCCTGTGGGGGTGAACCGACGCCGACCGGATTTGCTTGCAGGCGAGTCCGGTCGCTGTCCCCACGCCTGTGGGGGTGAACCGTATCGTCCGGCAGCATCCTTAATCACCGTCACCGCTGTCCCCACGCCTGTGGGGGTGAACCGCACAATGGCCGCCTGAGATTGCTTAGCCTCTTGAGCTGTCCCCACGCCTGTGGGGGTGAACCTGCAAGACATGGCCACTTTCTGCCGCAACTTTAGCTGTCCCCACGCCTGTGGGGGTGAACCGTACTCAAGAGCCTCAAAATCGAAGGGATTGCGCGCTGTCCCCACGCCTGTGGGGGTGAACCGTCCGTAAGACCACGTGTTAATCAGTCAAAATGGGGTCGCCGTAGAGGTCTTTTGCCGCGTCACGGTTAATTGGATACTCAGACCCGATGGCAAAACCGATGATCTATTTTTCCCAGCTTCGATTTTTGCTTCCCGGTGTTAGCACTCTATGAAGACGTGGTTTTGAACGAGATGAATCTGCCTGAGTGCAGCAAAAGTAGCTGTTTTCAGCCGCGCCACAGGTTAAATTAGGATTTGCCGTGCAGATAAGATGTCCAATGCTTGAGTCATACCGCAAACAGGTCGAAGAACGCGCCCAGCTAGAGATTCCGCCGCTGCCGCTGACTGCAGAGCAGACCGCAGAGCTGTGTGAGCTACTGAAGCAGCCGCCAGCGGGCGAGGCCGAGTTTTTGCTACATCTGCTGCGCGATCGCGTTCCCCCCGGTGTAGACCAGGCATCCTATGTGAAGGCGTCGTTTTTAACCGCGATCGCCCAGGGCGAAGCACAGAGCCCTTTACTAACGCCGCTTCAGGCAGTAGAGCTGCTGGGCACCATGCTGGGCGGCTACAACGTCCAGTCCCTGGTAGCGCTGCTTCGGGACGAGCGCCCTGATATCGCCCAGGCCGCCGCTGAGGCGCTGAAGAAAACCCTGCTGATCTACGACGCCTTTAACGACGTGATGGCGTTAGCCGACGAAAACGCCTACGCTCGGCAGGTGGTCGAGTCCTGGGCCGAGGCCGAGTGGTTTACCCGCAAGCCGAAGGTTTCTGAAAGCATTACCGTCACTGTCTTCAAGGTACCCGGCGAAACCAATACCGACGATCTTTCGCCCGCTCCCCACGCCACGACTCGCCCCGATATTCCGCTGCACGGGCTGGTGATGCTGGAGTCAAGCATGGACAAGCCGCTGGAAACGCTGGCAGAGCTGAAGCAGAAAGGCCATCCGGTGGCCTATGTCGGCGATGTGGTGGGTACCGGCTCCTCGCGGAAGTCGGCAATGAACTCGGTGATCTGGCATATCGGCGCAGATATTCCCCATGTGCCCAACAAGCGCACCGGCGGCGTCATCCTGGGGAATAAAATCGCCCCGATCTTCTTCAATACGGCTGAAGATTCTGGGGCTCTTCCGATTGAGTGCGACGTTACCCAGACGCAGATGGGCGACGTGATCACGATTTATCCCTACTCTGGCGAAATTAAAAACGCAGCGGGCGAGGTGATTTCCACCTTCAAGCTGACGCCCGAGACCATTTTGGACGAGGTTCGCGCGGGCGGACGGATTCCGCTAATTATTGGGCGATCGCTGACGGATAAAACCCGGCTGGCGCTGGGACTGCCGGTGAGCGACGTGTTTGTCCGCCCGGCCCAGCCTGCTGACAGCGGCAAGGGCTTTACCCTGGCCCAAAAGATGGTCGGCAAAGCCTGCGGTCTGGAGGGCGTGCGGCCCGGCACCTCCTGCGAGCCGCTGATGACCACGGTGGGGTCTCAGGATACCACCGGCCCGATGACCCGCGATGAGATGAAAGAGCTGGCCTGCCTGGGCTTTAGCGCTGACCTTGTGATGCAGAGCTTTTGCCATACCGCCGCCTACCCCAAGCCGGTGGACGTCAAGACTCATCAGGAGCTGCCGGACTTCTTCGCCGAGCGCGGCGGCGTGGCCCTGCGGCCGGGGGACGGCATTATCCACTCCTGGCTGAACCGAATGCTGCTGCCCGATACGGTCGGCACCGGCGGCGACTCCCACACCCGCTTTCCGATGGGGATTTCTTTTCCGGCCGGTTCGGGGCTGGTGGCCTTTGCGGCGGCGATTGGGGCGATGCCGCTGGATATGCCCGAGTCGGTGCTGGTGCACTTTAAGGGCCAGCTCCAGCCGGGGATTACCTTGCGCGATGTGGTCAACGCGATTCCCTACGCGGCGATTCAGTCGGGGCTGCTGACGGTCGCAAAAGAGAACAAAAAGAATGTCTTCTCGGGCCGCATTCTGGAGATGGAAGGGCTGCCCAATCTGAAGCTAGAGCAGGCCTTTGAGCTGACCGACGCTTCCGCCGAGCGCTCCTGCGCGGGCTGCACGATTAAGCTGAGCGAAGATACTGTCGCCGAATACCTGCGTTCCAACATTGCCCTGATGAAGAACATGATTGCCCGGGGCTATGAGGATGCCCGGACGCTGTCTCGCCGGATCGCCAAGATGGAAGACTGGCTGGCTAATCCCACCCTGATGTCGGCGGACCCCGACGCTGAATATGCCGAGATTATCGAGATCGACCTAGACCAGATCAAGGAGCCGCTGGTCGCTGCGCCCAACGATCCGGACAATATCAAAACCCTATCTGAGGTGGTCGGTGACAGGGTCGATGAGGTCTTTATCGGCTCCTGTATGACCAATATCGGCCACTACCGCGCCGCTGCTAAGGTGCTTGAAAATGCCGGTACGGTTAAGGGCCGTCTTTGGATCTGCCCGCCCACTCGGATGGACGAGAAGCAGCTGCGGGAGGAGGGCTACTACGGCACCTTCGCAGCGGCGGGAGCCCGCACCGAAATGCCGGGCTGCTCGCTCTGTATGGGCAATCAGGCCCGGGTGGAAGATGGCGCGACGGTGTTCTCGACTTCAACCCGCAACTTCAACAACCGCATGGGCAAAGGGGCTCAGGTCTACCTGGGCTCCGCCGAACTGGCCGCCGCCTGCGCCCTGCTCGGTCGGATTCCCAGCATGGCGGAATACCTGGATGTGGTGGCGAATAAAATCGATCCCTTTGCCGACGAGCTCTACCGCTATCTGAATTTCGACCAGATCGCTAATTTTGCCGACGAGGGCCGGGTGATTCCCAAGGAGATGGAGGAGCGGATTAACGAAATTGCAATGGCGGGCCGTGACTAATCCTGCTGGTGGGAAAACTGATGGGCGCCGATGAAGGAAAGCGCGATCGCGACCACCAGCAGCACCGGGATCGAATACCAGGGAAACTCCGTCAGGGGTTTGTAGGCCGCTGCTCTGAGGCCAATGGTCGTATAGGTCAGCGGCAGCAGATAGACAATCCCTTTTAGCACCACCGGCAGCGTTGCCGGATCAAAGAAGGTCGCGCCGAGGAATGACATTGGCACAATCAGAAAGTTGTTGAACAGGCCAACGCTCTCTAGCGACTTGACGTTCAGCCCGACTATCACGCCCAGCCCCGCAAAGACGGCACAGTTGAGGACAATCAGCAGCAAAAAGAGCGGATTCAGGAATCCCCAAAACTCGCGAGTAAACAAAATCGCCACGACAATTACCGCCGCCGCAGTCATCATTCCCCGCACGATCCCAGCCAGCATTTTACCTAGGTGCAGCGCCAGCGGATGAATCGGGTAGAGCAGCATCTCCTCAAAGTTTTTGGTAAACAGCCGCTCGCCGCAGATCGAAAAGGTCGTGCCGCCAAAGCTGATCACCATCGAAGACAGCGCTACCATTCCCGGCAAAATAAACTCTAGGTAGCTATCCCCCGCCGTAGGTTCGGCCACCCGGTCGATGGAGCTGCCCAACCCCAGCCCAAAGGCCAAGATATAGATCAGCGGCGACACCAGCCCTGAAGCCGCGACTTGGGGAATCCGCACCCGCAGGTCGAGCCAGTCGCCCCAGAAAACGGTGAGGGTATCGGCAAATAGGGTTTGTAAGGTATGCGGCGAACGAGGTTTAGCAGTTTTCACAGAGGTATTAAGCACAGCCCGGCTAGAGCTGGCCCAATGTACGGCAAGCTGAATCATTGATTATTGTAAACGCTCCCCGGATGTTTTTTGAACCAGATACCCAAACTGCATGAGCCTATCTCTGAACTAAGGCAGTATAGTATTCTAAACGTATTGCATAGATAAGCTTAGTTAGGAGTTGGTGTGAATCAACACGTTAATCCTTATTTAGAACTCAAACAAGCTACAGATGGGCAAATATGAAAAATTGCGGCAAAAAATTCTAACCGGCACATCAGATGCAAACATCAGTTTCTCCGAACTTTGTAAACTGCTGGTTCGTCTAGGTTTCAGTGAAAGAGTTAGAGGAGATCATCACATTTTTGCGAAAGACCGCGTTGACGAAATTATCAACATTCAGCCAAAAGGTTCCAAAGCAAAGCCTTATCAGGTCAAGCAAATTAGAAATGTAATTGTTCAATATCGCTTAGGTGATCAAAATGTTGATTAGGTACGAGTTAGTCATCTACTGGAGCGAAGAAGATAGCGCATTTATTGTTGAAGTGCCAGAGCTACCTGGCTGTAAAGCCGATGGTCAAACTTATCAAGAAGCCGTTTCGAACGTAGAAGTTATCATTCAAGAGTGGATAGATACGGCTCAGGAGCTGGGACGTTCTATTCCTTCGCCGAAAGGGCGACTGATGTATGCTTGATAGAGATACCAAGCTGGACTAATAAATTTGTTCTTAAGTAAGTGCTCGCTGACTGACTTGTGATTTGCCTTAGTAGCAACTTTATGCCGAATCGTCCACCCCACATCAACTATGGGCCTTGTGTCACCCCTTCAGCATCAAAGAGTACTCAAACTAAAAGCTTGAAAGTCACGATGAGCAGAGCGTATCATTCTAGAAATTTCCGGTTTGATCACCGCATTAGTATTGATGTCCAACTCACAACCCATTTAGGGGCATGATTGCGAGTGTAGAAACTCTAATCTCTGCATAGTGGAAAAGCCTCTGAATTTAACCTATTCGCCATGTTGCCAGAGGCCTCTTAAAGCAGGAAAATGTATTCATGACTGTCTCAGCGAGACCGATTACTTCAGAGCTCCCTTTACTGGAGACCAAGCTCTACCTCCCCCAATGGTCTGCTGACTTGGTCTCGCGCCCGAGGCTGATCGATCGTATCGACCCGCAGCGCAAATTAACCCTGGTCTCAGCCCCAGCCGGGTTTGGCAAAACGACGCTGTTAGCAGAATGGGTGGCAGCCCTACCCACGAGACCTGTAGCTTGGGTTTCCTTAGACCAAAGTGACAATGATCCGGCTGTTTACTGGACCTATCTGATCACCGCTCTGCAGAACATTCAACCCAGCCTGGGTAAGCGATCGCTTTCATTATTGCAATCACCGCAGCCACCCCAAATTGAGTCGGTCTTGATGACCTTACTCAATGAACTGACTGCCGTTGAGGCGGATATTGCCCTTATCCTGGATGATTACCATGCGATCACGACCCAGGCTATTCATGACGGGATCGGCTTTTTGCTCAGCCATTTGCCGCCTCAGATGCATTTGATCATTGCCAGCCGGGCCGACCCGCCCTTAGCTCTGGCGCGGTTCAGATCTCACGGGGCGTTAACCGAGCTGAGGGCGAGTGACCTGCGGTTCACGCCGGAGGAAGCGGCGGCTTTTCTCAATCGGGTGATGGGGTTGAAAATCTCGGCAGCGGAGGTGGCCGCTTTAGAGCAGCGAACCGAAGGCTGGATCGCCGGGCTGCAGCTCGCGGCGCTATCCCTGAAAGGGCGCGAAGATATTTCTGATTTTGTGGCAGCATTCTCTGGCGATGACCGCTACATTGTGGACTATCTGCTGGAAGAAGTTCTACAGCGGCAAAGCGATCGCGTCCGTCACTTCTTGTTGCCAACGGCTTTGTTGCATGAATTGAGAAAGGGACAGGGGTTTCCCATCTCGGTCGTTTTCTAGGCTGCAACGCGGTAGCTATCAGGCATTCCGAGCTGCGTCATCCGGTTGAGCGCCTTACATTCAATCATCAACTCGGTGGTTTGAGCTGCTATCTTTCTGGCACACACCTCACCTGTGAAAACGGTTTTGAGTCGGTACATCCCC
>NZ_JADEXG010000160.1 GCF_015207255.1 Vasconcelosia minhoensis LEGE 07310
CTCCGAGGCGACAAAACCGTCGCTGAGCTAGCTAGCCAGTATGAGATCCATCCGACGATGCTGAATACATGGAAGCGTCAGCTGCTAGAGAACGCTAGCGAGCTGTTTGACAATGGGAAGACAGCCAGCAAGGCTCAATCAGAGGTTAAGGCCGAGAACGATGAGTTGTACCGCCAGATCGGCAAGTTGAAGGTAGAGCGGGATTTTTTAGCAAAGCGCTCAGCCCAACTGGGACTGCTCAGCGAAAAGCCCTGGTAGAAGCAGAGCACCCTGAGCTGAGTCTGGTGCGTCAGTGCCAGCTCCTCGGTATCAGCCGCTCTAGCCTATACTATCAACCGGTTGGGCCGTTAGATGAGGAGTTGACCCTGCTGCGGTTGATAGACCAGATGTATCTGGAGATGCCGTTTTATGGCAGTCGTCGGATGACCGCTCAGTTGCAGCGGCTAGGCTATCGGATCAACCGCAAACGGGTGCGAAGGCTGATGCGACAGTTGGGCTTACAAGCGGTGTATCCCAAGCCCAAGCTGAGTATGCGGCATCCTGAGCACAAGATCTATCCTTACTTGCTGCGCGGGGTCGATATCGTCAGCGTCAATCAGGTATGGAGCACTGATATCACCTATCTACCGGTGCTCAGAGGTCATTTCTATCTCGTGGCGGTGATGGATTGGTACAGTCGAAAAGTGCTCAGTTGGCGCATTGCAAACACGATGGATGTAGCGTTCTGTCTGGATGCCTTGGAGGAAGCGTTATCCAACTATGCAAAGCCAACGATATTCAACTCTGACCAAGCTGCCCAGTTTACGGCTAACGCTTTTACAAACTGTCTCCAGCAGGCAGATGTGCAGATCTCTATGGATGGTCGAGGTCGCTGTCACGACAACATCTTCATTGAAAGGCTATGGCGTTCAGTCAAGTGGGAGTTGATTTATCTCAAGGCGTTTGAGAATGGTAACCATTTATCGCAGGAGGTGACGACCTGGTTTCATTGGTATAACCGACAAAGACTGCATCAGTCGCTGAATTATCGAACACCAGATGAGGTTTATGCAGAAAGTAGATGAGAAAGTCAGTTGATGTGTCATACTCGTTGAAAGCGTATTAACTACGTA
>NZ_JADEXG010000033.1 GCF_015207255.1 Vasconcelosia minhoensis LEGE 07310
GCCGGTGGCGATGTCCATCGTTCAAGGCCGGCTGATTGGTCTGGCGCACTTCACGGTGGGCTATATCCTGACCTACGCGGCCTTCCTGATTGCCTCAACCGCCAGTCGATTTGGCTAGCGGCTAGGCATTCGGTTAAGCTAAAACGAAATCCCCTGGGCTACGGCTCGGGGGATTTTACTATGGATTGCGATCCTGCATCTCAAACATGGCTAAGAAAAGCAGGTATTTAGGCATTCTTGCATCACCGCCTGATGGTTGAAGGCGAGGTCCATTTCCAAAGCTTTGTCAACCTCGAACCAGCGGGCTTCTAAAACTTCACCCTGGTCCACCTGCGGTTTGAGTAAAGGCAGGGCTGCATTACCTAAATGGAACATCAGCGGAAACTTCAGAGTGACATTCTGGCGATAGCGCGGCAGACTGATAATGTCGTAGGGCTTTTCGATCGAGCCCTCGAATGGGTAGGCGCCCTTGAGCTGAGGAATATTGATCCCCAACTCTTCCCAGACTTCGCGCACAATCGCTTCGGAGATCGTTTCGTCAAAGTCGAGATAGCCACCGGGTAAGCCCCATTTGCCCACCTCGTCGGGCAGGTCTGCCCCCCGCTGACCCAGCGGCACGTATTTCTGATCATTCTGGACAAAGAATAAGACGGGCAGAACGGTAACGCTACGGCTGATCCAGCATTCCTTACCCTCGACGACGACACAGCGATTGGGCGTATTTTTAAATTTCACAGTGACGGTTGTAGTGGATTCAGTAAAGTGGCTGACAGAACTAGCAAATATCCATTCTGGTTCAATAGCCTATAGCAAACAGACCCTTCCAGAATACCGTTATTGCTCAAGCAGGCTTCTCCATGCGCCGAGCGCTCTTAAAGTCACTCTATTTTTGCTTAGGGTTGCTGATTGTGCTGACGAGTGGACTGTTGGCTCGATCAGCTAGAGGTAGCGGAGGGCTTTGCGGGGACGCGATTGCAGATTTTCTATCGGCTTCGTCAGCAGATTGGAGTGATCGCCCCGAGCGAAAGCAAAAACTTCTTTTCTTGAGTTGGGAATGATAAAGTTCCATAGATCCTTTTGGTCTGAATGCCCTCCGGAATCACCCCTATGATACAAACCAACAAATCCGCGATCGCGCCTACCCATCGCCGCGCCCATTGGGGGCTACGCTTGGGGCTGCTAGCGCTGGCCGCACCGTTAGTTTGGTTTACCTATGGGCAAAGCCGGCTCTCCCAGCCCCACGTGGCGCTGGTGCTAGGGGGAGCCCCGGAACGGGAACAGTTTGCCGCCGAGTTTGCCAAGGCCCACCCCAATGTTGAAATCTGGATCTCGTCTGGCAGCAACCCTGAATATACCGAGTGGATTTTTAACCAGGCACAGATTCCGACCTCGCAGTGGCGGCTCGACTATAGTGCCGTAGATACCGTCACTAACTTCACGACCCTGATCGACGAGCTCAAGGCCGAGCAGGTCGAAGCTGTCTATCTGATTACGTCCGACTACCACATGCGGCGGGCCAGCGTCGTCGCCAGAATTGTCCTAGGCAGTCAGGGAATTTACTTCAAGCCAGTCGCAGTCCCTACCCAGGCGGCTCCCAACCGCCCAGAGACCCTGGTGCGGGAGTTTCGAGACGGGGCGCGATCGCTGCTTTGGGTGTTTACCGGAAAAACCGGCTCTGAGCTGGGCCAGCGCTTAAGTAAGGGCTAGTCTCACCCGAGTTCTACTTGTTCTGCCTCTATCCTTTACCCATCGACGATGAGGGGTTAACGTTACACTATAAACGAAAAAATCAATTCACAAAAAAGTTAAGCTACGGCAGCTGATCAGCTGCTGGCCTAGCTGCACTGGTATTTTCTATGTCATCTTCATCTGCACTGCAAGAACCCTACAGTCCTGCTCAGATCCGAGTTTGGCTGCGCGGGCTGCTAACGCTCGCCTGGGCCGACGGTCAGTTTGACGATCAGGAAAAAGAGCTGATCAAGGTCATGACTGATTCAGAGTTCGCGCCTAACCTGGAGCTTTCTTCTCTGGAGCCGATTGAGCCGGACGAGCTAGCGGCAGAGCTACATCTCGACCCTGAAGCTGCTCAAAATTTTCTGCGGATGGCCGTGATGGTCGCTTTGGCCGACGGCGTTTATTCCCAGGCCGAAGACGAAAAGCTGATGGCCTTCTGCCGGGCGCTGAAGCTAGATTCTGACGTGCTGGAATCGCTACAGTCCACCCTTTGTGATCTGAGCGCTGATTCCAGCGACGATCTCAGCCCCGAGCCCAGCCCCGACACTAGCGCGGCTCCCCCGTCCTCAGCCAAGAGTTCGCTTCAGCCGCCGGACCAGTCCGGCGTAGACCCGCTCAAGCCCGCCCGCGAATGGCTCGATCAGCTGGAAGTCAGCGATCCGCGGCTGGCTCGCTTTGTCTGCAAGCTGGTGCCTTCGCAGTGCCCCTTTGAGCGGGATGTGAAGCTCTTTGGCAAAAAAATCGTTCATATTCCGCCCATGTGTAAGATCAATCCGCTCTACGAACAGCTGGTTGGCCTGCGGTTTCGGGCCCTGTCTTACCTTGCTGATGACCGCGGCGAGGATGTGAGCGCATATCTCTAGCTCCAGGCGTCCGAGCGTCTGAGAGGGACTGCGATTGGAAACACTCACGACAGAAGTGCTGGTCGTCGGTGGCGGCACCGGCGGCAGCGCGGCGGCGATTCAGGCGGCGCGGCGGGGAGCGCAGACGATCTTGGTGTCTGAATTTGGCTGGCTGGGCGGGATGCTGACGGCAGCGGGGGTCTCAGCTCCCGATGGAAATGAGCTGGCGGCGTTTCAAACCGGCCTTTGGGGCGACTTTCTGCGGCAGCTGCGGCGGCGGCAGCCGGGAGGTCTGCACCACGGCTGGGTCAGCTTTACGACCTATGAGCCCGCCGTGGGCGCGGCGATTTTTGCCGACTGGGTGAAGGCCTTGCCCAATCTGAAATGGCTGGCGGGGCATCGGCCTCGGGCGATGCTGCGGCAGGGCGATCGCGTCGTCGGGGTCCGGTTCGATCAGCTGACTATCCAGGCCCAGATGACCGTAGACGGGACTGAACTCGGCGATTTGCTGGCTCTGGGAGCCGTTTCCTACCGCTGGGGCTGGGAGCCGCGATCGCGCTGGCAGGAACCCAGCGCGCCAGTCTCCTTGGACGACCCCGCCGATCCGCTCTATGCCCTGACCCAGCGCTATCCTGTTCAATCCCCGACCTGGGTTGCGGTGATGCAGGACTACGGCGCCGCGGCGCCGATGATTCCGGCGGCTCGGACGCCGGAAGATCGGTTCGCGGGCGCTTGGGACGGCTACGGCCCCGAGCGCTTCCTCAACTACGGTCGGCTGCCGGGCGATCGCTTTATGCTCAACTGGCCGCAGCAGGGCAATGACTATGGCGTTGGCCTAACGCGGCTGGTCGAGTCTGAGGCCGCCCGGCGGGACTATGGCCGAGCCGCGATCGCCCACAGCCAGTCCTTTGCCCGCTATATTCAAACCCAGCTGGGCCAGCGCTATGGACTGGCCAGTACGGCGTTTCCCAGTTCGCCAGATGGCCTGGGGGGCGGCGCCTTTGCGCTGATGCCCTACTATCGCGAGAGCCGCCGGGTGCAGGGTCTCACGACGGTGCGGGAGCAGGACATTTTGCCCATGGCCGGGGGGCAGGTGGCGGCGCTGCCGGTGAATGCGCAGGGGCAAGTGAGCGCGATCGCGATTGGCAACTATGCCAACGATCACCACTATCCCGGCTTTGACCTGCCGCTCACGCCCAAATCCCTGCGCTGGGGAGGCCGCTGGACCGGCACCCCCTTTACCATTCCCTACGAGGCGTTAATTCCGGCTGAGGTAGATGGCCTGCTGGTCTGTGAGAAAAATATTTCAGTCTCGCACATCGCTAACGGGGCTACCCGCCTACAGCCGGTCGTGCTAGGGATTGGCCAAGCCGCGGGAATGGCCGCGGCCCTCTGTCTAGAGCAGGCCTGTCAGCCGCGTCAGCTGCCCGTCCGCCAGCTCCAGCTAGCTTTGCTGCGCGATTCCTCCGCCCCGGCAGCGATTGTCCCGCTATTTGATCTGCGGTTGGAACAGCCGCAGTGGCAGGCCCAGCAAATCATCTACTTGGATAATCCCGACCGCTATCCGCTGACGGGTCACTGTGAATTGAGTTCGGATTTGCCTAGCCTTGAGCCCGCGGTTGGGAACTTTACCGGGACTTTTCATGCCGCTGGTCACCAAAGCTATCGGTTTGTGCCGTCCGCAGCGGCAGAAATTCCGCCTCAGGGCTGTGGACTAGTCACGCTTGAACCATCCGTAGATAGGGCTTTTCAGGCTTTGACAGCGGCTCAACCGGTGAAGCTTCACGGCCATTGGAACCCGTCTGGCGAATGGCTGGTGGTTAGCCACATCGACGGTTTCTCAGCCTGAGTCGGGGATCGAGTATGCCAATCTTGATAGACTAAATCCTGTCTGCAGTCGCCTGAGTTGGACTGCCGTTGGACTGGCGTTGGACCGGACGGGGCAGACGAATAGTGGGGGTTGTCTGTACTGTTCTACAATTAGCAATAGGGCAATTGGCAGTAGGGAATCCTGACGCTGGTGATTAGGTGGTTCCGGGCTCGCTTAGGCAACCGTCAGCTGTCCTAGCCTAGTCAAGAGCGGCCTAAGCCATCTGACTCCAAGCCTGGGCGACAATCTCACTCAGCAGATAGCGAACATCGCTCTCCAGCAGCGCATCTTCTTCTAGCAGCTCAGCCGTCAGCTCGTCTAGCGACTGACCTTTGGCCCGGGCGGTCTGAATAACGCTGAGAATGGCGTCGGCAATATGGTCTTCGCTGACGTAGTCGCCAGTGGAGCTTATATCAGTAGAGCTTACATTTTGTAGGGCATTGAGAGCAGTGTGGGCCATTGGGGTTTAAGGTGAGAGGCAGTCGGGTTGGGGGCAGCAATATGAACCACTGAAGGATCAAATGTCTCGGAAGTGTAGCGTATTCTAGACGGTTGCGTCACAAATTTTTAGACTATGCCGTCAAGTTTAATATCCCTTCATAATGAAACAGCTCCTCTATTTAGAAGTTCCTACCCCCGATCTCGAAGCGGTCAGAACCTGGCTACAGCGAGTCTTTGTGCTCCCTGCCGGAGACCGGGTCGTCACCCCCGACGGGATCCGGATAGAATTCCCGACCGCCTACCCAAATTCTGCTGGCTCTCCCAGGGCTGAACTATCGCTATTTGTCTGGTCGGTGCAGCGCACCACCTACCTGAAGGTCTTTCGGCATTCAGCGACGCGGCTGCCTCGGGAAAGGCATCTTCTTTTTCAGCTTAAGCAGCAGCTACAGCAGCAGCTACAGCAGCAGTTTCCACCTCAGTACCCTGCCCTGCCGCCGATCGGGCAGCAGCCCATATTCGAGGCGCTGGCCCCCTACTATCCGCTGACGGTGAAGTATTTTCGCAAAATGCCCGACGGCGAGGCCGATCTCAGTCGCGTTTACTGGTGGGAAAAGCGCTGGCGAGAGTCGGTTCGCCAGCCTGAAACGCCCCAGCAGGTACTGTTTAAGCCAGATGAACTGCCATCTGAGCCGCTGCCGGTAGCGACTCAGGCGGCAGAGCGCTTTTCCGGGTACGACCTGATCTACATCGGCGGAGCGCTGGGGGTGATCCATGCGGCGGTGATGGCCAATCTGGGCTACCGGGTATTGCTGGTAGAGCGGCTGCCGTTCAGCAAGATGAACCGCGAGTGGAATATCTCTAGGGATGAGTTTCAGAGCCTAATTGACTTGGGCCTGTTTACGCCAACAGAGTTTGAAACGCTGATTGGGCGAGAGTATCGAGACGGGTTTAACAAGTTTTTTGATGCCAACAATCCCGCCGTCGCCAAAGCGCCGGTCCTGCATACGCCGACGGTTCTCAATATCAGCCTGAACTCGGAAAAGCTGCTGCGCCTCTGTGGTGAGAAGCTGCGGGCGGCGGGCGGTACCATCTGGGATCAGACCGACTTTTGCTGGGCTCAGATTCAGCCAGACGGCGTCGATGTGCACACCCGCGATCGCGCTGCCGACCGGCCCCGAATTGCCTCCGGGCGGCTGCTGATCGATGCCATGGGGTCGGCCTCGCCGATTGCCTGGCAGCTCAACGGCGGTCGCGCCTTTGACAGCGTCTGCCCAACCGTGGGCGCTTCGGTCGAGTCTGGCTTTGACCCTGGCGTTTGGGATTCGGCCTATGGCGATGTCCTGTTCAGCCACGGCGACATTTCGCGGGGGCGGCAGCTGATCTGGGAGCTGTTCCCGGGACAGGGCAAGGAGCTGACGATCTACCTCTTTCACTACCACGAAGTCCATCCTGACAATCCGGGCTCGCTGCTGGAAATGTACGAGGACTTTTTTACGATTTTGCCAGAGTACCGCCGCTGCGACGTCGATCGGCTAGTCTGGCGGAAGCCGACCTTTGGCTATATCCCGGGTCACTTTAGCGTGGGCGATCGCGATCGCTGTGTCGCCTATGACCGGCTGCTGGCCCTGGGAGACGCCGCCTCGCTGCAGTCGCCGCTGGTATTTACTGGATTTGGCTCGCTGGTGCGCAACCTGGCTCGACTGACGGAGCTGCTTGACATTGCCCTGCAGCACGACCTGCTCCAGGCCCGCCATCTCAATCAGATTCGCGCCTTTCAGAGCAATGTCGCGATTACCTGGCTATTTTCCAAGGGCATGATGGTGCCCACTGGCCAGACCCTGCCACCCGAGCGGATTAACGCTATGCTCAATACCTTTTTTGGGATCTTGGCGGGCGAGTCGCCAGCGGTCGCCGATCGGTTTATCAAGGACCGTGGCACCTGGCTGGACTTCAACCGGATGGCGCTGACCGCAGCCTACCGCAATCCGGCCCTGCTGGGATGGATTTGGCAGCTGGCGGGGCCGCGCGATCTGCTGCGCTGGGTGGGCAGCTATCTGCACTTTACCTGGATGGCTCTGCTCAGCCTACTGCTGGGCTGGCTGCCGGGCTGGACGCAGCAACAGACCTGGTTACGGAAGCGACCGGCCCTGTGGCTGTGGCTGCGCAGTCAGGGCTATCGCTTTTCTTACGGTTTGGGTCGGCCTACCCCAGTAGTCCAATCGATTCAGCCACCGGGCGCGATCGCGACTCCAGTTGCCACCAATCGCTAGCCTGCTATCAGTCGGAGCTGGCTTTTTTGGGAAAGCTGGGTAACTCTACCGCTGCCAGTGAGGGCACGCGCTTTTGGGGCCGTAGTGGATAGACGACCGGAGCCGGTGATGAGGTCGCCTCTGATGCCATCACCGCTGGGTCCGCGCTAGGCCGAGCTCGAGCAGCGGCAGGCAGGCTCGGTTCGGTCGCTGGCACCTGGGCAGATACTGACTGAGGTGATGCCGACTGGGGCGGATCTGGCAGCGATGTGAGGGGCTGGCCCCAGGGAGAAGGTTCGGTAAACGGGCTCGGCGGCGGGCTGCTAGCGCTGGGCCCGGCGGCGGGTACCGTCTCAAAGGCGGCTTCAACGGCTTCAGCGAGTGGCTCAGGTAGCGGCTCCGGCGCAGGTGTGGCAGCGGCTTCAGCCAGCGGCCGGGCAGCAATCGGATCGGATTCTATGGAATCCTCTAGCGCATCTGCCGACATCCCTAGTTCCGACTTGGCGATCGCTGAGCTGTCAATCACCCGTTCCAAATCTTGCCACAGCTGGATCTCTGCTTCCGGGTCGAGGGGTTTGGGCTCGGACATGGCCGGAGCTTCGTCTGGGGTTGGCTGTGCGCGCGAATTCAGTCCTCGGATCAGCGATTCCAAATGGGAGTCAACTGGCTCAAACGGAGCCGAGTCCAAGGCCCAGGGCTGAATCCGCTGGGCTTTTGGCATCGTGACTGGGGCCGGGCCAGTCACCGCCGGCTCGACGGTAGCGGTCTCTTCCCCAAGGAGCGAGCGCTGGGATGAGGCATTCAGCGACTTTTCCAGAGCAACTTTGAACTGGAGAGTGTAGCGCTGCTGCCGCTGTAGGCGCGATCGCAGATCGCGACAGGCCGCTTCGGCATGGATCAGCGTTTGAGACTGCTCGCCATGCTGCTGCTGGACCAGGGCACATTCTCGCTCCAGCTGAGCAATCCGGTCCTGGCTGACGCTCAGTTCAGTTTGCAGGGTTTCATTCAAACGCTGCTGCCGCTTTAGCGCCTGCTCAGCCGTATCGAGCTCGCTGACCAGCTGGGCAATCTGATGCTGTGCCGCCCGGGTGACCTGGTTCTGCTGTACGCCAGCCGCATTGTGGCTCTGCTGGGCCCGTTCAATTTCAGACTGGAGAGCAGTTTGGGCGGTTTCGAGGGCAGCTTCGAGCTGCGTCACCCGACCCAGCAGCACATCGTTACATTCGTTCAAATCCCGTACCAAGCTGAGCAATTCGGCCTCACGGCCAGGGGTTTGGCCAGCGGCTGGCTCTGGAGTGCCGTGAAGCGGGGCAGAGGGTGGGGCAGACTGCTCAGATTCAGGCAGGGCGCCAGGAATATCGTTGAGGCTGATGGCGTTCGGAAACTCAATCACCTGCCAGTCTGCTTCGCTGTCGGGCGTCCCCTTTTTGCCGGAACCGGTTTCACCGGACCTATTCAAACTGGACCCATTTAAACTATCTCCCTTTTGGTCGGGGCTATCGGGCGATTGTCGGATTTGCGTCGGCTCGGGTGATAAATCCGCCGCTCGATTGACCGCAGGATCAGATTGGGGCATGGTTGAAGGCTGATGTTCGCTCATAGCTGCTGTAAGTGGGCAGTATTTAACCGCGACCGGGGGATTGAAATTCTTTAAAAATGAACGGGATAGATTCAGGTGGGCCAACCGCGATCGCTACTAGCAACTCGCTAATGCTGACTTATGAAAAATTAGTACCACAGAAATTCCAATCTGGAGGGCAATCGCCGACAATCCATCGCAATTTCCGTAGAAATGCGTACGTATAGCCTGATTAAAGCGGTGACAAATAGCCGATCTCGTTAAATATCCTCAATCGCTTTTGTGTAGATATCAATTATTTTTAGTCTATCGAGTTTGAATTCCAGGTTCAAGCACCGCTTCAGAAAACATAAATAAGGCTTCTTCATTAGTCCGTTTATACTACTGCTGAAGCGGTCCCGCTAGTCATGGAACCGGGGTCACTCAATAGGTTATTGAAACGCCTCAATGAGAAAATCTTGATGCATCAAAGCGCGGTCTAGGCGCGACTGGATTTGGTCGGCGGACAGGGGGTCACCGTTGGCGTAGCACTGTAGCCAGGCCTGACTCAGGGTGCTAGCGTCACTGGGCAGAGCAGGTAGCGTTGACTCACCCGGCTGAGCTAGCGTCCAGGCGGGCAGGTCTAAAGCCTGCACGATCTGCTCGACCTTAGGATCATAGCTAATCGCAAAGCAGCGGCACCCTTCTGCGGCCGCCATCACCAGCGCGTGAAAACGCATCCCTATCGTCATCTCAATCCCCCGAAAGACGCCCTTCAGCTGCTGGGGACTGGTCGGCGTGAGAATCGCATGGGGGCCGGTCAGGCGCGCCGCGATCGCGTCTGCAATCCCCCGATCTTTGATCGGCTGAAACGGCAGCAAAATCAGGCAAACCTGGGTTGCTTTTTGAAAGTTCACCAGGGCCTGAATGATGACTTCTTGCCGCTCAGGGCTGAGCTGGGGATGGGCGCGCAGCGCCACCGCTACCCGAGGCGCGGGCAGATTCCAGAGCTGGGGCACCGGCTTCGATGCCAAGGCCCAGACCGGGTCCGGCGCAAGCAAGCAGGGTAAATTCCAGTCGCTTAGCAGCTGGGCCGAGGCGCGATCGCGGACGCTAATTCCCTCACAGCCTCGCAGCGCCAGCCGGGCCAGCCAGCGGCTCGACGGTCGCCTCAGCGGCCCAATGCCCTGCGCCCAGGCCACCGTCTTTAGCCCCATCAGCTGGGCCAGCTGCATCAGCCCGCCGTAGTACAGCGGATTGATCGCGCTGGTGGCGTCCTGCATCAGGCTGCCGCCGCCCCAGATAAAAAACTGCGACTGCCGTAGCGCCGACCAAACCGCCGGCAGCGACTTGCGCTCGACCGCCTCCACGCCGTAGCGCTGGGCCGTCTCGGCTGGATTCCCCGACAGCACAATCGGCGTTACCGGCGACGGCAGCATTTGTAGCAGCGTGGCCAGCAGCGCCTCATCGCCGCCGTTGCCCATGCCGTAATAGCCACAGAGGACTGCTCGCATTCGCTGCCTTCGTCAATCGTTCGGGAACACCTTCTAGAATAGAGGCTGCTGGCGGTCGTTTTGGTGAAGGTATGAATGCCCTTTCGATTCCAACCTGGATGGTGCATGTCTCTAGCGTGGTCGAGTGGATTGCGGCCATCTGGTTTATCTGGCGCTTTGCCGAGGTCAGCGGTGAGTCGGCCTGGAAGGCGCTGTCCTTTGCTATGCTGCCTGCCCTGGTCAGCGCTATGTGCGCCTGCACCTGGCACTTTTTCGACAATCCGACCTCGCTGAACTGGCTGGTCACCACCCAGGCGGCGATGACCGTTGTCGGCAACTGCACCCTCTGCGCTGCGGCCTGGTGGATCTGGCGGGCTCGCAGGGCTCAGGAGTCCCATGACTAAAGAAAATCTCTTCGCCCTTTCCCTATTTCCCTACCTGGGTTTTCTCTGGTTTTTGACCAAGTCTGGCCAGACGCCCCGGCTGGCGCTGGTAGGCTTTTATGTGCTGCTGATCTTTGTCGTCGTCACCATCCCAGCGGGGATCTATGCTAAGCAGGTCTACGGTCAAGAGCTGGCTAACGTGGACTGGCTCCACGGCAGCGCGGAATCGTTTCTGAGCCTGTCAAATATTTTGGTTGTGCTGGGCTTTCGGCAGGCGGTGATGCAACGTACAAAGCCTACCCCAGACCGTCCCGCAGATAGCTCGGCAGACAAGCCCTCAGCCTGACGAGCTGGACTGGTGCAGGATTAACCGATTGCCAGCGGGGTCGTAGGCGTAGATTTCCTGCCCGTGGGAGGCGCTGATGATCGGACCGGGCGGCTGACCGAGCTGGGTGAGATGCGCGATCGCGCGTTCCAAATCCGCTACTTCAATACACAAACTCAGTCCGCCGCTCGACGCCGCTGCAAACTCCTGAGCGCTGTCGGCTTTGGGTTTAAAAATCCCCAGTCGCAGACCCGGCAGCTGAAACTCGGCATAGACCTGCACCTGATAGGGCTGGGGCTCCTGCCCTAAAAGCTGGCTGTAGAAGGTCACAATCGTTTCAAACTGCTCGCTCGCCAGCGTCACCAGGGCGCTCTGACAGAAAGCACGCATGGGGATCTCATCTCCAGTCATTAGCCTATATCCCAGGACAGAAATTTTTCCTTCATCGGGGCGGCCTGAGGTTGCCAGGCTTGTAGGGGGAATGAGGCTACGCTAACCTTTAAAGCGAGAATTATGCATCGCCTGGTTCAAAGTCCGCCGCGGCTGAACCGACTGAGCAGTAAACAGAGGATCTTAAATTATGGTTGCCACCTCATCATCCAAAACGATTGCCGACTGGCTCGGCAGCGAAGCCGATAGCCTGCTGGGCTATACCGCTAAGGTCGATAAGGGGCAGTTACACCTCCCTAGCTCAGACTGGGTGGAGCGGATTTTTGCCCAGAGCGATCGCAACCCTCAGGTGCTCCGCAGCCTGCAGCAGCTCTACAGCACGGGCCGCCTGGCCAATACCGGCTATCTCTCCATCCTGCCGGTCGATCAGGGCATCGAGCATTCGGGCGCGGCCTCCTTTGCGCCGAACCCAATTTATTTTGATCCTGAGAACATTGTGAATTTAGCGATCGCGGGCGGCTGCAATGCGGTTGCTACCACCCTGGGCGTTTTGGGGATGACTTCGCGCCGCTACGCCCACAAGATTCCCTTCATTGTTAAGCTCAACCACAGCGAGCTACTGAGCTACCCCAGCGAATATGATCAAACCCTGTTCGCCTCGGTAGACCAGGCTTGGGATTTGGGCGCCGTTGCGGTTGGGGCCACGATCTACTTTGGCTCTCCCGAATCGACCCGCCAGATTCAAGAAGTCAGCGCCGCCTTCTCCCGCGCCCACGCCCTGGGGATGGCGACGATTCTCTGGTGCTACCTGCGCAACGATGTCTTTAAGCAGGATAAAGACTACCATCTGGCCGCTGACCTTACCGGCCAGGCTAACCACATTGGCGTCACTATCGAAGCCGACATCATCAAGCAGAAGTTACCCCAGGTGAACAACGGCTACGGCGCGGTCTCTAAAGCCATCGGCGAACGCTACGGCCGCACCGATGAGAAGGTCTACTCCGAACTCACCACCGACCACCCCATCGACCTCACCCGCTACCAGGTGCTCAACTGCTACGCGGGCCGGGCAGGTTTAATCAACTCCGGCGGCTCCTCCGGTGACAACGATTTTGTAGACGCCATCCGCACCGCCGTGATCAACAAGCGGGCTGGGGGCTGCGGGCTAATCTCAGGTCGCAAAACCTTCCAGCGAGACTTTAAAGAAGGGGTCAAGCTATTTCACCTGATTCAAGATGTCTACCTTTCAGATGAGGTAACAGTTGCTTGATGAAAGACAGTGTTTGAAATCAAGGGAGCTTGACGATTCTATAGACATTGGCATTTTGACACTGCTCTAGTCGGAACCCTATGAGCAACTGCTGCGCTCGCTCAATCCGATAGTTTTTGCTGACCTGAACGACTTCACTCGTTGTCCGGCCAAAAATTCTACACTAAGCAAGTAACTCGACCCGACTCCCATGCTGCTCGAACCGACCCAGCGCACCAAGCTAGACGAAACCAGCGACACCTCATTCTATAGCGCCCCCCGCTTTGTCACCCACGTAGACGAGGGCTTCATCCAGCAGCTAACCGACCTCTACCGGCAGCGACTTCAGCCTAACAGCCGAATTTTTGACATGATGAGCAGCTGGGTCTCCCATCTGCCCGACGATGTTACCTACGAATGGGTCGAAGGCCACGGCCTCAACCAGGCAGAGCTGGCCCGCAATCCTCGCCTGGATCACTACTTCGTTCAGAACCTCAACGAAAATCAGGCGCTGCCACTAGAAGACGGCTCCTTCGATGCGGTACTGAATGCGGTCTCAGTCCAGTATTTGCAATACCCCGATAAGGTCTTTGCCGAAATCTATCGCATCCTCAAGCCAGGCGGCATTGCCATCGTCAGCTTCTCCCACCGGATGTTCTACCAAAAGGCAATCTCCGCCTGGCGCGATGGCACAGAGGCTAGCCGGGTCAACCTGGTCAAACGCTACTTTCAATCCGTCCCCGGCTTCAGTACGCCAGAAGTCATCGCTAATCCCGCCAGCGCTCCCGCCTTCCTCCAGATGCTGGGAATGGCGGGCGGCGACCCCTTCTACGCCGTTATCGCGGAGCGGATGGAGCCATTGGTAAAATGAGCGATCGCGCTTAATAGTACAATAGCTGTCAATTTAAATCTTCGACTCGGATTTTTGGTGAATGCGACAGATAGATGAAGTTGCCCAACGGAGAAGCTGCGGTTATTCCTATGGAAAAGCTCACAGGTTATTGTCTAAATCCCAATCACCCTTCTGGTAAACATAAAGCTAGAGTTTTCGCATCAGCATTGGGGATCACAGCTGAGAATGCAGGCGATCTGCAAGAATTAATTGCAGAAGCTGCTATTGAGGGTGAGGTTATTCAGCAAGACAGAACTGAGTTTGGTCAATTGTATAAGGTTGATTGGACAATACCTGGTCAAGTTCCTATTGTTTTACGCACGCTTTGGGAACTGACAACAGCTCAATCTAATCCTCGTTTAGTTTCTGCATTCATTAGGTAAGTTTATGGAAAGTTTGTCAGCCCTTGATACCATCGCAAACTTGCAGACAATTAGCCGCGATAGGCTCACTCTGGTAGAGCCGGAATATGAGTCCATTCAAGTGCTACCTATCGGACAAGTCGGCACTATTCTTGAGGTGTATCCCGGTGAGCTGCCTCGCTACCTGGTTGAATTTTCTGACCGTCAGGGGCGGGAATATGCTATGGCGGTGCTAAGATTCGACGAAATTCTGGCTCTTCATTACGAACTGAGCTTATCCAACTAAACCTTTACAGCGTTGTATTGTTGTATCATTAACGAACGTTCTTAACACTTCCAATGAAGCTTCGCTATCTGATTGCTTCTACAGTCGCGATGGCTCTTTTAATGCCGACGACGACGGGATGGCATCGGGTTAGGCTGCTGGCGACCCGGCACTGTGCGCACTGCTATTTTCGCTGGGCCAAATTTAGCCATGTAGACCTGAGCGGCGCTGACCTGCGGAATGCCGACCTGCGAGGCGCCAGGTTTGATTCAGTCAACCTAACCGGCGCTGACCTGAGCGGTGCCAATCTGCGGGGAGCCCGCCTCAATCAGGTAATTTTGAAAGACACCAACCTCTGCGGTGCAATCATGACAGATGCGGTTAAGTCTTCCGTAGGCTGCACCTACGGGCATCTATAGAGGCTGCGGCAAGACTATTGTGGAATCTGAAAATCCTCATAAGTAGTCGAACAAAATTAATTGCACATTTTTTACAAAGAAGAGCCTGATTTCATGCCGAGTCTGTCAAGGCATCTATCCCAGAAGCGTCAGTGGTTAAGAGATTCCTCGCTATGCTCGGAATGACAATTCCTTCTATGTAAATTTCAATGCTCAGGTACTTAAGTGGGTCAGCTTAATATTCTAGCTGTCATAAACTGAGTGTCGGGCGAGATTGGGCTGCTCTGGCTAACACTTCCGATTCGTCTAAGGGACTGGACGGGTGATAGGAAAAGCATAGGGGCGTGAGAATCTTTATTGGTGGCGTCAGAGTTTCCGAGACTGCATAAAACTGTCCTTTTTGCAGTGTAGCGATATCATGGCCGTCGCCGCCTCGCTGGCGGAGCTGATCTTGCACAACGTTGATGGCCGAGGGAGAATTGGCCCGGCCATAGAACTGGGTCGAGCAGTTGGCGATGATATTATGATCGATGCTTTTGGGGGCTTGGGTTGCGAAAATGAGTCCTAAACCGTACTTGCGGGCCTGGGCGACTAGGCGAGAAAGGCTCGATTTACAGGGGGTGGATTGCTGCGAGGGGATAAAGTCTTTCGCTTCGTCGATCACCAGCAGTCCCCTGAGCGGCTGTCCGGGAAGGACAGGAATTTTCTTAATCCAGGTGAATAGCGTCATTGCCAGCTGATTCAGGAACTGCTGCTGCTGCGTTAGGCCGGGCAAGCCGATGAGGCTGATGATAGAGAGCCGAGTGACTGGGGCATTAATTCCCAGGAGAACCGCCGGGTCGAGCGGGGCACCGCATTGGCGTAAAAGAGGATTATTGGCGATTTCGGCATTCAGCAAGTCGGCCATCTCTCTGGCTCGCTTGGGGGCATTGGCAATATTTCCGGAAGCCTCAGCGGGTAGCTCATTTAAGAATTCTGCCAGCCGCTCAAGGTTGCCGCCGCCGCTTTCCGCAAAATACTCCAGCGCATTTCTCAAAATTCCGCGTTTAATTTTGGCCGAGGCTGCCCGTCCCGGCGCGACGATATCTTGTAGGCTGTCTCGGGCCATATCAATAGCCTGATTGAGCTCGTCAGCGTTATCTGAAAGGGCAGAAAAGTTGGGTAGCGGGTCCAGATTCATCGGATTACCGCCTTCGCGGCCCGGTGTCCAGATGACAGTGTTCGTCTGCTGGTGATAGCGTTCTGCTTTCAGCCGGTCTTGCTCAGTCCAGATACTGGGAGCGGTGGGCCAGCGATCGCCCATTCGAGACAGGTCATTGGCGCAGTCGATGATAATAGCCGGAATCCCCTGAAGCGCGGCTTCTTCCACCAGCCGCCTGACCAGCACGGTCTTACCCGTGCCGCTGCCCGCAAGCACCACGGTATGTTTAGTCAGCGACTCCAGCGGAATGGATACGGTGTCTCCAACCTGGCTACCGAAATAGCGACTACCGATTGGTAATCCATTCAATCCAGCTTCTGAATCCGCACGATGCTCGGGTTCTCGATCGGAGGATGCTGAGGCTCCCCTGCCTGAAGAAGGTGCTTCATTCTTCTGGGGCCAGTCGGCACTGAAATCTGTTTCTATCAGTCCAGTCGTTTGAGCAGACCCATTCTGGTGGGTGGTGACTGAACTAGTAGCAGCATCAAAGAACCAGCTCACTGTCTCTTGCATAAAGGCTAGCTGAGAGACGGGTCGTTTTTGCCGGAGCCAGCTCTCAAAGTCGGGTAGATTCTGCGCTTTGAGCTGATGCAAGGCCCCAATGACGCGCAGCTGATCTGAGGACGGATAGGCCAGGATGCCGCCTGCCTTTGAAAACTCCTGGGTTAGCCGCTGCGTCGCCGCTCCACCCGGAACGTCATGGGTTCTGATCAGCATTAGCCGCCGAAAGCTCAGCGCCTGGTCGATGCCAGCCGTCGTCATCGCGGCTTTCAGGCGAGTGCGATAGGCAGCATGGTGAGAACGCTGTAATGCTCGGAGGCACAGATGCTTTTCGCGATCGCCTTCTGCCCGGTAGACCAGCCGCAACCGCGCATGGAGCTGCGGATAGTTTTTGCCTCCTGGAAAATCGATATCCACAAGCGAATCGATGCTGTCTGCCGTGGGATTTTCTCTAATCAGGCACTCACCGGCAGTCTGTAGCCACTGGCCGAGAATATCATCTTCGTGACCTTCTTCAACGGCCTGGCTGATTTCAAGATTTTTCTGAATGGATTGAAATTTCTGCTCAATGGAATTAAAGTCATGATTAATAACAGTCTTCGGCTCTGTTCTCGTAAATGAACGAAGCTCTGTAATTTCTGCGTTTGCTAAACACCGCTGGCGATGCTGCTCACAGCGCTGCAAAATTTTTCTGGGCGTCTGTCCCTGGGCCGCTTCGAAAAAGTCAGGGTGGAAAGGCCAGGTTGGGTAGGGTGGTTCAAGCTGATACTGTTGATAGGCGACTTGCAAACGCGATGCAATCAGTCGCGTCGCAATGTCCTGTTGAGAAACTGGCAGTAGCATTATCGGGACTTTGAATCGATCCTGAAAGGACCGTACCACCTTCTTACAGAGCATATCCCAGGTGATGCGTAGGCATGAGACGATGGTCAGCGTTTTTGAAGTGCTCTCGTGCAGCGCCATTAAGCCACCGCCGATCCCTTCAATGATCGACTGTGAAACCTGCTGTTCTAAGACAGTACTTTCCTCAGTAGAAGCACCGCTGGCATAGCAGTGCTGAGCGACAATCGAATCGATCTGGTCCAACGCCAAAATCCAGTGAGATTGAAGGCTCAAAATCCAGGATAGCCCTTTCACAATCTCGCTTAAGTTTGTCTTTAACGCAGTTTTAAACCCAAACTGCTGCTTAGCAGATGGCTCAATCTCTAGACCGCTGAGCCAGGAATATCCAATATCTGAGAAGCCGAAATCATCCGAGTTGAGTAGTAACAAAGCTCTAATCACGTCCTGGTACTGACTAGTAGCATTTCTATCCTTCTCACTAACTGCCTTCAAAACCGCATTAATACCCTTGTTTAGCACTTCAGCAGAGAGATCAGATATTTGCTCAGCAGAGACATTGTGACGACCGGTCAGATCAACTAAATACTTGACAATCCGTTTCAGTTGAAACTGCGAAATTCCCTCTTCGCTATCTTCTCGCAGAGAGCTGATATAGCCTTGTAGAACGGTTTCCCAAAAATAGCGGACATCGGTCATATCCACCAAAACAAAGCCAATTCCCTGGGCCATTGCCTGCTGACGAATGGCCGACAGTAAATGGGTTTTCCCAGTCCCCGGATCCCCACCAACAACCTGCCCTAGAGGCGACTCAGCGCTATTGGATGCCTGGAGCTGTTTAGCGGCGGTGATGATCTGAGATCGCGCCTGTCCATGCAAATCACTAATGTCAAACGCGGGCGGATTCCAGATGCTTTTGACGTGAGTCGTCCAGCTAAAATCGACGGTTTGCAGCGCTTGCAGAAATTTGTCAGACCCAGCGAGCATAGTTAATTTTGGATATAAATAAAGTACCGTTTTTCGCCATCGCCCAGATCAATGGCGGCCTGCTCATCCTCAGGGCCAATGTCCTGGGGATATTCCATGGGCATTAGATATATTTCCCCGGACCGCTGCATTGATCGAAGCGCATCGTCGAGAGATTGAGGTTCAACGGGCTTAAAATGCTGGCGCAGCTGCTTTAGGCGGATGCCGAGGCCAGCGCTATTCTGACTGGCCTGCGCATAGGCTTTACGAATTTCATCTTTTAGACTATCGGGCTTGGGGATTTCGGCTGGGGGCGGTTCGATGCTGACTTCGGTGGAGGCTGAGTCTGCCAGCAGGTCTGCGATGGGGATATTGTGCGATCGCAGATAATGCCCCAGCTTCATCAGCAGCGTTTGAAAAACCGGGATTGCCGTAGTCGCCGTGGCTGGGAACTTCACCGTAAAGTCTTCTGACCCAATTCGCTCAGATACCCAATCCCAAGCTTTATCTTCGAGGACAAGATGCTTGGCCTGACCGCGTTTCTCCAACCGAATCAGCCCCGTATTGACCAAAGTACGGCGCTCCGTTGGATTCAGACCAGGCTTGACCTTGGACATCATCGGCTCGTCGCCCGTAATCAGGAGGTTCCAAATCACTAACTCCTGTTTGGGCTTCAGCGGCTCATTCACACAGTTACCTCACTCAATGTCTGTTGGCAAAGTCGGTTGGCAAAGACAGTTGACGGCGACGGTAGCGCACCACGTCGCGGATTTTTTCGACAGCGACCTCCACATCGGCCATGACCTGATCGTGGGGCAGCCTCAAGACAACGTAGCCGCTGATTAACAGTTCGTAATCGCGCTGCCGGTCTTGAGCAAACCCAAACTGATTGCCATGATGGCGATACCCGTCTATTTCCACTACGACTCGGCCTTCCGCCCAGAGTAAATCTACTATGTACGGGCTCAGTTTCACAGTTTTGACGGACTGATTGAAATGAAATAGGGTTGCTAGCTCAGTATCTTTGGCCAGCCACTCCGCCAGCTTTTGCTCACCAGGGCTAAACGGATGCGGCTTGCCGTGAATGGGGAATACGGTGTGCTTGGCCTCTACCGCCTGGGGTGAAGCAACTGACGCAGCAGTTGAAGCAAATCGATTTGCTCCATAGAGCACCGAATCTAGTTCGCTGGCCGTTGATAAGTCTTCAGAGATAAATAGGGCAATCCGAGCCTGGGACTGGTCGGCCAGCCAGCTGACAGCTTTGGCCAGCCCCAATAGTCGATGTTCTAAAGGGGCAGTGTCCTCGATCACGATGGCCAGCACCAGGCAGGCCGGGTCGATGGCAAGGGAGAGCTGAGCCAGCTGCAAGCCGTGGGGAAAAGCCTTCAGCACAGGTATCTTTCCTTTCTGATGAGCCCTTAAGGCGGCTTTTAGCCAAGGTTGACACAGCCCCTCAAGCTTTTCCTGAAGTGCTAAGGCACTGTACCGATTTAGCAGGGCATCTGTCGCTGTATTATCTGAACTCACAAATGAACCCGGCTGGTACCAGTCTGGCCACAGCTCAAATGCCACCTCGGCAAGCGTGGCAACAATGTCCTCAATCATTTGCGCTTGCTCTGGCAGCTGCTTCCAGGTCTGCGTCACGACTCGGCAGTTGTGAACCGGTTCCCAGTCAGCCGAGAGGAGCTGGCCCAGAGCATCTACCGCACTACCGCAGAGAAATGTTTGCACATGGCCGGGCTGAAGCGAAGTCAGGGCTTTGTTTAAGGCGCATTCAGACATCGAGGGCAGAAATTAGGCACTTATCCAGTATGACAAGACCCAATCCAGCTGACGACCGCAATTCTTCGCTATTGTCACTTGGCCAGCTCTAAACGATCCGCGATCACATTGTCCCAGCAGTTCGTTCCATAGCAACCTCCAGGTTAAGTTTCGACGACCTGGGTTGAAAGTCCTACAGTCTTACCGTCTTCAGTCCGGCCTAGAATGTAGACCTCAATTTCGACCGTACCCACTCGATAGACCCTTGGCTCGGCTAGGTTAGCCTGAAGCAGGCTGACCAGCTGGCGATAGCGATTTACTCGCTCGGCCTCAGCGGCATCGTGCCAGTCTCTGGCTGCGATCGCCGATGCAAAAAACTGCTCCAGCGACTCTGTTTCTACCGGCGTGTCAGCTGGTCGGCCGATATGGGCGAGCAGCTGTGGGGGGCTCAGCGGCGCATCCCAGCAGACCGACGTTAGGGGATAGTCGGTTTCACTCGACCAGAGCAAGTCTTGGCAGACGGACTGAAGCTGGAGCACCAGGCTTTCAGCAGTCGGCATGGCCATAGCTCCCATCTGAAATTTTCGGCTGGGTTCCCTCAAAGGATACAGGTTTCTGTCCATCGGGCTGATTATGCTTCGAATGGCGAATATTATATTCGCTCACTCTGTAGACCTGTATTCTAAACTCCCGTGCGCATTCTCATCTGGTACCGTAATGACCTCCGCCTGCATGACCATCAGCCCCTGCACCGAGCCCTAGAGGCGCACTCTCAGGTCATACCAGTGTACTGCTTTGACCCGCGCCAGTTTGGGCAGACCGCGTTTGGCTTTGCGAAAACGGGGGCCTATCGGGCTGAGTTCTTACGGCAGAGCGTGGCCGACCTGCGGCAGGCCTGGCGCGATCGCGGCAGCAATCTACTCATCCGTCGGGGCCAGCCTGAGGACGTCATTCCAGAGTTGGTGCAGCGCCTCGATATTGACGCCGTCTACGGATCCGAAGAGATTACAGCGGAAGAAAAAGCCATAGACCAAGCGCTGATAGACCAGTTCAAG
Source organism: Vasconcelosia minhoensis LEGE 07310 (assembly GCF_015207255.1). Classification (GTDB taxonomy): domain Bacteria; phylum Cyanobacteriota; class Cyanobacteriia; order Phormidesmidales; family Phormidesmidaceae; genus Vasconcelosia; species Vasconcelosia minhoensis. Next base: position 20,776 of record NZ_JADEXG010000033.1, read on the forward strand.
GCGCTACAGGTGAGCTATCAGACCTACTGGGGCGCGACGCTGTACCATCCGAACCAGCTGCCGTTTGACCTAGCCGACCTGCCGGATGTTTTTACCCAGTTTCGCCAGGCGGTAGAGAAGTCCAGCCAGGTCTCTGAGACCCTTCCTACGCCCGAGCGCCTGCCGGCGCTGCCGGAGGATATCGACCCTGGCGAGCTGCCAGCTTTAGAAGATTTAGGACTGGAACCCAAGCCAATCGATCCGCGGGCAGTGCTGCCATATCAGGGCGGCGAATCGCAGGGTTTTGAGCGGCTCCAGCATTATTTTTGGCAGGCTGACCAGCTCAAGTTCTATAAAGAAACGCGCAATGAAATGCTAGGCGCTGACTATTCTTCAAAGTTTTCGGCCTGGCTGGCGCTGGGCTGCCTGTCGCCCCGCTATATCTATGAGCAGGTGCAGGTCTATAAAGCCAACCGCGTGAGCAATAAATCGACCTACTGGCTGGTGTTTGAGCTGCTTTGGCGCGACTTTTTTCGGTTTGTCTGCGCCAAATTTGGCGATCGCGTTTTCTATAAGTCCGGCATTCGCGGCCTAGACATTGACTGGAAACAGGACTGGGAACGCTTTGAGAAATGGCAGCAGGGCAAAACGGGGTTTCCGCTGGTCGATGCCAACATGCGAGAAATTGCTGCAACAGGCTACATGTCCAACCGGGGTCGCCAAAATGTGGCCAGCTTTCTCACCAAAAATCTGGGCATCGACTGGCGCATGGGGGCAGAATGGTTCGAGTCGCTGCTGATCGACTACGACGTTTGCAGCAACTGGGGAAATTGGAACTATGTTGCTGGGGTTGGTAACGATGCTCGCGGCTTCCGCTACTTCAACATTCCCAAGCAGTCAAAGGACTACGACCCCGAAGGCGAATATGTCAAACACTGGCTGCCCGAACTCAAGCCAGTCCCGGCCTCAAAGGTTCACAAACCCTGGCAGCTTTCTAGCGAAGAACAAAAGCGCTACGATGTTCGCTTAGGCGTAAACTATCCCAACCCAGTCGTAGACCTAGAAAAGTCGTTCAAGGCAAATGAGAAAGTCTATACGGCTGCTCAAGAGAGAGCGGCTTGAGACAGTATTGGTCTGAATTCAAACAGCGTTGTTCTCAATAAAGCTAAGCTGAGTCAAACTACTGTTCCGCTAACCAGGCTTCAATCCCATCGGTAAGGGCATCGGCCAGCACCCGCTGCGAATCGGGGTCGGTAATCCATTCAAACTCTTCCGGGTTGATCATAAAGCCCAGCTCCAGCAAAACGGCGGGGGCGACGGTGGGGCGGGTGAGAGCGAGATTGTTCCAGAAGACGCCATAGGAGGGGCGGTCTAGGGTCTCTACTAGATAGTCGTGGAGAAACGCAGCTAGGTCGTGGGCCTGGGGGTTGTACCAGAAGGTACCGATGCCAGTGGTGTTGAGCGCGTCGCCGGCGTCGGGGAGGGCATTGTAGTGGAGGCTGAGAGCCAGCGTGGGTTCCGTCTGTTCAATGATGGCGACGCGGTCGGCAGGGTAGAGGTCATCGTCGCCTTCGCGGGTCATCACGACACTAGCGCCACGTGCCTGGAGGCGATCGCGTAGTAGCTTTGAGACAATCAGCGCTACGTCTTTTTCAGGATAGCCGGTCGGGCCCCGCGCTCCCAGGTCTTGATCACTGCCGTGGCCGGGGTCGAGCAGAATCGTGGTGCCCTGGAGCGGCGATCGCGCTTCCTCTGGCCCATGCCGCAGCGATAAAATCAGGCTGGTGCCCTCATAGCGCAGCTTGTAGCCCCACTGCTGGTCGGTCTTGAAGTGAAAGGTATAACGAGCCCGATCGGGCAGCACAGAATTGAAGTCCATTCGCTCGACCATGGGGTCGTTTGAGAAATAGATGGTGTCGGTCTGAGGCGTTGTGTTATGCAGCGTTAGCGTTAGCGTCTGACTATCCTGCTCAACCGAGACGGGAACGGGTACCTGGAGCGGAAAGATGACCTCAGTCCAGCCGGGCACCTGCTGCGATCGCACCCCGCGAATCGTCGTTCGCGGCGGCACCGGACTAATGGTGATCTCCGTCTCACTCGACTTAATCCAGCCGCCGTAGTCCAGCCGCAGCCATTCGCCCTCGCGACCGGTGACGGCGGCCCGGGTGCCCCGGGGCAGGGGGGTAATCCGAGAGTAGCTGGTGCTGGGGCCGGTGCGGGCGATGCCCGATTCAACCGTAACTTCGGCCACTTCGAAAGTCGTCGGCGAGAGAATGCTGACCACGCTAGGGCCAGGCGTGTTGACCGTTTGACCCTGGGCCGTCAGCACGAACTGAGGAATGCCTAACTCACCGGGAGCATTTGCCGTCGCACAGCCCGCATACTCGGTCGCGCTCACCTCGACCGGGGCGGTTTGGTCCGTCAGGACAGCGGAATTCGGCGGCAGCGCCACCTGGTTGGTCTGCGGCTGGAGGGGGATCTGCTGCGAGCCGAGAGTAACGAAGACCTGGGCCTGGGGCGTTGCGATCGCGCTAAAGCAAATTAGCTCGCCCGGCAGTCGGGCAATATCGGTCGCAGGCATCAGTGTCTCGGCGGCAAAGCCGACCCCTTCTGGCTGCGGTGGCTGGTCTGCCAGGCGAGTAATCGTTAGCAACAGGGTTTCATCGCCCTGGGCTAGCGTAAACTGATTTTCACCCACCGCCAGCGGCAGGGTCGGTGCAAAGTGGCCGTCCTCACTGCGGTTTTCGATCACCTGACCGTTGATCGTTACGGGCTGGTCGGGGGAGGCAGTACCGATGAAGAAAATCCGGTCGGCGACCGTCTCATGCTGGTCGGGCGGATAGGCGACGAATAGGGAGGACTGGGCGAAGCTAGGCATCATTACGGCTACCGCCTCCACCGTCCCCAGAACACCGGCCCCAATTAACCGACCCAAATACCCCATCCTCTCGCCTCAAACCCCGTCGAAACCATGCCCTAAATCGCAGCCTTCAAGGAAGACCGCAGAAGACCTCATAATCGCACATCCTGAAGATTTTACATCCTCAGGACTGCTTTCTAAAAATTCTGTACGAGCTACCGCTGCCCGTGGCAAAGCTTGCTAGCATCCTATCCCGGGCCGAAGACAAAACGAGTAGTCGTTGAAATAGCCATGACTAGGGCTAGCCCCCAGGCTACAAATAAAGCTATCGAAACTCTTTCTAATGCGGGCCGCCCTGCCGCTTCTCGATGGAAATTAAACGGTAGGAAAAAGAGGTTGTTAAATTCTTCTACGTAGCGCCTTTTGTTAGGATTTCTATCAATGCATCGCTCAGAAAAGTCATTGGCCAGGCAAGCTATGTTGGTCAAACGCTGACCTAAACGAAACTCTAGGCGAGACCCTGGCATACCCACCTTAGTCTGATAGATCTCCAGGTTGGGCTCCATCGTAACGGAGGTAATCTGAACCGCGATCGCGACTGCAACAATCCCCCGCAGCAGCCAGCGAGTCCACCCTTGAGTCGATAGAAGGACCTGTATGAAGAAGGCTAAAAGTGGAATTAGCAATAGGTGAACGGAGGTCACGTGAAATCTAGACCCCCAGGCAGTCCCTCCATGCCATATGAGTCGGCTGGTAAGAGCCATATGTAAGCCCAGATTAAAGATTCCACAGATCAAATACCATTGCATGTAAGGAGAAAATTTTTTCCAACAGACAATTCCCAAAATCAAGCAAGGGATGAGAAAAGGGTCGTAGATAAAAATACTTCTGGCGGGTGAGAAGAGGGTATCTAGAATCCCGACGTGAGGCGGGTTTAGCAAGGGATACCCCGGGGGAAGCTGAGGGAGTCCTGACCACATTGGATCGCTCAGCTGCTGCTGCTTTTCTACGATTTTTCCAGTCACCCAGAAGCTGCCGTAGCGCACGTAATTAATTGTTTGGCTCAGCAAGAATAAAGGCATAAAGCCAGCTATCCACAGCCTCACCGCTTTAAAGACTTTGAGCCTGTCGCGGCTTTGGTAGGCTACGCAACCTACGAGAAATAGCAGTACGGTCAGCACGTGAAAAACACTGGTAAAGCGGATGAGGAATGCGCCACCCAGGGCCAACCCGCTGCCGAGGGCCAACTGAGGGCGACCGCGCCGAATAAAAGCCAGGGCGGCTGCATAACCGATTGTGACGAAGAGCAGCAGCTGATTATTCTGCTGAGGAATCTGGGCATAGTGAAAAACCGTCGTGCCCAGTAGCCAGGTCAGGCTCGTGAGGGCAGCAATCCGTTCCTCAAAACCAAAAAGCCGCAGCAGCCAGAAACCGGAAACTACGGTAGCGACATTGAGGGGGACGAAGACTAAAAGCTGAACGGCCAAATGCCGCAAATCTTCCAATGCCAAGGCGGGGAACCATCGATGCAGCTGAGTTCCCACCCAGTCGCCCGGCAGCATCAGCAAAGACTGGCCTACGTCAAAGGATATATAACGCTCATCCCCCTCTCCGCTGACCCCAAAACGAATGTCTCCTCGTACCTTGGGGGCGTCGTTAGGGGGAATAGAAACTTCTTCAGTTCCCGTCCACCAGGCATGAGCCATCTGCAACCTGAGGGATGTATCCAACCCGACATAGGTTCCTGGATTAATTACGATAATCCACAGCCAGGCAATCAGAGCTATTTTTGCAGCAGTTTTCATCTGAATCACCGTTGCTAATGGATGAATTAGGATTCTGCAAATCTTCGCCAATAGTCTAGCATTGGTTATAAGCTGAGTACGCTTTCCCGGCTGCCAGCCCGTCTTTAAAACATTAATATTAGCAATGGAAGCGCGATCGCAAATAGTGAAATATGGGGCTGGGTTAGTCTACACTTTATGCAAACATTATTAGCGACCTTCGGTGCGGGCTGTTTCTGGCATACCGAAGCCGCCTTTCGGCAGCTGCCCGGCGTCATTCAAACCTCGGTCGGCTATATGGGCGGCCATTTTGAGAACCCCTGCTACCTAGACGTGCTCTCGCGGGTCACCGGCCATGCTGAAGTTGCCCAACTTGAATATGACCCAACCCAGATTAGCTACGCAGCGCTGCTCGACAAATTTTGGCAGATTCACGACCCGACCAGCCTCAACCGCCAGGGTGCCGATCGCGGCGAGCAGTATCGGTCTGTAATTTTTTGCCATACGCCCGAGCAAAAAAGGATAGCCCAGCAGGCTAAAGCCGAGCTAGACCGCTCTGGCCGCTACGCTCAGCCGATTGTCACTCAGATTGAACCTGCCGGTGCTTACTGGATCGCCTCAGAAGAGCATCAGCAGTATTTTGAGAAGCAGCGGCAGACGCTACAGTCATAATTCCTTCTGCTCGAATGGTGAAGACAGCCTACCGGCTCATTTGCCATCAAGAAGCTGATTGTTGACAGCCATGCTCATCTCTTCAAGTTATCGATAGTTTGGAGCGAGAATACGCTCGAACACGCGCCAGTCGTCGCTGTAAGCTGGCTCGTTGGAAAAGTCAGCAGGGCGACGCCCATACTGCTTACGAAATTTCTATTTCCAGTGTCTGAAAAAGCAGGCGGTATCACGATGACCTCTCCGCTGGACGCCCGCTCAATCCGGAGCTCTCGGTTTGCTTTGCAAAACGTATAGAACTGAGTCTCGGTCATCGTGGCCTAGGGCAGCAGCGAGGACACATCGACCGTCAGCGGCATCGGGTCGGATTGAATGATCAAGCTAGTCATCGCAGCAGTTCTGAGCAGTGTTCGGCCTGCGACAATTCTATCAAAGCTGTGCGGTCAGATGATGTCTTCCGTCGGCTGCGATCGCGCCCCGAGAAGATCCCGCCGGTCAGGGCTGCCGGCATCTGAAAGATATAATGGGTAAGCATACGCCGCAAGCCTAAGCACGTGACCATTCAGCTTCAGCTCAAACCGCCTCTAGGCTATCGACCCCAGGCCGAGGATATTAGTTCAGCCGCAGACCTGCTAGATTTTTATCTGCTGCGACAGCGTACAGGATTGGAGCGGCTGCAGATGGCAGCATCTTTAATGCGGGGTGCCCGAGCCCTATCACTTCAGTGCCTACGCCGTCAGTTTGGTGACCTATCGCCTCCAAGCTTTGCCCGTAAGCTGGCAGAAGCCTGGCTTCAGGAAGACTGTCCGACCAACTATATTCCCGATGGTTCTGAAATGACCTGGATACAGGATTCGACTGAGCTGGCGACGCAGCTCCACGGCATCTTTACATCTGCAAATATTCCCTACTACATCACCGGTGGCGTAGCCGCGATTGTCTATGGAGAACCGCGTACGACCAGAGATTTAGACGTGGTGATTTCAGTTTCGTCGGATGACCTAAATCGACTGGCTGCTGTGCTGGAAGAGTCTGGTTTTTATGTTCCGGGTGTTGAAGATGGGGGAATGGGGCAGATGCAGACGCTGCAAATCACCCAGATTGAAACCATCTCACGGGCTGATTTAATGATCGCCGGTACCGATGCGTACGAACGGCTCAAGTTTGAGCGGCGGCAGCGATGTCCGTTTCCCGGCGGGACTGAGGTGTATGTCGCTTCAGCGGAAGATATCATCTTGAGCAAACTTCGCTGGGGACAGCAGAGCCAGTCGGAGAAGCAGCGGCGAGATGTGCTGGGCGTGTTGAAGATTCAGCAGGAGCGGTTAGACTATGCGTATTTGGTTCGACTAGCCGCTCAGCTGGATTTGTCGGATGTTTTAGCAAGCGCTGCCCGGGAGGCTGGAGTTCAAGGATTGATGACGACTGAGATCTAATGCAAAATCTGGGATAGAAACTGCTTAATTCGCTCTTCTTCAGGATTGTTAAAAAACTTGTCTGGCGTGGTATCGGTCACCAGCTCTCCTTCAGCCAGAAAGATAATTCGATCGGCCACCTCTCTGGCAAATCCGACTTCGTGAGTCACGCATACCATGGTCATCCCCGACTGGGCTAGCTTTCTCATCACGTCCAGCACCTCTCGCACCATCTCCGGGTCCAGGGCCGAGGTTGGTTCGTCAAACAGCATGACTTTGGGCTCCATGGCCAGGGCGCGGGCGATCGCGACCCGCTGCTGCTGCCCGCCAGACAGCTGACCGGGGTATTTATTCGCTTGGGGGGCAATGCCGACCCGCTCTAGCAGCTCCATCGCCTGAGCTTCGGCGTCATCCTGGGATAGCCCCTTGAGATGAATCGGCCCCAGGGTCACATTCTTGAGAATGGTCAGGTGAGGAAACAGATTGAACTGTTGAAACACCATGCCTACCTCCCGCCGGATCAGCTCAATTCCCTTTTGGTTGTGGGAGATTTCGGTGCCGTCAATTTCAATTTTGCCTTCCTGATAGGGTTCCAACCCGTTAAAGGTGCGAATTAGGGTAGATTTTCCTGACCCAGAAGGCCCCATCAGTACGACCACCTCACCCTTATTGACGGTCAGGCTGATGCCTTTTAGAACATGAAAGTCGTTGTCGTACCGCTTATGTACCCCTTTGGCGATGATAATTGCCTCTGGATCGCGGGCTACCGTAGCAGCATTCGTTTCGGGCTGGGAGTAGGTCATCGTTATAATCTCTTTGGCTGACTGAATTGCGAAGTTCAATAGGCAAGTTCAGGTGGAGGCAATATCCTCCGGCAGAGGTTCTCCAAACCAGGTGACTGACATTTCGTTCAGACGCCCCGACTGCTTTAGGTCGGCGATGATGGCGTTCACTTCCTCTAATAAAGGCTGGTCATTTTCTCGGACGCCGACATAGCAAGGAGAGTCTTTGAGAATAAACTTACTCTCAATCTGCTGGTCTGGATTGTCTTGAATGAGTCTAGCCGCGACGACATTGCCGGTTGCGATCGCGTTGACCTGACCCGAAACCAGTGCGGACGCGGTTAGGCTGTTGTTGGCATAGCGCTTGATGTCTACATCGAAGCCGCCTTCCTCCACTAGCCGGGATACCTCCAGATCTTCAAGCGCTCCCTGGGCTACGCCGATGGAATAGCCATCCAAATCCTCAATCGATTTAATCGTTAGATCGGGGCTGCCATAAACGCCAGAGAAGAAGGGAGCATAGGCTTCTGAGAAATCAATAATCAGGTCGCGCTCTTCGTTTTTACCCAGGCTAGAAATAATCATATCCACCCGACCGGTCTGGAGGAATGGGATTCGATAGTTGCCGACCACTGGAATGACTTCAGCGTCAGCCCCCAGTCCCTCGGCAATCGCCCTGGCCATCTCAATGTCATAGCCAATCGGCTGCATTCTAGGAGAAACGAATCCAAACGGCGGGAAGTCGGCGGGAACGGCGACCCTGACCTTTCCGGTCGATTCAATCGTTGCTAAGGCGGACTCAGCCGGAGCAATATTAGCAATATCCTCAAGCTGTAAGGGCTCCACCGAGCTGGTAGCGGACTCTTCTCCAGAACAGGCCGCAATGCCTACCGTCAGAAAGAGGCTGAGGCAGAATAGCGCGGCCATCCGGGGCAGCCCTTTAGGAAACATTGCCCTGAGCAAATCAGCTACCATTTTTGACGCTCCTTTCTTCTCATCCGCTTAACTTCCTGCTTAGATCGCAATCCCAATCCTGAACCATTCGTTTTTGCTGACGCTTACTTGTAAGCAAACTGCCTTTCTAATCGCTGGCTCCAGGCCGACAGCGGGTAGCAGAGGGCAAAATAGATAATTCCCGCCAGACCAAAAATTAGCAGCGATTGCAGGGTCACATTATTGATGAGCGCCGCGGCCCTAGATAGCTCAGTAAACCCAATAATTGAGGCCAGCGATGTGCCCTTAATCACCTGTACTAAGAAACCCACCGTCGGCGCGATAGACAGCTTCACGGCCTGAGGCAAGATAATCAGCCGCAGCTGCTTAAAGTAGCCAAAGCCAATCGCAGCGCCAGCTTCCCACTACCCCTCGGGAACGGCCTGAATCGAGCCGCGCCAGATTTCGGCGAGAAAAGCGCTGGTATAGGCAGTCAAGGCAACGGTGGCAGCCTGTAACGGGGATAGGTTAAAGCCGGTAATGACCGACAGCCCAAAGAACGCTAGGAACAGCTGGAGCAGTAGGGGCGTTCCCTGAAAAAATTCAACATAAACCCAGCTGATGGCTTTCAGCCATTTCACCGCAGAAATGCGCATGAGGGCAATCACAAATCCCATAACACCGCCGCCAATGAAGGCAATCAGTGACAGAATAAGGGTCCATTTCGTAGCAATCAGAAGATTGAGAAAGATGCGTGGAATTGTAAAGCCGTCCATGGGGTGGCAGATTCCTTATTTACGATACTTTGCGAACTCGAAAAAGCGGAGCTCGATTAGATAGGCCAGCGCTTTCACAATCCAGACAATGGCCAAATACATCAACGCAATCGTGAAGTAAATTTCAAAGCTGCGGAAGGTGCGAGAGTTGAGATAGTTGCCCGCATAGGTCAGATCTTCTGCGGCAATCTGAGAAACAACGCTGGTAAACAAGACGGCCAAAATCACCTGACCAATTAGCGCCGGATAGACGTTGGCCAAAGCCGGGGGAATAACAATATGTCGAAAAACCGCCAGCTTCTTAAACCCAATGGCTAAACCGGCCTCAATTTGGCCTTTAGAGATGCTCTCTACGCCCGCTCGCACAATTTCGGTTGAATAGGCCCCAAAGTTAATCGCTAACGATAGGATAGCGGCCTGTTCGGCAGAGAGCGTCAGCCCCAAGCTCGGTAGGCCAAAGAAAATAAAAAATAGCTGAATCAGGTAAGGCGTATTACGAATGACCTCGACGTAGGCCAGGGCAATGCCGTTCAGCAGCGGATTGCCAGAGGTTCTAAACAGCGAGCCGATGACGCCAATGATGAGGCCAAACGCGATCGCGAGTAGGGACATCTTCAGGGTCAACCAGGCCCCTGATAGAAGCAGCCCAAAATTGTCAGCAATGACTGAAAAGTCGAACGAGTATTCCATAAGTGAGCAGCTGCTCGATTGAGCCAACGCCTGCGGAAGATGACCCATTTGTAGGGAGTCTATGCGACAAGTTCTGTGATGCCGGATACCAATTTTTCCCACATCCTTACCGGGTCAGAAATTGACCCGTCTCTAGGGGAAACGTTTGGGTGTCCTGACAGAGAGACAGCAAAGATAACCCGACTTGAGGTCAAATCAGCCGGGCTTCGCTGATCAGCAGGACGCCGACAATGCCGCCGATAAACAATCCTAAAAAGCAAATTCCGGCTAGCACCCAGGCACTGCGCCAGCGGCTAAACACATCCACAAGCCGATCGCCGGCCCGGGTCCCGACGACGGTCGCGATCGCGGTCAGCAGGATGACGCCTAGATTGACCAGTCCAATCGTCAATGCTAGCGACTCCAGGCTCACCTGGCCTAGCTGATCCGTCCCGGCATAGTTGCCGGCGACCGCCAGCGCCACGACCAGTCCACCCGCGCCCAAACAGGCTAGCCACACCGCCCCGCGCACTTGTTCGGGCCTGAGTCCAGTCAGCGATCGCGGTCCCGCCAGCGCCAGCGCCTGTAGTAATGTTCCAACTAACGCTAGCGGCCACACCCAGAAGGGGGCGGCGAAGGCCGACAGGATCAGCCCCGCGATCGCGTATAAAATCACCACCACGACCAATAGCGCCCAGGGCAGCCTCCGTCCGCCCCGCCGCTGCCGTCCCCATCCCCGCAGCCTCATCTTCTTATCCCTTTACACTCCCGCTACGCTTCACCCGCTCCCCGCAACTCTCAACACTTAACTCTCCACACTTACCCCCTCAACCCAAACTCCTTCACCGCCGGCAGGAAATTTCGATTCTCATGGCTCGACCGACTCAGCTTAATCAATGCAAACCGCTGTAGCGGCGTCAGTTCTGCCCACTGCTCAACCGGCAGAACAATTTCATGGGCCCGAGCCTGCTCACGCACCACCTCGGGGACGGTCGCCGGGTCGAGCCAGGGTGGATGTGGCTCAATCTCAAGCGATTTGGCCGGTGCCCCAGCCTGCTGCGTGACGAACTCCTGGAGCTGCTGCCGATAGCGTGTCACCTCTGCCGCAGATTGGCAGGGCTGCTGCACCAGATGCTGCTTTTGGGCCGGGGTGAAGTGGTTCCAATGCTCAAGCTTGAGCTTAACGCCGCAGGTATCGAGCTTCAGCCTCACCTGCATGGGTACGCAGCGCAGTGAATCGATAAAGTCTTGCTCGAACTGAAAGAAAGGCTCGGACATGATCGCAGTCATCAAGGCAAACGGCTTGCTGGTCATTATTGTAGACAGGAAACGGCCCGCCGCTGAAGCTGATTTCGGGACCGCGCTTCGCCTTCAGATTAGGTCAGCGTAGGGAGGATAGAGGCCGCTAGCGGATTATCGCTCGATAAAAGTGCGACTAAAGGCGGACGTTCTCGGAATCGATAGCGGCTAATGTTAAATAATGTTGCTAAGCCGTTCCCAGACGACGAAGGCTCAAGGTCTTTCACGACCTGCACCTTGACTGCTTTGAGAAGTTAAGCGACACTTACCTAAACGATTGCATCGGCTCATAGGGATAATAATTTAAGTAAAGTTTCTCTATGAATTGACTCGGCAGTTCTCGAAATGCTTAGCCTTTGGAAAAGCCTTTCCAGAGCTGCTGGCAAGAGCCGCTAGGCTGATGAGTTCGCTAGGCTGATGGAGATTTCAGAGGTGTATCACCTAATATGGAAACTTTAGAATTTGTGATTTATCCCGACGGTCGGGTCAAAGAGCTGGTCACTGGCGTCGTGGGTCGGTCCTGCGCTGAAGTGACTCAGGCTATTGAGGCCCAGCTCGGTCAGGTGATGTCCCAAGAAAAGACCGCTGACTACTACAACCAGGCTACCCAGGCCGATTCAGTATCCGCCCAAACGTCTCACCTATCCTACAGCAGCTGGTAGCTGTATCCCGTTTTCACTGCTCTATTTCCCTGTTCACTGTTCCTTGCCAAAACTCATTTACGACCCTAAAACATAGGAAAATGTCTCACTTTAGTCAGATTAAAACCAAGCTTCGTAACCTTCCTTCCCTCCAGGCAGCCCTGACCGATGTCGGTTCTAAATGGCAGGCCGGTCCTCGCGCTGTTCGGGGCTACCAGGGCCAAACCGAGATGGCTGAGGTCGTGATCGAGCAGGCCAATGGCTACGACGTCGGGTTCAAGCGCAATCAGCAGACCGGCGATTATCAGCTGGTTGCCGATTTGCAATACTGGCAGCAGCCGCTGTCGGTAGACGGTTTCTTAAACCAAGTTACTCAGCGCTATGCCTACCATACGGTGCTGAGTGAGACCGCGCAGCAAGGCTTCCAGGTCGCTGAGCAGACGGCGAGCGAAGATGGCTCTATTCGTTTGGTCCTCCAGCGCTGGCACGCTTAGCCCGCTTTTTCGTCTTATGGAGGGTCTTTCGCTGAGCTGGAAGGCCCTTTTCTATTAGACCACCTACCTTTTTTCGGATTTTGAATAATCAAGATTTTAAGCGTACGGGTTTAGAGCCAGAGCTGGGCAGCCAGCTCAGGGAGGGCGAGGCCCGCTCGGGTTTAGAGCCAGAGCTGGGCGGAAACCTGCGCCAGCAGGGTATCTATGTCGATGAGTTGACCTGCATTGGCTGTAAGCACTGTGCCCACGTTGCCCGAAATACGTTCTACATTGAGCCAGACTACGGCCGGGCTCGGGTCGTCCGTCAAAATGGCGATTCTGAAGCGCTGGTGCAGGAAGCTATCGATACCTGCCCGGTTGACTGCATTCACTGGGTGGACTATACCGAGCTGCGGCAGCTAGAAGCTGAGCGGCAGTATCAGGTGATTCCAGTCGTGGGCTTCCCCGTTGAAAAGGCCGTAATCGCAACTCAGCGGCGTCGCAATGCGCGACGTGCTCGCAGCTAGCTTTAAGCGGGTTTTCTCAGCTTTCAACTTATTCAGCCGCGACCTGGACCCGGCCGTCAGGCTGTAGCTCTACGCGCAGCGTTAGCGGCTGCGCCTGAGGCAGCGGCGAGAAGGCAGGATTTTCGGGATTGGGTAAGGCGATGCGATCGCGGTAGGCTGCTGCCTCACCGCTCACCGCGCCGAAGGCGGCAATCGAGCCGTCAGGGTTCAGCTGGAGCTGATAAATCAGCGGCTGGTCGGTCTGGTTGGCCTGCCACTGGGCCTGAAAATACTGCTGGACCTCGCGCGTCGTTTCCAGCAGCTGTAGCCGAGCGCTGCCGCTGCTGTCCGGCTCGGCCTCTGCCAGGTTGTCTGCCAGGTTAGAGGAGGCGATATCGCCGGCGGCAGCTTCCGACTCAGCCGCAGTAGGGCCGACTGGGGCGTTGGGTGGTCTGGTTGGGCTAGGGATAACCCGGGTTTTGAGTTCTGGCTTGGTCGGTTGAGGGGTCGGTCGGGGGGCTGGAGCCGCTGCACGCTCTGAGGCGGCTGTGTCGGTTTCTGGTTCGGCTCCCAGCGTGAATGGAGGAGCTGTCGGCAGCGCTTCGGCGCTTTCAGCTGGGGCCGACTCTTCAGCGGCCTCCTGATTGGCGATCAGTGCCGACTGACGAGGCCAAAATGCAGCGGCAACGCCGACTGCCAGCAGCAGCGAGGCCGCCGACCCCATCCATAGCGCCAGGGGCCGAGGCGCACGGGCGGAAACTGCGGTTCTGGTGCGCGGGGGCAGCGCTGCCAGCTGTTGCTCATACTGATCGAGAACACTAGCAATGTCACAGAGATGAAGGTGGCTCAGCGATCGCAGCTGGCCGCCGATAATCGGCTGGGGAGCTGCACCTGGGGGGTGGCCTAAATTTAGTCTAAAGCTGCCGCTGTCGGTAACGCGCAGTCTGGGTAAAACGAGCCGGGTCTGGATGGTCTGCTGGACAGTCTGACTCAGTTCTTCTAGCTGACTAAGGCCGCCCTCGGCGAGCAGCAGGGGAGCTGTCGCTTCCGTGCTCAGCCATAGGCGAAACCGCAGCCGCTGGACGACCGGCTGGGCAGTCCAGCGAGAAAGGACTGAATTCTGGCCGATCACTTCAAGGATGCAGGTTTCAGTACTAAAACGCTGGGGAGCTATGGCCATTGGGTCACTCAGAGGGAACCTGGGAACACTCGGGAAGACTCTCTTAAGATAGCGATAGTTTTAGAGGATGAAGCAGGGTTACTAATTTTGTAACTGACTAGGTGACTAGGATTCTTCGTCGAGCGGTCGATGGGGCGGTACAATCACGCGGTAGTCCGCATCGTATACGCCATCTGGACCCATTTGGCGGTCCGCATCGTCTGCCTCATCGGTACGGCGGGCTGACCGCTCGGGACTCTCTTCTTCCCAGTCTTCCTCCCAGTCTGATGAGGCTGGGTCACCGACCCGGTTGTAAGCCGACTCATCGTAATCCGAATAGTCCGACTCGCTGTAGGCCGACTCGTCATAGCCTGACTGATCCGGATTGTAAAGATTATTATCCCGGTAAGTCTGCCGGGGCCGCTGCTCAAGCTGATCGTCATCGGTGCGATTAGCCCCGTCCCAGCCGGCTTCCTCCTCCTCCCAGCCCTGATCGATCTGGTTGACTGTAGCGTCGGCTGAGTCAGCCTCTCGGCCAAAAAAGCGGCCTGAGCGGGGAGGCTCAGCTGAGGCTGGCTGCTCCCAGCTATCCCAGCGTTCGGGCGGCCTGAAGCTCTCCCAGTCGGCCGCATCGCGATTTTGGGGTGCCGGGCGAACGGGCTCCGTTGCCGCCACCCGGTCAGAGGCCGGGGCGGCAGGCGGCTGGGGCGGCTGGTCTGACGGGCGGTCAGAGGAAAGGTCTGAATATCTATTGTCTGAAGGCTCTGGCGAGCTTTGCCAGCCAGCCGTCTCAGTTGCTGCTGAGCGCTCGTCGCTGGGGTAGGGAACCCGCCGTCCCATGGGGCGGTAGCCGCTACGGGGCGGCTGGCCTAGGTTAACTAACCAAAAAATCAGCAGGGTGCAAATTGCCCCAACTGCGATCGCGCCTACTAGCCAGAGCGCCAGCGGCAGCGACCCTGTGGGTGTGCCCAAAACCACCAGCGGCAGCGAAAGCGAAAGATTTTGCAAGGCCAGGATCACCAGTGCGACCACAACCAGACCGAGAACAATCAGGCGAGGCATGGGGCTAGCCGTCCCAACGGCGTAGGGGTACACAGTCAATAGATAGCTGATCGAGGGCCCGGGCGACCACAAAATCGACTAAATCTTCAATCGACTGAGGCTGATGATACCAGGCGGGAATTGCCGGCACGACTCGCACCCCCGCCTCGGCCAGGGCGGTCAAGTTACGCAGATGGATCAGGCTCAGCGGCGTTTCTCGCGGCACTACAATCAGCGGCTTGCCTTCCTTCAGCTGAACGTCTGCGGCTCGTTCTAGCAGGTCAGAACTGAGGCCGTTGGCCAGCTTCGCAACCGTACCCATGCTGCAGGGCATGACCACCATTCCAGCCGTTCGAAAAGAGCCGCTAGCGATGCGCGCGCCGACATCCCCCCAGGGATGACATTGGAGCTTCCCGGCTGTCTCGATGCCCGCCTGCTGTCGCCAAAATAGGGCCTGCTGCTTCGGCTCAACCGGCATCCGGGTTTGGCATTCTTTTTGCCAGACCTGATGGGCTGCCCGAGAGGCGACCAGCTCCACCGCATAGTCGGCGGCGAGCAAATGGGTCAGCGCCCGTACCGCATAGATCAGTCCCGAAGCGCCGCTGACGCCTAAAATTAACGGTAGCCGCGGCCGGGCAGAAGCGCTGAGGCTATTCCTCATCGTCGCCATAGCGATCGTCTTGGCCATTGACGTCATCGTCGCCATGCTCGCCGTTGCCGTTACCGTCGTCTTCATCATCGTCGAGCGCCTGACTACCGCCGCCCACCGCTTCTAAATCGATTTGCTGACGGTAGTAGTCTACGCTCTTCACCTTGACCTCGACCCGATCCCCCAGCCGGTACTGCTGCCGGTTTTTACGACCGACCAGCTTGTGCTGCCGCGAGCGGTATTCGTACCAGTCGTCCTTGAGCGAGCTGACGTGGACTAGGCCCTCGACCAGCAGCTCTTCGAGCTCGACAAAGAAGCCATAGGACTGTACCCCAGTAATCAGGCCGTGGAAGACTTCGCCCGTGTGGGCCTGCATGAAGGCAGCCTTCTTCAGCCCTTCCAGGTAAGACTCGGCTTCCTGGGCCAGGCGTTCGCGCTCGGTCAGATGGATAGCGGCTCGCGTCAGCTGGTCTTCGAACGCATGCTGCACGTCAGGCGGCAGCACGCTCCAGTTGATCTGACCGTGGCAAGAGCTGTGGCGTAAGTCAACCCGATCTTTAGAGCGGGTCGAGCGGCGATCGCGGCCTTCGTTAAAGACCGCATGCAGCAGCCGGTGCACCAGCAGGTCGGGGTAGCGCCGCACGGGGGAGGCAAAGTGGGTATAGGCATCGTCGATGGCCAGGCCAAAATGGATGCCGGGCTGGGCGCTGTAGGCCGCTGGTTTAAAGGTTTCTAGCAGCAGGTAGGTCAGCACCTTTTCGGCTTTAGACTCGGCAAACTGTTCGGTAAACTTGCGATAGTCTCGGGGATAGACTTCCTCTTCCTCGGCCAGCTGCAAGTCTAAGCCCATGTTATTGGCCATCTTAATCAGGTCCTGCGCATCGCTCGGGTCGGGGGTGCGGTGGACCCGGTAGACAGCGGGTAGACCCAGCGCCTGCAAGTGTTTCGCGACCAGATGATTGACGAGCAGCATCAGCTCGGTGACGATTATCCGCGCGGGCAGCTGCGCAGAAACCACCATCGCGCCCAGCGCCCCTTCGTCGTCGTACTGAAACTTAGGCGAGAGGAACTGCGCTAGCTCACTATCGGCTTCGGGCGGCAGCGCGTGGTCTGGCAAGTTGAGGTCAAAGGCACCCCGCTCGTGGCGCTGCTTGCGGACGGCCTGACTGACGGCAAAGAGCTGGTCTAGCAGTTCATAGACTGGCTCAAAGGATTTGAGTTCCTTCGGCTTTATGCCTAGTTCAGCCAGCTGCGCCTTGTCCTGGCGGGCCAAAACGGCCTGGGCCTGCTGATAGTTCAGCCGGTGGTCAACCTCGACCACGCTGGGCTGAAACTCATACTCCAGCACCTGCCCGGTCTGGTCGAGCGTCACCAGCACCGAGATCGCCAGCCGCTCTTTGCCGGGCAGCAGTGACCCCAGGGCGTTAGGCAGCGGCGGCGGCAGCATCGACACGACCTCATCGCCAAGATAGACAGAGGTGCCGCGGCGGTAGGCATCGCGGTCGATGGGGTCGCCATCTCTAACGTAAAAGGAAACATCGACGATGTGGACGCCCAGACGCCAGTGCCCCTCGTCGGTTTGTTCCAAACTCAGGGCATCGTCGGTGGCTTTAGAGTCCGCTCCGTCGATGGTGAGGGTGAGCTGCTGGCGCAGATCGGTGCGGCCTTTGAGGTCGGCTTTGCGGATTTTGTTGGGGAGCGATCGCGCCGCAATGAACACCTCTTCGGGAAAGCTGCGGGGCAGGTCGTACTTGCAGTAGACGATATCAATATCGGAGGCATCCTCAGCATCGCTGCCCAAAATTTGTGCAACGCGACCCTGGGGCGGGTGCTGACCGAGGGGGTAGCGGGTAATCTCAACGTGAATGAGGTGGTCAATGGCCTGACTCAGGTCAACGTCGCCCGCCGTCAGGTCTAACTCAAACAGCAGCCGATCGTCCAGTGGCACCGCCTGATAGCTATCATCGGTAGCTTTTACCCGAGCCAGCACCGAGGCGTTGGCCCGTTCTAAAATGAGCTTGACTTCCCCTTCGGGACTGCGGCGGCGGCTGCCTTCTTTCGTCACCTTAACCAGAACGCGATCGCCGTTCCAGGCCGTATTCAGCTGGCTCTCGCGGACGTAGATATCATCGGCGCTTTCCTCGTCCTGAATGGCGAAGCAAAAGCCTTTGCTAGAGCAGCGCAGCTTGCCCTCAATCACGTCTTCTTCGGCAACGCGGCGATATTTGCCTCGCGCTTTCTCCACTACTTGAATGCGCTCTAGGGCATCTAGAGCAACCTGGAGATCTCTAGAGCTGCTTTCATCCTTGCAGCTGAGTTTCTTTTCGAGGGTTTTAACGGTAACGAGCTTATCTTCCGACAGATTGGCCAGGAGGGAAGCAATTGAAAAATCCATGTAGCGATGGGTCCTTAGATTGGGATTAGATGAGTTGGTCGGCGAAAACCCACCTGCAGACATTTAACAGACATTGGGCGAACATTGCACCGGCTGAAACAGGCCAGACTAACGGGCCAAAGGCGACAGGCTAGAGGCGACAGGCCGAACTCTGCTCCACGCCCAGCCGAATTGCGCTAGCCGCAGATGACCTCAGGCTGACGGTTGAAAACGTCTTCCGCAGAATCAATCAAGTTGGGATGTATCGCGTCGATTATCCCTTTCCAGAAGCCCTTCCGGAGGCTTAAAGCCCTGGTGCTTGCGAGAGTCTATAGGCCCAACTCTCTCTATCGTTCCGCAAGGGGTGGAAAACTGTCAAATTTTTTGTCTAATTTTCCGGTCATTTCCCTTTAGACCGGTCATTTCCCTTTAGATTTGAGAGGATTCCGCTGCTCCCGACTCAAAACCGCTCACCTGTGACGACGTAGGTCACCCGGCGGCCCACGTTAGTCGCATGGTCGGCAATTCGCTCCAGCGCCCGAATCACCAGAACCATCAGGATCACTGGCTCGACGATGCCAGTTTCGCAGGGCGACTTGACCAGGCGCTGATAAAGTCGGGCGTAGTCATCATCAACCGCATCGTCTTTCCGTTTGATCTCCCGGCCGGCGACCGAGTCTAGCTCTGAAAGTGAAATCAGGCACAGGGCGACCATGGAGCGACAGCGGTCGAGCATGACCTGAACCTCGTCCATGCAGTCGGGCACCGGGTAGGGAAAGAGCTGAATAGCCGAATTGCCAATGCTCTTGGCGTAGTCACCGATCCGCTCCAGGTCGCGGATCATCTGCATGAAGGTGCTGACCAGCCGCAGGTCTTGAGTGACGGGGGCCTCTAGATTGAGCAGGTTAACACAGTCTACTTCGATCTGACGATAGAGCTGGTCAATTTGCTTGTCCTGAATCGGAATTTTACGGGCGGCTTCCAGGCTGCGATCGCACAGGGCCTCCCGCGCCAGCAGACAGGAATTTTCGACCAAAGCGCCCATTCTCAGCACGTCGTGCTGGATACGCATAATTTTCCGATCGAGGCTGGGGCGCTGGGGCTGCGGCTGTCCCGAACCTGAGCTAGACGGTTCGACAATGCCGTTGGTCGTGTCTGAGGAGGGAGTCGCCATTGCTATATCAGCCAATATCATCGGGGAAAACTGCTACGGGCATCTTGCAGGGAGCGACGGGGCAAAATCTGGCGCAGAATTTTGACGGTGCAGCCAACAGTCAGCGAACGCAGCGGACGCTGTTAAAGTTTGTAACAGCTGTTGGCGTAGCCCTCGCGTTTTTTACCATTTTGCAGAATCATTATAGAATTAATTCTCATACGATGGGGAAACCTCTATGTCTTTATCAGATACTCAGATCTTTGTCGCACTAGCTGTTGCGCTCATCCCGGGATTTCTAGCTTTGCGCCTATCTACCGAACTCTATAAGTAAATTAGATCAAGTAAAGTAGGTCAGGCCCGAACGCTCTGTACTCATCTGTACTCAGTAGACGCCGGGCTCGTGCCCACTTAAATAGCCCCTCCCGCATCGCTTGGGAGGGGCTATTTAATGGTGGTTAAAGCATTCAATTGGACATTTCTATCAGAAATGCCAAAAAGCTGCTGAAAGATCGTGAAAAAAATAGGCTTTGCCCCCATAATGATGGCGGCTGCGGTTGAGCCCAGGCCAGCGGCAGCCATCATATATATCCTTGGCATACCCCTGGTCATCGCCTTTGGTAATTGCCTCTTGTAATAGGTAGATCCTTTTCTATGACTGCTGTTAGACGTACCGATTTTTTACAGCCCTCACCTCAGCCCCGCCCTGTCCCGTCGCAGCGGCGCGCCTATCGTGCTAAAAGGCGGCTCCATGTCGGGGCGCGGCGGGCTGCGGCGATGGAAGTTTCGGTCAAGCTGACGGTCAATTTGGTGCTAGCGGTGATTGCCGGAACGACCATTGCCAAGCTGGTGCCTTACTACCAGTCTCAGCAGAGCCGTCTCGATGTGCTGCAAACGTCAGTCCAGCTTTCTCAGCAAGAAAATGCCAAACTATGGGCCAGCTTCAGTCGCAGCTTTGATCCCGCCCAGGCGGGCCTGATTATGCAGGAGCAGAGCGGTCGCGAGTCGCCCAATCAAAGACCGGTGATTTGGCTTAAACCAGCTGCTGAGGAATAATCATCCGAACCCGGCGATCGTTTTCAAGTGATGCGGGTCGAGCCCAAGGCGATGGCAGGCGGTTTACAGTCGGCGCTTTACAATCAGAGAAGAAGCGTTTCAAACCGTCATTCCTGAGAAGCTGCCGTGTCCCCACCGCTCGATCACTCTGATTCTGCTCCCGACAATCCGACCTTTCAGTTCGACTCGGTTGAGTCGGCGCTGCTCGATTTGGCGGCGGGTCGCTCGATTGTAGTAGTGGATGACGAAAACCGCGAGAACGAAGGCGACGTGATCTGCGCTGCGCAGTTTGCCACACCCGACATGATTAACTTTATGGCGGTGGAGGCGCGAGGGCTGATCTGCCTAGCCATGACTGGCGAGCGGCTGGATGCCCTCGACCTGCCGCTGATGGTGAGCGGCGGCGCGTTTGAAGACGAGAACGAGCAGACCGCCTTTACGGTCAGCATCGACGCTGCGCTGAAATGGGGCGTCACGACGGGAATCTCCGCTGAGGACCGGGCCCGCACTATCCAGGTGGCGATCAACCCGGAAGCCCAGCCTCAGGATTTGAGGCGGCCGGGTCACATCTTTCCGCTGCGGGCAAAGCCGGGCGGTGTGCTGAAGCGGGCCGGGCATACTGAGGCCGGGGTAGACTTGGCCAAGCTGGCTGGGCTTTACCCGGCGGGCGTGATCTGCGAAATTCAAAACCCTAACGGCTCGATGGCGCGGCTGCCAGAGCTGGTGGCCTATGCCCGACGACACCGGCTAAAGCTGATCAGCATTGCCGACCTGATTAGCTATCGCCTCCAGCACGAGCGGCTGATCCAGCGCCAGGCCGTGGCCGAGCTGCCCACCCAGTTTGGCCAGTTCCAGGTTTATGCCTATCGGCATCAGCTCGACGGCTCGGAGCATATTGCCCTGGTTAAGGGCGACCCGGCGACTTTTCAGTCTGGGCCAGTGATGGTGCGAATGCATTCGGAATGCCTGACTGGGGACGCTCTGGGATCGCTTCGCTGCGACTGCCGGATGCAGCTGCAAGCGGCGCTGAAGATGATTGACAATGCCGGCCGGGGGGTGGTGGTCTATCTGCGGCAGGAGGGTCGCGGCATTGGCCTAGTCAATAAGCTCAAGGCCTATTCACTCCAGGATATGGGCTTAGATACGGTGGAAGCCAATGAAAAACTCGGGCTGCCGGTAGACCAGCGCAACTATGGTATGGGAGCCCAGATTCTGCTCGACCTCGGCGTCCGCCAATTTTGCCTGATTACTAACAATCCTCGCAAGATTGCTGGGCTCAAGGGCTATGGTTTAGAGATGGTCGATCGGGTGCCGCTGCTGATTGAGGCCACCTCCTACAACGCTGGCTATCTGGCGACTAAGGCCCGGAAGCTGGGGCACCTGCTGCTGCAAACCTATCTGGTGACCATTGCGATTCAGTGGCGCGAGCCCCCTGCCCGCCCATCTCGCCGCTATGAACGGCTGGAAAAGCTGCGCTATCTAGCCCGGCAGCACGGACTGCTGCTGCAAGAGGAAGCCCGGCCGGTGGCGGTGGCGCTATTCGACCGGGCATCGCTGATTTTTCACCTTGGCCTTGACCAGGCCAAGCTAGCCGCCCAGGACTGGTATCGGGAGCCCGACCATCCCTACGTAGGCGCGATCGCGGCCCTGCTCGACGAGCTATCCAGCTGGCCTGACCTGCACCAGCTGGAATTTTTAATCTCCTCCGGCAGCGACCCCTTCACCCAGCTCCAGGTGAGGCTCGATCGGCAGGTCTTTAGCTGGCCTAGCGACGACGCGGCGGCGGTGAGACCCTCAGACCTCTGCCGGGATTTGGAAATGCAGCGGATTTATGTTTTCTCCCGGCACGGGGTCAACGAATAAGCGCCCGGGCTTTAATTGTGCCCGAGCTGCTGTCCCAGCTGCTGCACTGGGGGGGACAGGGGGGCAGTCGCGGCCGCCTGCTGCCGCTGTGCCACAACCGGCTCCAGCGCCCTAACCGCCTGCACAAACTGGGGATCGGCGGCGGTGCCCAATAGGGTCGGGTTGCGGGAGAGCGCCTGCTGCTGGTCGTCGGTTAGGCTGATTTCCACGTCGGGCGTGATCCCCTGCTGGCTGATGTCGGTGCCGGCTGGAGTGTAATAATGAGCCACGGTTACCGCAATTCCAGAGCCATCGGGCAGCCCATGCAGGGACTGCACCAGCGCTTTACCAAAGGTAGGATTGCCCACAACGACAGCCCGATTGTGATCCCGCAGCGCCCCGGTCAGAATTTCGCTGGAGCTGGCTGACTGACCGTTGACTAGGACGGCAAGTGGCAGGTTAGTAATGTCGGTGCGGTTGGCCGAAATGACCTCGCTATGGCCATCGCGATAGACGGTGCTGACAATCGTTCCTCGGGGCAGCAGCATGCGCCCGATGTCGATGCTGGCATGCAGCAGACCGCCCGGATTACCGCGCAGGTCGAGGACAAATGCCTCAGCCCCCTGCGCGCTTAGCCTGCTGATGGCGCTCTGCATCTGCTCGGCCGCGTGGGCGCTAAACTCAGTCAGGCGAATATAGCCCACCTGCACATTCCCCTGCTGCTGAAGCTCTGAGGTGACGGCGGCTACCTGGAGCTGCTCGCGGGTGAGAATCATCGTGTCTTGCTGGCCGGTTTGGCTCCGCTTTAGCGTCACCGTCACCTGCGAACCCTGCTCGCCGCGAATCAGCTGGGAGACGCCCTCCACCGTTAAATTTTCGGTGGAACGGCCATCGATCATCAGAATCTGGTCTCCAGCCTGGATGCCCGCCTGCTGGGCCGGTGAATCGGGCAGCAGGTCTAGTACGAAGATATCGCCGCTGCTGGGCTCGCGACGCAGCTGTAGGCCAATTCCCGAAACTTCCCCTGAAGTCTGCTCGGTGAGGCTGGCATACTGCTCTGGCTCGAGAAAGCGGGTGTAGGGGTCCTCAAGCCTTCTAAGCGCTCGCTTGAGCTCGTCGTAGGCCGCCTCTGGAGAGCTATAGTCGCGGCCGAGCAGCTCTTGCCGCACCGCGAGCCAATCGACCCGATTAAAGGAGGTATCGACATATTCTCGATAGACAATTTGCCAGGCTTCATCTAAAACGGCTTTGGGACTGTTCTCAAACGAAGCCTGGGCGGGATTAGGGGAGGTTAAGACAGCTGCTCCAATTGCCACTGGACCAGTCGGCAAGAGCAGCGCCGCAGCAACGCCAGCGGCAAAAGGATTGAGGAAAGCCGGAACGCGAATGGATTTCATTTAGGCAGCCAGAGGAATTCAAAATAGAGCAGCAGTCGTCCTGCCAGTTAGACTTAGCCAGCGGACCTGGGTAGATGCGGTATAGATAAACACCGGAAGCTACGGATGGTGGGCGGTGTAGGGGTTTGTCTAAGGGGGCTTCCCCCATAACTTAATCAATTAAATCGACTCCGTAAATAGGGGCGTCCGGAAGAAATGAGGCGGATTTCAACGATTTTGCTTAAGCATGGCAAGATCAGGGCCTTAAATGTGCTCCAGCATACGGAAATACCGGCTGAAAGACTAGCTTTCGCCGAAAGCCGGCTAGATTCGGTAAACTTTATTGAACTAAAGTTCGTTTTTATTGCCGGAATGAATTTACGTAAGCGAAGCAGGCGGCGGTGGGTCAGGCGAGCTTTGCTGGGGCTGGTTGGGCTGGTAATGGTCAGCGCGATCGCGAACTTATTTCAACTGCGAGCGGCAGCGGCTCGCCCGGTAGATGCATACCTGGTCTTGGGCGGCAGCATCCGCCGAGAGATCTACATGGCCGAGCAGGCGATCGAAGTCCCTATTCTGATCTCAAGCGGCTCTGCGGACCCCTGCATTCGGATTCTGTTTGAGCGAACCGGTGCTCCTCTGTCCCAGGTCTGGCTAGAGAAATGCGCTCGCTCAACGCTGGGAAACTATGCCTTTGGCCTGCCGATTCTACAGCGCTGGCGGGCTCGCCATGTGCGGCTGGTAACTTCGGCGTCTCACCTACCTCGAGCCCTATGGATGGCACAGATTTTGCTCGGTGCCCACGGCATCTGGGTGGAGCCCGACCTAGTCACTGAGCAGGGCGTCCCTGGCAATCAGGAATCGCCCTTTAAGACCGGCCTCGACTTGGCTCGCAGCCTAGGCTGGGCCATCGTCAGCCAGATCTATCAGCCCGACTGTGCCCAGGTCGTCCGCCTAAGCGACGTCAGCCTGGCCGACTGGCAGGCGCAGGGCTTCGTCTGTGAGCACCAAGGCGACATTGAGTCGTAGATCATTTCAACAGCTGTCAACATTGGCCCACCCGAGCCAGAACTCATTTATGCATGGCTACATTCCCCCTGAGCGGTTCTTCCCCTATCTCACCTGGCAAGACGTCGATACGCTATTGGACAAAGCGCGAGCGATTATCATTCAGCCGGTAGGGGCGGTAGAGCAGCACGGGCCGCATCTGCCGCTGATTGTCGATGCCGCCATTGGCGCTGCCGTGGTTGGGCAGGCCCTGCATAAGCTAGAGGCAGGCATCCCGGCCTACTGCCTGCCGCCGCTTTGCTACGGCAAGTCCAATGAGCACTGGCACTTTCCGGGAACGGTGACGCTCTCGGCCCAGACGCTGATGCTGATGCTAACAGAAGTAGCAGAGAGTCTTTACCGGTCTGGCTTTCGCCGGTTAGTTTTGGCCAATTCCCACGGCGGCCAGCCGCAGGTGCTGGAAATTGTCGCCAGAGACCTGCACCAGCGCTACAGCGATTTTGTAATTTTCCCCCTTTCAGTTTGGCAGGTGCCGCACGCGGCGGCAGACCTGCTCAGCCCACAGGAGCGATCGCAGGGTATCCACGCCGGAGACGCAGAAACCAGCGTCATGCTATCGCTGCTGCCTGACCAGGTGCAGATGACTCGAGCCGTGAAGGAGTACCCCAGCGGCCCGCCTGCCGACAGCCTGCTCAGCCTAGAGGGCAAGCTACCCTTTGCCTGGACCACCCGAGACCTGAGCGCCAGCGGCGTTGTGGGCGACCCGACGACCGCTACCGCTGAGAAGGGCGATCAGATGCTGGCGATGCTGTCAGACGGCTGGGTTGAGGTACTGCGGCAGATCTATCAGTTTCAGCTGCCGTCACCTGAATTGTAATTAGGCCGCGCTGACGCGGTTTCATCGTGGGCATAGCGATCTAACACTGGGAATACAGGCCCCAAGGGTACGAAACACGGCCACTAAAAAGCCGGGGGCATGCCCCCGGCTTTTTAGGTCTGCGTCGTCTCAATTTAACAGCCGTCTGGCCCACAGAACTTGTGCGCGTACAGTACCTCTGCGTCACAGATATAGGCGATACCCGAATAATCGTCGAAAAACTCCAACGCGAGCTTGTCCGAAATCTTCAGGGCCATATCCCGATTTTCGGTGAGCACCTCGAACTTGATATTGGACTGGGTGTCGGAAACGCTAGGCTGTCCCGACGAGCGCACGTTGCGGCTGCCTTTACCGCCAGCTTCCACCACCGTGTAACCGGTTGCCCCGGCTTCATCGATGATCTTGGCGAGTTTTTTCAGCAGTAACTTTTCCGTAATGATGACGAGCTTAGTGGCTGGCTTGGCCATGTGGGTTACCTCTCGATATGTGTATTCATTGAACTTAATAGAAACTCAGGAAAACGGCAGCACAGCGCGAGATCGCGCCGATTTAGCTGCGTTGGTCGCCAGGCGAGAGCACCGGCAGACCATGCCCCTCTAGGTTCAGCCGCCTAGCGTCTGAGCAAGCCCGATGAAGAGCGGTATTCCTATGGCAATCGCAATTGGTGTGCCGATGGCCGTGGATGAGCCGATGTAGGCAGAGGGATTAGCCGACGGGATACCACCTCGCAACGTGGGCGGCCCTGAGATGTCTGAACTGGAAGCGGCAATGATGGCTAAGAGCGCGACGCCACCAGGACTGAATCCCGTGGTGATGTGGGCAATGTAGCCGAGACCAAAGGCAATGAACCCGTGCAGCAGCGGGGCCACTAGGGCATATACAGCATACCACTGGGCCACCTTGCGCAGTTCACCAAGCCTTGCCCAGGCCTCCATACCCATAACCAGCATCAGGATCGAAAGCAGACCACGGAAGAGGGGCTCATAGAAGCTCTCAAAGACACTTTCCGGACGGGTTAGCAGGCCTAGAGCGAGGCCGATTAGCAGTGCCGATAGGGCAGAGCCTTGGAGACTATCCTTAATGATGGGCCATATCTTCACCCGGTCGTCTGCGGAACCGCCCGGCTCGCTGGCATAGCCACCTGTGGAACCGCCCGGCTCGCTAGCATAGCCGCCTGAGGCAACAGCTTCTTTTTTTAGATATGCCTCATTTTTGAGATACTTGTCGCGCTTCCGCTTGCGGGTATAAATGCTGGCCAAGACGATTGCCGTCACGAGTGCTGGAATGTCCATGAAGGGATAGAGAGCGCCAGCCCAGGCCTCGTATTCAATGCCTTGCCCTTCCATGACCGTTATCCCAGCGGCGAGGGTAGAGCCACTTACGGCCCCGAACAAGCCCCCGGTTGCAAGGGCATCTACGGTTCTAATGCCCGGCATCTTGGCCAGCGTCACGCTCGCGATGAACACGATCAGGATCCCGGTTATCACAGCGAACAGCGCGGGCAACAGCATCTCCGCTATATTGGCATTGCGGATCGCAATGCCGCCGCTCAAGCCGACTTTAATGAGCAGCATAAAGACGATGAACTTATAGATCGCATCTGGAATTGCCAGTCGGCTACCGAGGGCAGCAACGACTATACCGCCAAGCAAAAAGCCGAGGGTTGGGGATTGCAATTGCGACCCGAATTTCGTCAAAAAATCGGCTAAAAAATCCACGTTGTAATTCCTCCTTGAATCAGATATTAAGGGTTAGGACGGTAGGCAGGCGTGGCCGCGAATCCTGGGTGGCTGGCTCCACGCATCCGGTTGAGCAGCGAGCCAACCCGCCACTCCATTATTTTGGGCTTATTGCCCTTGGTTGCCGCTTCACTTTCACTCCCCCAAGTAGAAAGAATAGAGAGGCTTAGAAGCTTTTTAAAAAGACCAACGACGGCCCATGACAACCTATAGACAGAAGTCTATCTAAACTTCAATTTCTATGTAGCTAAATCTATCTTATTTTGTTCCTCGATAGATCGTTTTACCTGCTGATCATAGAGAAAAATAGCCAATGTCAAATATAAACTAAGCTTATGTCTAACTCTTTGCCAATATTCTTCGCTAATGTAAACAGGGAACTGTCTAGCGATAGAAGATATGGGACCACTGCGATCGCGAGTCCACCTAGAGCACCCGTTTCGAGACACCAATCGAGTTTCGGATGTCTAGTCCCTCTCCGGACTGACCCAGTTAAACCCTTAGCGATCTACCTAACTTGGCTAGACCTATGGGTAAGCGACTTAGGTCCGATCGCACTTGCCGATCAGACCTAAGTCGCTCTGTCTATGAATTATTGTTAAAAAAAGTAGGGGTGGGAGGCACCCCTACGCTTACACAGGAGCCTATTGAGGCAGTTGAGACAATGCCGCGAGAAATTATTCTCGCTGTGGAAAGCGTGTCAGTGTCCATAGGATACTGAGCATCAATGATTGGCTTAAATCAATTATTGATTGTTTTTCCATTAGTTTCAGTCTATCTCAGAATGCTGCAAAATATCGGCGGTTTCACCTTGTTTAGATAAAACCTAGCAATCTGCTCTATAAGCAACGTTTTTCTGGATGCCCTCTTCGCACGCTTTGGGCTAACCCGTGCTGTCCATGAATTTAGGAAAGGGATTTAGGAAAGCGACAGCGGCAGCCTGACGGTAAATATGCTGCCCCGGTTGAGTCGGCTGCTGACGGAGATTTTGCCCTGCTGCAAGTCTACGAACTGTTTGACAATGTTTAGGCCCAGGCCCGTACCGGGAATGTTGCTGACGTTTTTTCCCCGGTGGAAGGGTTCGAACAGATGGGGCCGATCGTCTGGAGGGATGCCGATACCCTCGTCCTGCACTTTGAAAATAGCCTGATTTAAACGCTTTGAGAGCCGCAGCTCTATGGGCTTATGATCGGGGGTGTAGCGGACGGCATTGTGCAGAAGGTTAGTGAGGACAGACCTCAGCAGCCGTTCATCCAGATCGGCGATCATCTGCCGACTCTGACTGGAGAAGCGAATCGGCTGTTCGGAACGGGCGTAGCTGTTTTCTTCAATCAGGGTTTGACAAAACTGGACTAAATCAAGCGGCTGGGGTCGGACGGAGAGAATTTTTTCTTCGATCTTGCCAATCACCAGAATGTCGTCGATCATCTGGGTCATGCGCTCTACATTGCTTTTGATGTTGAGCAGATAGTCGGACTTTTGCTCGGGCGTGAACTGGGCGTCGTAGCGATTCAGCGAAGAAACAGACAGGGCAATGTTGTTGAGCGGATTGCGAAATTCGTGGCAGACCATAGAGGTGAAGCGCGATCGCAGACTATTCATCTCTTTGAGCCGCTGATTTGCCTTAAACAGCTCAGCTGTCCGGGCCTGGACCTTCTGTTCTAAGTCTGCATTGGTTTGGTGTAAAACGGCCTCGGCCCATTGGCGTTCCGAAATGTCTCGAAAGGTGACCACTGCGCCAATCAGCTGCCCGGTTTCATCATGCAGCGGCGTGCTGATGTACTCGACGGGAAAGCTGCTGCCATCCTTCCGCCAGAATACCTCGTCGGTAACCCGGCGGACGCTGCCGTCGCGAAAGGCCTGGTAGATGGGGCAGTCCTCCCGGGGATAGGTCTGCCCGTCGGCATGGGAGTGATGCAGCACCGCATGCATGGACTGCCCAATGAGCTGATCGATCTCCCAGCCAATCATATTGGCGGCGGCAGGGTTGACAAAAGTCACATTCCCCTGCAAGTCCAATCCGTAGACGCCCTCGCCGACCGCGTTGAGAATGAGATGGTGCTGCCGTCGCAGGGTCGCGAGTTCTTGATTGGGCTGCGCGGACTGGGACGGCAGCCAGTAGTACTGCTGCGATTCACTCGGTTCTAGGCCGCCCGCATCTGATCGATCAGAGATTGGCATCGCGCTTGCCTGGATGCCGCAGCTGACGCATCATCCACTCTCCTAGCCGCCAGCCAAATGCACCCGCCATCCCGGCTGCGATCGCCAGTCCCCCAATCTGCCAGGGCTGGGTCAGGAGCTCGGCAAACTGCCCACCCAGCATCAGTCCAGCACTGACTAAGCCAATGACTGCGGCACTGACAAAAAACACGACCGTTGCCAGGAGTCGATTTCTGCTAGACCGATAGTTACCGCGAAAAAACACGACGGCTTCCGTCAATAGAGTTGTCAGCACGAGATAGAGCGTAATCGCTGGCGAAATTGGCATGAGCAAGAGCGCTAATGGCAAAATCATCAGCGCTACGCTGCCCCGGTGCTTCAGCCTAGCCATGCCCCAGTTGAGAAAGATGCCGCCGATAGGTGCCCAGGCAACCAGTTCTAGGAATGGGGGTACCAACTTACCAATCACAAAAACAGACGCCACCATTCCGAAGGTCATGAGCGCAGCAAAGCCATAGTCTCGTAGCTGCCAGGGGGACTTCATCGCAAATTAGACTCAATACCACTTCAATACTGTATCAACTGGTCGGCAAAATATTTGGAAATGGGCCCAGCTGGATCTTCTCTGTGCCGTAAAGCGTCAACCCATTCTTTTGTAGCGCAGCATACTAAAGCCGAGGCTTGAACCCTCTAAGAATGAGGTGGGTCAATCAGAACGCATCGATGGCTAAAAAAATTCTGGTAATCGAAGATGAAGCCCAAACCCGCGGAATGTTTTTGCGCTGTCTGGCCTTCGAAGATTTTCAAGCCTTTGGGGCTGAAAACGGCGTTGTGGGCGTTGAGCTGGCCCGGACCCATCTGCCCGACCTGATCGTCTGCGACATTATGATGCCTGACATGGACGGCTATGCAGTGCTGTCAACGCTGCATCAGGCCCAGGAAACGGCTTCAATTCCGCTGATTTTTCTCACCGCTAAAGCGACCCTGGCAGACCTGCGCAGCGGCATGTCCTTGGGTGCCGATGACTACCTGACTAAACCCTGCACAATAGAACAGTTTTTAGCCGCTATTACAACTCGACTAAAACGCAAAGCGGCTCTTGCGAACCCCCTTCACGCCGCTCCAGAAAGCCAGCCTAACCAAGCTGAAGTATCTCCTAATGCGGCGGTTTCACCGCCCGAACCAGAATCTATCTTTCCCCACTGCCCGCAGCTTAATTCAGTCTTTGAGTTTATCGAACAACATTATCAAGAACCGATCAATATTGACGCGGTTGCTGCCGCAGCGGGATACTCTTCGCCCTATCTAACCCATCTGCTACATACCCAGACGGGCCGTACGATCAAGCGCTGGATCATTGAGCGGCGAATGGTTCAGGCTCGATTTCTATTAGCAAATACGGACCAGCCGATCAGAGCAATTGCCGAAGCCGCAGGCTATAGCGATGCGGGCTATTTCAGTCGTCAGTTTCGCAAAATGCATTCTATGACACCACAAACCTGGAGAGAAAAGCTGTAGCTAATCTAACCGTTTTTTCTCTAACTCGCCGCTCCCCAAAAATATCGAAAGAAAGTTCAGTCAGCTGTCCCGAAAACGTCCAATGTAATTCTTTTTAAGGCCTGATAGATTACGAAATAACAGCCGATAGCCTGTCAAAGTCAGCCTATCAGGCATTGCTCTAGTAGCATGAATCAGGACGCTATGGTTTTTACTTCTTCGGGGCTTTGTTGCACAAATCGTTCGATAGGCAGTTGTGATGAGCAAGAATGAATCGATACGGTTGAGATAATAGTCGAAGTAAGGGAGAGCATGAAAAGCCGCTACCGCATCTGCAACTGGTCAGAGTATCATGCCGCCTTGGAGGCCCGAGGGAGCCTGACCGTTTGGATAGATGAAGGGGTGCTGAGCGCCTGGAAGAACAAGCAAAAGACTGGCAAGCGAGGCGCGTCGAATACCTACAGTGACCTAGCGATAGAGA
>NZ_JADEXG010000118.1 GCF_015207255.1 Vasconcelosia minhoensis LEGE 07310
GCTGAGCTGTTTGTTTGACTGCTGGTTACCCACGGCTGCAATACTCGCTTGCTTGGCTGATTACAACTTACCTCTCGTTTGGCTTAGTCCTGAAAAAATCTCTATTTTTTTAAGCCTGAGTAGTTACGACTAGCCGCTCTAATAACCAGTTGCCGGTGTTCACCACCAAGTACCGGATCGTCCAGCTCTCGTCATCAAATAAGAATTGATCTACCTTGCCGATTTCGCCATCACTGGCATGAATTTTGTATCCCCGTAAGGTTTCGGCACTCCGTAGGGTTGCTTGTCGAGTAATCGTCATATGCGCCTCCTAAAGATCTGAAATTCCTGCAAAGGTCAGGACCTAACTCACCGGGCTAAATAATGGCTCAAAGTCTGCCGGCAAATTCGACCGAACGTCTGAAATCTCGCCAGGGGTGACAGCTTTCTGCAAAACTTCTAGAACCAGACGGGCATGCTGAGTGGCAGCTGGAAGGGTCACCTGTTCGCGATCGCTAACCCGTTGAACAAACTCTTCAAGAGAGAAAACCTGACCACTCTTCGGCTCCTGCTTGCCCTGTTGCAGGTACTGAGCTAATTCCTGAGTAAGTTGGGCACAAAGATGATCCGTTTCATCGCCACTAATCCGCTCGGCTAGGGTTTGAAGAGTTGCCTGGGTTGCTCGTTCTGCCTGAGCCTGAGAGTCTAAACTAGCCCGATCCTGGACTTCGCTGATAAATTCATTATATTTCATTGGTTATCCGCCTCTTTTAAAAACTTCAAGAATTCCAGAACAAGGGTGGGTGCATCCACTGCAACAGAGTTCGCCTAGGAATTTATAGCTAAAGGATCAGCCCCACCCTGTCCTTTAATCACTCCAGCGACTGATTAAGCCCGGTCTTTGATGCCACTGACCCCAGCATTACTGGCACAGTGAGCGCAACAATAGAAAGCGTTTTTTGCTTCGATCACATGACCGACAATCCGACAACCACAGTGATCACACTGGGGTGCTAGGGCATGAATGGCACACTCAAAGCTATCGAAGGTATGAGACTGGCCTGCCATCACTACCTCAAAGGCTTTATCATATTCATTGCCACAAACTTCACAGGGGACCATAGGCCTGCTCCTACTTAATCTGTTGCGCTTACTGTATCTAAGGGAACTTATCCCTGATTTAATCGAGCCTTCAGAAGCTCTTGCGCTCGATCAGCTAACCGGCAATTGGTATCTTTTACGTCTTGAAAGAAATTAGTAAGATCCTGATCGCCTGCTTCCTTGGCATCCTGGATGTACTGTTCGTAGACTGCTCCTCCTTCCAGACTGTGGTAGAGGACGCTAACCAGGTCAAAGTGACGATTTTCAGTGCCTGTATTACTTTGGGCTTTGTTCATGGTCGTAGCCATACTTTCATTCTCCTTTCTAGGTAAAATTACGATGTTCTGAGCCAAGCCTAAAAAGTGTTTTGGGGATTCTCGTCACTCTCAAGACAGAGATCAAAAAGGAACAGGGGAATATCTCTAGAAAGCTCTATGTATTACGGCTGAAAGTGTTTTGGTGGGCAACATCCTGTAAGGACTTAACCTGGCTGTAATGGGGAACTTGATCGGGGACGCAGAGGATCTTCCAGCGCCTCAGTATCACTCTGAGCCACCTTTGGCTGCGTCAGCCCATTGCCCACCAACAGCCCTAAAAAATATCCAGCTCAAACGCGCGGGCATTGCCGCCCTCTAAAATCGCCAGATTGCTCTTCAGCTGAGTCCAGATCAGCCCCGCGCTCAGCAGCGTCAGCGGCAGTGAAAAGCCGTAGGACACCCAGCCCGAAAAGCCAAAAATGCTCAACCCTGAGGCTAGGAAAATGCAGATGCCCATGCAGATGCCCAGAAAAGGGAGCTGAACATCGATGCCCTGAAGCTTCGCCAGCGAGCGAGTAGAACGCTTCTCATACCAGTCATTCACAGTCTGCTTCAGCACCTGGCTAAAGGCAGCACCAGAGGTCAGCGAGATCAGCAGTCCTGCCAGCAGCAAAAAGTAAGGGGGTTGAAACTGATCGATATAGGACATGGTTTAAGGCTTCCTGAGCGGGGCAATATTGTAAAGCAATGTTAACTAGCCTACACCGTCTGACGCCGGCTGGAAAGCCATCGCCAGGCTCCCGACCGCTGCCGGCACGAGCGCGGCAGCCCGCTCCCTAGAATAGTCAGTCAGCGCATCCCAGGCGACATCAAGCAGCCGATTGGGCTGGAAGTCTTCCTTCACCAACAACCACAGCCGCTGCACCTCTTCCGTATGCAGCCGGTTATCCTCTGTCAGGGCGAGCAAGATGAGCCGCCGAATGTATTGACCCTCCGCCGAAAGCAGAAACTGTAACCCCAGCCCAGCGGTCGGAACCAGATCAAATTTTTCGTCCGAGCGGGCAATCATCAGCAGATTTTCCAGCCGCTGCCATTGGAACCGCCCGTCCTTAAATAGAACCTCGATCAGCCGTCGCCGCAGCGAAGTCGTCTCCGCCGTGAGTAGCCGCCGGGCGACATAGGGATAGGCAATTTCGACAATCTTAAAGTCGGGATTCAGGCTCAAGGCTAGCCCTTCTTGAGTTACCAGCGAGCGAATAATCAGCGCGAACTTAGCCGGTACCCGAAAGGGATATTCATACATCAGCTCCGAAAACTTATCGGTAATCGACTTGAAGTTAAAACTGCCCACGCTAGACCCGATCGCATCTTGAAACACCGCTTCTAAAGCCGGCACAATTGGCATCAGGTCAATGTCTGGCGTCAGGAAACCCAGTTTGACAAAATCATCCGCCAGGTTGGCATAGTCTTGGTTAATCAGATGCACAACCGCATCGACCAGCGTCTCCTTGGTCGTCATGTCGAGCTGATCCATCATGCCAAAGTCAATAAAGGCCATGCGGCCGTCTGGCATCGCAAACAGGTTGCCGGGATGCGGGTCGGCGTGAAAAAAACCAAACTCCAATAGCTGCCGCAGACCGGCCGTCACCCCAGCTTCAATGAGGGTATCGGTATTCAGCCCAGCCTGACTCACCTGCGCCGTATCCGTCAGCTTAAAGCCGTTGATCCACTCCATGGTCAGCACCTGCGCACTGCAATAACGCCAGTAGATCGCCGGCACCTTGACCCGCGGATCGTTCTGAAAATTGGCCGCAAATTTCTCAGCGTTGCGACCCTCGTTCATGTAGTCAATCTCTTCAAACAGCTTGCTGCCAAACTCGTCCACGATCAGCGTCAGCTCGTGGCCTAAATTAAGCGGCAAAAACGGCCCAATCCAGCCCGCCGCCCAGCGCATTAAAAACAGGTCGCGGCTGAGCAGTGGCAGCAGGTTGGGCCGCTGCACCTTGACCGCCACCTCTTCGCCGCTGTAGAGCCGGGCCTGATAAACCTGCCCCAGGCTGGCCGCGGCCACCGGCTGGTCAGAAATAAAGCTGTACACCTCATCCGGCGTCCGGCCCAGCTCTCGCTCAATGATCCGATAGGCAACCTCATTGGAAAAAGGCGGCAGCTGATCCTGTAGCTTAATCAGCTCCTCCAGAAAATCGGGCCGAATCAGGTCGGGTCGGGTTGAGAGCGCCTGACCTACTTTGATAAAGGTCGGCCCCAGCCGAGTTAAAATCTTTCGAATCTGCACAGCCCGTCGCGACTGATTTGCAACGCTACGCCCCAGCCAGCGATCGCTCAGTAACCCTAGGGCAAATCCCCCCAGCAGCCAAACTATCGTCAAGGCTCGCCAAAGTGCGGTCCAGGGCCGTCGCCAGTAGTAGCGAGCAATGGTAGCAGAGTCATAGCGGCGGGTACGGTGCGGGTCGGAT
Source organism: Vasconcelosia minhoensis LEGE 07310 (assembly GCF_015207255.1). Taxonomy (GTDB): domain Bacteria; phylum Cyanobacteriota; class Cyanobacteriia; order Phormidesmidales; family Phormidesmidaceae; genus Vasconcelosia; species Vasconcelosia minhoensis. Next base: position 3,812 of record NZ_JADEXG010000118.1, read on the forward strand.
GAGTTCAAAGCCTGTCAGCAGCCTCTCTTCTAATGTCTTCAGGTATCTCCAGGAGCACAGCGCATCCGATTCGCGAGTGTCACAGCGCCATTAGATGCACAGTCAAACATCGTAGTCAGGTTGGCGACAACAATATTTGAAATGGTTCTTAACCATAGTTCAAATAATAGTATACAAAACTACAGCTTGACGAGTCCGTATATAGGCATATCTATGAATCAAAATATATTCATAGGAATTTACCCGTCCCCTGTCAGGACAGGGTAACCATGCCCCTACCCAACTCTCTTTCCTCTTTCCTCTTCAGCCTCTCCCCCCTTCAGGCCGCCGCGATCGCATCCTTGAGCACATAAACCACCTGTGCCTGCTGCTCTGCCGTTAGCTCTGGAAACATTGGCAGGGCTAAGACCCGACCCGCCGCCTGTTCAGCCCTGGGGAAGGTACCAGCCCCGTAGCCCAGACTTTGGTAGACCGGCTGTCGGTGCAGCGGAATGGGATAGTAGACCATCGTGGCCACCCCCTGATCCTGCATCAGCTGACGGACGCGATCGCGGTAGCTGCCTGCCTCAGACGGTTTCAGTAGCACCGTATACTGATGCCAGACGCTTTTGCCCATAGACGGGGCTCCGGGCACCTGAATCCCCGGCAATAGCCCCAACAGCTGCGTATAGCGCTCAGCCACCACCTGTCGCTGCTGATTCCACCGGTCTAAATATTGCAGCTTCACCTGGAGAATCGCCGCCTGCACGGCGTCAAGGCGGCTGTTGATGCCGATGGCCTCATGCCGATAGCGGCTGCGGCTGCCGTGGGCGGCCAGCATTTGCGCCGTTTCGGCCAGGGCCGGATCGTTCGTCGTCAGCGCGCCGCCATCGCCACAGGCCCCCAAATTCTTGGTTGGAAAAAAGCTAAAGCAGCCAACCCGGCCAATGCCGCCAACCCGCTGCGGTCCCCACTGCCCACCCACCGCCTGGGCGCAGTCTTCAATTACCGGAATCTGGTAGGCCTGCGCCACCGCCATCAATGCGTCCATATCCACTGGTCGGCCAAACAGATGGACCGGCATAATCGCTTTCGTCCGCTTGGTAATCGTCGCCTCAATCTGGGCCGGGTCCAGGTTTAGACCATCCAGATCAACATCGACAAAAACCGGCGTCGCACCGACCGCACTGATGGCCTCCGCCGTACCGATAAACGTAAAAGGGGAGGTGATCACCTCATCGCCGGGGCCAATTTGCAACGCTCGCAAGGCCAAATAGAGCGCATCGGTGCCGGAGTTGCAGACCACACAGTCCGTCGTCCCGATATAGTCGCCAAACTGTTGGGCAAAGTGCTGCACCACCGGGCCATTGATATACTGACCAGATGCCAGCACCGCTGTGACCGCCTGGCTGATCTCAGCCTCAATCGTGGCATACTGCCGGGTCAAATCTAGGGGGGGAATTTTACTCACTCGCGCACACCAAGTCAGAGCTTCACCATACTATTATCCGCTGCTAGAGAAAAAAGCGTTTAATCAGGCTGCTCCTGTCCGCAGCTAGACTGAGCTCAGCTAGCCCCAATGCTAGCGCAGACCATAGGCCCTATTCTGGGGATTGTTCCTATTCGGGCACGGTATATGAACGACTCAATCGAGCTTGACCTGCTGCGCATGGCTTGGGCCCTGGGACTGGTCGCCGCCGCGCTGGGGCTGTCCAGCTGGCAGCGGCTAGGCCTGTCGGGAACAATCGCGATCGCCAGTGCCCGCACCGTTCTCCAGCTGGCCGCTGTCGGCTTCTTTTTCTCTATTATCTTTGCCTGGCGCAATCCCTTCGGGGTCTTAGCTGTCCTCGCGGTCATGCTGACGATTGCGGCCCTAGTCGCCCGTAACCGCATTGATCGCAGCCTGCCGCGACTGCTGCCCTGGCTGTGGGGGGGTATCCTTACCAGCGCCGCCCTTACCATGGGCTATGTCAGCCTCTTCGTCATTCGCCCCGACCCTTGGTACGAGCCCCGCTATCTGATACCGCTCACCGGTATTGTCTACGGCAATGCCATGAATGCCGCCGCGATCGCGGGCGAACGCCTGGTCAGCACCCTGCGCAATCGCCGCACCGAAATCGAAACTCACCTGAGCCTAGGCGCTACCCCCAGCCAGGCCATCTCAGCCTACCGCCGTGAAGCAATTAAGGCCGGCCTCATCCCCACCATCAACCAGATGATGGTCGTCGGCCTAGTCACCCTACCCGGCATCATCACCGGCCAGCTGCTGGGCGGGGCCGAGCCCTTCACCGCTGCACTTTACCAAATGCTAATCATGTTCATGCTGGCCTTTACTAACCTCACCACCTCAGCCCTGGTCACCTACGGCATCAGCCGCCAGTTCTTCAACAGCGCCCTCCAGCTAATCGACCCCAACCGCCCCAAAAAAACCTGAGCACCCCAACGTAACCCGTTCGCTTCCCGCTTCACCCACTACCCACTACCCACTACCCACCCCATCACCCTACTACTCCCC
>NZ_JADEXG010000119.1 GCF_015207255.1 Vasconcelosia minhoensis LEGE 07310
GTTCAAGGACGCGATTAACACTTGTATTGAGCAGGCCAATACGACCCACAAAGCATCGCTAGAAACTTTGTTGACCATGAATTTTCAGTCCTTTAAGAAAGTCCAAATATCAGGCGTCTAGAGTATAGAAGGGACAGAAGAAGGTTGGGAATGTCTTTCGGAGATACAGTTATAGCGGTGCTGAATGGGCTACCAGTTTCAGCACTCCGTAGTGCCACTCCACTATTGTTTGTCACTTTGGGCGAAACTCTGACGCAACGGGTGGGGATAATTAACCTCGGTGTAGAAGGTCAGATGTTGGTAGGCGCGATTACGGGCTTTGCAGTGACTATCACGTTTGGTAACCCCTGGATGGGACTATTGCTGGGTGGAGTCGCGGGGCTGGTCCTGTCCTCCATACATGCCTTTCTCTGTCTAGCCTGTGGCAGCAGTCAGATTGCCAGTGGTATTGGGGTTTGGATTCTAGGTTCTGGACTAAGTGCTTTTTTTGGTCGAGCTTTCGTGGGCGAAAAGATAGAGCAAGGTTTTCGTACCCTAGACTTGCCTAGGCTGGCACTGGTACCTGTTTTAGGCCCTTTAATAACGGAAATGACCCCGGTGATTGGAATTGCGATTATCCTTTCACCTCTCCTAGGGTTGTGGCTCTATCGCAGCCCTACGGGGTTAACCTGGCGAGCTGTGGGAGAGTCTACTACTGTTTCTCGGGCAATGGGCATCAATTCTCTTTGGATTCAGTGTCAGGGTATCATGGCAGGTGGATTTCTCTCAGGAATTGGTGGAGCAGCGTTGTCCGTAGACTATACTCTCACTTGGGCAGAAGGGATGACTGTAGGGCGAGGCCTGGTAGCCGTTGGACTTGTCATCGTAGCGCGTTGGAATCCTTATCTCGTAATGCCTGTAGCCCTCTTATTCGGAGGCTCGGAAGCCTTGGCACTTCGACTTCAGGCCGCAGGTGCGCCTATTTCGCCCTACCTGATGGGGACCCTGCCCTATCTGGTAGCACTCGTCGTTTTGGTGATCAACTACGGTCAGGTTCGTCAAACTGGCGGGATGCCAGAGGGACTCCGTTCGGTCTTTAGTCACACCGTTTGAAGAAGCTCCAACACTAGAACAAACCATTCTCCTTATTGCCTTATCTTTAACCTGTATGAGGACTATAATATGCATCCAAAACGATTTCGGATATCTGCTCTCTTAGCGGCAATAGTAACGTTTGTCGTCGTTGCCTGTTCGCCTACCCCATCCATCCAAACGGAGGAGCTTTCACCTACTAACAGCAGTGCGCAGAAGATTGGATATATCTATGTAGGTCCTCAAACCGACATGGGTTATAACTACTCTATGGATTTAGGACGGCAATATGTAGAAGCAAATTTCGAAGGCGTGGAGACAACCTACTTCGATAATATTCCTGAAACAGCAGATGTGGCTCGAGTGATGGAACGCCTGATTCAAGAGGACCACAAAATCATTTTTGCCACAAGCTATGGGTATCTTGACTACGCAATTGAGGTTGGAAATCAGTATCCCGATGTGAGGATTCTCCATGCAGGTGGTCTCAAAACCAGCGATACCGTAGGCACCTATTGGGCAGATAGTGATGATGCGATGTATCTAGCTGGCATGGTGGCCGGGTCTGTAACGCAGACTAATAGGTTAGGCTTCATCGGGGCCTTCCAAATTCCTCAGATCCTACGAACGATCAATGCTTTTACCTTAGGAGCACAGAGCATCAATCCCAATATCACCACAACCGTTGTTTGGACCGGGGCCTGGCTAGATCCAGCCAAGGAGGCAGAAGCTGCTAATTCTCTAATTGATAGCGACATCGATGTTATCGCAGGACAGGTAGACTCACCGCTTACCTATTCTGAAACTGCTGAAAAGCGAGGAGTGTATGTGATTGGAAAGGACGTAGATATTAGCGATCGCGTTCCTCAGGCATGGCTAACGGGGGCCTCCTGGAACTGGGGACCAATGATGACGCAGCTGGTTGAAGAAATCAATGCCGGAACCTGGGAGCCTACCCATGTACGCGGTAGCCTCAAAGGGGGCGATGTTGTCCTCGATCCTTTTGGTGCCGCTGTTAGCGAAGCGACGAAGGAGCAGGTTCTGGCTGAGAAAGAAGCTATCATCTCTGGCGAAAAAGTAGTCTGGGAAGGTCCGTTAGTGAAGCAGGATGATACTGTCGCTGTACCAGGCGGTAAAGCAATGGAAATAGACGAAATTGAAACGATGGATTACCTAATCAAAGGGGTAATTGGACCCGCATCCTAGCAACGTAAATTTTGAACGAGAGTAGCGATATGGTAGCTGAATTGAACAAAAAACGAGTAATGGGAGCTGCTGAAGGCTGCCAGTGGCTGGTTTCTTCCGAAGAGGTCGATATGACACGGGTGCCACGAGCCGTGCGGCCTATGCGGGTAAACGCCGACCCGCAAAATATTGTAGTGGATGCTTCGAAAACCGCCCTACTGATCGTGGATATGCAAAACGACTTCTGTACCCAAGGAGGTTGGCTAGACGTCATTGGCGTAGACTACCAACGCGATCGCGGTCCTATCGAGCCCCTTAGCCAGCTCGTACCGGAATGCCGCGCCAGCCGCATTCCCGTCATTTGGTTAAACTGGGGCGTACGTCCCGACCTACTGAACATTTCACCTTCTGTCCTACATGCCCATAGTCCCAAGGGAGAACGAATAGGGTTGAATGAGCAAGTTCCCACTCAGGGATCTCACGTATTGCGAAAGGGAGATTGGGGAGCGGCGATTGTCGATGAGCTAAACCCCGGCAGTCAAGACATTCACGTAACTAAACATCGCTTCAGCGGTTTTTGGGATACCGAACTCGACAGTATCCTACGAAATATGGGCATCACCACCTTGTTTTTCGGCGGTGTGAACCTAGACCAATGTGTTCTATCTACGTTTCAAGATGCGACATTTCTGGGTTACGACTGCATCTTAGTAGAGGACTGTTCCGCTACGACCTCACCGGAGTACTGTATCCAGGCCACTCTTTACAACGTAAATTTGCTCTATGGTTTTGTTACTCAATCTGACGAGCTTCTGAAAGCGCTTGCTCTGCTTTAACCTGAACTGCTTTCTTAGGCTCAAATCCGCATTTAACAATAGCTCAGTACAAAGATTAGATCAATCAACCTATGGATACACCAAACTTTCACATGGCGGATGGCGCACCTATGCCCACTGGCCCTTTTTGCCATGCAGCCGAAATTGATGGATGGATTTTCCTCACCGGCCAGACTCCCTTAGACCCCTATGATGCTGCCGCACCTATCCCAGACGGAATTGAAAACCAAACCCATCTGGTCTTTCAAAATCTGAAAACCGTCCTAATGAGTTTGAATTTGGGGTTTGAGCATGTCGTACGGATGGGGGTTTACTTGACCCACCTGGAGGAAGATTTTGAGCCCTTTAACCAGGTCTATCAAACCTATTTTCCTAATGGCGGCCTGCCAGCTCGTACCTGCGTTGGAGTTGCCAGCCTGGTGCGAGACCCCAGAGTAGAAATTGATTGCGTAGCTCGTCGTCCTGTTGCCTCCCATGCGTGACCCAAAGCGTCAGTCAATTGTCCAGCTGCAAGGCATTTCTAAACGGTTTGGTGCCCTCATAGCGAATGATCAAGTCAGCCTCGACATTGCCCCGGGTGAGGTACTAGCGCTTCTGGGTGAAAACGGGGCTGGAAAAAGCACCCTAATGAAAATTCTCTACGGCTTCTATCAGGCGGATGCAGGTCGCATTCTAATTGAGGGGCAGCCGGTTACCATTGACTCGCCCCATACCGCGATGCGGCTTGGCATTGCCATGGTGTTTCAACAGTTTAGCCTGATTGAGAATTTAACGGTGGCAGAAAACTTGATGCTAGCCTCAGCGAAGGCACCAAGGGGAGTCTGGGTCAACCGTACCCACTGGGTAAAGTCCCACTCTCGTCTTTCAGAACTTGCTCCCAGCATTCAGCCCACTAATCTGATACGCAATTTGGCGGTAGGAGAAAAGCAGCTGGTCGAGCTGGTCAAAGCATTAGATGCCGATGCTAGGGTTGTGATTTTAGATGAGCCAACCTCTGTTTTAACACCTATCGAAACCCAACGCTTTTGGATGCTGATCAGACAGCTGGCAGACCAGGGTCATGCGGTCGTATTCATCACCCACAAGTTAGAGGACGTGAGGGCCTGTGCCGATTGCACTGCTGTTATGCGGAAGGGGCGAGTAGTGGACATGAGTCCTGCCCGTGATCGTACTGCCAAAGAGCTGGTGTATATGATGGTAGGTAGAGAGAATCTAGCGATTGTAAATCCGGTGCCGCCGTCACCGGCTTATCCTAGGTTGCAGATTCAGAACCTATCTGCGGATAGTGATGCCAGTTCTCGCTCTAGCGCCAGCACCATTCGCAATGTTAATTTGGCGATCGCCGCCGGAGAAATCGTAGGCATAGCAGGCGTCGCTGGCAACGGGCAGCAGCTCTTCGCCGATGTTCTGGCAGGTCTGCTTCCCTCGGTTCAGGGAACTATGCTTTTGGATGGAACGCTCTTGCACCGGGCAGGAAAGTCATCTCGCCAAGATATTGCCTATATTCCTGAGCAGCCGCTGCAAAATGGCGTAGCGGCAGAGTTAGATTTAGTCGCTAACTTATGGGCGAAAAAGATTGGGAAAATGGCTTTTTTTCCTCTCAGAGCTAAACAGAGAACGCATGCAGCCCGTCTCATCCATGCCTTTGATGTGCAGCCGCCCGATCCGACCTTGAAAGCCGTTAATCTATCCGGGGGTAATCTTCAGAAACTAGTTCTGGCGCGAGAATTATCAGACAGTCCCAGCCTGATAATCGCCTGTTATCCAACTATGGGACTCGATATTGCCGCAACCCAATTTGTTTACGAGAAACTCTTTCAACATGCCCAATCGAGAGCCTGTATCGTCTGGATTTCTGAAAGTCTAGACGACCTGCTTCAGTATTCTCATCGCATCGCCGTGCTGTTTCGCGGCGAGGTTGTCGGTGTGGTAGAAACCTCTACAGCTAACCGCCATCAGCTGGGGCAGTGGATGACTGGAGGAAGAGAGGTTGCATGAAACTGGTACATACCGAATCTAGATTCCCAGCTATCGTCATCCAGCGATTGTCAAACAGTATAATTGGCTCAATCCTGCTCTCTACATTAGTATTTCTGATCATTTGCGGGGCTTTCTTTGCCTTTGTCGGACAGTCTCCTCTAGAGCTGTTTCCGGCCATTGTGGATGCTGCTTTTGGCAGTTCCTACTCTTGGACAGAAACCTTGCTGAAGACCGCACCGATTTTGCTGTGCGCGATCGCAACGGTCCTTCCTGCCAAACTTGGGCTGATCTCAGTGGGTGCAGAGGGACAGCTCTACTTCGGTGCACTTGTAGGAACCGCTCCAGTTCTGGCCCTGATTGATGCTCCTACCGGGTTGTTGCTGCCGCTAATGCTGTTTTCAGCGGCCCTGGGCGGCGCGCTCTGGGCCGCTATATCTGGCCTACTCAAAGACCTATTTGCGGTCAATGAAACCATCAGCACGCTTTTGCTCAACTATGTAGCAGTGCTGCTGGTCAATTACGCTGTCTATGGCCCTTGGAAAGATCCCTCTAATTTAGGCTGGCCTGCGACTGCCCCCTTCCCAAATGCAGCCAAATTGCCATCCTTGGGATCTAATCTACATTTTGGGCTAGTTCTGGGAATACTGGCGGCGGTAGTGCTCTCTAGTTTGCTGGCTAGAAGCCGGTGGGGAATGGCGCTCCAACTCATGCGCAGCAACCGCAAACTGGCACAGGCGGCAGGGCTACACTTTGGACGTAACGTGGTACTGGTGATGGCGATCGCGGGAGCACTAGCGGGCATCGCAGGTATCACTGAGACCGCCATGGTTCAAGGACGGCTTCAACCTAATCTGTCAAATGGTTATGGCCTTAGTGGATTCCTAGTTGCGTGGATGGCCGGACAGCATATTATCAAAATTATTCCCCTCTCGATACTGGTAGGTGGCCTAGCAGCATCCGCTGATGCCCTCCAACTCGTCGCTCAACTGCCTTCTTCCAGTGCCATGGTGATGCAGGGGATACTATTTATCAGTGTCCTGGCTGTCAATGGGCTCAAGACCCACTCCTCATCGAAAAGCCCTACCATTTCCTGACCAAAACTAATGGGATTCAAGCCCCGCCCTTTCAGGGCGGCTTTGAGTTTGGATGTATTGCTTCAGGATCTCCAAAGGAGCACCGCCTACAGAGCCAGCTGAATAGCTTGGACTCCACAGCGCC
>NZ_JADEXG010000034.1 GCF_015207255.1 Vasconcelosia minhoensis LEGE 07310
CAGGAGCTTGGCAATTTCGCTGACATGAGCTTGCAGCTGCTGGTTTTGCTCGGGGGTCATGGCATCTATTCTCTGCGTCCTACTCCTCTATAGTGGTTTTTCTCTCGCTAAATGATGACGCACTCCCACTATCGTTCCTAGCAGTTTCATCGCCCTGCTTGCCTCGAAAAACTAAAAGCGTATCAATATAAAGACTCCTATCTTCAAGAATGGTATCTCTTTCTTCCAAAACCTCTTCTATCTCTAGCAGTACAGGCGGGGTGTGATTATCTAGCTGGGGCTGCGTTATCTCTCCGGAGTAGTTAGTCGCGTATGGTTGCGATGCCCCTGGTCGCTGACCTGCGCTCAGCACCGTAAAGGCAGTCAAGCCCACCAGCTTTGCCAGATCACGCATAGATATACTCCAGTCCTGTAATGCAATTAGCATATAGTGCTAGGTGGGGCGAAGTTATTCAGGTTTATGTAAATTTTATGAAAAAGGAGTAGTTAAAGCCCCAGCGCTTCTGCTTATGGCCATTATCGACCACGATCGCTTATTCAAAGAGCTGCTCTCGACCTTCTTCGTCGAATTTCTGGCCCTGTTTCTGCCAGAGATGATGCAGTACCTCGAACCCGAGTCCGTCACCTTCCTTGACAAAGAAGTCTTCACCGACGTCACCGCAGGTAGCCGCTACGAAACCGACCTGCTCGCCCAGGTGCAGTTCCAGGGTCAGCCTTCCTTCTTTCTGATTCATGTCGAGAATCAGGCGACTGCCCAGGCCGAGTTCGGCAAGCGGATGTTTCGCTACTTCGCCCGGCTCTACGAAAAGTATGACTATCCCGTCTATCCCATCGTCGTCTTTTCCTACGACCAGCCCAGAGCACCCGCCCCTAGCGAGTTCACAGTTGCGTTCCCAGACTTCGCCGTCCTCAGCTTCAGCTACCGGGTGATTCAGCTCAACCAGCTGCACTGGCGCGACTTTCTCAGCCAGCCCAACCCGGTCGCCACTGCCCTGATGGCCAAGATGCAGATTGCCCCAGCAGAGCGTCCCCGAGTCAAGGCAGAATGTCTGCGTCTTTTGGTCACGCTAAGGCTAGACCCGGCTCGGATGCAGCTGATTTCTGGGTTCGTCGATACTTATCTGAAACTGACGCCAGAGGAGGAGACAGCGTTTACCCTAGAAGTAGGTCAAATTGAACCGGCAGCACAGGAGCAGGTGATGGAGATTGTAACCAGCTGGATGGAAAGGGGCATTGAGCAGGGCCTAGAGCGGGGCCGCCGAGAAGGTGAGCTGAGGCTTTTACTGCGGCTGTTGAGCCGGATAGTCGGGACGCCGTCGCCAGCAGTCGAAGCCAGAATCAGAGGGCTGACCGAAGCCCAAATTGAGCAGTTGACCGACCGTCTGCCGACGTTGAGCAGCTTAGATGAGCTAGCGGGCTGGCTCGACGAATTGGAAGCATCATAGGGCATTAGGGGAGTGCGCTTTCCTGAGCAATAGGATACGTGAGGTGCAGGAGTCCTAAATTTTGTGGATGCCAAGGCTGAGCCATCATGCTGCAACACCCTTAACCCCGCCCCGCATTAAACCCCGCCCCGCATTAAAATGACGGGGCTAACCAGTTCAAACCCGCTAAAGGGGTTAAAGCCAACGCAACGGTTGCGAACCATCCAGCCACTCCCAGTCCCTTCAGCGGACTTCCCTCCATCAGCGCTGGGTTTTCAACCCGGCGCGGGGTCGCGCCACCCATCCCAACCCTACAGGCCATTGCCGATCAGAATAAACGGTGCTCAGTGGTAGGGATGCGCTAGGGCTGAGCAACCCTGCTGCAACCCTGCCCAACACCGCCCCGCATTAAAATGACGGGGCTAACCAGTGCAAACCCACTAAAAGGGGTTAAAGCCAACGCAGCGGCTGCCACCCATCCATCCACCCCCAGTCCCTTCAGCGGACTTGCTCTCAATTAGCGCCGGGTTTTCAACCCGGCGCGGGGGCGCGCCACCCACTACAGCCCATTGCCAATCAGAATAAACGGCGCCCAATAGTAAGGATGATTCAGGCTGCCCGCCTGAATCCTCGGCTCCCCCGTCTCCGTATCGAGCACCTGTATGCCCGCCCCTCGCGGCGCGCCGACCATTGTCAGGTCGTTTGCAATCAGCGCCTGCTGGGCTAGCCGCAGCGCCTCAGACTTGGCATGGCCGTTACTTAGGGCGATGTAGAAGGCATTCATCAGCGCCTGGGTGCCACCATCATCCACCTGCCACAGCGAGGAGACCACCGCCTTTGCGCCCCGGCTTTGGAACTGATAGCCCAGCCCCAGAATCTGCTCACCGTTGTTATCAAAGCCGCCCAGCCCGGTCTCGCAGGCGCTGAGGACGACCAGGTCCACGTTTGCTAGCTGCCAGCTGGCGATATCTCTCAGGTTTTGGGTTTCGCCATTGCCAAAGAGAATAAACGACTCGCTGGGGTCGCCGGGCACAAAGGCGGCATGGGTGGCAAAGTGCAGGATGTTGAAGCTGGCAATCTCATTCTCGACCGTTTCTAGATTAAAGTCGGTGTCGAAGAAAGACGTGATGTTCGAGAGGGTATCACTCAGCAGCTCGACCTCTTGACCGGCAAAGGGCAGGCCGCTGTAGCTGGTTCCCAGGACGGCATATTCGCCGGTGACAAAGGCTCCGGCTAGGACCCGGGGGTCATTCTGCGGCAGCGTGTCGAGCTTGGTCAGCGAGCGGGCAGTGATGTTGTTGACGCGAAAGCGCTCGGCCAGCCACTGGTTGCCGTCGTGCAGGGCGGCTAGGGGTATGTAGCGCAGCGCTCCGTCGGGGGAGTAGATGATCGTGTCAACCCCGGCAGCGGCGAGGTCGGCTTCGAGCGGCTCTATCAGCCAGGCATAAAGCTGCTGGGCCGGAGCTGTGGCATCGCTAGTTGGGTTTTGCAGGGCCTGACGAAACTCGGTGATGGCGGCATTCAGCTCGGCCCGCCCGACGCCTTCGACGGTGCGGCGCAGGGGTTCTGAGGTGGCGGTGGTGATGACTAGCTCGATGCGGTCATCTAGAATCAGCGGGTAGAGCAGGGCAGCATTGAGGTTGGCCAGTTTATCGCGCAGGCCGGAGAGGTCTTCCAGGTTGACCGCCTGAGTCAGCTCAGGGCGGCTGAGCTGGTCGAGCAGGGCCTGGATGTCGGCGCTGGCGACGAAGTCGTTGAACTGAGTCGCTAGCTCTCTTTGCAGGTCAATCAGTTCCACGCGGCGGGCTTCTTCTTCTTCGGTGAGGGTGCCATTTTCTCTCTTAGCGTTGAGGGTGGCGAGCTCCTGGCCCAACTCGATCGCGGGTTCCTGAGCAGCCTGGTAGCGGGCGAGGATGGTTTGCTCGGGCTGCAAGTATTCGACGCCGCTGGCGGTTTCAGCATTGCCGCGGACGGTTTGCAGGTAGTCATCGAGCTCTTGCACTTTGAGCAGGTCGAGGACGCGCTGGGCTTCGAGGATGCGGTCTTGCTGGAGCAGCAGGTCGGCGAGAGTGCGGTAGGTGTCAGATATCGATTCAGCATAGGTACTCTGAAGGTCGGAATCAAGGGTGCGGATGCCATCGCGAATAGATTCGTAGGTGTTGACGGACTGCTTCAGGAAGACTATGGCGAGTTCCGGCTGCTGTTGATTGGATAGAACCTGGCTAATGTTGCCTAACGTAATGGCACTTGTACTACGGTCGCCAACCTCTTGAAGGATAGGTAAGGCTTTTTCATAATAGTCGAGAGCCTGGCTATAGTCACCTAGGCTATAGTAGATGCTGCCAATGTTGTTGAGCTTAGTACCTTCGCCGCTGCGGTCACCGATTTCCTGACTAATGGCTAGGGCTTGTTGGTAGTAGCCGAGGGCTTGGCTATCGTCCCCTAGATTGGAGTAGACAATGCCAATATTGTTGAGGGTTATGCTTTCACCGCTGCGGTCACCGATTTCCTGACTGATGTTTAAGGCTTGTTGGTAGTAGTCGAGGGCTTGGCTGTCATCCCCTAGATTGGAGTAGACAATGCCAATGCTGTTGAGGGTTGTGCTTTCACCGCTACGGTTGCCGATTTCCTGACTGATGTTTAAGGCTTGTTGGTAGTAGTCGAGGGCTTGGCTGTCATCCCCTAGATTGGAGTAGATGTTCCCAATATTGCTGAATATCGTACCTTCGCCGCTGCGGTCACCGATTTCCTGACTAATGTTTAAGGCTTGTTGGTAGTAGTCGAGCGCCTGGCTATAGTCTCCTAGACTATCATAGATAGAGCCAATATTGTTGAGGGTTGTGCCTTCGCCTCTTTGGTAGCCGATTCTTTGACTAATGTTTAAGGCTTGTTGGTAGTAGTCGAGCGCCTGGCTATAGTCTCCTAGACTATCATAGATAGAGCCAATATTGTTGAGGGTTGAACCTTCACCTCTTTGGTAGCCGATTTCCTGAACGATAGTTAAGGCTTGCCGGAAGTATTTAAGGGCCTGACTATAGTCCCCTAAACTAGAGTAGACATTGCCAATATTATTGAGGGTTGTGCCTTCGCCACGAAGATCGCCAATTTCTTGACGGATGCTTAGGGCTTGTTGATAGTAATCGAGAGCTTGGCTATAGTCACTAAATTTATCATAGATTCTAGCAATGTTGTTGAGGTTTGTGCCTTCGAGGCTGCGGTTACCGATTCTTTGATTAATGGTTAAGGCTTGTTGGTAGTAGTCCAGGGCTTGACTATAGTTCCCTAAACTAGAGTAGATAAAGCCAATATTGTTGAGGGTTATGCCTTCGCCACGAAGATGGCTAATTTCTTGACGGATGGCCAGAGCCTGCTGGTAGTAGTCGAGCGCCTGGTTATAGTCCCCTATAATGGAGTAGACATTGCCAATGTTGTTGAGGGTTGTGCCTTCGCCACGGCGGTCACCGATTTCTTGACGGATAGCCAGAGCTTGTTGATAGTAGTCCAGGGCTTCTGGATAGTCCGAACGATTATAGGCGGCTACACCCTGCTGGTTTAGCTGGGCTGCCTCTGTCTGTCTAAGATCTGTCTCAGTCCCGATTTGAGCAGTGAGCTGATAACTGCCAGCTTGCCCAGGAGGGGCTGCTGCTCCTATAATATAGCGTCCTGCCTCTGGTAAAATTACCGTGAGCTTCGAATTGCTACTTTCACCACTGTCATCGTTTCTGGCAATTAGCTCATTATCGCTATTTAACAAAAACAATAATGTATCGAATTCCTCGCTTTCCAAAGTTATAGAAACGATTTGCCCTGCGCTTCCTTCAAAGATGTATGTATCGAATAAAGCGCCACTATCGGTACTATGATCTCCCTCTTCCAAAACTCCATTCTGCTCGAATGGAATTTGAAGTTGCTCATCAGGTGCTTGTTTCTGACGAGATAAGCGGCTGATGGCGTTACTAAACTCAGCAGAGCGAAACTCTAGTTTCCAGCTGTGGCCTATTTCATCACTTCCTAGTAATTCAGGCTGCCACTGCTGCCGCTGTTCTAAACTCAGAAGCCGTTCACCCTCTACCATCCGCTGGGCAGCATAACCCGCCTCAGCCGTCAGCACCGATAGCAGTGCAGCCAGCGACAGTCCAAACGATTTGATCATTTTCCTAGACACTAAACCGAGGTCTACAAACCAACATTGCCTACTTCAGAGCCATCGGTAGGCAACCTACATTATTTTCCGCTCAAATCAGGCGGGCGCTAACCCACCGTCACTATGACATCCAGCCTCCCCTAAACTCAATCCTCTTTACCTAAACTTCTCAACCGCCATCGCCACTGCTTCCACCGCAGCCGTCGCATTCACCAGCCCGCGACCGTAGTAATAAGCCTCCGGCGAAATCGGGTCTAGCTCGCCCTCAATACCAGAAGGCCTCACCGTAGGAATCGCTAGTGTCGTGCCAAAGCCAACCTCGGCCTGGACCCGATATTGATTGGCGTCCGCCTGAGTCAGGGTGAGCGGGGCATAGCTCGCCGTCTCTTGCAAAATCGTCGTCAGCTGCTCGCGACTGAGCTGGCGGTCTGGGTCCTGCCCCTTCATCAGCGCCAAGACGCCCGAAACCGCCGGGGCCGAAAAAGACGTCCCCTGGACGCTCACATACTGCCCTATCGGGTCCAGCGCCAGCCCCCAGGGTTCCTCAGGCCGAGCGATGCCAGTCCAAAAGCCCTCTACCCAGGTACCGCCCGTCGTTAAAATGCCTTCCCTCAGCCGTCGGGCGACTTCACCTCCAGGAGCCACCAGATCTAGCCCGGCCCCATAGCTGCTGTAGGCAGTGCGATTGCCCTCCAGATTCGTCGCCCCCACCGCAATCACCCCCGGTATCGCCGCCGGGAAGCCCACGCCATCCAGGCTATCGTTACCCGCAGAAGCGACAATCACCAGATCAGGATGCCGGTCGAGCACGGCAAACATCTGATCGGTTAGCCCCCAGTTCGGCAGCAGCGAGCCCAGGCTGAGGTTAATCACATCCACCTCCCGGGCTGCCGCATAGCCCACTGCTTCAATCAGGGCCGCCGGAGTAATCTCGCCGCCCAGGCCAAATACCCGCACGGGTAAAAATTCAGCCTCGGGGGCAACCCCGACGATGCCCTGACCATTTTGCGGCTGGGCCGCAATCACGCCAGCCGTCCAAGTGCCATGAAACTGGCTCGAAGCATAGCTTTGAAAAGTACGGCGGAGGGCATCGGCCCGCTGCTCTGCTGTGGCATTGGGATATCTGTCTTGCAGATTTTGGTCTCGTCGGGGATAGGCCGCCAGCAGAGCAGCGTCTGAGAGCACAAAAGAATTTTGAAAATAAGGCCGGACAAAATCCAGCTCGGCATTGCTGATGCGGGTGTCCGGGTCGCCCAGGGTGCAGCTGTCGGGGTCGCCTTTGGCGCAGGTGAGATCGGTATTAGAGAAATCCCAGCCGCTGACTTCGCCCGGCAGAGGATCTTCAACCGTCGCTGGCAGCGTATAAACCGTATTCGCCAGGTCAGGATGGTCCCACTGGATCAGGCTATCGATTACCGCTACCACCACCTCCTCACCGCTGTGACCCTGCTCCCAGGCTTCCACCGCGCGGATATCGGTGCGCCGATAGGGCCGAGGCCGCAGCGGCTGGCTATTCAGGTGCCACTGCAGCGGCAGCAGCGAGCCCGGGTATGGGGTCGTCTCAGCGGAGCCGCTGAGCACCTGCTGCAAGTCAATCTCCGCCGCTGGCTCCGCCCCTAACACATCGGGCACCGCCACCCGGTAGGGCAGCGACTGGACAAAGTTCGGCGTCGCCGACTGAATGCCCGGTACCGCCGTCAGCTGGTTGGCCGCGTCTAGGACGGCCTCTCCTGCTATATTGCGCCCCCGAACCAGATAGCGGCCCTCGGTGAAGCGCAGGGGCCGGATCAGCTCCAGGTTGTACTGAGCTATGAGCGATCGCGCCTGCCCTTCTGTCGTATTCGGCTCAAAGCTGACCACAATTTCCGGCGTCACCACAATCGAGTCCTCCGCCTCCGGTCGGCTCAGCACCGGCAGCGTTGCGGCGATGTAGGGCTGCTCTAGCTGCGGTCCTAGCCGCGCTGCCGGGCTGCGGGTGCCCTCAGGCAGTTCAATCAGCGCATAGCGATTGCCCAGGGGCCGCACTTCAACCCCCGCCGCGGGCTGATCGTGCAGACCGCCGCGGGTGCCCTGAGTGGCCGCTTGCAGATCCCGCTGCAGCCGCAGATAGGCGGGTTCCTGTTCGCCGCGCGTCAGCGATGGGTTTGGGCTAAATTCAACCGCGATCTGGTTCGTCCGCTCGACCAGAGGAATCCGCTGATCGTAAAAGGTGTAGTACAGATCACCCTCATCGGCAGCAGTCTGGGCCATCGCCACGGTGCGATCAAGGGGATAGCGCACCAGGTCAATCAGCCCCACCAGGCATCCGACAGTCAGCAGAGACCAGGGCAGTAAGCGCTTCAGCATAGAGATGGACTCCTCAGAAAGTGAGTTTATAGCTCTATTTTTCTACAGCTTGGGAACTTATTCACCGGGTCAGGCGCGATCGCGGATCTCGCTCCCCATTCGCAGGGCTGCGCCACTGGTCCAACTGAATAAGTTCAGCCAAGCGAGAACTACAGTCCTACAGTAGAGAGGGCATCAGCTACTCCTCCTATGACATAGGTCTGTTTAACTAGGGCGGATGGAAAGCGATGGAAAAATTATGACAGGATAAAGAGCCGACTATTGTAGATATTGAAGATTCTGTAGAGCAGCCGTGAACAGAGAAAGAAGAGTCGTCTATAAGCTACTTTTGGGAGTTAACTCTGAGTAAATTAGGGCTAGCTACCAAAATTTAGAAACAGCATCAACCAGGCTATCCAGGTTTTTTTATCCCAGCCTTGCCCTTGGCTTTCAGTCCACAAGAACCAGTCCTAGATGAGGGCTTTTGGAGCGGGTTGAGTCTCCGATGCTCACCGGAGAACAATTCCCATTTTTTTAACTTTCGTAACCCCACTTAATCTACTTGTCCGTGAAAACTTATGCCCCCATTAGTGACTCGAGCCTACCGCAAAGGGTCGGCAAAGTTTGCCTATCAACTCAGCCGCTTAAGCTATCGTAGGTGCTTGCCTCAGCTCCAACCGACCGAGCAGAGCCTGGTCAATCAGCTTAACCAAACTGGGGTGGCCGTCACCCCTATTGATCGGCTAGACCTGCCGCTCAATCCGATGATGGGCTATCAGGCCGAGCAGCTCTGTGCTCAGCTTGCCGCTCGGCCAACGATGCCCACCGATGCCAGTCAGCAGCGCTCTTGCCTCAGCCATACGACAGCGGCCAGCCCCCTCGACATTGCTAACCGCTTTCCGGCTGTCTTTAGCTGGGGGTTTCAGCCTAGCCTAATGCGGATTGCCGATGCTTACCTACAGGTTCCTGCCTGCTGCACGGCCTACTCGTTTCGACGAGACTTTGCCGCCGCTCAAACGTTTTCCCAGGCCCAGATTGGCACCCGATACTGGCACTACGACGGTGAAGACCATCGCCTACTGAGGATGATTGTCTACCTCCACGATGTCGATAGCAGCGGCGGCCCCTTTGAATATCTTGAGCCAGCCGACTCGCCACCCTACGCCCAGTTTGCGGCAATCGACTATAAAGTGACGGATGCGGTGCTTAAACCCATCGTTCCGCAGGCGCGCTGGCAAACCTGCACCGGCAAGGCCGGTACTCTAATCCTGGCTGACCTCGCCCGCGTCTTTCACCACGGCACTATTCCCCAGCGCGATCGCTTTGCCATGTTTTACTCTTTTGTCAGTCGCTGGCCCACCCAGAAGGAGAGCTGTCGCCGAGCCCTTAGGGCGGACCGGCTGGATGTTCTTAAGCAGGCCCTCCCCCCTCACCTACATTATCGACTGGGCTGTACTTACTTTTAAAGTTCGGTAAAATTCGAGGCATTGTTTGTCAGCAAGTGCGATTTGACCTCAAGGGAGCGCAAATTTTCATTACGCGGCTGCAGTTGACCGGCCAGGACGTGATATACAGTGATGTAGGAGTTTGACAACAATTTGGGGGAAACGATGCAAAAACCCGTTCTGGCTGCAACAACACTGCTGCTGTCTTTTAGTGCGATCATCGCCGCACCCAATCCAATGGCAAAAGCGGCAACCCGCATTCAGTTTCCCTCGGGCAGCTATTGCGGCTCCTATTCAGGAGACTTTTCGGGCGGTAGAGAGTTCGTTCTGGGCCTCGGTAGAGGCCAAACTTTAACCTCTCGCAATACCGGCGGCGGTACTCAATATGCTATTTATGTTTCTGGGCCAACCGGAAACCTCAGTGGCCAACGAGCATCAGAAGGTCAGATCAACTACTACATTCCAGCCTCTGGCGATTACTACATCTATGTAGAATCCAGCATTGACTACAGCGCAATCGAGTTCTGCGCCTTCTAAGTTCCACTGATTAAAGTCTAAAATCAACGTTTAATTTTCCGCTGTGCCGGGACTGATACAGGCCGCTGGAGCCTGGGGGTTCCGGCAAATTTGCGTCGATAGCCCTCTCCTAGCGACTCTGGCAGCCGCGATCGCGCGGCGAACGTTTCATGCCCGGAACCGCTAGCCGTGAATAAGTCTAGCTCATCAAGAAATATAGGTTGGAGGCGGTCATCACTGCCAATAATCGCAACTTTACGATGAGTTATAAACTATGGCTTTTTCGGCATCTTTCAACTTAGACAATCTGGACGGCAGCAACGGCTTTACCATCAATGGCATTGACCTGGGTGATAACTTAGGTTTCTCAGCCAGCGACGCAGGAGATTTCAATGGAGACGGTATCGCCGATATCATCATTGGGGCTCCCTCCGCCGATCCCAACGGTACCAGCGTTGCGGGTGAGAGCTATGTGATATTCGGAGGTGCTGGCGTAGGCAGCAGCGGCAGCTTTGACCTTGCTTCCCTGAACGGCAATAATGGCTTTGTTCTAAACGGCATTGATGCTCGTGACCTATCTGGCTTTTCAGTTAGCGAAGCGGGAGACTTCAACAACGACGGTTTTGATGATGTCATCATCGGCGCTCCCAATGCTGACGCTCTCCCCTTTGCGGGTGAGAGCTACGTCGTTTATGGCGGCCCTAACCAGGGCTTTGGCGGTAGCCTCGACCTGGCGAATCTCGATGGCGGCAATGGCTTTGTTATTTTCGGGGTTGATAACAATGACCGCTCAGGGCTCTCGGTTAGCAGTGCTGGCGATGTCAATGGCGACGGCATTGGCGATCTGATTATCGGCGCTCCTGAAGCGAGCCCCAACGGCTTTAGCTCTGGTCAAAGCTTCGTCCTCCTTGGCGGCAGTGGGATTGGCAGCGACGGTAGCTTTAACCTAGCGAATCTAGATGGCAGCAACGGGTTTGCCATCAATGGCATCGACCAGTTTGCTGACCGTTCCGGCAGATCGGTCAGCGGGGCTGGGGATGTCAACGGTGACGGCTTCGATGACCTGATTATGGGTGCCCCGGGGGCCGATCCCAATGATGTCGCGAACGCGGGCGAGAGCTATGTCGTCTTTGGCGGCCCCAACGTCGGCAGCAGCGGTAGCCTTGAGCTGGCTAACTTGAACGGCGGCAACGGGTTTGTCCTCAACGGCTTTAGCCGCAATAATCCCGCAGGCGAAACAGTTAGCGGCATTGGCGATATCAACAATGACGGCATAGAGGACATCATTGTTACCTCTCCCTCCGCTGACCCCAATGGAGTTAGCGGCGCTGGCCAGAGCTACGTGGTATTTGGCAACCCTGATGTCGGCAGCAGCGGCAGCATCGAGCTGGCTAACTTGAACGGCAGCAATGGGTTTGTCATCAATGGAATCCGCAGCTTTACCGGTTCAGGCAAAACGGCCAGCGGGGCTGGGGACATCAACAAAGACGGCGTTGATGACCTCATCGTGGGTTCGACCAATGATAATGGCAGCTACGTTATCTATGGCCGCAGCGACATCGGCAGCGGCGGTCGCTTTAATCTTGCCGACCTGAACGGCGATAACGGCTTCTTTGTTTTTAGAGACCCTCCGAGCTTTCCGGGTCGCGTCGTGAGCGGCATTGGAGACTTCAATAACGATGGGATAGACGATCTGATTACGGCTAACCCCAACGCTGGCGGCCAGGAAGGTAGAAGCTACATCGTCTTTGGTCAGGGTTCCGGTCCGGGTCAGGACAACAATGCGCCTTTAGCGGTCGATGATGCCTTCACCACCAATGAAGATGAGGCAGTCAGCGAGAATGTGCTGACCAACGATAGCGACCCCGACAGAGATCCCCTCAGCGCGACCCTCCTCAGCGGCGTCAGCAATGGCGACCTCAGCTTTAGCAGCGACGGCAGCTTTACCTATAGGCCTAACCCTAACTTTAACGGTAGCGATCGCTTTACCTATGAAGTCAGCGATGGTGCGCTCACCGATACAGCCACGGTTTCTGTCAGCGTCGGCGCGGTCAATGACGCTCCCGTTGCGGTAAACGATCAGGTCAGCACCGCAGTAGATACCGCAGTAGCCATTGACGTACTCGACAACGATACCGATGCCGATGGGGACGCTTTGAGCGTTACCGCTGTCGGTGAGGCAGCCAATGGCAGCGCTGCGATTAACGGCGATGGCACCGTGACCTATACCCCGAATGCGGGTTTCCGTGGCGACGATCGCTTCACCTATACGGTCAGCGACGGCGACCTGACGGATATGGGAACTGTTGCTGTCTCAGTTCTCCCTGACGCTAAGGGTGAACCCACTATCGACGTTCAGCAGCGGGTTGATGCCGATGGGGATGGCCTTTTTGCCAATCGCGAAGCCGCAGTCGCAGGAGGCTTGGTCACCTTTCAAACTGAAATTACCAACACGGGTGCGGTCGCCGTTACCCTAGACGAAATTGGGGACAGCGCTTTCAGTATTGCTGGCTTAGCCAGTTTAATTGGCACAACGATTGCCGCTGGAGAGTCAGTGATCGGCACGTACCAAGCGATGCTGCCGAACCCTGGAGCGACTACGGTAGGTACCGCAGATGCAGATACCCTTGAGGGTCAGCTGCTGACTCAGACGAGTCAGGTGACCGTAACGGCTTCCGATGTGAACAGCAACCGTGCAACGGCTTCAGGCAGCGCTTTTATTGAGGTGGCCCTAAATGACCTAATCGCCGGTGCCCTTGGGGATGACACCATCCTGGGTGGGGCCGGTGACGATGTGATCAGGGGCGATCGCAATTCCCGCAGCGCCCAGGTGGGCGAACCGGGCGGTAACGACATCATCTTTGGCGGTGCGGGCAATGATCGTATCGGCGGCAAGTCCGGCAATGATACTTTGTTCGGCGAGGCTGGCGATGACGCCATCTGGGGTGACGACGGCGACGACCTGCTGCGCGGTGGCCTCGGCAACGATCGGCTCGTCGGCGATAACTTCTCCGGCGGCAGCGGTAGCGACACCTTTGTCCTAGCCGCGGGTGAGGGCACCGACTTAATTCTAGATTTTGAATTGGGCAGAGATCTAATCGGGCTGGCTGACGGCCTGAGCTTAGGTGCTTTGACCTTTGAAGGGAGCAGCATCCTTTTTGAGGATGAAACCCTAGCGGTGCTTCAAGGCGTCAACGCTTCTAGCCTGACTGAAACTAGCTTTGTCACCGTCTAGTTGCCATGGGGCCTAGTCGAGGGGGACGCGATCGCGTCCCCCTTGACCCCCGATTTACAACTCCAGCTGGCTTTGTTGCATGAATGGAAAAATAGACAGGGGATGTCCCGGTCGTTTTCTATCTTCAAAGCGGTAGCTATCCGACATCCCGAGCTGCGCCATCCGGTTGAGCGCCTTGCGGTTTTCCTTTTGGGCTAGCCGGTAGAAGTACCGCACAATGAAGTGATTATCCGCCCGACAGCAAGCGCATTCTGAGCATCAGAAGACATCTTGACATATCTACTTTGGACTGATTTTGTCTGTTAGTCTAGGGCGACTTGTGGGTTAACTATTGGGTAGTTAAAGCCGATGGCGCTTTGGCGTCTCAGCTGTTCGTCGCCCTACTATCAGCCCCTCTTCAGATTGTGAAAAAGCGATCGCGGCGGTGGCGATGGAGCCTTTGCTTCATCGTCGGTTTTTTACTTCTATCGCTTAGCAGCGTTTGGCGGCTGCATTCATCGATTGCTGAGCCGACAGTGCCAGCGCTGCCGCAGGATCGCCACGTGCAGGTGTTTTTCAACCATTCTGAAGCCAATCTCTACGAAGAGCCCTACCGTCACCTGAAGCGCTACGGGGATGATCTGGAGCAGGTGATTATTGACGCGATCGCGCAGGCCCACCAGTCCATCGACATTGCCGTTCATGAAATCAACCTGCCCCGGGTGGCCCAAGCGCTAGTGGTCCAGGCGCAGAAGGGCGTCGCGGTGCGGGTGATCGTCGAAAATCAGTACAGTACGCCCTGGAGTCTGAAGGATGGGCGGGCTTTGCCGGAGGGGCGCGATCGCAGTAAATACGAAGACCTGGTCGCCCTGGCCGACACTAACCATAACGGGCGTCTGAGCACGTCAGAAATTGAGCAGGGGGACGCCCTGCTGATGCTGCAAAGGGCGCAGATTTCCCTAATCGACGACACCGCCGACGGCTCCAAGGGCAGCGGCCTGATGCACCATAAGTTTATGGTGATTGACCAGCGGCGCGTGATCATGGGCTCAGCCAACTGGACGATTTCAGACATCCACGGCGACACCCTCGACCCGGAAAGCCGGGGCAATGCTAACGCGCTGCTGACCCTGGAAAGCCCTGACCTGGCTAACCGCTACCAGACGGAATTCAACCTGATGTGGGGCGATGGTCCTGACGGGCAGAAGGACAGTCAGTTTGGCCTGCAAAAGCGCCATCGCGGCTCGGAGACCTTTCTGATTCCCGGCAGCTCGCTCACCGTCATGTTTTCTCCCCTCTCGCCGACCCAGCCCTGGCAGCAGAGCGTCAACGGCCTGATTGCCAGCACCCTCAGCCGCGCCAGCCGCAGCATCGATCTGGCCCTTTTCGTATTCTCAGACCAGGGCATCGCCAACCAGTTGGAAGCCGAAGTCAAAACCGGTGTCGCCCTCCGCGCCCTGATCGACCCCGGCTTTGTCTATCGCAGCTACAGTGAAGCCCTCGACCTGCTGGGCGTTACTCTCCCCGACCACCGCTGCCGCATTGAGGCCAACAACCATCCCTGGTTAGCGCCGATCACCACTGTCGGCTCTCCCAAACTACCCAAGGGGGATAAACTGCACCACAAATTCGCCGTCATCGACGATGCCACCGTGATTATCGGTTCGCAAAACTGGAGCAAAGCCGCCAATACCCAAAACGACGAAAACCTGCTGGTGATCCAAAACCCTACCGTCGCCGCCCACTTCAAGCGTGAATTTGAACGGCTCAACCGCGATGCCTACACCGGCCTGACACCGCTGCTTCAAAGTAAAATCGATCGGCAAAAGCAAGCCTGTGGGTTGTAAGTGAGGTGGGGGTTTGAGTTATGATTTTGAGCCAAGCCGAATTTGATGCAATTTTGCAGGATACGTCAAAAATCATTCAGACAAATATTGTCTGGCAGAAACATCCTCAGCACGAACGATTACTCAAATTTAAGGCCGAAATTATTTCTGCATCAGCAGCCTATCAGCTATCATTGCGCGGAACTTATAACCCTATACTTCATGCTTTGAGCTACCACATCATCTGTCCGCCCTATGGTAGAATTTATGGTTTAGATATGGGAAAGGATCACAAGAACCCTGATGGTCAGCTTGTAGGAGAAAAGCATAAGCATCGCTGGAGTGAGAGCTATCGAGATAAGCAGGCTTACCTGCCACAGGATATTACTGCTGCTGAGGATGATCCGGTTGGGGTTTGGCAGCAGTTTTGTGAAGAGGCTCTCATTCGCCATAATGGGATTATGCGACCTCCGCCTCCGTTGCAGCTAGGGCTATTCTGATGACGTATATGCCTTGTCAAACCATCGCCGAAACCTTAGGCAATCTATTTACTTGCACAGAGGTCAACGGGCTTACGCGGGTTCGTACTCCCTATCTTTATCCAGATGGGGATGTAATTGATCTGTTCTTTGAGGTTTCTCAGGGTCGGCAGATCATGACGGATTTTGGGGAAACGATGCGTTGGCTACTGTCCCAAACGACCAGCGAGATTTTATCGAAAAAGCAGGAACAAGCGATCCAAGATATTTTGCTTACTCATGATGTCGAGCAATATCGGGGAGCGCTGATCGTGCGAGTTGGGGCTGAGGAGACTCTAGCGGGGGCTACGATGCGCCTGGCTCAGGCCGCGATTGCGGTGAGTAATCTTTGGTTCTTATCAAGGACCCGTGTGGCATCTTCCCTTCAAGATGAGATTGCGGAATTACTTCGAGAACGAAAAATACGTTTTGAGGCAAATGAAAAGCTTGGAGGACGATCCGGACGTTCTTGGCGAATTGATTTTCACACTTGGCATCCTCAGCATAGCTCTCTGGTACAGGTGCTGAGTACGGGAAGCCGGGCGGCGGCAAATACAAAGGCCAATAGCGTTTTGGCGGCCTGGTATGATTTGTCACAATTTAAAGTTGGGGCACAGCCTCTGCGGTTTATTTCTTTATTTGATGACACGCTAGATGTATGGAGGACTGAGACAATTCGCCAGTTAGAGGAGTTGTCAGATATCGCTTATTGGTCGGAGCCGAATCGGTTTGTGGAGATGGTAGTTTCGGCTGATCGTGATTAGGAATGTGATGATCGTGATTAGGAATGTGATGACATGGCATGGGGCGTTGCTGTTTATATTGATGCAGTTTAAGAAGATTGATTGTGGAAATTAAGACAGATGAATACTATTTTTGATGTTGGCAAGGAGATTTTACAATGACGTTACAGGAAATTATTAAATCCCTTGATGAGCTGTCTGCAGAGGAGCAGGCATCTTTAATGAATGTGCTGCGCCTGAAGTTATCGCGAATATCTAGAGAAGAACAGGGAGAAGCCGCAAAAAATGAGGGTGAGACCTTTTGGCAAGGAATTTTGAGCTTTAGAGAAGCGATTGAGAAGGAGGGAATCGTTTTTACCGATGAGGATTTTGCTGATTTGAGAGATCGCAGTCCCGGCAGAGAAATTGAGCTGTGACAATCAGGTTTTTGCTCGACGCTAATGTTCTCTCAGAACCGAGTCGGCCTCAGCCCAACAGCAATGTTCTAAATCAGCTCAATCTCTATCGTTCAGAGGTAGGGGTTGCAAGCGTTGTGGTTCATGAAATACTTTACGGCTGCTGGCGCTTACCACAGTCCAGGCGTAGGGACACGCTATGGCAGTATATTCAGGTTTCGGTGCTGGGTTTGCCTGTGTTTGACTATGACCTATAGGCGGCGCGGTGGCACACCCAGGAAAGGGCAAGACTAGCCAAGATTGGTCGAACGCCAGCATTTGCTGACGGGCAGATTGCGAGCATTGCTTTTTGTAATGGGCTGACCTTGGTGACGAATAATGTGTTCGATTTCCAGAATTTTGAAGGTCTGACGGTAGAGAACTGGTTTGTAGCTGTTGACGAAAGTGGGATTTGAGCCATGAGTGGACAGCCATTCTCGTGCGCGATGCCTATACTAGCCTGACGCCGTTGCTTCAAAGCAAGCTTAATCAGCAGAAGAAGTTTGCGTCTTATCGCCATGCCCTTTGATGATGACCGTTTTGAGCTTCGTTATTAGCTTAGCCAGTGAGAGAAAGGCTACTTAGAAGAGGTCTATAACGGCTGATTTGGAATAGCCCTTACTACCGATCAAGATTATTGTTGTCGCTATTCGCTTAAAGCATCATGAGTAAGCCGAGTGTACGCCCGACCACTGCCGCAGTCGCAAAGTTCCAAGCGCTTCACTGTCAACGGTGCATTGGGCCTCAGCGGGCCACCAGGTGTCTGCTGCTTTGAGGGCAAATTTGTCGCCATGTTTGGCGGGCCGCCCGTGCCCTGGGTAAGGCGGCGGTGGCCCGTAGACAACGCGGTTTGGGCGCAGCCGCATCAGCTTGTCACAGGCAATCTCAGCGCTCAGTTGGACGAAGCGCCCGCAGCCATATTCTGAATCCCAGAGTGACAAAGGCCGATGCTCAATCCCTTCACAGACCGTTTTGAGCTGTGCTGCTGCTTTCTCTAAGGGGGTCTCAAAACTGGTGATGCGCTCGTGCAATAGGGGCAGCGCCCAGCTCCCTTGAGGTTCCGGCACACACACTAGCGTGCTGTAGCCTTGCCCAATCGTCACCGGGGCTGCTTCGGCATAGGCGGGGGGCTGGTGTTCATAGGTTCGCTCTTGCAGCGTTGGCGACCACAGTCGTGGCCAGGCGGTGTGGTCGCCCGCTAGCACCAGTTGCCCTGCGCTGGCGGTGGGCAGTTGCTCCGCGTAGAGCCCCATCAGCTTGCGACTCGGCGGCTGGCTGCGCGCCAGGCTTTTGTACAGGCTCGACCAGGCTCGCCGAAACACTGGCGATAGCGATAGCTCCGCAAAGCTGGTGATGCTACGGCTCGTCAGGACCGCATCCATCAAGTCAAATAGCCCATCACGGCCATTCCCCATCAGCTGATAGGCGCGCTATTCTCGATTCGCTCGAAAACCTGGTAGAAACGCTCGAAGCAGGTGGCCAGTCTTTTCGAGCGCGGCTGCAAGCGAGGATGCGCTCGGCTTACGTGCATCACTACCGACAGATGCTGCCTCGTCTGCTGAAGATCTTAGACTTCCGCTGTGACAGCCCTCATCTAGCACCGTTGCTCTCAGCCATCGAGCTATTGAAGAAATATGCGGATCACCCCGGTTCCACTTACCCTACTGGCGTCGAGGTGCCGGTTGAAGGCGTGATCCGCAACGATTGGCAAACCGCCGCGCAATCAGAGAATGCTGACGGCGTAATCTCGGTGGACCGAGTAGTCTACGAGATTGGCGTACTGCGGACTCTGCGAGAGAAGCTACGTTGCTAGGAAGTCTGGGTTCCCGGTGCCAAGCGCTACCGTAACCCGGCTCATGACGTCCCCAAAGACTTCGAACAACAGCGATTCAGGAAGGGCTCAACGTGGTTGAGAACTGGAACAGCGCCAACAGCTTCATCTTCTATGGCAAGAGCGGTGAGTTTGCCACCAACCGGATGGCTATGCAGGAACTGTCGATGCTCTGCTTAGATCTGCTCCAGATCAGTTTGGTCTACGTCAACACCTTGATGATCCAGCAGGTGTTAGCCGAGCAGGTGTGGCTGGAGCGCATGGGTCAAGACGAGCTGCGGGCGCTGACGCCGTTAATCTACGCCCACGTCAATCCCTATGGGCGTTTCAGCCTCGACATGAGTACCAGACTGGAGATTGAGGCAGTAGCTCCCTGATGAAGGGAGAAGCAATAACCTAAACTTATAAATTGAGGACATTTTTTCGGGTGCTGGCACCTATCCCGGTCCTTATTGCCCCTGGTGACAGCTTCGCTTCAATTACCCCTAGATCGGCTAGATGAAGCTGACCCAGCAGATGTCTCGCGAGACACTGGAGACTGCGATGAGCATCGTTCATTGCATCGCGATCGCTTAGTTTGCCTACACGTCTATGACCGGGCCGTCTTCCAGTTCAGCATCAGCGGTCGCTGTAGTCGGCTTGCGGCTGTTCAAGTAGTCTCGCACCAGCGAGGACACTTCCGTAAGCAGAAGCGTTGCGAGCACGCCATCGTCAATCCAGCCAATGATGGGAATGAAATCGGGCGCAATGTCGATCGGGCTAACCAGATAGGCTAGCGATCCGAGAATGATTAGCCAGCGATATTTAGGATTGCGCAAGGCATTCCGGTACCAGTCGTAGAAAGCTTTGGCAGGGTTTTTCATAGCGAATTGAGCTTAGTAGACGTTATTGCTAATGTTCGCAAGCTTAGCGAAGCTTTCCCAGTGGTGATATCCCCCTGCGGTCAAGACGTTTCCCCTCTGCGGTACCCCTTTTGGAATCTTTCGGGATTACTTTCGCCAGGGCCAGCGCGTCCCCATCTCAGTCAGCGCTGAGAAAATCAGATAGCCCACCAGCAGCCCCACGCCAGCTAAAAAAGGAATCCAGTCAGAATGCATCGGCGTCATGCAAATTAAGCAGGTACTTCTATCGCCTTGCGCCCTGCCAGGTCAAAGGCCGCATGCACCGCTTTTAGGGCATTTACGCCCTGGTCTTGATCCACAACGCAGCTGATTTTAATCTCTGAAGTGGCGATCATCTGGATGTTAATCTGCTCGGCGGCGAGGGCTTTGAACATATCTGCCGCGACGCCGGGGCGGTAGATCATGCCGACGCCGACAATGCTGACTTTCGCGATCGCGGTATCTACCATTACCTCACCGCAGCCCAGCTCCGCCGCCGCCGAGCGCAGAATCTCGCGGGCCAGCTCGGCCTCGGCCTGGCTGACGGTGAAGGCTATATCCCGGGTGGTCAAACCCCGATGCAGGCGGCAGCGCTGGGACTGAATAATCATGTCTACGCTGATGCCCCGGTCGGCCAGAATCTGGAAAATTCGAGCCGCCATACCGGGCCGATCGGGCACCTGGCGAATGGCCAAGCGGGCCTGATTCAGGTCCAGCGCCGCACCGCGGACCGCTGGGGTCTGAGCGGGAACGCCTTCCCCCAGCCGGGCCGGAGAGCTGGTGACGTCAAACGCCTGGCAGAGGGTGGCAATGGCGCGATCGCAGTCCTCGGCATCGATCGTGCAGCTCACCTTCACCTCGGAAGTGGCGATCATCTGAATATTAATGCCGGCGGCGGCCAGGCTGGAGAACATCTGGGCGGCCACGCCGGGGCGGCCAATCATCCCCGCTCCGGCGATGCTGACCTTAGCGATGCGGCGAGCGATCATTACCTCGGCCTGGTCGGCGGCAGTGGGGTCGAGTCTGAGGGCGGGCGCGATCGCATCGGCGACAGACTCGGCCCGAGTGAGCGAAGTGCTGTCTACTGTGAAAGCAATGTCGTTGGAGTTGCCCTCATGGATGGACTGAATAATCAGGTCTACGTTCAGCTCCTGGCTGGCAATCTCGCCGAACAGCTGCGCCGCTACGCCGGGCCGGTCGGGCACCCGCAGCAGGGCTACTTTAGCCTGGTCGGTATCGAACTCGACCGCGTCTACCGGATGGGCAATCTCCAAACCGTCTAGCGGTCGGGGCTGGGGCACCGGCGAAACCACGACCGTACCGGGGTCGTCACTCCAGCTGGAGCGGACGGCTAGGGTAACACCATAGTTGCGAGCAATCTCCACTGCCCGGGGATGCAGGACGCTCGCCCCCAGGCTGGCCAGCTCCAGCATCTCATCGCAGGTAATCTCGCGCAGCAGCTGAGCCGTCGGCACCAGGCGGGGATCGGCGGTGAGAATGCCGGGCACGTCGGTATAGATTTCACAGCAGTCGGCCTGGAGCGCCGCCGCCAGGGCCACCGCAGAAGTATCCGAGCCGCCCCGGCCCAGGGTAGTAATTTCTAAGTCGTTAGTCTGGCTGATACCCTGGAAGCCCGCAACGACGATCACCTTGCCCTCGTTGAGGTGGCGCTGCAGCCGATCGGTGCTGATGCTGAGGATGCGGGCACGGCTGTGTTCGGCCTCAGTGACGATGCCCACCTGCATTCCGGTGAGGGAAATCGCCGCCTGACCCCGCTCCTGGAGCGCCATGCTGAGCAGCGAAATCGAGACCTGCTCGCCAGTCGAGAGCAGCATATCCATCTCGCGACGGCTGGGGCGGCTGGAAATTTCGTTGGCCAGCTGCACTAGCACGTCGGTGCTTTTGCCCATGGCCGAAACGACCACGACCACTGAGTTGCCCGCCTCAACCGTGCGCTGCACCCGCTCAGCCACCGCCTGAATCCGCTCCACGCTGCCGACGGAAGTCCCCCCGTATTTCTGGACGATTAACGCCATGTCCCCATCAAAACTCAGGTCGCATTCAGTCTAAATAACTTATCAAAAAAATAGCCCAGCTTTATCTAACTTTGGAGTTTTGTAAACGCCGATTAGCAGGCGCTGAGCGCCATTCGCCGAGTTTAGCCGTGACGCTCTGGCCAGGGCAACCCCTCAAAATATAGAGAATTATTAAAAAAAAGCTGTGAAGTGTAGCGATTGTACTGGGGCTAGCCGCGCATCGAACTGTAAAATTATCCATAGAAATTTAACAATTGGTTGCATTCCCATGACGGCAGTCCTCAGCCCGCCCGTTTCAACCCCCGCCACCCAGCAGTCGCCGCACCATGTCGTCATCGTTGGCGGTGGCTTTGGCGGACTCTATGCTGCCAAGGCGCTGGGCGACGCCCGCATCAAGGTAACGCTAGTGGACAAGCGCAACTTTCACCTGTTTCAGCCGCTGCTTTACCAGGTTGCCACGGGTGGGCTATCGGCGGGGGACATTTCTTCACCGCTGCGGGCAATTTTGAGCAAGCAGAAAAACGTCCGGGTGCTGATGGGCGAAGTCGTC
Organism: Vasconcelosia minhoensis LEGE 07310; assembly: GCF_015207255.1. GTDB lineage: Bacteria > Cyanobacteriota > Cyanobacteriia > Phormidesmidales > Phormidesmidaceae > Vasconcelosia > Vasconcelosia minhoensis. The sequence goes on from NZ_JADEXG010000034.1 coordinate 21,888, forward strand.
GATATCAATCCGCGACGGCAGCAGATTGCGATTAAAAATGGCGAGACGATTCCCTACGATACGCTAATCGTCGCTACGGGCTCCAGCCACCATTACTTTGGCCGGGATGAGTGGGCAAAGATTGCACCGGGGATGAAGACGATTGAAGACGCGCTGGAGGTGCGGCGGCGGATTCTGCTCGCCTTTGAATCGGCAGAAAAGGAAATGAATCCCGAGCGGCGGAAGGCGCTGCTCACCTTTTTCGTCGTCGGCGGTGGCCCCACTGGCGTGGAGCTGGCCGGCGCGATCGCGGAGCTGGCCTACGAAACCCTGCGGGAAGACTTCCGCACGATCAATCCAACCGAAACCAAGATTGTCCTACTAGAGGGGATGGACCGCGTCCTGCCGCCCTACCCCCCTGAGCTGTCTGTCGCAGCGGAGAAGTCGCTGCGCAAGCTGGGCGTCGAGGTGCGGACAAAGACGCTGGTGACCGAAATCGACGGCGACGTGGTGACGTTGAAAAGTGGCGATCGCGTTGAGCAAACGCAGGCTTACACCGTTCTCTGGGCGGCTGGCATTAAGGCCTCTCCCATGGGTCAGGCGATTGCTGAAAAAACCGGGGCTGAGCTCGACCGGACCGGCCGGGTGATTGTCGAACCTGACCTTAGCGTGCCGGGCTATGACAATATTTTCATCGCGGGCGACCTGGCCCACTATGCCCACCAGGGTGACAAGCCGCTGCCGGGGACGGCGGCGACGGCGATGCAGCAGGGCAGCTACCTAGCCACGTCGATTAAAGGTCGGGTTGCCGGTAAACCCACGACGGCTTTTCGCTACAAGGACAGCGGCAGCATGGCCGTGATCGGCCGCAACGAAGCCGTCGCCAACCTCAACTTTGCCAAATTCTCGGGCTTCCCAGCTTGGCTAATCTGGGTCTTCGTCCACATCTACTATCTGATTGAATTTGACAACAAGCTGCTAGTGATGATGCAGTGGGCCTGGCACTATTTCACCAGCCAGCGCGGCGCTCGCCTGATCACCGGGAATGACTCTATCCCAGCGCTCTCTCAGCAGGTGATGAATGAGATGGCTGAGGCCGAACCGGTGAACAATCCGGAAATGGTTGAAGCATAAGCTACTGGAGGGTTGATATCGGATAGGCTAATAGGTGGCGATCGCGGCTCGTATCGGTGCCATCGTCAAAGGCGAGATAGAGATACTCCTCTACGGTCATTTTGGCCGGTGACTGAGCCATGGGAGTCAAGTTTACGCAAATCTATTGCTATTATGCCTCAAGGCAGCCAGACGCATACTGGCCAGGAGTGATGCCCGTCAGCCGTTTGAAATGGCGGTTCAGGCGGCTCTGGTCGCTGAAGCCAGTTTCGAGCGCGGCGGCAGCGATGGGCATGCCGCTGGCCAAAAGCGCTTTAGCCCCGGTGACCCACAGCTGCACCAGGTAAGCGTGGGGCGGACCGCAGGATACAGGGTGCGATAGGTCCAGCCCTCTGGCCCGCCCGCTTGGCCGGTATGGACTTCGCCAGGATGAATTAGGGCCAGGCTGCCAGCGACGGCCTGGTGCAGAGCACCGCGATAGTGAAACGCCTCAATGCCAGATTCGATCAGGGCAATGACATAGCTATCGTGAGTGTGGCGGGAGTTTGCAGCAGGGATTGGCCAGACCCAGGCCGATTGAGGAGCATAGTAGTAGAGTAAAGCGTATCAGTTATGAAGAGGAGCACGGCAGGTGAGCTTGAAACGGTTGGGGCGGCTTTTGCGGGAGGCGTTGCAGGAATGGGGACGGGATAAGTCGTCCCGGCTGGCGGCGGCGCTGGCTTACTACACCGTATTTTCACTGGCTCCGCTGCTGGTGATTGTGATCGCGATCGCGAGCTTCTTCTTTGACCAGGCCGCCGCCCGCGAGCAGATTACTCAGCAAATCCAAAGCCTAATCGGTTCTCAAGGCGCAGAAGCGGTTGGTACGGTCTTGGACAATGCCAACCGGCCCGGTGAAAATACCAGTCTGATTGCTTCGCTGATTAGCATTGTGATTTTGCTATTTGGCGCCACCGGCGTTTTTGTCCAGCTTCAGGACGCGCTGAACACCATTTGGAATGTCGAAGCCCAGCCTCAAAATGCGGCTAAGGGCTTCATCCGCAAGCGTATTCTCTCCTTTGCCATGCTGCTGACAATCGGCTTCTTGCTCATTGTTTCCCTAGTGGTCAGCACCGCTATTTCGGCCCTGTCGGGGTACCTCAGCAGCGCTTTACCAGGCTTCGATGTCCTCTGGCAGTTACTGAATACGGTCGTGTCCCTCGGCATTTTGACCCTACTCTTTGCCCTGTTGTTCAAGTATGTGCCCGATGTCAAAATTGCCTGGAGCGATGTTTGGATCGGGTCGCTGGTGACGTCTGTGCTGTTTACGATCGGCAAATTTGCGCTTGGGGCTTACCTTGGCAATAGCGGTTTTGGCTCGGCCTACGGCGCCGCGGGCTCGTTTATTCTGATCTTGGCCTGGGTTTACTATTCGGCTCAGATTCTCTTCTTCGGGGCGGAACTCACTCAGGTGTACGCGCGCCGCTATGGCTCTCAGATTTTGCCCGATAGCCATGCCGTCTCTACCTTGCCTGAAACAGAAGTATCTCAAGACCAAGAATAAAAGTATGTCTAGCAAATGGCTGAGGTGAATTTACTGAAGCCTATAGACATAGAGAAAAGCTGTCCCAAGCGACCTGTAGAAAATACTGAACTTGCAACAACGCCTTTTTAATATCTAAATCTGGTATTGACTGACTGCGCTTTTTATAAATCTCAGATTGTAGAGATTACAGCCCGAGTTTGATCGCTTTCCAGTGCCGTTTACGATTGAGTCGCCGATCAAGTAGCTACTGCTCTTCAATACTGAGGGACTGAATGATTTGAACTAAGGATTCGATGAGCTGTATGTTCACCTCTGCTCACGCTTTTCCTGGGGCTACTCTGATTCAGCTGGCAGCGGCTAGCTGTCCTTCTAGGGTAACGTCAAAAATTTCTTCGAAGCAGGCTTTTTTATAGTCCAGGTTCCACAGCTCCAGGTCGCAGTTGTCGTTGGCATTAGTGGGCGTGAGAGTGATGGTGAACCGCTTTGACTTTTTGTCATAGCTGGATTGGAAAGTCGCGATCGCGCCAATCCGCCGACGGTCCATGGCGACGGCCAGCCGCAGAATCGCGCTGAGCTGGTCCACCAGCTTGCGGTCCTGCTTGGTCAGCAGATTGCTGTAGCTCTCGTGCTTTTTCTTGGGCTGGCTGCGGCGGTGGTAGCGGGCCAGGTTGGCGATAATTTCCACCTCGGTTTCGGTAAAGCCGAGCAGCTCGCCGTGGCGGATCAGGTAGTAGGAATGCTTGTGGTGGGAGGAGTGGCTAACAAAGTGGCCGCTGTTGTGGAGGATGGCGGCGGCCCAGAGGTGCTCTCGCTGAAGGTCGCCCCAGTCGTGCAGGATGCCCTGGGTTTGGTCGAATAGCTGCACGGCAAATTTAGCAATCTGCTCGGCGTGGGGCAGATCGACCTGGTACTTATGGGCGGTCTTGAATACGCTGCGATCGCGCACCGACTGCTGAAACTGCATTCGGTCTTCGATTAGCCCATGGGTCAGCATCCAGTCTACGACCACTCCTTCGCGCAGGGCACGCTCGCAGATGGTGACGCTTTCGACCCCCAGCAGCTGCATTGCCACCTGCAAAATGACCGCCCCGGCGACGATGATTTCGGCCCGTCGGGGAGACATATCTGCCAGCGCCAGCCTTTCTTTATAGTCTATCTGGCGCAGCCGATCGACCCAGCGGTTCAGGTCCTTTGCGGTAAAGCAGTAGCCGTTGAGCGGGTCAGGCTCGTAGCCGAGCTGCTCGACCGCAATCAGCATACCCAGACTCTCGATGGTGCCAGAGGTGCCGATCAGCTGGAGCGTCTCGCCCGGCTCCAGCTGTCCCTTTAGCTCATCGATGGTGGGCTCTAGCATGCCGTGGACGTAGGCCCGCAGGTAGTTATACTCTGAGTCTTTGAGCGGGTCGCTGCTCACCAGCTGCGCCGTCAGCCGCACCGCACCCACTTTGCTGCTGCTGAGAAATCGATGCGGCCCGCCCGTGCCCAGAATCAGCTCGGTCGACCCGCCGCCGATATCGACAATCACGTGGGGCTGACTGTGCAGCTCGACGCCAGAGAGCACCCCCAGGTAAATTCGCCGCGCCTCTTCGGTACCCGAAATCAGGTTGATGCTCAGCCCCACCTCTTTCTTCACCTGCTCTAGAAAAGCCTGACCGTTCTTCGCCTCTCGAACGGCGCTGGTAGCTACCGCGACCACGTCGTCGGCCTGGCAGCTTTCGGCTATTTTGAGGAACCGCTTCAGGGCCGCGATCGCGCGCTGTATGGCGTTGCGGGTGAGGTTGCCGGTCTTTTCGTGAAAGTCGCCTAGCCGAACAGTATCTTTTGCCTTTTCGACAATGGTGAAGGTCGGCAGGGCAGGCTGAATTTTAACCACCACCATGTGAATGGAGTTGGTGCCGACGTCGATGGCGGCTAAGGTGTAGGTTTCCTGATTGGCCAGGCGGCCCTGAGAAGTGGACGCCAGGGATGGGGCAGTTGATGAAGCAAGTAAACGGGTAGACTTCAGCTGGGACGCTGGGGCCGTGGTTTCAACCATTGCAGCAGGTCATTACAGTAAGTGAATGGAGCGTATCCTTATCCTACAGAGGGGCTATCCGGTTAAAAGAATGGGTCAGGGTACCTTTATCAGTACTTCAAGGCCGCTTTATGCTTTAGATTACCATCCCGGTTCCAAATATTCGCTTGGGTGAAAAAATACGCTTTCTCCAATTTTTGACACCCCATTATCCCATCCAATCACTCGCCGACCACTTTTCCATCAGGGTGAGAATTTCTGCCCCAGCGGCCTCATAGTCAGCCCAGCCCGCTTCGGCTCGGGGATCTTTGACGGCATAGACCGGCAGGCCCTGCAAAGCCGCTTTTTGAAAGGCTGAAAACCGTCGGATACCCGCTTCTAATAGCGGCAGGTTGCCTTCCTGGAGGACTGCTCTCACCTCCTGTCCGGCTTTACTCGGCGCCGGCGGAATAGCAGTGAGCAAAATTCGGTAGTGGTTTGCACGAAGGGCTTTGAGGTATTCAACGGTGAGTACCAGCGCATCTAGGGCGAGGACATCGGGGGTGGTGGGCAGCACCAGCAGGTCGCAGGTTTGGGTCAGGCTGGCCAGGTCATCGGGCACCGGCCGGGCTGGGGTATCGATCACAATGTGGTCGTAGGGATAGGGGGTCTGCTCAGCCTGCCATTCATCGACGACGGCAAACGGCAGCTCGCCCCGGCTGGCCCAGCCCAGGGCAGACCGGTTGGGGTCGGCATCGATCAGCAGCGTTGCGGCATACCCCTGTAAAAAGGCGGCCAGATGAATGGCGGTGGTCGTTTTGCCGACGCCGCCCTTAAAGCTCGCAACGGTGATGATCATGGTCCTAGCGTAGGCGGAGGCGCTGATAATTAGCGCTACAGTTGGGGGGAAGAGTAACTGACTTGGTCACTATGATGCAACGGTCAGCCGTTTTTGACCTCCCCGATGTCGCCAGTACGCACCGGCTGGGCTGGCAGCTGGCGCAGCAGCTGGTGCGGGGAACGGTCCTGCTGCTGGAGGGAGACCTGGGCAGCGGCAAAACTTCCTTGGTCAAGGGACTGGGGGCGGGATTGGGAATTACCGATACGATCGACAGCCCCACCTTCACCCTGATCAATGAATACCTGGACGGTCAGCTGCCGCTGTATCACGTTGACCTCTACCGGCTGACGCCCGCCGCTGCCGACCAGCTGTATCTGGAAACCTACTGGGAAGGCGTGGAAGTGGAGCTAGGCATCGTCGCCATTGAGTGGCCTGAGCGTCTGAGCTATCTGCCGCCTGATCCCCTGCGGCTCTCACTGAGCTATAGCGCGACGGGGGGACGGCAGGCCAAATTCATGATTCCAGAAGGTCTGGCTTCAGCCCTGAACCTTACCGTACTGACCAAACCGATTTGTTAACGTGTCTTCTTCTATAGCCTTTGTCAGAACCGTAAGGATGCTAAAGGGAGATGGGCAATACCGCAAAGGGTATGTGCGAGATCGAACTGACGAGGCCCAAAAGGTTCTATATAATAATCTTCTGATCAATGTACTGAAGATTGCATTACTAGCTATCGAGATATAGCCAGTTTCACAAGCATAAGGTTAGACACAACCTTGTCAAATCAGTGTTGCAGCGCGCGCTGTTCTTTGTAATTATGAAAATGGCTATATCCGTCTGATCGGCTCTCACCGAGGCTAAGTAGTTGAACAAAACTAATTGCACATTTTTTACAAAGGAGAGCCTGATGTCATGCCGTATAGCCCAAGGGGCATGAGCCGGCGTAGCCGCTCTGAAAGAGCAACCTGTCGAGGCATCTATCCCAGAAGCGTCAGTGGTTAAGAGATTCCACCCTGCGGGAAGCCGCAAGCGTCTACGCTATGCTCGGAATGACAATTCCTTCTATGTAAATTTCAATGCTTAGGTACTTAATTGATTAAATCAGGCTATATGTTCACAATGGTACTGACCTTTTTAAAAAGCTACGACATAATTTAGGTATGTTCCAGAAAAGTTTCAGCGGCAGCCGATAGCAATTTAATCTTAGATGGTAGAGGTTAGATGCTAGAGAACGGCTGTAGAGGGAGCGGTATCAAACAGCCTGCTTTGCCGTTTGGCTAAAGCTAATTCGCCAGTTCGCGCTGTCTGTAAGAGGGCTGTCTTGCAATAGGGTTCCTCTCCAAATTTCTGCTTTAAAGTTAGGGTAAAACCTGGTTAAATTTGAGGTTAATGCCGTGGTACAGCTCAATCGGGCTATTGAAAGAGCTGGATTTTTCGACTCGGAAAGAATTCTTTGTTTTTATGTCAATACGACTGGTCGGACTCAGATTATTCGAGTTACTCTAAACGCTGGTTTTTATTGGGAAAAAGTCGAATTTCCGCTTCAGAAAATTTTCTTTGAAGCTTCTGAAGCAGCCAGCTTAGAAGTCCATGTGGGTCGCCAGGGTGAGAAAACTTTGATAGATCTGATTCCCTGTCAGCAGCTGAGAATCAGTCAAGGCTCAGGCGTGGCAAGCTGATGAAAATCTATCTGAACAATAAGAAACCTATGACCCATCGCATTGTTACGAAAGCCAGCATACAGCTCGGAATTCGCGATCGCGAACGCAGAGCTATCCTCGACCTGACGCTGCGGCCCGTCGAAGATGATACCGGACGGATCGTACTGGTCGCTTTAGAAGGGCTCGATATCAGCGATCGTAAACGCTTAGAAACGCAGCTGCTCCGCTGCCAGCGCTTAGAAACGATTGGCAGCCTAGCGGGTAGCATCGCCTGTAACCTGATTAATACACTCGCGCCCATTTCGGGCGTAGCTAAGCTTCTGCGGCTCCAGTTGACGGCCATCGACGATGATACGCATGAAATGCTTCAGCTTCTAGAAAGTAGTGCCAATCGCGCCGATGACTTAGTTCAGCAAATCGTTTCTTTCTTACAAGGAGGCGAAGGAAACCGCACGCTTCTAGGCATAAAGCAGCTACTATCAGAAGTCCAGCAGCTGATGCAGGCGACCTTTCCCGCCTCGATTGAGATTCAAACCTGCTTCTCCCTCGATTTATGGCCGATTGAGGGCGATCAAACCCAGCTCTACCAGGTGCTGCTAAATCTCTGCTTGAATGCCCGTGATGCAATGCCAGAGGGCGGCATTCTGAGACTGTCGGCTGAGAATCTCAGGGTCAATGTCCCCAATCATCTCGGGGACGCTTCATCGGGTCGATATCTGGTCATAACCGTTTCAGATACGGGTTCTGGTATTCCGTCCAGGACATTGGATAAAATTTTCGAGCCTTTCTTCACCACCAAAGCCCCTGATCAAGGAACCGGGCTGGGGCTATCCAAGGCGATGGACATTGTTGAAAGTCATGGTGGATTTATCGATGTGTTTAGTGCTGAAGAGGCCGGTACGCAGTTTGGGGTTTTCTTACCAGCACTGATGCCGACGGAGCCAGTTGCCGCCCCCAGCTAGAAGCCCAGGTAGAGGCACAGCTGGCAGAGGCCTCGACCGGGCTGAGAGAAGCCATCGCCTTGATCGCCCACATTTTTGCTATTCTGTCAATGCGTAAGTCTCAATATCTCAATACAGATGCAAGGCTGGCCCCTGGCTCTATGCCCAAATGGTTTAACACCGCTGGCCCCTGCAAAGCGGATATTCACCATATGCTGCCGCCGCTGGCCCGGCTGCCCCAGCTCGACCGGCTGATTGCGCAGCAGGGATATTTTGTCATCCATGCCCCACGGCAAACGGGCAAAACCACTGCGATGCTGTCTGGACAGGAATTAGGAGATATTCCCAACGACGATGTTCAGTTTTTGATCGATCTGGGCCTATGCCGGCTGCGACCAGAAGGCGGGTTGGCGATCGCAAATCCGATCTATCAAGAAGTCCTGCCTCGGGTCTTGAGTCAGACGCCCCAAGCCGCTCTACCCCAGATCGCGCCGAGCTGGCTGACTGACCAGGGCAGCCTAGATCCGGACAAACTTCTACAGGCGTTTCTAAAGTTTTGGCGTCAGCACGGCCAGCCTCTGCTAAAAAGTGCGCCCTACCACGAGATTGCGCCCCATCTGGTGCTGATGGCGTTTTTGCATCGGGTGGTGAACGGCAGTGGCACGCTAGAGCGAGAATATGCGATTGGCTCGGATCGGATGGATTTATGCCTGCGCTATAGCAAGGTTACCTTGGGCATGGCGTTAAAGGTCTGGCGGGAGGGCCGACCAGACCCGCTCCAAGCGGGTCTGGAGCAGCTCGACCGCTACCTGACCGGATTGGGACTCGCGTCAGGATGGCTGATCATTTTCGACCAGCGCTCAGGGCTGCCGCCGATTGCAGCGCGGACAACGACAGCGCAGGCCGTGACGCCAGCGGGTCGCAGTGTTACGGTGATTCGAGGATAATTAGTCTATCGTCGTGGATGATTACTATGCAGTACTGGCTGATGAAGTCTGAGCCCAGCGTCTATGGGATTGCCGATTTGGAGCGCGATCGCACCGAAATCTGGGACGGCGTCCGCAACTATCAGGCCCGCAACTTTCTCAAGTCGATGGCGGTAGACGACCTGGCCTTTTTCTACCATTCCAATACCAAGCCGCCGGGGATTGCCGGGCTGATGAAAATTGCCGAAGCGCAGGTGGTTGACCCGACCCAGTTCAACGAAGACAGCCCCTACTACGATCCCAAATCGACGCCAGCGGAGCCCCGCTGGCACACGGTCAAGGTCGCCTATGTCGAAACCTTTGAAACCTACATTCCCCTGGACCTGCTGAAGGAAAATTTTGACCCGGAGGAGCTCCAGGTGGTAAAGCGGGGGAATCGGCTGTCGGTGATGCCGGTGGAGACGGGGGTGGCGGAGCGGATTATTGCGATCGCGCAGTCGGCCTGACTTGGCCAAACGGATGGCCCTTCCCTTTATGGAAACCACGAGGCATCCAGCCATGGGCCTGAAGCCGCTGGCCCAGGCGGTGCAGGCCCTGATGCCGGAGATGCAGGTCTATAAAAATCTGCTGCCGTTCCGAACCGCGCTGTAGAGCTATCTGGAGTAATGTTGTCAAAAAGCAGACAGCCGTCGATTAAGCTGTTCTATTTGAGAGAACTTTACTACCCACAACAATGCTGACGTCAAATCCTTTAACCCAACAAACCGCCCTGATCACCGGGGCTGGCGCGAGATTAATCCTCGCGGCCCGGCGCAAGGCAAAGCTGCAATCGATGGCCGACGATCTCCAGCGAACCGAACAGCCCATGTCAACCTCAGCGAAATCTATCTGATGTCTACCGACCCGTCTTCAGGGATGCTAATCCACCGGAGCCCGGCATGACGACCGAGCAAATTATCCTGCTCACCGCCCTTTTGGCCGCTTTTGTTCAGGGAACCGCCGGATTTGGCTTCGCTCTGGTAGCCATGCCGGTGCTGTCAGGGCTGATTGGCATTGAGGTCGCCACTCCCCTAGTAGCGCTGACGATGCTGACGAACAATACCCTGCTCGGCCTCTACTACCGCCGCGCCTGTGACTGGGCCGTGGTTAGGCAGCTATTGGTGGGGTCGGTGCTGGGCATCCCCTTAGGCTTTTTGGCGCTGCGATATATCCCGGCAGCGGAGATGCTGACGGCGCTGGGACTGCTGATTGTGGCCTATGCCCTCTATAGCCTGATCGGTCCAGTCATACCAGCGCTAAAGGGTAGGACATGGACCTATGGCACCGGCTTTCTGGCTGGCATCCTCATCGGCAGCTACAATTTGCCGGGGCCGCCGGTGGTGCTGTACGGCGACAGTCAGGGCTGGAACCAGGAAACATTCAAAGGCAATCTCACCAGCTTTTTTTGGGTGAATGCCGTTATTGTGATTCTCGGTCATGGGCTCCAGCATCGGCTGTCTGAGCAGATATTTAATCAATATTTGCTCACCATTCCCAGCCTATTGCTAGGACTGACGGCTGGCGTTGCGCTGTCCAAATTTTTCAACCCTTTGCTATTTCGAAGGCTCGTTCTGGGGGGATTGATTGTGATTGGAATTCACTTAATTATAGTGGGGGTTAAAACTCAATAGAAGAGGAGCCAGAAATGGCCAGAAAGCTGAATAAGGCTCAAAGTCCCTCTCCCCGGGGCTGCCGTGTATACACAACTGAAAGACAATGACCGAAAGTATTGATATTCCTTGGATTCGCCTACTCTGCGAGAAGCCACTTTGGCGTCTACATCCTAAATCCTTCTCCCGTAGAGCTTTGCTCTTCTCGCAGAGTGGGCTTCGAGAAGTGGCCTAATTCTCAGACTTGTGTATACACAGCAGCCCCCAATAATCTTGCTTTAAATTTATTCTTTGTTGCTTTATAAAGGCTGACTTAAACCTTACTTTCATAAGCAAAAAGACAATCGTATCTTGATATACACAACCGGCATTTGTGATTGGTTATATAGTTAAAATACGCGCTTTCTTGAGATAATTATGTAGACTATTTATCGAGAGTTTTTGTTTTCTATCAGAGGTCATTTTCAATGGTTGCAAGTCTGAATCCGAACAGAACCGACTTAGGAAAAATGGATACCGAGTCGCTGTGGCATGCCATGGTGCAGCACCGGCCATTTTCTGAGAAGCCGCCTAAATGCATGAAGCGCGGGGTTGGCTGCCACGTCACCGACGCCGAGGGCGTCGAGTACCTAGACGGCGTTTCTGGCCTGTGGTGCGTCAACGTGGGCTATGGCCGTCAGGAGCTAGCGGATGTCGCCTATGAGCAGATGGTGGAGCTGGCCTACTCTCCCCTCACCATGAGTCATGAGCCGGGCATTCGGCTGGCCCACAAGCTGCTGGCGCTGCTGGGCTACGAGGGCAAAGTCTTCTTTTCTACCAGCGGTTCCGAAGCCAACGAGACCGCCTTCAAAATCGCTCGCCAGTACCATGCTCAAACCGCTGCGGCGGGGTCTGGTCCCCGCTATAAGGTCATTTCTCGCTACCGGGGCTACCACGGCCACACCATGGGCGCCCTCAGCGCCACCGCCCAGGCCGAGCGCAAGCTGAAGTATGAGCCGCTGGTGCCGGGCTTCCTCCACGTCAGCCCGCCCTACGCCTACCGGTTTGGCGAGGGCCGGTCAGAGGCGGTCTACAACGCCGCCTGTCTGCGGGAGCTAGAGCAGACCATCCTGTACGAAGGGGCGGAATCGGTGGCGGCGGTGATTGTCGAGCCGATTATCTCGGGCGGCGGCGTGATTGTGCCGCCAGAGGGCTACCTGCGCGGGGTGCGGGAGATCTGCGATCGCACCGGCATCCTCCTAATCTACGACGAAGTGGTCAACGGCTTTGGCCGCACGGGCCGCATGTTCGGCCATCAGCACTGGGGCGTACAGCCCGACATGATCTGCTTTGCCAAGGGGCTGACCAGCGGCTACATGCCCCTATCCGCCACGGTCGTCAAGCAGCCTGTCTTTGAAGCCTTTATGGGCGAACCGGGCAGCGACAGCCACTTCCGCCACATCAGCACCTACGGCGGCACCCCCGTCTGCACCGCCGTCGGCCTGCGCAATATCGAAATCCTGGAGCGCGAAGGCCTGCCGGAACGCGCCGCCGAAATGGGTGACTATCTGCTGGGACGGCTGCAAGAGCTGCTCGACCATCCCAACGTCGGCGACGTCCGCGGCAAGGGATTACTGCTGGGCATCGAACTGGTGAAAGACAAAGAGAGCAAGACTCCCTTAGAAGACGCTGGCATGAAGGCCGTCCTCAAGCAGTGCATGGACCATCAGGTGATCATTGGTCGCAACACCAACACCATCCCCGGCTTCACCAACGTCCTCATCCTCTGCCCGCCGCTAGTCGTCACCCGAGAACAGGCCGACCACCTGGCCGATACCCTGCACAAGGCAATATCTACCCTCCACGCTAGGGGATAAAATAGACCCACCAACTGCCTCCAAAGACAGCGATGGCGCGATCGCGAAAATCAAACCAGGCCATAGACCTCTCCGCCCGGTCGTTCTGGCCCAAGTCAACGGAGCTGGTTGGCATGGAATTTACCATCCGCTCTCCCACCGACTGCGCCCTCTATCCGCAATATACGATCGGCCTGCACGCCTGGTTTCTCGACCAGATCCGCCAGCTCGACCCGGAGCTTTCGGCCTACCTGCACGACGGCGAGTCTGAGAAGTCCTTTAGCCTATCGGGCCTGAGCGGTCAGTTTGTCAGCCACAGCCAGACCCTTCAGCTGCTGGCCGGTCAGCCCTATCGATGGGGCGTCAGCGGTTTTTCCAAGCCGACGGTCGAGGGGCTGGCCCGCTGGCTGCGACAGCTGCCGGATGAAATTAGTCTGAAAAACGCCCCGTTGCAAATTGATTCGGTGCGGCTGGCGCAGCCGCCGATGACCTATACCAAACTGCTGCGTCAGGGCAAGCAAGCCTCCGGCAGCGTTAGCCTCAGCTTCACCAGCCCCACCAGCTTTCGGCGCAAGGGCCACCATCTGCCGCTGCCCTGGCCTAGGAATGTGTTTCACAGCTACCTCAGGCGCTGGAACCACTTTGCCAGCAAGCCCGCCGACCCGGATGCGTTTCTGGCCTGGGTGGATGACTACGTGATGATTCAGCGCCACCAGCTGGAATCGGTGAAGGTAGCGGCGGGTAAGCGGGGCTCGGTGACGGGCTTTGTCGGAGCCGTCACCTACGGGCTCGACCGCCGCGCGGCTGACCAGCCGGAGTTTCAAGCCCTGTTCTATGCGCTGACCCAGCTCGCCCCCTACTGCGGCACGGGCCATAAAACCCCCTTTGGCCTGGGTGAAACGCAACCGGGCTGGCAGTCGGATCGGGCTGCGCCAGAGGTTCCCTCGATGCAGCAGGTGCTAGCAGAGCGGATTGACGAGCTCACCAAGCTGTTTGCGGCCCAGCGAAAACGCCAGGGCGGCAGCCGGGCCAAGGATACGGCTGAGAAATGGGCGACAATTTTGGCCCGGCGGGAGCAGGGCGACTCGCTCCAGGATATTTCCGACGAGATGCAGCTGCCCTACGAGACGGCCAAGACCTACTCTAAGCTAGCCCGGCGAGCAGCCCAGGAAAGCCATAGTCCTTAACCATCAACTTTGCTACGATCGTCCTAGCCCAGAGCCCTGCGATCATATTTTTTGCCTAAGCCTTTGATCAGCAGATGCCGTCCCAAGCCGATGTGCTAGCGCCGCTATTTACAGTGCTCATCGCAGCTTAATCACGAAACCGATTAGAAAGGATCAGACTTATGGTCAGCAACCCTCTTTCCAGCCCGCCCGCTTCTGGACAATGCCCCTTCCGGGGAACCCGCGTGGGTGGTGCCCTCGGCTCCAAACCGCAAACCGATGATTGGTGGCCAAACCGGCTACAGGTCGAGCTGCTTCACCAAAATCCGCCCCTGGCCAACCCGCTACAGGATGTCGATTACAAAGCAGCCTTTGAGCAGATCGACTACGAGCAGCTGAAGCGCGATATCAAAGCGCTGCTGACAGATTCAAAGGACTGGTGGCCAGCCGACTATGACAACTATGGGCCGCAGATGATTCGTATGGCGTGGCATTCCGCCGGCACCTACCGGATTGCCGACGGTCGCGGCGGCGCGAGTCGGGGTATGCAGCGCTTTGCCCCGATCAACTCCTGGTGGGATAACGGCAATACGGATAAGTCGCGGCGACTGCTCTGGCCGATCAAGAAGAAATACGGCGCGGCTCTGAGCTGGGCCGATCTGATGATCCTGGTGGGCAACTGCGCCCTGGAGATTATGGGTTTTAAGACGTTTGGCTTCGGCGGCGGTCGCATCGATGCTTGGGAGGCGGACCGCGCTACCTACTGGGGGCCTGAGTTCTGGAACGGTCAAGCGTTCGGCGAAAATGGCGCTCAGCACGCCGGCCATCCCGATGAGATGGTGACCCGCGATATTCGCTGGGTCGGCCAGCCGGACGAGGAATACTACGACCTCGAAAACCCGCTGGGGGCAACGCATCAGGCGCTAATTTACGTCAATCCAGAGGGGCCGAATGGCGAAGGCGACCCGGTCGGCTCGGCCCGTGACATCCGCGAATCCTTCGCGCGGATGGCGATGAATGATGAGGAAACGGTGGCACTGATTGCGGGCGGTCATGCCTTCGGCAAAAGTCACGGCATGGTCTCGTCGGACAAGATCGGCCCAGCGCCGGAAGGTGCGCCGATTCAGGCGATGGGCCTGGGGTGGCAGAATCCCGAAGGGACCGGATTTGCCGAGTATACAATGACAAACGGGATCGAAGGCTCCTGGACGCCAAACCCAACCCAGTGGGACAACAGCTACCTAGAAAATCTGTTTAAGTACGAGTGGGAGCAGACCAGTAGCCCTGCCGGTGCGATTCAGTGGAAGCCGAGTAATCCTAATGCGCCGAAGACGCCAGACGCCCACCGTCAGGGTGTTGATCACAGTTTAATGATGATGACCTCGGACATTGCGCTAAAGGTCGATCCGGCCTATCGCGAGGTCTGTCAGCGCTTTTTGGATGACTTTGACGCCTTTAGCGATGCCTTCGCGCGCGCCTGGTACAAGCTAACCCATCGGGACCTAGGCCCGAAAACGCGCTATCTCGGCCCAGAAGTTGCGGAGGAAGATCTGCCCTGGCAAGATCCAATTCCGGCCCTCGACCACGATGTCGTTGACGCTGCCGATATTGACTCGCTTAAGCACAAGATTTTGGCGAGCGGGCTCTCCGTCTCGGCGCTCGTGTCGGCTGCCTGGGCGTCGGCGTCGAACTACCGCGACTCCGACAAGCGCGGCGGCGCGAACGGTGCGCGGGTTCGCTTAGATCCCCAGCAGGACTGGGAGATGAACCGCCCGCAGCAGCTCAGTCAGGTTCTATCGACCCTTGAGCAAATTCAATCGGAGTTCAACGGGGCTCAGTCAGGTCGCAAAAAGATCTCAATGGCGGACCTGATCGTCCTCGGCGGCTGCGCTGCGGTCGAGAAGGCGGCGCAGGACGCTGGGGTTTCCATTACGGTCCCCTTCACCCCGGGCCGGATGGATACCACCCAGGAGCTGACCGATGTTGAAAGTTTTGAATGGCTGAAGCCGGTCTCGGATGGTTTCCGCAACTATCACAACGAGACGATTGGCTACAAGGTGAAGCCAGAGCGCATCTTCCTTGATCGGGCCCAGCTGCTGACGCTGACCGCGCCCGAGTGGACGGTTCTGGTCGGCGGACTGCGCGCCCTCGATCAGAACTGGGATGGTTCGCAGCACGGCATCTTTACCGATCGGCCCGGCGTCCTCACCAACGACTTCTTCCAGGTTCTGACCAGCATGGACTACGAGTGGAAGCCGGTGGACGAGCGGGAGATGCTGTTTGAGATCTGCGATCGCACAACCGGCGCAACAAAGTTCACGGCAACCCGCTGCGACCTCATCTTCGGCTCAAACGCGGAGCTGCGTCAGGTGGCCGAGGTCTACGGCGCTGATGACGGTCATGAGCGGATGGTTAAGGACTTCGTCGCAGCCTGGAACAAGGTAATGATGCTCGATCGCTTCGACGTTCAAGGGTGATTTTCAAATCGCGTTGGACGAGCCTGGCGAGAGCTAGGCTCGTTAAGCTTTACTCTTCTATTGCTGCCTCAGCTTCTAAAAAGGCAATAATTTCTCGATAAAAAGGCAGGCCCTTTCCTCGGCTGTCAGCAGCCGTAACTATAGCGGATAGCGTTTCAAACAGTGACGCTCGCGCTGCGTTAATGACAAGTTCAAGCAGCAGCGACAGATCGCTGTTCGATTGCTGTGCGTAAACCAGCGCCTCAATATAAGCGACACGCTGCTGGTTGGAAATCACGACAATGGGAAAACCCGCTCTCAACAGCAGCAAATTCATCAGCAATCTTCCCGTTCTTCCATTGCCATCGCGAAATGGATGAATTGAGACAAGTCGATAGTGAGCCTCTGCCGCATACTCAATCGGATGCAGGTTCTCAGACGAAGCCGCTAACCACTGAGTAAACTCAGCCATCAGCTCCGACAGCTGATAGTGCGGTGGGTAAACATGCTCTGTTCCAGCCGCTTTCACGTCGAGCTGCCGATAGCGGCCCGCCTCCATCGGCGAGATTCTTCGCATCACTAGGCTGTGGATCTGCCGAATCTCCCATTCACCAATCTGAGTTTCACTCTGGGCCAAGGTTTCGATGTAGTCAATCGCCTCTTTGTGGCCAATAACCTCTAGGTGTTCTATTAGCGTTTTCCCACCAATGGTAATACCTTTGGATAGAACAAGCTCGGTTTCGCTCTGAGTCAGAGTATTGCCTTCGATAGCGTTAGAATTGTAAGTGAACTGAACGTCATAGCGCTGCTTCAGCTCTGTTAGGGCAGTAGGGGATAGAGGCCGAAAGCTATCCAGCCAGCCTTTCATCCGATCAATCTGTGCTAAGTCAGTGGGCATGTTTATTTCACAGCTAGCGGATAGCATCTGAGCTAAGATTGAGTCTATTCGCCTATCAGGATACGTCTTTAAGTGCTGCAGCAGGGTATCGTACCGCTGAGTTGCTGAGGTCTTTTGTTCAGGGCTAATTTTAGCAGGTGATTCCATTTCAACAACTCATTCAAAAGCCAGTCCCTAGCTTGAGCATCCCATATAATTGATGCATTGCGCTTCCCTATGACGCCATGGTAACGCTACAGCTCCGACAGCTTCAGGTCCCCCCCGGTCAGCGATTGCTGCTCCACGACATTAGCTGGGCTGAATTTGAGGCGATTTTAGAGGAACTCGGAGAGCATCGTGCGGCTCGTGTTGCTTATAACTCTGGCATATTAGAAATTATGGCTCCGCTCCCCGAGCATGAGTATTTCAAAGAAACTATTGGCGATGCAGTTAAAGACATTGCCGAAACGCTAGAGCAGAACTACGAAAGCTATGGTTCGACGACCTGGCGGCGGCAGGCTGAGCAGGCTGGGCTAGAACCAGACAACTGCTTTTACTTCCAAAATGAAGCCTTGGTTCGCGGTAAGCTACATTTTGACCTCAGCCAAGACCCGCCCCCAGACCTAGCGCTTGAGATTGACGTGACTAACAAATCTCTCGATCGCTTTCCTATCTATGCTCGGCTCGGGGTTCCAGAGATTTGGTGCTATGACGATGGAACCCTCAGCATCTATCTGCTTCAGCAAGATCGGTATGCGCAAGCTGAGCAAAGCCAGACGTTTCCATCTCTGAAAGTTCAGGAGCTGCCCCAGCTGATTGAGGGGTATCGCGATCGCGGCAGACTCGCCCTCCGCCGAGCTGTCAGAGAATGGGTTAGGGAGCAAAGCTAATGGTAACGCTACAGCTCCGACAGCTTAATATTCCTCCCGGTCAGCGCCTGCTGCTCCGCGACGTCAGCTGGGCCGAGTTTGAGGCTATCTTGGGAGAACTTGGGGAGCATCGCGGTTCGCGAATTGCTTATGATAGCGGGGTACTAGAAATTATGGCACCGCTGCCCGAACACGAAGCGGATAAGGAAATCATCAGCGACTTACTGAAAGCTTTACTGGAAGAGCTGAATACCGAATTCCTTACCCTGGGTTCAACCCCGTTCAAAAATACAGAAATGCTCAAGGGCATCGAACCCGACCAGTGTTTCTACATTCAGAATGAGGCTGTGGTACGGGGTAAAAAGCGCTTAGATATGGCCACAGACCCGCCGCCCGATCTGGCTTTAGAAATAGATATCACCTCTCGCACCCATCCAGAAACCTATGCAGCGCTAGGCGTACCAGAACTTTGGCGACGGGCCGGTGAAAGGATTCAGATCTATCAGCTCCAGGCAGGTCAATATGGAGAGGTTACTGAGAACCCTGCTTTTGCCGGTTGACCGCTGCCAGCCAAAATTCCTGCCTATGTCGAGCAAAGTCGGATAGAAGGGCGAAATCAGGCCATAAGCGCGTTTCGGCAATGGATAAGGCAGCAGTTAAGCACAGTCGAAAGAACCACTCCACCTGAAGATAAATAAAGGAACCACCCACTACCCACCACCCCACAATGCTCTCTCCCTTTCCCGGCATGGACCCCTATCTTGAAAACCCAGAACTATGGTCATCAGTCCATAGCCGACTAATTGTTGCAGTTGCAGATGACCTCGTAGATCATCTGAGCGAAAAATACCGGGTTGAGGTGGAAAAGCGGGTTTATTTCAGCAGTGACAGCGAAAGTGTGCTGGTCGGCATTCCTGATGTGGCCGTGGCAGCCGGACGCTCGGCGGCGAGCGATGCGGGTACAATGACTTTGCCAGCACAGCCAAAGCAGGTGACGGTACCCTTAGCCGAAGAAGTAACCGAGCGCTACCTAGAAATTCGCGAAGTTGCGACCGGGATGGTGGTAACGGTGATTGAGCTGCTGTCGCCCAAAAATAAGCGGCCGGGCGAAGGACGGATCGCCTATCTGCGAAAGCGAAACCGGGCGCTGGCTAGCCAATCGCATCTGATTGAGATTGATCTACTGCGGGGCGGACAGCCGCTGCCAATGTCGGGCCAGCATCCGAGTGATTATCGAATTTTGCTGTGCCGAGCCGACCGACGACCGACGGCTGACCTATATGGGTTTAACCTGCAACAGCCAATTCCGCCGATTCCGGTACCGCTGATGCCGGGGGAGGCAGAGCCCGTTTTGAACTTGCAACCGCTGTTGAATCGGGTCTACGAAAAGGGACGGTACCATTTGGCAATTGACTACGGCCAGCCAGCCTTGCCGCCGCTAACGCAGGATAGCAGGAAGGAATGAGGTAGCTCATTGCCCAGGGTTGAGACGCGATCGCGCTTTGGATTAGCTATCGTTATGATGCCCTAACCCAGCTAGCAGTTCAGCGAGCCGGCAAAATAGCGATCGCTGTTTGTCGTTTCCTAACTTGCAGGTTTTATGGGCATTTATACACCCTGAAATTATGGCTTGTTGGTTGGGGCTGAGCGCGATCGCGTTTGCTTGATATCCCCAAGCCTTGAATACGGATTAGTAAGGCTATTAGCTGCGAGCGCTGACTGAGCCATATTGAGCTAGTCATCTTGAGGAAATTAGGGCTGAAAGCCGCAGTTCATCGCTTCTAATTAACGGTAATAGAAAATGAGGTTTCCGTCCCCTTGCGGGGAATTGGGTTTGAAACCCCTCTCTGAGGAGTCCTTGCCCAGCAAGCCATTCAGGCTGCGAATCCACACTTCAGAAAATAGCATAGTAAACGCAGCTGAGCAACCCCTGATTTGGCCAAATTTAGAAGCTAGAGCCCTGACGGAATCAGGGCTCCACACTTCACGACGAAAGAATGCGGTTTTCAAGATTCTGGCTGGAGTGGAGCGAGCGCCCTGCTGACCCCTAAAATAACCGGCATCCTGACGACTATCCTAGGCTTGAAACATTAGTTCACTCGTTTTAGCCCAGTCTGTAGCATAGAGCGCTTTCGCCTATTGAAAGCTGCGCCTATGATGGCGTCATGTTTGTGAGGCGCTGGGGCCATGGTATTTTCGCGACGGCGGCTGCTGCGGACCACTGGCGGGCTGGGGCTCGGGGCATTCACCCATGCCGCCCTGGCTGGGCGGAGCCTGGTAAACCCCCAGGCGGCAGAGGCGACGATGTCGCTGAACATGCAGCTCGACTGGAAATTTAACGTGCAGTTTGCCGGGCTGATGCTGGCCGCAGCCGCAGGGCTCTATACCGAGAAAGGGCTCGCCGTCGAACTGATGCCCTGGGAGTCGGGGCTGGTGGTGACCGATGCGGTGATTGAAAATCCCATGACCCTGGGCTGCGCCGAGCAAAACCTGATTCTGGATGCACAGGCTGCCGGTGCGCCGATTCGCGCGATCGCGACCATGTTCCAAGCTTCCCCCCTGGCGCTGATGGCCCTCCCC
Source organism: Vasconcelosia minhoensis LEGE 07310 (assembly GCF_015207255.1). GTDB lineage: Bacteria > Cyanobacteriota > Cyanobacteriia > Phormidesmidales > Phormidesmidaceae > Vasconcelosia > Vasconcelosia minhoensis. Next base: position 42,299 of record NZ_JADEXG010000034.1, read on the forward strand.
GATAGCGGCATCACCCGGCTGAGGGATTTGGTCGATCAGAAAGTCGGCGTCCATGCAGACGGCCTAGCGGTCATGGCGCTGGTGCAGGGCGTCAGCGGACTGGAAGAAAACGCGATCGCGGTGACTGAAATTCCCTACGAAGCCAAAGCCGAGCGGCTGCTCAGTGGCGAATACGCGGCTATCCAGTGCTACGCCATCGATGAGCCGATCGGCTTTGCCGCCGAAACCGGCATAGAACCGGTGGTGATTAGCCTCAACGACTACGGCTATGAAGCCTACGCCCAGGTGATCTTTGCCCATGCCGAGCTGCTGGCCAATACGCCGATGCTGGTACAAGATTTTCTCACCGCCACCTTTGCCGGCTGGCGGCTGGCCCTAGCCGATATTCCGGCCGCGGCCGAGCGGGTGGTTTCAACCTATGTGGAGGCCGATAGCCCCTACGCCGACCTGGATTACCAAACCCAGTCGCTGGCGCTGATTGCCGACTACCTGCTGCTCGATATCGAGCCCTCGCAGCTGGGCTCCATCTCTCCCGGCCGCTGGATGCGGATGGCACGGCGCTTCGCCGACTACCGCCTGATTGCCCAGGTACCCGAGCTGACTCACTCGCTGGCCCTGAGCAGCTGGACGGAGCGGTAGCTTATTTGCCGACTTTGACAGGCTCAGCGGGTTCCGCCGACTCTAGCTGGCGCAAAAACTGCTGGAGCTGCGCTTCGATATTGTCTTTGACAACCTGGCGAAAATCGATAAAGTGCTCCGCCTGGGCGCAGACCGAAATGTAGTTGGTCGCGACATGGGGATAGCGCCAGAGCATACTGGCCAGATTGCCCCAAAACCGCCAGCGGGTGTTTCGCACCAGTCCCTGCCGCCAGCAGATGATCAAAAACGCCCGAATCGTCACCCAGTCAATCTCCGGGCTGCCCGCCGAATTTCGACTGGCGGCGTTCTGTTTCTGGCCCTCTCCCAGCATGAGAAAATGGCGATAGGTGCGGTTGAGTACCGTCATCGGCTCGTAGAGATGCCAGAAGGCATCCACATATTCTCGGGCAATCTCCTCAATCGGTCGCGTCGGCACAAAGTTCATCAGGGTGACCTGATTGATATCGGCGCTTTGGTTCAGCAGTCGGCCTTCGCGCTGGAGCCGATGCCACAGGGCCGTGTCGGGCAGCGCCTGGAGCATACTGAACAGGGCCGTCGGAATGGCGGTTTGCTCAACGAACTGACAAACTCGCTGGCCGGCGCCGGCCTTTTCGCCGTCAAAGCCGATGATAAACCCGGCCATCACCCGCAGGCCGGTGCGCGCGATCGCGACGACCGATTCCGCCAGCGGGTCGCGAGTATTCTGAAACTTCTGAGTCAGAGAGAGACTCGCTTCGTCTGGCGTTTCGATTCCTAGAAAGACGGTGCCAAAGTTGCAGTCCACCATCATCTGCATCAGCTCCGGGTCCTGGGCCAGGTCCACCGAGGCTTCCGTTGCAAAAGAGAAGGGATAGTGATGGTCTTCCATCCAGGGCTGCATTGCCTTCAGCAACCGCTTGACGTTGCGCTTGTTGCCGATGAAGTTGTCATCCACCATAAAGATGCTGCGCCGCCAGCCCAGGTCGTAGAGGCACTGGAGCTCCGCCAGCAGCTGTTCCGGTTCCTTGGTGCGGGGCTTGCGGCCGTAGAGCACGATGATGTCGCAAAATTCACACTGAAAGGGACAGCCCCGCGAAAACTGTACCGACATCTCGGCGTAGGCGTCCATCTCCAGCAGGTCGTAGCGGGGAATGGGAGTCGTCGTCACGTCCGGCTTTACTCCGTCGGAGCGGAAGGTACCGCTCAGGTCGCCCCGCTCGACCGCTGCGACAAACAGCGGCAGGGTGATTTCGCCCTCGTCCAAGATTAGATAGTCGGCCCCAGCCGCGATCGCGTCTTGGGGAATTGCCGTCGGGTAGGGACCGCCAACCGCCAACCGCTTGCCCCACTGCTTGGCGGCGGCAAGCGTGGCCAAAAAGTCAGGTTTCTGCACGATCATCGCCGACACTATCACCAGATCGGCCCACTGCCATTCGGCATCGGCTACTGGGCGTACATTGCGGTCCACCAGCTGATAATTCCAGCTATCCGGCAGAATGGCGGCCACGGTAATCAGCCCCAGGGGCGGTAGCTGAGCCTTGAGGTTGACCAGCTCCAATGTCTGATCAAAGGACCAAAAGCTTTGGGGAAAGCGGGGATAAACCAGCAGGATATTCATCAGGCTTTGGCTCAGGAAATTGGCGGGATTGGAGCCATGCTAAGCAGTTTGGCGGCAATAAGCAAGTTTATGGCCGATTGCCGCCGGTTTGGGTCGGTGGGCACCGGCTGGGAAAATTGCGATCGCGCCCATCTTGCCCCATGCAGAACCAGGAAAAGCTGTTAGCGGAACTTAACTCCGATAATAACTGTCATTCTGCAGACAGTGGCTTTGCAGACAGTGGCTTTGCAGACAGCTGCTGTCCTTGCTTGAATTCGAAGCCGGAGTTCGAAACGAGCTGAGATATATTGTGTATCTTAAAATTTAGCCCCTGGATGAAGCCTATTTTGTGGAAATTGAGAGTTCCATGTTATAAATATCTTTAAAATGGGTAATATTTACAGGGAGATAGCTTCAGCATTCTTAACGCCAAGCTTGCCGATGAACCTATTTCTTACCAAGCTACGCTTTCAGGTTTCATAGTTAATGCGGTGCATCAGTCAGTGCTAATGTCTCAACCGGAAGAAAGTTTCGGGGGCTTTACCCCAGACTATTTTAAATTTGTTCGTTCGAGGCTTTCTTTAGAGGACTCGGACCTATTGCTATTTTATTTAGCGGTCAAGACAATTAAGCTTTCGGGGCATCGCTACGGCAGCTTCTTGAAGGCCGCCCGGGCAGCGGCAGAATATGCCGTCTATATCACCTACTTAGAGCAAGGAAGAACGCTGAGAAAGACCGGGCTTTTACACCACATTGAGCCGAAGCGGGTCAAGGCGATTGTTAGAGAGGTCGAAGCGGCCGTTTCAAACGGCCAATCGCTCAGGATAGTTGGCTCGCAGGAGCCCCAGTATCTGATTCGGATTCCCTATTTGTGGAAAGAGCGGTTTCCCTGGGAAGCGGGAAACCCGAGGATTTCGCTGACGAGCCTGACGCCAATGGAAAGGGCTGAGATTGAGTCCAGCGTCCCTCCAGAGGCACCAAACGCTCTGATCATCGCCGAGAGCGCGCTAAGTGAGCTTGTCCAAGAGGCACATCTTGAATATCAAGATTGTCTAGCTGAGTCTGAGAAAACGCCCTTTAGCGAATCTCTGGCTGAGCATATTAAGTACCGGCTAGTTCATTCTGGAACCGTCCGCAAGCTTGACTCTCCCCATACGGACATCTCCCTTTACGCCTTGGCTCAGTCCAGCTATGCTCCCAAAGGTCATACGGCTCGTCTACAGACGATGTTTGATGACGTCGATCGCTATGTTGGGCTGCTCGACCAGTGGGTAGACACCGACCCCGACGACCCCGTTGTGTTTAGAGGCTTCGAGACTTTAGAGATTCCTCAAGACCAGCAGTCTGTTGCCTTCAAAGAGCTAGATGTCCTTTTACGGGCCTGGGCCGATCGGTTTCACGTCCAGGGTGCCCATCCCATCGTGATTCAGGTTGCGGCGGGTCCAGAGCAGATGGCGGAGCCCGGACCCCAGCCGCTTTAGGACGTCAGCCGGCCAGACCCCCGACCTCTACCGCACGGCGGGTCAACGGCGGCGAAATTTGGGACTAGACAGGATGATATCAGCATGGATTTTCTCCTCTTCGTTGCTTTCCTGAGCGCCGTCTGCGCTCAGTAGGGACAATTTAGCTAAACCCGGTTAGGCTGGCTGAAAAAGAGGAGCCATTGGACCGAATAGATTGACTTTTGAAGAAAAGAATGGTAGAAATTCCCCAAAAAGGCTCAAACTAAACCCAAAAAGGCTCAAACTAAAAAGGTTCAAACATGCGGGTCTCAATCTGCCGCCAATGTTCGGTCGAGACGAGCATGGCGGCCTGCTGACAGTCGATCATCAGCTGGTTGCCCTTCACGTAGGCGAGGAACTGCTTGAGCTCGTCTGGAGAAAGCTTGACCTGGTTCTCCTCAAAGCGAAGCGTGGCGAGCCATAGCCGGTAAACATAAGTCTTGACCAAAGTTTTGAGCTTGTCTGACGCCTTCTGCCGACCGAGCTTTGCCTTCAGCCGTACTAGCTTAGAGATGAGCTTAGCGAAGTCAATCTCAGGCAAAACCTCTGCCTTCCTGACCTTCTTGGCAATATTGATGGCAACGTCAATCACCACCGCGAGTTCGAGCACCTGGACGAGTTTGGCATCGAGGGAAGGCTTGATCTGCAACGCTGGATCGAGGAGGGTCATCAGCTTTCTAACTTCCCGTTCATTTCGCAGGGCGCTGAGATAAGAGAACTGATTGCCAAATAAAAGACTGACCTCAAAAAATAGGAGGATCGCATAGGCTCGCTTTAGGGCAGGTCGATAGGCTGAGGACTGGGCGGCCCTTTCTGACCAGTGAAGGAGATACTTGAGCCTGTCAGTCTTGAGATTATGGCGGTTTTTGACTTCCATCTTAGCGAGCAGGCCATCGGCGTTTTTCATTCCCGCAATCAGGATAAAAATTTCTCGCCAGCGGGGCCTATTGAGACAGAGATCGATGACCTGCTCGAGTCTGGAGTCTTCTCGAATAATGTAATGTACGGCTAGGGTTTTCTGGAGGGCACTGTGGGAGAAGGAATAGACGCCGTCGATTTCTTCGCGATGGCTGGTCAATACGCCATTCCGCAGCTCTACCTCCCTTAATACGTCGCGTCCGCTTACCGACTTTTCCTCGGGCGTCAGCTTCGATAGAACTTTTTCTATTTTTAGCGAGAGATCGTTTTTAGAGAAAAGAAGCTTGTTTTCGACAAATGACTTGCAGGCAATTTCAGATAGCATGAGTTCTTTCGTTTTTGGGTCTAGGGAAGGGTAGGTCGGGATATAGGCTGCTCCTTTTTCCATATTCCAGTCTTCCAGTAGCAGCCTCAGGGCGGCTTCGTGAAAGATAGACAGGTTATACAGATTGCGGTCGAAGCGCTCATACAGGATGCAGAGCAGCGTCAGCAGCAGCGGCGTTTTGCACAGCTCCTGCGAGGAGCGATACTTGGGATGTTCAAGATATTCGACTAGGGTACAGGCCTGCTCGGGGCTATGGCTGAACCACTGGTTAACAAAAATTTGAATTTCTTGGGCGCTAAATCGAGGAATTCTCAGGTCGGTGAACCGACGGAGATTGTATTTGCGAGTCGTCGCTCGGCAGGAGACGATAAAATAATTTTTGTCGTAGGTGTCTACAAAGTCCTGCACCTCTGAAACCACTCGCCTAGACTTATTCGAGGGCACCTCATCCAGCCCATCTAGCAGGATCAGCAGCTTGCCCTTTTCTAGAACGGACTTCGAAAACTTCTCGTAGTCCGGGAATCCGCACTGCTGGAACTCTTCGGTAATCAGATCCTCAATGCTCAGGTCTTTATTCTGAAGCTTGATCAGCCGGACAAAGACTGGGATTAGCATGTCCTTTTGATTGCCAAACCCCTCCCGAAGAATATCAAGGCCAATTTTCTTCATCAAAATTGACTTTCCCGCTCCAGGTTCCCCCGTCAGCATTAGGTAACGCTGCTTTTTGATCATTTGGACCCCGCTCTCCTGGGCCGTTTTTAGGAGCTTTCGGTGTAGCATTGGCTCGGCCTGAAGTCGCTCCTGGGGTCCCTCACCTTCTCTTAGGAAGCAGGTTGACACGTAGACCGACTCAATCGGCATGAAGCGCCTCATCCCCAGAATCTTGATGATGCCATGTCTTTCTAAGTAGTTGCGATTGTATTCATCAGAAGCATCGAATATCTTCTGCTCAACCGATTGGCTGATATTCTTCCAGGCTTCACCGCGCGTATTCCATAGCGAAGAAAAAATATGGAATACTAGGTTCAAAAAAAAATCAGAGGTAAATACGGTCATCTTGACAGGCATAGGACGAGAGGACCCGGCGGTATTTATGAGACGTTGGGCTGGCCTTCATCGGTTAGGATTTCATAGGTGGGAGGCGCAGCAGGTGACGGCGGCGGCGATGCGACTTTCGATCTGCGATTGTTGATCTGAACGCAGTAGGGCGTAAACAGAAAAATGCCGTCGCTAATTCTCTCCAGATTGCCGTCCAAGCTGTAAGTTCCTCCAGCAATGAAGTCGATCGAGCGCTGGGCCTGGCTATGATCCATCTCGGAGAGATTGAGCACGACCAGTTTTTGACTTCTCAAGGCCTCAATCCCTTCGGTCATATCCTGGAATGAGTCGGGCTCCATAATGATCACTTCAACGGACTGGCTGCTGGGAATTGTCTGGGCGCTAGACGAGACTGGCTGGTCTGAACTGGCAGGTCGTCGCAGCGTCTCCCGGCGAGCCCGGCTGACAAACTGGGCCGGTGGATTCGAGGGCTGGCGAAAAGGAACGGTCTGGAACCGAGACTGGGCCGAGCACTGGGGCTCACGGTCATAGTCCGGCGGCAGCTGCTCATCGGCATCGTAGCCCTCATAGTCGTAGTCGGTCGCCAGCTCAGCAGTCAGATTCTGAGAGCTGAAAACGCTGGGGCGGGTATTGTTCATGGTCATCACCTTATGAATAGGAAAACAATTCAGACGGCAAGCCGTCAAATCAGAGCACTCGTTGACTCGCTCACGGCAGCCGTTAATAATGGGCTGACAGGCGCACCGGCAGCCTCACCCATTTTTGAATGTCAATATTCGGGTGATTTTGTCCCATGTTGCTGGGCTGGGGCGGGTATAAGGCCTGCAACTGGGTACTGCCTGGCGGGGCTGCCGCACTGGTACCCATAGGGACTGCCATGGAAACCGGTGCCATTGACTCAGCAGCTTCTAGCTGGCTGGCTTTATCCTGCTCAGCCTCATGCTCGGCGTCTTCGAGCAGCTGACGGCAGACAATCGAAGCAAACGTGTAGTCAAAGTGATGATTGGGCTGGCCGCGAAATCCCCAATATTCCAGAATTCGGTTGACCGAGTTGACCTTATATCTACCCTGGTAGATCGCTTCGACGACGGCTGCCATCACCCATTTGCTGGGATATAGGCTGAGCCAGTTGTTAGCGACCTGTTCGGGTTCTTTACCCGAGAGCTCAAAGCTGTAGTTTTCGAGCAGCATAGAGGTGGATACCGCTGGATTCTGCATTGTTTTTCTCCAATCTAGAGGGTAGGAGCGAACGTTAGGAGGCAGACGTCGAGGCTTGTCTATCTGCTGAGTTGCGAAATTAAAAGGAGAGTTTGAAGCGGATTCGACCTAGCTAATTCTGAGCCGATGAACCAGAATAGAAACGACTTCGTTGGGTTTGCGCCCCGGCTGAATGGCGCTCCAGCCATCGGCACTGGCATAGCCCAGCGTATGCAGTTTGACGATCGCGCCTTGAACAGCTTTCTTGGATCCGACCAGCAGCAGCTTGCAAGTCTCAGGCCGGCTCGCCTGATTGAGAGCTGAAACTCGGCCTGAGCCGCGACGGTCAGCGGCCTGAGCCGCCTGGGCTCGGTTTCGCTGTTTTTGAATGGCCAGCATGATTTCTTGGGCTGAGTAAAACCGGGTTTCGTTCCAGCAGGTGGGGCGGCATTGAAAGTAGGTGGCCTGCTTACCCTGAATCTTCTTCTCAACTTCCCACCAGTAGCCGTCTTTAAAGAAGCGAACCGACTGGGATGACTTCTCGGCTGGGGGCGAAGCAATTAGCTTTTTGGGATGGACCTGTTTCTGAGGCTGGGCAGTCGTTTTTAACGGCATGGGGTTAACTCCATTGGTGACCTGGGCGGATTGAAAGGAAGGGAACGGTGAAATGGTCTCTTGATGATTAATCTACATCAGCCGTAGATTAATGTCAACATCAAACGTAGATAAAACCTGTTTGAGACGTAGATCATGCGCCCGGATATTACACTGATTACTGATTGAGGTGGCTTACAGGCATGAGGGGGCGCTGTGATTCGATGGAAGCTGAATGAGGTAATGGCTAAGCGCCGGATCCGGAATAAGGATTTGGCGGCGGCATTGGAGATTACCGAGAACTCGGTTTATCGCCTGCGCAAGGCGACCGAGATGCCGCGGCTGACGCCCCAGCGGCTGGAAGGCATTTGCATTGCGCTCGGATGTCAGCCGGGAGAGCTGTTGGAGCGGGTCTCGGAACTGGGCGAACCGACAGTCGGAATCGTTCCTCAAGGCGTCCTGCCGGCACCGGTGCTGGTGCAAAATAACGGGGTGAATGCTCATGGCGCGATCTCGCAAGCACCTCTACAGCGTTTGACTCAGTTTTATCCACAGATTCTGGCGCTCTCTTGGCGTGGCTACCGACAGTTTGGTCCGGGGGCAATTATTTTTACGGCGCTGCGGGATGGAGGACAGATTGCCTATGTTGAAAAAGACAAGCTCTCTGATCCGAACTGCCGACGCATCATTGAACAGAACAGACCCGAAATTTCCGCCGTTGTTCTCTACTACAAGAGTGATGACTATTCGACGGGAGACTATGAAATCCTGACGCTGACGGGACCTAAGTCGCCGCCGGAATGTGCTGATTTGTTAGAGGGTACGCCCCTTTAGCTGAAGTCTACGGACCGGCAATGTCGGCGAGCTCAGGCTGAGCCTCTGCCTGGGATGCAGCAGGCTGGATGGGGGCCATGGCCTGCTTTTGAGCATAGGTGAAGTTATCGGCATACTGGGTCAGCCGCTGCTGCGCGATCGCGTAGTGCGGGCTGTTCTGTGAAACCAATCGCATGAGCGAAAGCGCCTCGAGCCACAGCTGTCCGACCTGCCGCCAGTCCTGGACAGTTTTTGCCTGCTGGGTCAGCTCAGCGGCCAGGGTCGCTGCATTGACCCCTTCTCGAAAGGTGTCAATGGCGGCTTTAGCATAGGTTAGGTTTTCTTGATAGGCCTGAATTTTAGCCTGTGCTTTGGGGTAAAACCGACTATTGGTCGGAACGGTTTGGAGGGCCGCGATCGCGCGCCGCCAGTAGACAATGGTAAGGCGCCACTCTTCCGGCGTCCGGGCTGTATGGGCCGACTCACCGGCAAGTGCCGCAAGATTAACTCCCTGACTGAAAGCTTGATGCCCTGGGTCAAAGCGATTTTGAATCGCTTCTGCCGCCGCCCCGAGCTGAGCTTGAATTGGGTTTAGCAGCTGACTGCCAGAGGGACAGGTTTCGGTCGCGCTGCACTGTTTGACGTAGCGATCTGACAGCTCTAAAACGGTCATGACGCCCAGGAAGATAGCGACCGCTTTCAGAAGGCGAGATTGGTAAAGCGGTTTTGGGCCGGTCAGCGACTGACGGAGCTGGGGCGGAATCAGCGGGCGCTTAGGCAGGCGACCGAGCGGCTGGGCCGGCCGGGGGGGAGACTGACGGGGCGAGGTCGCATGAACCGCAGGTTGGGCTGACGGGGGG
>NZ_JADEXG010000120.1 GCF_015207255.1 Vasconcelosia minhoensis LEGE 07310
CCCCTCACCCCACGCCACCACCCTCAAACGCGTCCGCCGCCTCAGTCACCTGCTCGACAACGCCATCCCCCTGCCCGGCGGCTACCGCATCGGCCTCGACCCGATCATCGGGCTGCTGCCGGGCGGCGGTGACCTGGTGACCGGGCTGATGTCGGTTTACATCGTGGTGGAGGGCGTCCGGCTGGGGATGCCTGCCAGCACCCTGGGGCGAATGGGGACGAATATTCTGCTCGAAGTCATTTTGGGAACGATTCCCCTCTTCGGCGATCTGTTCGACGTGGCCTGGAAGGCGAATGTCAAAAATGCCGCCCTGCTAGAGCGCCATCTGGGCAGTCCCAGACCCCCCAGCCTGGTTGATCGGCTGCTGGGCGGCCTGATTATTGCGGCGTTGGTAGCCCTGGTGGTAGGTGTGTCGGTGCTGATCATCGAGCTGGTGCGCTGGGTGCTCGGCTGGGGAGTATGACATAATAGTTCGTTTGTTTCTCTGACACCGGTATGACTGCGGCCAAACATTTTGCGACGGATATTAGCGCCGATGGTACCGATGACATCCTCGACTTTAAGATTCCCGATCCGGAAGGGGAGCTCTCCGATGCGGATTTTCAGCAGCAGATTGAGGTCGCCTGGCAGGTGTGCGATCGCTTTGACCTGCAAACCGACATCTGGCGCGGGCGGATTCTGCGGGCGGTGCGCGATCGCGAAAAGCGCGGCGGCGGCGGCAGCGGCTTTTTAAATTGGCTGAAGGACCGGGACCTGAGCAAAAGCCAGGCCTACGCGCTGATCGACCTGGCCAACAGTGCCGACCAGATGCTGCAAGACGGCCTGCTGGAAACCCGAGACGTCAACCAGTTCAGCAAGCGGGCCTTCATGGAAACGGCCCAGTCATCGCCCGAGGTGCAGCAGATCGTCAGCGAAGCCGCCCGCCGGGGCGAGCAGATTACCCGCCGCGAGGTGCGCCAGCTGTCGGACGAATGGACCGCGATGTCCTCTGACCTGATCCCTGAGACCGTGCGGGAGAAAGCGGCGAATAACACTATCCCCACCCGCTACCTAGCGCCGCTAGTGAAGGAAATGCAAAAGCTGCCCCCGGCCCACCAGGCCACCCTCAAAACCGAAGTCGCCGCCAGCCCAGACATCGACACGCTGAAGCAGGTGACCTCAGAAGCCCGCTATCTGTCTAAGTACATCGCCGCCGCCAGTCAGGTGCAGGCCCTCGACCCGGAAGTCGTCAACCTGGAGCAGGCGCTCGACGAAGCCCTGCGAGTGGGCTGCCTGAACAGCACCGCCGACCTGGTCAACCAGGCCACCCAGCTGGAGCAGGCCGCCGCCAAGCTATACACCGCCTGGAAGCGGATGAATGCCCTGGCCGAGCGGGTCTATGTCGATAGCGGTGAGAGTACGCCGCAGCTGCGATCGCTGCTCAGTGCCCTACAGCCGCTCTGTAGCGAACGGATCGAGGTGCGGCTGGGGGAAATCGACAGTCCGGCGATGCGGACAATTCGCCTGCGCGTCCTGCCTGACAGCCCTGATGGGGCTTAGACGCCTAGACCGAGTGGCACGGCTCCGCTTAAATCTCCGCGAGCAAACCTGGCCGGATGGGTTGAACTTCTGGTTAACTTAAAGATGCCGACTTGATTTAGAGATCCTGAGGTCTACTAAGATTTGTTTAAAGATTGGGTGAGGAATCGGCCAAAATTTAAAGGCCGGTCTCAGTCCGCACCCTGGCAGATAACTTTCTGATGTGGATCTGATAGGGTATATTGAACCGATTTGAGCAATGGCTGTGCAGAAAGACAGACTTGTGCAGAGATCCGGACTTCTGCCTTCTAGTTTCCAAACAGCCGCGCTAAATTGGTTGACCGCAACTTATGGATAGTAATAGATATGCCGCAGCTTGAAGCCAGCCCAGTCATCGACTTCCAGAGTGAAGGGTACAAAGACGCCTACAGCCGCATCAACGCGATTGTAATCGAAGGTGAGCTCGAAGCCAATGATAACTATAAGCAGCTCGCCGAGCGGCTTTCTGAGCACAAGGACGATTTGCTCAAGTTGGCCAAGATGGAAAATCGTCACATGAAAGGATTTCAGGCCTGCGGGCGGAACCTGGATGTGACGCCGGACATGCCCTTTGCCAAAGCGTTTTTCTCGCCGCTGCACGACAATTTTCAAACCGCCTGGCAGGAAGGCAAAATCGTGACCTGCCTGCTGATTCAGTCGCTGATTATTGAGACCTTTGCGATCGCGGCCTACAACATCTACATTCCCGTCGCCGACGACTTTGCTCGCAAAATTACTGAGGGCGTTGTCAAAGACGAATACCTGCATCTGAACTTTGGCGAAGAATGGCTCAAGGCTAATTTTGCCGAAGCCAAGGCCGAACTAGAAGCAGCCAACCGTCAGAACCTGCCGCTGGTCTGGAAGATGCTCAACCAGGTCGAGACCGATGCCGCCGTACTGGGGATGGAAAAAGACGCTCTGGTGGAAGACTTTATGATCACCTACGGCGAAGCCCTGGCCAACATTGGTTTCAACAGCCGGGAAGTGATGAAACTTTCGGCCCAGGGCCTGGCTGCGGCTTAGCCCGTTTCAATAGCGGTCGTCACGGCTGCTAGCCCTTAGTTTAGGCAGTCTCACCGATTCCCAATTGGTGAGACTGTTGACATTCTTTTTTCTTCGCTGTCTTACCCCTATTCATTCTGCCCACAACCTACATGTTTGGTCTAATTGGTCATCTCACAAGCCTGAACCATGCCCAATCCGTTGCCCGCGACCTGGGATACCCAGAATATGCGGATCAGGATCTCGATTTTTGGTGCAGTGCCCCGCCGCAGATCGTCGATCATATTGAGGTAACCAGCGCCACCGGACAAAAGATCGAAGGGAAGTATGTCGAATCCTGCTTTCTCCCTGAAATGCTGGCATCGCGGCGGATCAAAGCCGCGACTCGCAAAATTCTCAACGCCATGGCCCATGCCCAAAAGAACGGCGTTGATATCACTGCCCTAGGCGGCTTTTCCTCCATCGTGTTTGAGAATTTTAAGCTGGAGCAGATCAAGCGCGTCCGCAACCTGGAGCTAGATTTTAAGAAATTTACGACCGGCAATACCCATACGGCCTACATTATCTGTAAGCAGGTCGAGGCGGGAGCCCCGAAGCACGGTATTGACCTCTCAGCTGCTACGGTCGCTGTCTGCGGTGCGACGGGTGACATTGGCAGCGCCGTCTGTCGCTGGCTCACGGCGCGCACCGGCGTGAAGGAGCTGCTGCTAGTTGCTCGCAATCAGGAGCGGCTAAGCGCCCTTCAGGAAGAGCTGGGCTTTGGCCAGCCCACAGCGCTAGAGGCCGCCCTACCGCAGGCCGATATCGTCGTCTGGGTGGCCAGCATGCCTAAGGGTGTCAGTGTGGACTTAGATTCGCTGAAGCGACCTTGCCTGATGATAGACGGTGGCTATCCCAAGAACCTCGACACCCAGTTTGCGCATCCCGACATTCATGTGATCAAAGGGGGAATCGTGGAGCATTCCCTCGATATTGACTGGCATATTATGAATATTGTCAACATGGATGTGCCCGCGCGGCAGCTCTTTGCCTGCTTTGCCGAGTCGATGCTGCTGGAATTTGAGAAATGGTACACCAATTTTTCCTGGGGCCGCAATCAAATCACCCTGGAGAAGATGGATATGATCGGCGCGGCTTCGCGTAAGCATGGTTTTCGGCCGCTGCTGACTTAGCCCTTTTGGCAGCCGTCTGGCAGCCAGGCGAATTCCTTAAGAGCGGGGCTACGGGTTGCGCTAGGCTAGTTATGGTCTTGAAGTGCGTTTACCCGACCTATGGCAACGACAGAGCGGAAGCCAATCCTGTTAGATTTTGAAAAACCGCTGGCTGAGCTAGAGGCCCGGATTTCGCAAATCCGTGAGCTGGCAGAGGTCAACAGCGTCGATGTGTCAGACCAGATCCATCAGCTGGAGTCGCGGGCGCAGCAGCTGCGGCAGGAAATTTTTACCAGCCTGTCTCCGGCCCAGCGGATTCAGGTCGCCCGTCATCCCCGTCGGCCCAGCACCCTGGACTATATCCAGGCGATCAGCGAAGAGTGGATCGAGCTGCACGGCGATCGCCGCTCGGGCAAAGACGACCCAGCCATGGTAGGCGGTATTGCCCGGTTTGAAGGCCGACCCGTGGTCATGCTGGGCCATCAAAAGGGACGCGACACCAAGGATAACGTCACCCGCAATTTTGGCATGGCGGCCCCCGGCGGCTATCGCAAGGCCATGCGGCTGATGGAGCACGCTGACCGCTTTGGCATGCCCATTTTTACCTTTATCGATACGCCTGGAGCCTGGCCGGGAATGGAAGCCGAGCAGATGGGTCAGGGAGAAGCGATCGCGTACAACCTACGGGAAATGTTTCGCTTGGAAGTGCCGATTCTCTGTACGGTCATTGGCGAAGGCGGCTCCGGTGGCGCCCTCGGTGTCGGTGTCGGCGACCACCTGATGATGTTTGAGCATTCGGTCTACTACGTCGCCAGCCCAGAAGCCTGCGCGGCCATCCTCTGGAAGGACGCTGCCCGGGCCAACCAGGCCGCCGAGGCGCTGAAGATCACCGCCTGGGACCTGAAGCAGGTCGGCATTTTGGATCAGCTGCTGCCAGAGCCGATTGGCGGTGCCCACGCGGATCCGCTCATGGCGGCGGAAACGCTTCAGCAGGCCCTATCGCAAAATCTAGCCCGGCTGCTCCAGATGAGCGGCGACCAGCGCCGCGATCGCCGCTACGAAAAGTTTCGCCAGATCGGCGAGTTTACCGAGCAGACTGAAGCCCATATTTAGCTTCGATACCGCCCAGCCGCCGACTTTGGAGGTTTGAACAGCCCCGGCAATGCCCCAGCCCGAAATTCGCCCCGACCGTGGTAAGTCCCATCGGCAAAACCTTGAGGGGCAGATGGCCCAGATTCGGATCAGCCCGTCTGACGAAGCGATGGACGAACCGATGCTCGCGGCGGTGCAAACCGTACTGGAAGCGGTTGGCGAAGACCCGGATCGAGAAGGCCTGCTGAAAACGCCGCAGCGGGTGGCGGCGGCGATGCGCTTTATGACCCAGGGCTACCACCAGTCGCTAGATGACATCGTCAACGGCGCCATTTTTGATGAAGGCCACGATGAAATGGTGCTGGTGCGCGATATCGACTTTTTTAGCCTTTGTGAACATCACCTGCTGCCCTTTACCGGTCGAGCCCACGTGGCCTATATCCCAAACCAGCGGGTTGTGGGCCTGAGTAAGCTGGCCCGAATTGTGGAGATGTATGCCCGCCGCTTGCAGGTGCAGGAGCGGCTAAACCGGCAAATTGCCGAAGCGATTCAGTCGGTGCTAAAGCCCCAGGGCGTGGCAGTGGTGATGGAGGCCAGCCACCTCTGTATGGTCATGCGCGGCGTCCAAAAGCCGGGGTCCTGGACAGTGACTAGCTCGATGCTGGGTGTCTTCCAAAAAGAGGCTAAAACTCGCGAAGAATTTTTGAGCCTGATTCGACATCGGCCGCCGTTTTAATCTGGCTAGCGGGGCGCTCGGGCCAATCTGAACCGGCCTTTGCATCCGCTTTTCATTTGCCTGAAGCAGCGCTAAAGTTGGGATACCTCTGCAATCCTGGAGTATCCATGGCCGCCAACTCAATTGACTTTGAAACCCTTTCGCCTGACCCTGATCAGGGTGAAGCTGAGATCGTGGCCAGCCATCTTGAGGTGATTGAGACCGTCATCTCCAGCCTCGACCAGGATGATAGCGCTATGGTTAGCCGGTCTGAGCAGGGCTATCTGTGGAAGTTTAAATATGGGACGGTTGAGGTTTTTGTCCAGCTGACCGGTCAGAACGACGACGATACGCTAACGGTCTGGGCTCCGGTACATCAGCTCCCCGTGCAGGATGAAGCTGGCCTAATGCGCCATCTGCTCAAGCTCAACTGCGGCGAAACCTTTGAAGCCTGCTTTGGCATTTTGAACCAGGACATCGTGATTTTGGCGAATCGGGTGTTAGAAGATATAAACCCAGGTGAAATTTCGCGGCTGATGACGATTGTGGCGACGATCGCGGATGAGCAGGATGAGGTGCTGAGGGCGGAGTATCCGTAGGGGGAGTGGGGGAGTGAGG
>NZ_JADEXG010000035.1 GCF_015207255.1 Vasconcelosia minhoensis LEGE 07310
GCCCCGCCGACTGCTGCGTCGCCGCCTGCCCCCGCTCAGACTCAGACAACGCAGACGACTGCGCCGCCCACCCAACCCCCGCCCGCCTTTGACACACCAGCAGCGCGATCGCAGCTCTCCGGCAGCTTCGGCAACCTATCGGGCGCGCTGCCTATTGAAGTTAGACCCGCCGCTTTGCCTAATCCGCAGAAGCCGTTTTTCTTTCAGCCAGACGCCAGTGGCCAGGTTACTAATAACTCGCCTCGATTAGATAAAATTGCCGGAATGCAGTTGCTCAACGATCGGCGGCCAGATGAGATCATCCCAGAAGCATTACAGGCTGCGGCCAACAGCCAGCTTACTTTAAATGAAGTCGGTGACTACGGCAGCGGCAGACTCTATCAGCTCGTTGCTGATGACGGCACCGAGGCCGGTTTCTTGAACATTGTCCCTGGTGGGGGTGGCATCTCCACACTTTTAGTACTTTGGGAAAGCGATCCCCGCTAATCGCCCAGTGCTGCACAGCTAAACGCTAAACGATAGAGCCCATGAAATTCATCGATCTGCTTCGCCCCATGCTACTGCTCTCGGTAGGGCTGCACGTCCTGCTGCTGCTACTGCCCCTGGGCAGAGCCGACGAAACGGTTCCCGCCACTGACGATGGGGCAGCGCCCGAGCCCGAACTCTTTGCGGCGGCAGAGTCCGAGGATATAGAAGAGACGACGGAAACCGAGCTGGAGACGCCCCCGCCAGCCGCACCGCCGCCCGCGACTGTGGCCGGTCAGCCGAGGCAGTCTCCCCGCACCGTCGCGGCTGCTATGCCCAGGCGTCAGCCTGCCGCCCAAACCACTCCGCCCCAGACAGCCCAACCAGAAGCGGCGGCAACGGCTGAGGGCTCAGTCCCTGATCTCTCAACTCCAGTCTCAGCACCCGACCCAAGTCCTTCCCCAGCGCCCCAGGCTAGAGCATCGGAGCCTGCCCCCCCCGACCCGGAAGCTTCGGCTGCCCCTGAGCAGCAGGCTTACGTCACTCCAAAGGTGCCCAAGGCCCTGGAAGAGCTGCTGGCTTACTTCACTCAGGCCCTTAGCTATGATTCAGAAAACACGTCTGACGAGGCAACTCAGACAGCCCAGGCCGACTGGCGCGAAGCGAGCCGCGCCGCCCTGGAAGTCGATCAGCTCAATGTCCAAACCTTAGAGCCGCCTGTCCGGCTCAGCTACCCGATTGAAAATCCTCAGGAAATTCGGCGATCGCTCCAGGCCTGCCTGCCCCAGACGCCCCATACCGCTGAGGTTGGCGTGCTATTCGACGATACTGGCAAGGCGACGCCAACGCTGCTCGGCAGCACGGGCTACAGCGCCTTAGATAAGGAGGCCCTCGCCCTGGTCACAGCTCGCATGAATCGCTTAGAAAATCCCGAGGCCCGAGCCTACCTGGTCAAGGTCGAAGTCCGCTATGACCGGGAGAGCTGCGCTAGCCTGGCAGAGCTGGCTCCACCCGCGAGCGATCAGTCAGAATCTCGTATCCGTCCTCAGTGACCAAAACGGTGTGCTCAAACTGGGCAGAGAGGGAGCGGTCCAGGGTGACGACGGTCCAGCGATCGCGCAGGGTGCGCGTATGCCGCGTCCCCGCGTTCAGGATCGGCTCAATCGCCAGCGTCATCCCTGGCTGGAGCTTGACATTGGGCAGCTCATGGGTGCGAAAGTTGAAAACCGAGGGAGCCTCGTGCAGATTGCGCCCGACGCCGTGGCCGGTAAACTCCTCGACAATGGTATAGCCGCTAGCCTTGACTGAGTCTTCGATTGCTCCGGCTACGTCTAGCAGTCCGTTGCCCGGCCTGACTTCGGCAATCCCGGCATAGAGCGCCTGCTCAGCAGCCTGCATCAGCTTTTCAGCCTCGGGTCGCACCTGGCCCACCGCGATCGTAATGCAGGAGTCGCCGTGAAAGCCGTTGAAGTAGGCCCCGGTATCGACCTTGAGCAGGTCGCCGGTTCGCAGCACCTTGCGCTTGCGCGGAATCCCATGGACAACCTCGTCGTTAACGCAGGCGCAGATCGAAGCTGGGAAGCCATGATAGCCCTTGAAGCTCGGCGTCGCCCCCAGCGCCCGAATTCGCCCTTCGGCGTAGTCGTCCAGGTCAGCAGTGGTCATGCCCGGCGCGGTCATAGTAGAAATTTCCTGCAGTACCGTCGCCACAATCCGGGCGGCCTGCCGCATGGTCTCAATTTCGCTGGACGACTTGAGCTCGACGCCCTGACTGCGCGCTCCCAGTATCGGACCGAGCGCAGCCTTCGACAGCAGGTTGGCAAATAGGTTCATAGGGAAAAAAAGTCAGGGCTTTTCAATGGTAGCGCCTGAAACAGCTTGCCAGAAAATGGCCAGAAAAAGTTGTGTTTTGCGGTCAATCTCTATCACTTTTGGCTTTTTATGTCGTATTATTAGAGACTGTGTGCTTTTTAAGGGCTGTATGAACGCTGAAGCAATTATCCGCTCGATCGAGGCGGAGCAAATTAAAGACGACCTGCCCCAAATCTATGTTGGGGATACCGTCCGGGTGGGCGTTCGGATTGTCGAAGGCGGCAAAGAGCGAGTTCAGCCCTACGAAGGGACCGTCATTGCCATGCGCAACGGCGGCATCAACGAAAGCATTACCGTGCGTAAGATCTTTCAGGGCGTTGGGGTCGAGCGAGTCTTTTTACTCCATGCGCCTCGGGTTGCTAGTATTAAGGTGCTCCGTCGCGGTAAAGCCCGCCGGGCTAAGCTTTACTATTTGCGCGATCGCGTCGGTAAAGCGACCCGCCTGAAGCAGCGCTTCGACCGCCCGCTTTAGCCCAGTTTATGGGTCTGGTTTAGAGGGAGGGTCTTCGCCGAGCCATGCGTCCTTAGTTCAGTTGGTAGAACGTCGGTCTCCAAAACCGAATGTCGGGGGTTCGAGTCCTCCAGGACGCGCTTTCCCCAGCTAAGCCCTGCCCAGGACAATGCCCCCAAGAATGCCCAATGGCAAGGCCTGAACCAACTTATCTTCAGGTATTGCTATTTTGGGACTGGATCAATGCTCGGCCGGACAAAACCGTCGCTAGCTCATTTTGATAGGCGCTGGCGATCCTCAGCAATACCAGACCGGTGCAGTCAAGGAATGTGAACCGTGGTTAAAAAAGACGCTAAGCAGGAAAAGATAGACAAAAAGCCGGTCCCTCAGGATGCTTCCGGTGGGTTCAACGCTGGCGAGTTTATCAGCGGAACTCGAGAAGAGCTAGGCAAGGTGATCTGGCCGTCTCGGCAGCAGCTGATCAGCGAGTCAGCGGCGGTGATCCTCATGGTCAGCCTCTCTGCCACCATCATCTATTTGGTGGACAAGCTCTTTAGCCTGATTTCTAGGCAAATATTTTAGAAGAGCAGATATTTTAGGATAAGTATTCCCATGACTTACGCATCCGACGAATCCAACTACGACGCGCCGGAAGAGCTAGAAGATAGCCCAGCCGAGGGCCGGTCTCGGTCTCGCTGGTACGCGGTACAGGTCGCCTCGGGCTGCGAAAAGCGGGTCAAGCTGAATCTACAGCAGCGAATTAAGACCCTCGACGTGGCCAACCGGATTTTTGATATCGAAATTCCCCAGACTCCGGCGGTGAAGCTGCGCAAAGATGGCTCCCGCCAGAATGTCGAGGAAAAGGTATTCCCGGGCTACGTGCTGGTGCGAATGCTGCTAGACGACGATGTCTGGCAGGTGGTGAAGAATACGCCCCACGTGATTAACTTTGTTGGGGCTGAGCAGCGGCGCAGCACCGGCCGCGGTCGCGGTCATGTCAAGCCGATGCCGCTGAGCCCGGGCGAAGTCAAGCGAATCTTTAAGCAGTCCCAAGAGCAAAAGCCCGTCGTCAAGGTAGACATGGCCCCCGGTGACAAAATTATGGTGCTTTCGGGGCCGTTTAAAGACTTTGAGGGCGAAGTCATCGAGGTCAGCCCAGAGCGGAGTAAGCTCAAGGCGCTGCTGTCTATCTTTGGTCGCGACACGCCTGTCGAACTGGAGTTTAATCAAGTGGAAAAAGAGAGTTAATTAATGGCTAAGAAGGTTGTTGCGCTGATCAAACTAGCGATCCCAGCGGGTAAGGCCAACCCGGCCCCGCCGATCGGCCCGGCCCTGGGTCAGCACGGGGTCAACATCATGGCGTTCTGTAAAGACTACAACGCCAGAACCGCTGAGAAAGTCGGCCTGATTGTCCCGGTTGAAATTTCGGTATTTGAAGACCGAAGCTTCACCTTTGTGCTCAAGACGCCCCCGGCGTCGGTGCTGATCAAAAAGGCGGCGGGCATCGAGAAGGGATCGGGCGAACCCCGCTCGGTCAAAGTCGGCTCGATCACGCGGGATCAGCTGCGGGAAATTGCCGAAACCAAAATGCCCGACCTCAACGCCAATGACGTTGACGCGGCAATGAACATCATCGCCGGGACAGCCCGCAATATGGGCGTGACGGTGGCTGACTAAGTAAACCTTAATTGGGGGAGAGGCTCAGCTTCGCAATTGACCCCAGGAGTTAAAAATGGCAAAACTATCCAAGCGGATGCAGGCTCTGCATCAAAAAGTTGAAGACCGGCTGTATGAGCCGATGGAAGCGCTCGCCCTGCTGAAGGAAACCGCCACAGCTAAATTTCCCGAGTCGGCAGAGGCCCATATCCGGCTGGGCATCGACCCTAAGTACACTGACCAGCAGCTGCGGACCACGGTGGCTCTGCCCAAAGGGACAGGTCAGGAAGTGCGCGTGGCGGTAATTGCCCGGGGTGAGAAGGTAACCGAAGCAACTGAGGCGGGTGCCGATCTGTCTGGCTCCGAAGAGCTGATTGACGAAATCCAGAAGGGCATGATGGATTTTGACGTGCTGGTCGCGACCCCCGACATGATGCCCAAGGTCGCTAAGCTCGGTCGGATGCTGGGTCCCCGCGGTCTGATGCCTTCGCCCAAGGGTGGCACGGTGACCTTTGACCTAGCCCAGGCGGTGCAAGACTTCAAAGCCGGTAAGCTGGAGTTCCGAGCTGACCGCACCGGGATTGTTCATGTTATGTTTGGTAAGGCAACTTTTCCGGCAGAAGACCTGCTGGTGAATTTGAAAGCCCTGCAGGAAACCATCGACCGTAACCGGCCCGCCGGTGCCAAGGGTCGCTACTGGCGTACCGTGGCGGTTTCTGCGACGATGGGGCCAGCCATTCGGCTCGATGTCTCCGCCCTGAGAGACCTGAAGCTGTCCGAAATAGCAGCCTAAGCCAAACTCACGCTCAAATTACTTCGATTACTTTAAGGAAGCCGCCTAACGCCCAACTTCGCTACAGCTGAATAAGCAGCCATAGACAGCAGGAGCGATAAGCTTAATCACCTGCCGAGGTTTGCAAAAACTGTGGTTTCTCCACGGGCGTTTAGGAAGCGTTGGTTATCTTTCCTGATCGCATTTTGCACCGCCTCGGCCTCCCTGCCGGGGCGGTGCTGTTTTAGGGCTAATTCAGAGCTATTCCAAAAGGCGGCAAACGCTTTCCAACTGAACCCAAGCCATAAGGAGGTGAAATCGATATGGGGAGAACGTTAGAAAACAAAAAGGAGATTGTGTCTGAGCTCAAGGACAGCCTGAGCCGGTCGCAGTTAGCCCTGGTGGTGGACTACAAAGGTCTGTCGGTGGCTGAGATTAGCGATTTGCGCGATCGCTTACGGCCCAACGGCGCCACCTGCAAAATCGCCAAAAACACGCTGATGCGAATTGCGGTTGACGGCGATGACACCTGGCAGCCGGTAACTCAGTTCCTCCAGGGCTCATCTGCCCTGGTTTTAATTGAGGAGGACTTTGGCGGCGCGATCAAAGCCTACCAGGGGTTCCAAAAAGACCGCAAAAAGACCGAACTGCGCGGTGGCGTCATGGAGGGCCGCGCCCTCAACCAGGACGACATCAAGGCGATTACCGAGCTGCCGACGAAGGAAGAGCTGATTGCTCAAATCGCCGGACTGCTCAAGGCCAACACCACCAAGATTGCGGTGGGTCTAAACGCGGTACCGACCAAGCTGGCCGTGGGCCTGAAGGAAGTGCCCAGCTCGCTGACGCGGGCAATCAAGGCCGTTTCAGAGCAGGAGCAAAGCTAGGGCTATCGACTCTATCCCCCTGCCTGGACAATTCATTTCACACCCGTCTACCAATCAAACCCATTCACGGAGAAACCTATGTCTACTGCAACTGACGAAATTTTGGAAAAGCTCAAGACCCTCTCACTGCTAGAGGCGTCTGAGCTAGTTAAGCAAATTGAAGAAGCCTTTGGCGTCGATGCTTCTGCCCCCGCGGGCGGCGGCATGATGATGATGCCTGGCGCCATGCCCGGCGGTGGCGGCGGTGACGCGGCTGAGCCAGAAGAGGAAAAGACCGAGTTTGACGTCGTGCTCGACGACTTTGGCGGTAATAAGATTGCCGTCCTCAAGGTGGTGCGGACGCTGACCGGCCTGGGCCTGAAAGAAGCCAAGACAATGGTGGAGTCGGCCCCGACCACGGTGAAAGAAGCCGTGGCCAAAGACGCGGCTGAAGATGCTAAAAAGCAGCTTGAAGAGGCCGGTGCTAAGGTCTCGATCAAATAGCCAATAGCGCCTATATGGGGGTGCGTTGCGCGCTAACGCACCCTAGCCTTGCTTGGGCGGCAGCAGCGTTCCCAGATTGCTGGGGTCAACCTCATAGGCCGCGCCAAAGCCGAGGACAAAGCGTCCCGACCGGGCCTGAAGCTGAAAGATTTGAAAATCTGCCAGGCCCCTGAAGAGCTGAATAATATTGCCAAAGCGGGCTTCAAACTGGTCGGCAATCTGATTCCACTGGGCACTCTCTGGCATGACTGGGGCCGCATCGCAGCTATAGCTGAGGCGGCGGCGGGCAAAGATCTGCGTCGTCTGAACTTCGTCTTCGAGGAAGAGAACGCTGGCGATGCCGGACGTCTTCAGGTTCTCGGTATGGGCAGAGAGACCGCTGATATAGATGTAGAAATTGCGATCGCGATCCATCACAAAAGGCGCATAGCTGGCCTGGGGCTGCCCCGCCTTGACCGTACTGAGAAAAATGCTCTGAAACTGCTGCGGGAAATTTTGATAGGTCTCGACTGCGGTTTCGAAGGGGATCATCGTCTAGCTACCAATGGTCTAGTCGGGGGCCGGTTGCTTCGCCAACTTCTTAGCTAACTTCTTAGCCAACTTCTTAGATTGTATGACCTGTAGGCTACCGCCTGCATAGAGCTGCTGCCGCTCGACCTGAAAGCCCAATTCACCCAGGCTAGCGGTCAAATCGGTTTGAAGCAGCTGCCAGGCCGTCTCGGTCTCAAACAGCCAGAGAAAAGCCGCCAGCCCCGGCCAAAATAGCGGATTCGTGGGCCGGTGAAAGTCAATCAGAGCGAAGTAGCCGCCGGGTTTCAACACCCGCCAGACTTCCTTAAAAATGTCGCGCCGCTGCTGCGGGGCCATCTCGTGCATCGCCACGCTGGTGTGGACGATGTCGAATTGCTCGGATGGAAGGGGCATATCCTCGGCCCAACCCTGCACGTAGGCAGCCTCGGGGACGTTCTGCCGGGCTCGCTCCAGCGATCGCGGTGAGGCATCCAGCCCCGTTACCCGGCGGCTGCGCTGGACTAAAAATTGGGTGGTCTGGCCGCTGCCACAGCAGAGATCGAGTACCTGAGTTTCAGCCTCGATCGGCAAACCGGCTAGCGCCAGCTGGCGAAACCGGGCTTCGCCGCCAACGCTGAGGGCAGAAAGACCCGCGATCGCGTCATACAGCCACTGGTAGCGATAGCTGAGCGGGCGCAAAAAAGTAGCCATGAGGATCGGTTATCGCGACTTCAAAAGAGCTATTCCTAAAAGATACTCTGATTGAGTTAGCACTCCACGGCAGAGAGTGCTAGATTTTTGATTGCACATGCAAATTGGTGACGGCTGGATATGGCAAAATTAGTAGCATTTGACGAAAAATCGCGTCAGGCTCTGGAGCGCGGCGTGAATGCGCTCGCCGATGCGGTAAAGATTACGTTAGGACCCAGGGGACGTAACGTCGTCCTGGAGAAGAAGTTTGGGGCTCCCCAAATTGTCAACGATGGTATTACCATCGCCAAAGAGATTGAGCTGGAAGATCCCTACGAAAACACCGGCGCTCGCCTGATTCAGGAAGTGGCGTCGAAGACTAAGGATCTTGCCGGTGATGGCACTACTACTGCAACCGTGCTGGCCCAGGCGATGATTCGCGAGGGCCTGAAAAACGTAGCGGCAGGGGCTAACCCGGTGAGCCTGCGGCGCGGTATCGAGAAAGCCGTAGCCATGCTGGTGAAGGAAATTTCTGCGATCGCGAAGCCGATTGAAGGCAATGATATCGCCCAAGTCGCGGCGGTGTCGTCGGGTAACGACGAACTGGTCGGCAGCATGATTGCCGAAGCCATGGATCGGGTCACTAAAGACGGTGTGATTACGGTTGAAGAGTCCAAGTCTTTGACCACCGAACTCGACGTGGTTGAGGGGATGCAGATCGACCGGGGCTATATGTCGCCCTACTTCGTCACCGACCAGGAGAGGATGGTGGCCGAGCTGGAAAATGCTCGCATCCTGATTGCCGATAAGAAGATTTCCTCGATTCAAGACCTGGTGCCGGTGCTCGAAAAGATTGCCCGGTCCGGTCAACCCTTTGTGATCATCGCCGAAGATGTCGAGGGTGAAGCCCTGGCAACCCTGGTAGTGAACAAGGCTCGCGGCGTGCTCAACGGTGCGGCAGTTAAGGCCCCTGGCTTTGGCGACCGGCGCAAGGCCATGTTACAGGATATTGCCGTGCTCACCGGCGGTCAGGTGATTTCTGAAGAGGTGGGCCTGACCCTGGAGTCCGCCGACCTAGATATGCTGGGCGTGGCCAGCAAGATCACTATCACCAAAGATACGACCACCATCGTGTCTGAGAGCGGCATGAAGGGCGACATCGACAAGCGCATCGCCCAGATCCGTCAGGAGATGGAGCGGTCAGACTCTGACTACGATAAGGAAAAGCTGGCAGAGCGACTGGCCAAGCTGGCGGGCGGCGTTGCCGTGATTAAAGTCGGCGCGGCTACCGAGACTGAGCTGAAGGATCGAAAGCTGCGAATCGACGACGCCCTCAGCGCCACCAAGGCTGCGGTAGAAGAAGGAATCGTCCCCGGCGGCGGCACGACCCTGCTGCACCTGGCCCACAAGCTAGAGTCCCTGAAGGACAGCCTAAACGACGAAGAGAAGACCGGCGTAGATATCGTCATCCGCTCGCTTGAAGCGCCCGTCCGTCAGATTGCGGATAACGCAGGTGCAGAAGGCTCGGTAGTGGTTGAGAAAGTCCGTGATATGGACTTTAATGTCGGCTATAACGCCCTCACCGGCAAGTACGAAGACCTAATGGCGAGCGGCATTGTAGATCCGGCTAAGGTTGTGCGCTCTGCCCTGCAGGACGCTGCTTCAGTTGCCGGCATGGTGCTGACGACGGAAGCCCTGGTGGTTGAGAAGCCTGAGCCTGAGCAGCCTGCCCCGGATGGCGGCATGGGCGGCATGGGCGGCATGGGCGGCATGGGCGGCATGGGCGGCATGGGCGGCATGGGCATGATGTAGCGCCCTGCGGTTCAGTCCGTGATATCGATCAAAAGCTCATCGCTCAATAGACATCATTAAGGTGCGGTTCTTGGCAGAGCCGTGCCTTAATTTTTAGGGCATGTTTTTGGCCAGTAAAAGCGCTATGTTAGTTAGTATATAATTACTATCTGGGGGCAACCTTTGATTGAGACAAAAACGGAGCTGAGTGCAGTACGCCTGTCTCAGTCAGAATTGGCCCAGCGAATTTTAGCGATGGCGCAAACCGGCGTCTATCGAGAGTCGCTGTTTGAAACCTTTCGGCCAATGGCAACCAAGCGTCAGATCAAAGCCGCGATCGCGCTGACCAAGCAATTCGGCCTCCACTCGAACCCCACCCTCCGAGATCCCGATCTGGGCACCTACTACCAGGTCGATCCCCAAAAGTACGAGTCATTTCAGCAAGCTCTCAAGTCATCGGCCTTTCATGACCAAGAAGATGTTGCCCAGCGAATCACTCAGATCACCCAGGCCCTACGAACGATGTTAGCCGTGTCAGGAGGAAGCGCGATCGCGCTCACCTTACTAGGCAGCTGGCAGATTCTCTTCGGCCATTCTGAAACGGGTGTTCTCTGGTGGACTGGCGCGCTCTGCGCTGGCGGAATTTGGGCTTTGCAAAACGCGATCGCCAAGCGTCTGCTATAAAAGTTGAATTTTGCGATCGCGCTGGACACACCTACGAATCCTTAGTGCTGCTTCCAGAGCAAATTATGATCCTGCATTTTGAGCCAGCCGCTGAGGATTCAACTGAAATCTACATAGAGTAGCGATGGTTTTTGATTATTAACCTATGCTCTGAAGCAATCCGATCAGCGCTATTGAAAAATTTGAAGAACGGGGCCACTGAATCCAGGAAGCAGCGGGGAGCTGAGTCTGTCATCTTCTAGAAGAGTGCCGATGAGCTGAAGCTGACTGTCATTGCGGCGATAGACCTCTACACTTTTCCATCAACGCCATTTTCCAGCCGCTCTTTGCTCACCCAAACAACGTCGGGGATGACGGCATCATTTGGGCTGAAAATGACGCCTGGCGTCTGGAAGGGTTTGCCAAGCTGGGTCTGCCGCGACCCGCTTTCTAGCTCACAATGAATGTTACCCCCAGCGCTCTGATGACGAAGATGGGGAGCCCGGATCATAAACAGCTCTCCGTCAATAATTTCGTAGCGTTTCCATCCCCCGTCATCGGGCATGGCATCGAGATCGCGGGTTGTCCAGCGGAGGGAATTGGCAACCATTGGCTATCGTTGAGCGGATGGTTTAAGTCTAGCCAATTATAGATCGCATAGTTTGCTTAGAGCTCGGTATACCAGGGCTAGGGCAGGGCGAAGCTGGCGACTCGGATAGTCAACTCTCCCGTGTGGGGGTCGTGGTCGAAGACAAAGCTGCCCTGCTTGCGTTCGCTAGCCGAGAGGAAGTCAATTTGCTGCTCGCCGGCTTCGTCGTCGGCTTCAGCCAGGTGGAGGCGGGCTCGAACCTGAACCGCTCTAACAATTTGACCGCCCGTATTCTGAATGGTGAAGGGCACATAGTAGCGGCTGTCGGTGAAGCGAACTGATTCGGTTGTGATTTGGAACGCGGGCGGGCGATCGCGGCTAACCTGCCAGTCATAGATCACCAGCCCGATGACGGTCACCAGGACAGCCGTCGTGATGGCCAAGGTAAGCCATTCTGCTAGCGATCGCGGTGACTGCACCCCTAGATCATCTATCGCTTCATCCTTCACAGCTGGTTCAGAAAACTTTGCCCCTTCGCTCATATCAGCAGTCTACCTGCCGCGCCGCCGACCGAGGCCGGTAGCCCCAGTACCAGGGTATCGCCCAGCCATTCCTGCCAGGGTTCCTGAAAATTCAGCTGTTGAAAAAAGATCAGCATCAGCATTGACGCCAGCAGGACGACTAGATAGGTCACCAGCGTTTCACTCAGCGGGCTGAGCAGCAAGCCCCGCTGCTGCCGTTCGCTGCGGTCGGTAAACCCTGACGCAAACACAATAGAGTAGGAGAGCAGCAGCGAAGCCGCCACAATCAACAGCAGCCACAGCGGCGGCAGGGCCGAGGCAATCAGCTGAATCTCTTCAGTCGGGGCAATGCTAAAGGCAATCAGGATGGCTCCAATCAGCGTTGCGTCGATGTCGATCAGCGTATCGCGCAGGCTGATCAGGGTAGGCGAGGTAAATCGCTGCGGCAGGCTGACCCGGCGGCGATTTCGGTTGGGCCGGGTCAGGGTCGAGCGGGCCAAAGTCACCCCGAGGGAAAACGGCACGCTTTCAAACACCAGCTTCCCCAGCGCCTCAGTCATCGGCGTTACCAGCGTAATCCGTCGCAGTAAAACCAGCGCCAGCAGGGCGCAGATCATCCCGATCCCCAGCGCCTCGATGCTCTCCAGTACCGCTTCCAACGGTCGCAGCTGTAGCGTCCGCCGAAAGCCCTCAATCTGTGTCAGCAGCAGCACGATGATGAAAGTCGTCCCCAGCACAATCAGCAGCAGCGGCGCTTCCGTTGATGAGCCAATCGACCAAATCTCTAGCGTATAGAGCAGCGGAACGCCAAACAAAAAGCTGCCCGCTGCTCCCCGCAGAATGGCTCGCAGCTCGGTCATCCAGATATTGGCTTCCATCGACGGGCTAGCTCCAATCTTCTCCCTTAGTCCGGCTAGCCTTGTAGATCGTCTGGATTTGATGAATCTGACGGGTTTGCTCAAACAGCTCCGCCTCGGTCAGATTCCAGCGCTCTAGCACCTTGTCCAGGTCAGCCTGGATGTCGCGAGCGCCGGGAAAGCCGTCATAGCGAATCCGCATCCGAGCCAACTCAGCCCGATTAAAGTCAGTCGGCTCAGCCGCCAGCAGGCCATTCGCCGTATCGCGGTCTTTTTTGTACTGCGGATGCTGCTGCTCCTTCCCTTCTGCCATAGGATCTCCAACGAATATTCTGTCTATAAGAACCTACCGTATACCAGCGCTGGCCGACTCGCTTAACTTCTGCTTTGACTAGGCAATGGGAGGCTTGCCGTACTTAGTAAATAAATCGTTCAGCGCCTCGCCGAGCAGCGCCTGAACGCTGGTGTCTTCTTCCAGCGAAATCAGCTTGAGCTGCTTTGAAACTTCGGGTTCAAAATGGCCGGTGATCGCTTTCTTACCGGCTCGACTGGGAGCCTGGTAAGGCTTTTGCTCAGCTGACTCGGAAGCTTCGGACTGTCCTGGAACCTTGCCCGCAGCCTCAGGTCGAGCCTTACTTTCCGACCGCGGCGCTGCGGCTGAATTAGATTTCTTAGCCATCGTTCACCAACATGTCTACATGCCTGTATCTAGACATTATTGCACGCTCGTCTGGCAGTTCACTCAGTAGGGCGTCGGCTGGCATAATCCTGCCCACTTGGCGATACAGAGCCCGATGAAGGCCAGCGACCATAGGTATATTCACCTAAATTTCGAAAAAAGTCCCAAAAAGCGCAAAATAAAGCCCTAAATGTATACATGCCTACTTGTCATATTGTAATTATGCAGGCATGATAGACCTATGCACCGAACAGGCTCTTCAAGAGACCGGTGCCATACCCTTCAGCTTCAGCTTCACCTATGAACTTCTGCCAGCTCTATACGCAGCTCTACGAAAACGTCCCAACCTTTTCCAACGTCTGTTTGTTTTCACTGAGCATTACCTCTACCTGGACAATTTGCCTGACCCTGGTGCACTTCCTTCACTAGGTCGCGCTCTAAGTTTGAGGTCATCCAATTCATGAACTGCTCTCAATGCTTTAGCCGGGTCACGTTCATCAGTAAATTAGAAGGATTCCCTTCATTCTGATTTCTGATGACAGCGTCATTTTTCATCTCTCCTCGGCTCAAGGCCCAAGTCAAAGTTAGCCTGGCTGGTCTAGCGAGTGGCTTTGCCATGCTTACTGCAACGCTGCCCGCGATCGCGTATTGCCGTGCCGACCTGCCCGAGCGCATCGACGCGATCGCGGCTAATCCCGCCCTACAGTCCGCCCGACTGGGCCTGTTAGTAGAAATTCAAGCCCAGAATGCCGACCAGCGGCGGGTCATTTACGCTCGGGATCAGGATCGATACTTCCTGCCGGCCTCTACGCTGAAGCTGCTGACTACGGCAGCAGCCCTCCAGCAGCTAGGTCCAGACTTTCGCATCCGCACCTCTATCTATGGCACCGAAGCGGCTGGGATCGCTTCGCTCTATGTGGTGGGCCGAGGCGACCCGACCTTTACCACAGCGGAGCTGGACGAACTCATCCAGCAGCTCCAGCAGCGGGGTATTCAGCGAGTCAGCAACCTGACGGGGATCGATACCTACTTTCCGGGCCGAACGGTAAACGCCCACTGGGAATGGGAGGACGTGCAGGCAGGCTACGGTGCGCCGGTCAACAGCCTGATTTTGAATCAGAACGAGCTAGGGCTGACGGTTTTTCCGCAGCAAATCGGCCAGCCGCTGCGGGTCGAATGGGACAATCCCCAGCGGGCTGGACGCTGGCAAATTGACAACTATTCACTCACGGTAGGCGCGGGCGAGCCGGAATTTGTCGATATTGGCCGAGACATCGGCCAGCCCCTCCTCAAGGTTTACGGTCATCTGATTGCGGGGGCCGAGCCTGAGACCACCACGATCGCGATTACCAATCCTGGAGCATACTTCCTCCAGCAGTTTCAGCAGCAGCTCCAGCGCCAGAATATTGCCGCCGTCAGCGGCGTGCTGAGCCCTCTGTCCCTACCTGCGGATGTGACTGAACTCGCCGCCGTAGAGTCGCCGCCGCTGTCGGATTGGCTCACACAGATTAACCAGCTCAGCGTCAACCTCCACGCCGAGGCCCTGCTGAAGTCGCTGGGGTTGGCCACCGCTGAAACGCCCCCCGATGACGCGACCGAAGCTGGGATCGCGGCGGTTAAAGCGATTTTGGAACCGATGGGGATCGCGCCGGAGAGCTTTGTGATGGTCGATGGCTCTGGGCTGTCTCGCCACAACCTGACCACGCCCCAGGCCCTGGTCGATACCCTCCAGGCAATGGCCTACGCCCCGGAGGCCGAACGCTACCGCCGCTCCCTCGCGATCGCGGGCGTCAACGGCACCTTGCGCAATCGGTTTCGCGGCACAATGGTAGAGGGCCAGCTGCAAGGGAAAACCGGCCTGGTCAGCGGCAATTATGCCCTGGTGGGATACCTCAATCCGCCGCAGCATCCGCCCGTAGTGTTTAGTCTGTTTGTCAACAATGCCGCCCAGAGCGGCAGGGCAATTCGAGCGCTGATGGACGAGATGGTTTTAGAAATTGCTCAACTCAACGACTGCTGATCTCCCAGCCTATGTTTCAGACGACCCGCCGCCGACTGGCGCTCTGGTATACGGCAGTGACCGCAGTGCTACTGCTGCTATTTGCTAGCGGCGTCTACTTTTACGTCCGCACTACCCTGATTGAGCGGGTGGACGATACCCTCAACCATGTGGTTGAGGTGGTGCAGCGATCGCTGGTGATCGAGCCGGGTGAGCCTGGCAGCCGGGTGCTAACCGCCGTGGGGGGTTTAGAGCCGCCGCTGCGGGTCAACGTAGCAGATAGCTTTCGCAGCAGTACGGCATCAGCAGAGGACGATCATATTGACCTGGAGTGGTTTGCTCCCACCGGCGAGCGGCTGTGGACGACCTTTAGCCAACCGCCAGCCCTACCGCTACACCTGAACCCAGATGGCGAAACCGTTCACCTTTCCAAGCAGCGCGTGCTGCGACAGGTGACCCAGCGCATTCAGTCAGGCAACCAGATTTTGGGCTACCTGCGGGTGAGCCATCCCTGGTTTGAGGTGACCAAGCCCAGCCAGAAGCTAATCGTCGATCTGGGCATTGGGATTGGCCTGGGGATCATGACGGTTGCGTTTATCGGCTGGCTGCTCTCGGGGCTCGCGATCGCGCCGGTGCGAGACTCCTACCAGCAGCTGAAGCAGTTTACCGCCGACGCTTCCCACGAGCTGCGCAACCCCATTGCGGTCATTCAAACCAACGTACAGGTGGCCCTGAGCGATCCCGAGCCCGACGCCCAGTTCCAGCATAGCCAGCTCCAGGTCATCGAACGACTCACCCGGCGGCTGGGCAGACTGGTAGACGACCTGCTTTTCCTAGCCCGGCAGGAAAGCGGCCTAGTACCCCTACAGCCCGGGCCGGTGCGCCTGGCTCAGCTGCTGGCTGAAGTGGTTGAAGAACAGCAAGCCCTGGCGCAGGAAAAAAATCTAACGTTGAAAATTACCAGAGCTGCAAACGATACGTCCTCCACCGGCGACTGGACCGTCATCGGCGATCGCGACCAGCTCACCCGCCTGCTCACTAACCTAGTCGCCAACGCCCTGCAATACACCCCCACCGAGGGCACCGTCACCGTCCGCCTAGAACCCGCCAAGCATCAGGGCCATCCCAGCTGCCGGGTAACTGTCCAAGATACCGGCATTGGCATTGCCCCGGAAGAGCTAGCCCAGGTCTTCAACCGCTTCTATCGGGCCGATCCCGCCCGCAGTCGTCGGGCAGCAGCCGGCGGCTCCGGGCTAGGACTCGCGATCGCCAAAGTTATCACCGACAATCATCAGGGCCAGATCACCCTCAGCAGCCAACCCAACCAGGGCACCACCGCCACAGTCCTGCTTCCCACAAAAAAAAGCCCTACCCCCTAACCCTTCACTCTCTACCCCCTCACGGCGTCATACTCACCTCATTCACCTGACCAAACGTCCGCTCCGCCACCGTTCCCGGTTCGCCCATCGGCTGAGGCTGAGCTGTTCCATCTGAAAGCATGACTCCCCCGGCATTTCCCGCTCTCACGGTCAGCGATTGGTTTGCAGCCCAGCTGCGCGACTCGCCCGGCTGGAGAATTCCCTGAAACTCGATATCACCGTCCGAGACGATCCTGACCCAGGACTGATCGGTTAGCTTGAGTTCAACTCGAATGGGGCTAGGCGGGTCTTCGGCTTTTAACGGCTGGGCTGGGGGCTGACTTGGAGGCGACGTTTGCGTTTTGGGCATCAGCTGCTCTACGGCTTCCGGGTCCAGAATTGGCAGCGCAGCGGTTTCCGGAGCAGCACTGCGCAAAAAGTAGGACAGCCCGCTGACCGCAGCCAGAATCAGCAGCACATAGGCCCCATAGAGATGGACTGGCCGCAGTTGGGCCGCGGGCAAAGTCCAGGAACGCTTCACGGGTAGTCGCTTGGGCTGAGGAAAATACTGGCCTGCTAGCGTCTCGCCATCTAAACCCAACGCTTCGCCATAGCGACGGAGCAAGGCCCTAACATAGATGGGTTCAGGCAGCTGAGCGCGATCTCCCGCTTCCATGGCGACCAGCAGTGACTTACGAATTAGGGTAAGTTCGCTAATTGTGTCCAAGGATTTAGCCTGGGCCTGTCGAGTTTGTTGTAGGGTGCGTCCAAGTGCTAGGAGCTGTTCTGGCTGTAGCTGCTCAGTTGGACGGGGGGGATGTTTCATTACCTAAGAACTAAAACCGGTAAAAGTGAATCGTTCAGCCTGAGTGCTATCTGGCCCTGATGGTCCGGCCGGGCAGTCAGGCTGCTAGTCTTCGGGCTAGTAGGGGCAGCTAGTGGCTCGCTTCAGAGCCTCAATTTCCGAAGGCTGCAAACAGCGATATTGCCCAACGGGTAGCCGAGCGAGCCGGAGCGGACCGATGGCTACACGGTGTAGCTGAGTAACGGGATGGCCCAAAGCCTCGGCAGTCCGGCGAATCTGTCGATTGCGCCCTTCCCAAAGGGTGACTTCTAACAGCGTCTGATGGGGGCTTGGCTGCTGAAGTACCCTAACCTTGGCAGGTAGCGTTTTTTGTCCCGATAGGACTATACCGCGACACCACTGACGGAGGCTAGCCTGAGTCGGATATCCCTTCACAGTCACCTGATAGGTCTTGGCGATGTGATGCCGGGGGTGAGTCAGCTGGTGGGTGAGCTCACCATCATTGGTCAATAGCAGGGCTCCCGTCGAATCAGTATCTAGCCGACCAACCGGGTGCAAGCCCTGACCCTGACGCCATTCAGCCGCTAAACAGTCAAGCACAGTCGTCCTACCCTGGGGGTCTTGGCAGGTAGAAACTACCCCTAACGGTTTATGTAGTAGAAAGTAAGCAGATTCAGGTCGTCCAATTGTTGCTAGCGCAACGCCATCGACTTGAACCAGGTCGACGCTTGGATCGGCGCTTTGTCCGAGATTTGCAATCGCGCCATTAACCGTTACCCTTTTCTCTCGAATCAGCTGTTCGGCCTGACGGCGGGATGCAATCCCCCACTGAGACAGAAGCTTTTGAAGCCTTTCAGTCATGGTCCGTTACTCAACTGGCAAGCTTACCCCAACAGGACGCTATACCAGCTTAGATTGTGCCTGTTGATCAACTGCCTACTCAATACTAATCAGTATCAATAAGTCAATCAGGGCGCAATTGACTTCAACCGATTCCCAGGTATCCATACCTTGAGCCATCCGCCGCCGGTATCAGGATGATTTTGGGCCTCAACCCAACCCTGATGAGCGCTCACGATCCGTCGCACGATGGCTAAGCCTAGCCCTGTACCGCCAGCAGTTCCCAATTCCTGAGCCGATTTCTCGCTGTCGGCGCGGCTGCGAGCCGGATCGGAACGATAGAACCGTTCAAACACATGGGGCAAATCTTGCTCTAAAAATCCACCGCCCTGGTCGATTACCTCAAATAGAATGGCCGGCAGAGCCGCTCTTTCACCATCCTCAGTCCGAGCTTTCAAACGATCGCTAGCGGAAGCATTGCCGGCATCGTTTTCAGGCGCATAGCAGGTTAGATCAAGCCTCAGCTGCACGCGAATCGTCTGCTGCGCTGGGCTATACTTGACCGCATTATTAAGCAGGTTAAAAAAAACTCGGTGCATCAGCCCCGGATTGACCTGCGCAATCAGCTGCGGCGGTCCGCTATAGACAAACTCTACTTGCTTCAGTAGCGCCAGTGGTTCCAGGCTCTGGCAAGCATTTTGAATCAGTGGCACCAGGTCGGCGTCACTGTCATCATCATCGAGCTGACCCTGCTGCTCTAGCTGGCTCAGGCTGAGCACATCATCGACGAGCTGACCCAGCCGTACGACCTCTTTGATCAGACGCTCAACCCAATGTTTGAGGGAGTCATCAACCCGACCTTGCAGCGTCTCTGCAACTAAACGGATCGAGGTGAGGGGCGTTTTTAACTCATGGGCAACGTCTGACAGCCAGCGATCGCGCTGCTGAGCCTGCGCGATCGCGTCCTGCCGGGGTTCTAAAAAAATGCCGACCTGCCCTTCTGGCAGCGGAATCCCGCACCCCCGAATCGGATAGGCTGGTCGCTCAGAGACGTTGTAGGGATCGGGCGAAATGGAATAAAACGTCCAGGCTAGCTGACAGACCGTCTGAGTTTGGCGGGTGCGCTCCACCAGCTGGTCAAGCTCATAGGAGCGGGCCAGGGCCAGCAGCAGTCGGGGATACTGCTGGTCGATTTGCGAGTCAATGTCTAAGATCTTTTGCGCCTGGAGATTACACCAAAGCAGCTGATTTTCTCCATTCACCTGGAGGTAGCCCAGCGGCGCAAACTTCATCACCAGACGGAAGTCGTCAATCTGCTGATGAAGCGTCTCAGTCTTAGCGCGTTGACTCAGGATAGCGCTGGAAAGCTGAAATTCGTAAGGCAATTCCGGCGACGCAGCATCGGTATTTTGGATCTTACTCAACATCAACCTGAGCCGGGCGTTATAGCGCTGACGCAACAGCCAGAGCAAGGCTAGTCCGACGCACAGCCCAATCACAAACCCAATCACGTGAGCGGCCCCCTGTACTGCCAACAGCATAGCACCCCAAAAAAAACACCCCCAAAAAGGCGGTGCTTAAAAAGGTTAGGATCAAGGATTTAATAAGATGCACAACTCCCGAGCCCTCATCCCCAACCCTTCTCCCGGGGGAGAAGGGGGCCGGATCTAGCTCCCTCTCCCCCGGGGAGAGGGCCGGGGTGAGGGCCGCGAGACATGCACAAATGGTCAAGTTATTTAATTCTCGATCCTTAATGCTAAGACGTAAACAGTCTGAGAACGAATTGGCTAATGGACTTCTGCACCTCGGTACTTAAGCCCCGCCGGATGCGGTTGAGCCGCATTGACGGCCCGTCGCAGCGGATAGGTCGCACCCCGATAATGGCCAACTGCGCCGGTCTCTATCACCTGGGCAGATGCAGGGGTAGCTTGGTATTGAATTCCACGATAAGACAGGTTCATAATCATCGCCTCTGATAACAATATGGGGTGAATGAGGCGCGTTCCTTCGGGCGGGTTCCTTGAGGAAAGCCCCTACTTCCGTCTCCCTCCTAGAAGCTGTAGCTGACTAAAAAGAAGATGAACGATTTATTTCTGTATCTATTGTTACCAATTTTTCTCAAAATGTCAATACCTGCCTTTATTTTTTAGAGTCCAAACAGGTTAAGGATCTGAGCCGACGGTAGCGGCTGAATTTGGGCTGAGATACAGGCTTGGTCAGGCTCGCTCATGCCGGAAAATTCTCAGACTGCGCCGAATGCTTCAGCTCCGGCGCAGAGAATTTCCAACGCTGCTGCACAGAAAGGCTCCGAGCCGCCATCATGGCTTGAAACAGCGGTGTTGGCAGGGCCTGCTCAACCGGCCAGACACCCGGCTGCTGGAGCTGCCCGCTCAAAATTAGCTGGGCCAGGCTGCCGGTACCATGCCCAGCGGCGCGGGCCGTGTCTGGATGTTCAAAGGTGCAGAGGTAGTCCGCTGGGCGGCCATCTTGAATTCCCGCGATCGCGACCCGCATGGCGATCCCGGTCTGGCTAAAGCGGTCGGTGACTCGGGTCATTTGGTAGCTGACCTGGGAGAGAAACTCAATCACAGTCGGACTCTTCAGCCAGGCTTTGGGCAGCCGGTGAGCGACCAGCCAGGTGAGATGGTTGTAGTAATCGGGCACAGAGCCGAACTTGGTGACCCAAGTCTGCACCTGGGGAAAGGTCTCGGCCAGCGTCAGCGCCTCTACCGTATTGAACCAGTAGACACCGCCCTGACCATAGCGAGGGAACTCCAAGACCTGCCGCTGGCTGTAGGGCGAGATCGACTGCCACTCGCCATTGATCTTGCTGAAAAAAGGTGTCTGGAGCTCAATGAAAGTCGTACGCATGACCGTGACGCCCGCACCTCCCGAACCGGCAACCAGGTAGCTAAGATGAACCGACTCGGCCTGGTCAAACTGCTCAATCCCCAGCCGCACCAGACTGCCCGAGATGCCCGGAAAGATGCCGGTGCTGACAACTGCGGTAACACCAGCCGTCTGGGCCAACCCTCGGTAGGTCAGGGCCTGGCGCACGTGGTCAGGGCTGTCGGCGACGTCGAGGTAGGCGATCTTCTGAGCAATGCAGGTCTGGAGCACGTGATGGTTGCGATCGCGGAACGGACCGGCGCAGTGAATCACCAGGTCGTGAGCCGCGATCGCAGCTTCTACCGCCGCCTCATCGGCCAGCGGCAGAGACAGATAGCGCTGTCGAGATTGGAGCTTAAACCCGGGCTGGGCTCGGCGACCGGTTAAAGTCAGAGCCGCATCGGTATGAGCTAGCAGATCAGCCGCGATCGCACGGCCAATCCGACCGCTGCCACCAATCACTAAAACCTGCTGGGTCAAAGGGCCAGTTCAGAAAGTACGTCAGTGGCGTGGGTGTCGGTCTTGACGCTGTCATAGACCTTTTGAATCACGCCTTTTTCATCAATCACAAAGGTAACCCGCTTAGAATGGCCATCACCGTCTACGTCGTAGGCCTGGCTGAGGGAACCATCGGTATCGACAATTAGCGGAAAGGGTAGATTGAACTTATTTTTGAATGCCTGGTGAGACGCCTCATCATCCTGACTGACGCCCAGCACGACGGCATCCTTATCTGTGTACTGGTCATAGGCATCGCGGAAGCTACAGGCTTCTTTAGTACAGCCAGGCGTATCGTCCTTGGGATAAAAATAGAGAACGACGACTTTCCCTTCGTAGTCGGACAGCGTAATCGGCTTGCCGGTGTCGTCCTTAGCAGTAAAGTTGGGAGCGGTGATTCCTGCTGAGAGTGCCATAGTCAATTCCTAAAACGGTTTACAGCGCTTAAGTCGCTACCGATTTTAGCATCGGGCGTCGTCCGGCTGACCCTTGCTAAGGTTGGGTTTCCCCAAACAAAGTTAGGGTTCTCCCGAGGCCAAGCTGTAATTACCGGATACCGATTTGTCGGCCGGACTTCGTTTGACGTTACTGGAGGCAATCAGTTAGTCCCGGCTGATCAGCTTACAGAAGCGGCTGATTTCGCCCTCGGTTTCTTCCTGGTACAGAAAGGCCAGATTGCTTTCCTCAAACGTCTTAAAGAAATCTTCCCAGGTGATCGCGCCTAGGGTTTCACTGTCCCCCTGAGGAAACTCAATCCGCAGCAGGCCGGGATCGCCGTCTTCCGCCGTACTTTTTACCGTAGCCGGATGGCCATTACGCGCCTCGACCCACTGCTTGATAGTGGCGTGGTCGGTAGTGGTTTTAGAGCTAGACATGGTTATAGAGGGAATATATAGAGTATTCAGAGACGGAACGCCTAGATGAGCTGAAAACGCCCATTGTAGCCGCCTATTGCAACCGTAGGTAAATTTGAGCCATCAGACGTCCATCTGAAGTTAGAAGGGCTGATCACCCATAGCCGTCAGGGCGGCCAGCTGCGATCGCGGCTAGCTGCCTCTGCTGCCAGAGGTCAGACTCTGCTATTCTCTTAGACTGAGCGCCCCCTTATCCCTATATTCCATGCTATCTCCGTCCTATTACCTCCTTCGCTCTAGAGCCAGCGGCCAGTACCTCGCCGCGCATCCAGAACAGAAATCAGAAACAGTTCCAGAAAGTTCTAGGCCGCCAGAGCCGTCTCCCGCCACCGGCTTTCTGCTGCTGTTTTCGACCGACTACGACGCCCTCAGCTACCTCAATCACCATGCCACTGAGGTCGCCAACCAGTTTGGGGTGGAGGCGATCGCCCGCAGTCAGCTCAAGTCGCTGATCAATCGCTGGAGTTTTACCGGGGTCAGCATTGTCACCGACCCGCTGGTGCCGCTGGTGGATTTTTTAGAAGTGTCCTAAACGCACTATTCCTGAGCGTGCGATCGCGCCCGGCCTAATTCATCTTCGACAGCCTGATTCGCGGGTCTACGAAAGAAAGCGCCAGGTCAGCCAGCAGATTGCCCACAATCAGCATTACCGCGCCGATTACCAGGCTCGCCATCACCAGATACAGATCCTGCGACTGCACCGCCTGCAGGGTCAGCTGCCCCAGCCCAGGCCAGCTGAAGTAGGTTTCGACGATAAAGGAACCGCTGAGTAAGGCCGAGAACTCAAACCCCAGCAGCGTAATTAGCGGGTTGATCGCATTGCGCAGCGCGTGGACGTAGATCACCCGGTCTTCCGGCAGTCCCTTGGCCCGCGCCGTTTGAATATAGTCCTGCCGCAGCACGTCGAGCAGCTGGCCGCGCATCAGCC
The DNA here is from genome assembly GCF_015207255.1 of Vasconcelosia minhoensis LEGE 07310. Classification (GTDB taxonomy): domain Bacteria; phylum Cyanobacteriota; class Cyanobacteriia; order Phormidesmidales; family Phormidesmidaceae; genus Vasconcelosia; species Vasconcelosia minhoensis. The sequence goes on from NZ_JADEXG010000035.1 coordinate 23,115, forward strand.
GCTGTAGGCCAGCAAAGCTGGTAATGCTCAGGGCCAGGGTCGGCAAGATTAGGTGCCAGGCCACATCTAGAATTTGGCCCAGCCAGTTGAGGTCTTCGTGGTTAATGCTAGTGCGCCCGGCGACGGGAAACAGCGGCGCGGTAAGCTGGGCAAAAAACAGCAGCAGCAGCCCGGTAATGATGGTCGGAAACCCTTGCCCAATGTAGCTAAGGACCCGCAGCAGCCGGTCCGTCAGCTGATTTTGCCGCACCGCGCTGACAATTCCTAGCGGAATCGCGATCGCCCAGGTCGCCAGAATCGACGTAATCGACAGCAGCAGCGTATTGGGCACCCGCTCCCAGAGAATTTCCAGGGCCGGTCGCTGGTAGGCAAAGCTCATGCCAAAGTTGAACCGGGTGACCACCTGCACCAGCCAGCGCCAGTACTGCTGCCATACCGGCAGGTTCAGCCCAAACTGCTGCTCCAGCTGCTCCAGCGTCTCGGGTGAGATCTGCGGATTTTGCCGCTGGGCCGAGAGAAAGTCGCCCGGGGCCAGCTGAATCACGAAAAAGCTTAGGGCCGAAGCCAGCAGCAGGGTCAGCAGCGCCTGCAAAACACGCTTAATGATATAGAGCGACGTCTCGCTGGTCAGCAAATCGTGCAGTCTGCTGAAGGGAGAGGCGAGTTTGGGGGTATCTGGCGTAGTAACCATCGACGAATTATTCCAAGACAATAAAAACTCACGCTTGGCGCTTAATACACCACAAGAGACGAAACGGACGCCTGACCCGGCAGCTTTTGCCGGCCCTGCAAGCCAGCCAGCTCAATCACAAAGCTAAACCCGGCAATCTCTGCCCCCATTTGCTGAATCAGCTGCGCCGTGGCTGCCGCCGTTCCGCCCGTCGCTAGCAGGTCATCGACAATGAGCACCCGGCTGCCGGCGGTGAAGGCGTCCTGATGGACCTCTAGCCGATCCTGACCGTATTCCAGATCGTAGGAAATAGCATGGACAGGGGCAGGCAGCTTACCCGACTTACGCACGGGCGCGAAGCTCTTGCCTAGCTTGTAGGCGAGGGGCATGCCGAAAATGAAGCCGCGCGACTCGATACCGACAATCACATCGGGAGCCAGCTCAGTCGCTTTTGCCGCCATTTGATCAAGGGTGTAGCTAAGCCCTTCGGAGTTTTTAAGCAGCGTGGTAATGTCGCGATACATGATCCCCGGCTTGGGAAAGTCGGGAACGTCTCGAATCAGCGCCTTTAGATCCATCAATCAAACCCAGCAGGGCAACCGCAGCCCATAACGCTAGCCATCTTAGCAGGAGTTTTATGGCTAGCGCTCAGGCAGACTGCGCGAGAGACTTTCAAACCAGCCCTTGCGCCAGAAATAGGTGGTGAGGCCAAGCGCGATCGCGATCATCACCGCCCAGCAGATTGGGTAGCCCCAGTAGGCATCGAGTTCGGGCATATTCCAAGGCGACACCTGCGGATTGAAGTTCATCCCATAGACGCCGACGATGAAGGTGAGGGGGATGAAAATCGACGAAATCACCGTCAGCGTCTTCATCACCTCGTTCATCCGGTTGCTGACCGAGGAGAGATAGACGTCCATCAGGTTGGCGGTCAGCTCACGGTAGGTTTCGACGATATCGAGGACCTGCACCGCATGGTCGTAGCAGTCTTGCAGGTACACCTTCACCTCCGGACGAATCAGGTCGCTGCTGTCGCGAATCAGGGTGCTGATGGCATTGCGCTGGGGCCAGATCGAGCGCCGCAGGCCCATCAGGTCGCGCCGCACCTGGTAGATCCGCTGCACCGTTTGACGGGTGGGATTAAAAATCACCTCGTCTTCCAGGGATTCGATCAGCTCGCCATAGTCCTCCAGCACCGGGAAGTAGGCATCCATAATCGTATCCAGCAGCGTATAGGCCAGATAGTCTGCACCCTGAGCGCGAATCGTCCCCTGGTTAAACCGAATTCGGTTGCGCACCGGGTCAAAGCAGTCAATATCCAGCTCTTCTTGCACCGTCAGTAGGTAGTTCGGCCCTAGGACGAAGCTCACCTGCTCGTTGATAAAGCCCGCTTCATTACCCGCTTCACTCGGCTTGGGCATTACCATTCGGGCAATAATCACCAGCTGGTCGTCGTAGTACTCCACCTTGGGCCGCTGCGGCACGTTGACCACGTCTTCTAGCACCAGCGGATGCAGCTTAAAGACCTCGCCTAGGTGCCGCAGCATCGGCTCGTTGCCCAGGCCCTGAAAGTCGATCCAGGAAATTGAGTGTGACTTGAGAAAAGGCTTGCAGTCCTCCGGCGTTTTTAGCTCCCGTCGAATCGCCGAGCTAGCCGTATAGTCAATCAGCGTCAGCTCCGGCGGCGAAGCATCTTCCTCGATTACCAGGGTGCCAGGAGCAGTCCCAATCTCGTCATAATGGTAGTCCCAATGGCGGCGTTCGTCCTCATGCTCGGCCATGCCATCGACTCGCTCGGCTGGAATTAAGGTTGGGTTCTGGCTAGTCAACAGGGCTACCTCGCAATATATTGATGCTTAGAATTTATGCTTAAGAAATTTTATCGGCTGCGCTGTGACTTCTGATCTCCCCTCCTACCAGCTGCCCCAATTCGCCGCTAAACAGCGCTGCACGGTAACGGTAACCCAGATCGGCTGGCTGGGCAGCCGGGCGGCGGCGGCCAAGGCGGACTGCGGCAGCATTTCTGAGCTGCTGGAGAAAATTGGTCGAGGCGAGCTGACGGTGGTTTCAACGGCGCTCTTGTCCCAGCCGGTTTCCCCCCGTCGGCAGGAAATCTCGTCTCTATTCCGGCCTCTACTCCGGCTGATCCTAATGGGAATCGGCGCAGCCCTGATTCTAGCCCTGCTACTCTATATTGCCGATCGGCTGCTGCCCCAAGCCGCTAGGATAGACCCGGCTGCCGTCAAAACCCCCGCCGTCGGCGACATTGTGGCTGGATTTGAAATTACCGACGACTACCACATCCGCCCCTTCCATCCCGTCACCGGTGTGGCCAACGTGCCCCACAATGGCGTAGACGTCGCTACCCCAATCGGCACCCCGGTCTATGCCGTCGGCCAGACCGGGGATCGGGTGACGGTGGACTGCTGGTGGGACGTGGACGGCGGCGGCTGGGTAGCAGACCAGAGCGCCGCATCCTACCCAGGATATGTCTTTCAGTCGCTACACCTGTCTGAGAACGGCTGTCAGTCAGGACAGGCTCAGGCGGGAGACGAGATCGCATATACCGGCAACAGCGGCCTGGGCACCGGCGAGCACTACGACTTTCGGGTCAAGATCAGCGGCGCCTACGTGCCGCCGGGAGAAATCTATTTGGAATCGGCCCTGACCGGTAAGCCACCCCGCCAGTAGTTTCTAGTCATCCTCAGCAAGTCACCGAGCTCATTGCTCCTTGAGGCAAAGGTTCGTAGTGATGACAACAGCAGCCTCAAATCGAGTTCGGTACTTTGGCACCAGGTTTAAATCTCATCTGGGTGACCTTAAGAGAAAATCAGCTCCCCCAGCGAGTCAGACCCATTTTGCTGTAACATTTGATTATAAAAATTTATATTCTGACATATTCATCTACCTGCGGTCGGATCAACAGACGAGCTTGGTGTGTCAGAATGGTTGCGGTTTTGCCAACTCGTCAGGAAATTTTGGAGTAGGCCCAATTCATGGAATCCGTAGAGGCTATCTATCAATACGCCTGGCTCATACCCACGCTTCCCCTTATGGGAGCAATGGTGGTGGGCCTCGGGCTAATCAGCTACAACGACGCGACTAACCGGCTGAGAAAGCCCACTGCTGCCTTTATTGTGACGTTGCTGGGGGCCGCCATGGCGCTCTCGTTCGCGCTGCTCTACAGTCAGGTGCAGGGGCACGAGGCTTATCACTATTTATTTGAATGGGTATCGGTTGGCGATTTTCACCTGTCGATGGGCTATGTGATCGACCCGATTACCGCCCTGATGCTGGTGATTGTCACGACTGTGGCCTTTTTGGTCATGGTCTACACCGACGGCTATATGGCCCATGACCCTGGCTATGTTCGCTTTTATGCCTATTTGAGTCTATTCAGCTCCTCTATGCTGGGTCTGGTAGTCAGCCCTAATCTGCTCCAAGTTTACGTTTTCTGGGAGCTGGTGGGGATGTGCTCCTATCTGCTGATTGGTTTTTGGTATGACCGCAAACCCGCCGCTGACGCCTGTCAGAAAGCCTTTGTGACGAACCGGGTGGGCGACTTTGGCCTGCTGCTGGGAATGATTGGCCTGTTCTGGGCGACCGGCACCTTTGAGTTTGAGCTGATGGGCGACCGGCTGAGTCAGCTGGTTGAGCTGGGGATGATCCCCGGCGCACTAGCGGCGCTGTTTGCCATTCTGGTCTTTATGGGGCCGGTGGCCAAGTCGGCCCAGTTCCCGCTGCATGTGTGGCTGCCCGACGCGATGGAAGGCCCCACCCCGATTTCGGCTCTGATCCACGCGGCTACGATGGTGGCTGCGGGCGTCTTTCTGATTGCCCGGATGTATCCCGTATTCGAGGATATCCCGACGGCGATGAGCGTGATTGCCTGGACGGGCGCGATTACCGCCTTCCTCGGCGCTTCGATCGCGATTACGCAGAACGATATTAAGAAGGGGCTAGCCTTTTCAACCATGTCCCAGCTGGGCTACATGGTGATGGCGATGGGCGTCGGTGCCTACAGCGCTGGCCTGTTCCACCTGATGACCCATGCCTACTTCAAGGCCATGCTGTTCCTAGGCTCGGGCTCAGTGATCCACGGTATGGAAGAAGTGGTCGGCCACGACCCGGCCCTGGCCCAGGATATGCGGCTGATGGGCGGCCTGCGCAAGTATATGCCGATTACGGCGATTACCTTTTTGGTGGGAACGCTGGCGATTTCTGGCCTGCCGCCCTTTGCCGGGTTCTGGTCCAAGGACGAGATTCTGGGCTCAGTATTTGCAGTCAATCCGGCCCTCTGGGCGATTGGCTGGCTGACGGCGGGGATCACGTCCTTCTATATGTTCCGAATGTATTTCTCAACCTTCGAAGGCGAGTTTCGCGGTACGGACAAGGGGATTCAAAAGCAGCTGAAGCACGAGCAGTTTCAGCGCATGGGTATGTCCCTCGGACCGGGGGCGATGAGCACCCAGGAGCTGGCCCTGGAGGAAGAAACCGATCACGGCCACCATGCCGAGAAGCCCCACGAGTCCGCCCTGTCGATGACCCTGCCGCTGATAGCGCTGGCGATTCCCTCGCTGCTGATTGGCCTAGTGGGGACGCCTTTTGCCAACTATTTTGAAGCCTTTATCCACCCGCCCGGTGAGGTGGTAACAGTGGCCGAGCTGGCCGAGGCGTTTGAACTCAGCGAATTTGTCCGAATGGCAGGGCTGTCAGTGGCGATCTCTGTCGTCGGCATCATCGTAGCGGTGCTGATGTACCGGACGCGGCAGATTAGTGCTAGCGCGATCGCGGCCAAAATTCCCTTCTTCTACCAGCTCTCGCTCAACAAGTGGTACATCGACGACCTCTACGAAGTCCTCTTCGTCCAGGGCAGCCGCAATATAGCTAAGCAGGTGCTCGAAATCGACACCCGAATTGTCGATGGCGTCGTCAACCTGGCGGGCTTCGTCACCCTGATTACCGGCGAAGGGCTGAAATATTTTGAAACCGGTCGGGCTCAGTTCTATGCGCTGATCATCTTTGGCGCAGTCATCGGCCTGGTGGTCGCCTCGGGGATCACCTAAGTTTTTTGTAAATCGGCGCTTTGAGTTAATCCGCCGCGCTATCACCGCTGTATTTTTATGGACACCGCTCAATTTCCCTGGCTGACGACAATCATTCTCTTTCCGTTCTTAGCCGCTTTTGCTATCCCCTTTATTCCTGACCGAGAAGGGAAAACCATTCGCTGGTATGCGCTAACCGTCGGTCTGATTGACTTTGCGCTGATTATCTACGCCTTTGTCACCCAGTATGACATTCACAGCTCGGGTATGCAGCTGGTGGAGAGCTACACCTGGGTGCCGGCCCTCGACCTGAAATGGTCAGTGGGCGTAGATGGTCTGTCGATGCCGCTGGTGATGCTGACCGGCTTTATCACCACCCTGGCGATTCTGGCCTCCTGGCCGGTGACGCTGAAGCCGCGGCTGTTTTACTTCCTGATGCTGGCGATGTACGCAGGGCAGATTGGCGTGTTTGCCGTGCAGGATATGCTGCTGTTCTTCCTGATGTGGGAGCTGGAGCTGCTGCCGGTCTACCTGCTGCTGTCGATCTGGGGCGGCAAGCGGCGGCTCTACGCGGCGACGAAGTTTATTCTCTATACCGCGGGCGGTTCGCTGTTTATCCTGGTGGCGGCGCTGGCGATGGCCTTCTACGGCGATACGGTCACTTTTGACATGCGATCGCTGATGGCGAAGGATTTTCCGATCAATCTACAGCTGCTGCTCTACGGCGGCTTTTTGATTGCCTACGCGGTAAAGCTGCCGATTTTTCCGCTGCATACCTGGCTGCCCGACGCCCACGGCGAAGCGACTGCGCCGGTACATATGCTGCTGGCGGGCATTCTGCTGAAGATGGGCGGCTATGCGATCATCCGCATGAACGTGGAAATGCTGCCCGAGGCCCATGCCCGGTTCGCGCCGATCTTAGTCATTTTTGGCGTGGTAAACATTATCTACGCCGCCCTGACCTCCTTTGCCCAGCGCAATCTCAAGCGTAAGATTGCCTATTCATCGATCTCCCATATGGGCTTTGTGCTGATTGGCCTGGCTTCTTTTACCAACCTGGGGCTGAGCGGCGCGGTGCTGCAAATGGTCTCCCACGGTCTGATTGGGGCAAGCCTGTTCTTCCTGGTGGGGGCCACCTACGATCGCACCCATACGCTAATCCTGAGTGAAATGGGCGGCGTTGGCAAAAAGATGCCGAAGATTTTTGCCATGTTTACCACCTGCTCGATGGCGTCTCTGGCGCTGCCAGGAATGAGCGGCTTTGTAGCGGAGCTAATGGTGTTTGTCGGGTTTGCTACCAGCGATGCCTACAGCTTTAGCTTTAAGCTGATTATTTTAGCGCTGATGGCAGTAGGGGTTATCCTCACGCCGATCTATCTGCTCTCGATGCTGCGGGAGATTTTCTACGGTCCCGAAAATCAAGAGCTGACCTCCCATGAGGTGCTGGTCGATGCGGAACCGCGCGAGGTATTTATCATTGCCTGCCTGCTGATTCCGATTATTGGCTTTGGCTTCTACCCGAAGCTGCTGACGCAGATCTACGATGCCAAAACGGTACAGCTAACCGAGCAGCTGCGTGCAGAATCCTTTTTAGTCGCGGAGACGGTTGAGCCGCCGCTGGCTCTAGTGGGAAGAGCACCCAAAATCGGTGAATAGAAATTTTTCGGCTTGACAAAAGCTGAATATTTCTCTATTTCTATACAGTCTGTCAAGTAGGGCTGACCTTTGAATCGTCTAAATCGTCGCTTTGCGGGTGCTGTTTCTTTCTTTTCTATTCAGGACTGGGCGTTAGAAGCTCGGCTGCTGCGCTGGCTGACGATGCTGTGGCTGTCAGTAGGTCTAGTCGTCCTGTTCTCAGCGTCTTATCCAGTTGCTAACGCTGAGACTGGAGACGGGGCTCGCTACTTCAAAATCCAGCTGCTCTATATTTTAGTGGGGCTGCTGCTGTCGCGGTGGGTCACCCGGCATCCGCTACGGCATCTAATCCGGCTATCGGGGATTGCCCTGCTGGTCTCTATGTCCATGATTCTGGCGACTCATATCCCCGGCTTAGGCGTCTCTGTCAACGGGGCGACGCGCTGGCTGCCGCTAGGGCCGTTTTTGCTCCAGCCGTCTGAGCTGATGAAGCCCTTTCTGGTGCTGCACGGAGCGCAGCTTTTTGGCCGCTGGCATCGGCTGTCGCTGCGGCGGCGGCTGTCCTGGCTGGGTATCTATGCGACGGGGCTGGCGCTGATTCTGACGCAGCCTAACTTGAGTACGACAGCGGTTTGTGGCACGACGCTTTGGCTGATTGCGCTGGCGGCGGGACTGCCCTACAGTCAGCTGCTGCTGACGGCCTTTAGCGGCCTGTTGGCAGCACTTATCAGCGTCAGCCTCAAGTCCTATCAGCGCGATCGCATTGTCTCTTTTCTCAATCCCTGGGCCGATGCTGACGGCAACGGCTATCAGCTGATCCAGAGTCTGCTGGCGGTGGGGTCCGGCGGCACCTGGGGCAGCGGCTATGGACTATCGCAGCAAAAGCTATTTTTTCTGCCGATTCAGTATACCGACTTTATCTTTTCGGTCTATGCCGAAGAATTTGGTTTTGTCGGCAGCGTCATGCTGCTGATCTTTCTGGCGGTCTACAGCACGGTGACGCTGGTGGTGGCGCTGCGAGCTAAACAGCCAATTCATCGCCTGGTTGCAATCGGCTGTATGGTGCTGCTGGTGGGGCAGTCGCTGGTCAACATTGGCGTGGCGATTGGGGCACTGCCGACGACCGGTCTGCCCTTTCCGCTGATGAGCTATGGCGGCAGCTCGATGATTGCCAGCCTGGTGACGGCGGGCATTTTGATCCGCGTCGCGCGCGAGTCAAAGGAGTCGGAAGTGATAAAGCTACCCCTGCTACTACCGCAGCGGTCTTCTTCCACATCCCCCACGACCTCTCCGGATTCGCCCTCAGCGGTATCGCCGAAGCTGTCCCCAGAGTCAGATTCATCTCCAGCACCGGCTCCAGCTGCCCGGCGCCGGCGCCGCCAGAAGCGATCCGAAGCCGCAACAGGCAAGCCCTCTCCGGTCCAGACCTAGGTCTCCTTTAAGGACAGTTAATGAGAGACGGTTAATCATTCGATACAATTGAATAGACCCAAAGCCCAAGGTAGCCCATGTGGGATCGGCTTCAGATCTTTCTCTACGACCTCAGTCAGAGTGCAAACGGTTGGGTAGAAGGTCAGCTAGGGCAGCTGTCGCCGATCAGCATCGGCGTGATTGCGCTAGCCGGGCTGCTGACCAGCCTCACCCCCTGTATGCTATCCATACTGCCGATTACGATTGGCTACATGGGCAGCTACGAGATTAAGGACCGCTGGCAGGCCGCCGGGCAGTCTATGTGGTTTGCCTTTGGCCTGGCGACGACGCTAGCCGGGCTGGGGATCGCCGCCAGCAGTCTGGGCTGGGTATATGGCCAGATTGGGATTGGGCTGCCAATTGTGGTGAGCGCGATCGCAATCCTCATGGGTCTGAACCTGCTGGAAGCATTGCCGCTGCCGCCGCTGCCCGCCTTCACCGATATTGATTTCTTACAGAACGATATTCCCCGCTCAATTAAGTCCTACCTGCTGGGCCTGACCTTTGGCCTGGTGGCTTCCCCCTGTAGCACGCCGGTCCTGGCAACGCTGCTGGCCTGGGTAGGGCAAAAAGGCGATCCTGTCCTAGGCAGCTCGCTGCTGCTGGCCTACGCGCTGGGCTATGTCGCGCCGCTGGTGGTGGCTGGCATTTTTACCGCGTCAATCAAACAATTTTTGTCGATTCGTAAATGGTCGGGGTGGATTTCGCCGGTGAGCGGAGTGCTGCTGATTGGGTTTGGGGTTTTCTCGCTGGTGTCGCGGCTGGGGGCGGTGGTTTAGGGTAGATGGGTGAAGGGTGGATGGGTAGGGGCATGGTCCCCATGCCCTCATAGGGTTAGGTGCGGAGGATTGGGTTGAAGAGGGTCTAAGTAGGTAAAGCATGGATGGGTTGACTGGGGTGAGGCGGTATTTTCGAAAGGATTTGGTGCCTTTGCTGGCAGATTTGCGGCTGGCGATTGTGCTGCTGCTTGCGATCGCGGTTTTTAGCGTTAGCGGTACCGTGATTGAGCAGGGGCAATCGCTGTCGTATTATCAGACCAACTATCCTGAGGAGCCTGCCCTGTTTGGCTTTCTCAGCTGGAAAGTGCTGCTGACGCTGGGGCTGGACCATGTTTACCGCACCTGGTGGTTTCTGTCGCTGCTGATTCTGTTTGGGGCTAGCCTGACCGCCTGCACCTTTACCCGCCAGATTACGGCGCTGCGCTGGTTTTCTCGCACCTGGAATTTCTATAGCAAACCGCGCCAGTTTGAGAAAATGGCCCTGAGTACGGAGCTGAGTCAGGGATCGCTCGACCAGCTCACGCCGCTATTGGAACAGCGCCGCTATCGGATTTTTCGGCGGGATGATTCGCTCTATGCGCATAAGGGGCTGGTCGGGCGGATTGGCCCGATTGTCGTCCATGCCAGTATGCTGCTGATTTTGCTGGGGGCGATGTGGGGGGCAATGACTGGCTTCTTTGCCCAGGAGATGGTGCCCAGCGGCCAGACCTTTCAGATTCGCAACATCTTTGACGCAGGACCCTGGGCAGCGGCACAGATTCCCAAGGACTGGTCCGTCCACGTCAATCGCTTCTGGATTGACTATACGCCCGAGGGCCGGATTGAACAGTTTTATTCTGACCTCTCCGTGCTCGACCGACAGGGCGAAGAAGTCAAACGCAAAACCATTTGGGTAAATCAGCCGCTGCGCTATGGTCGGGTGACGCTCTATCAGGCTGACTGGGCCGTTGCGGCGGTGCGGGTGCGGATCAACAATAGCCCAACTTTTCAGCTACCGATGGCTGAACTCGAAGCCCAGGGCGGCAGGCTCTGGGGCACCTGGGTGCCGACTAAGCCCGACCTGAGTGCAGGCGTTTCTCTAGTCGCTAGAGACTTGCAGGGAACGCTGCTGGTCTATGGCCAAACGGGGGAGCTGATCTCGACCGTGCGAGCAGGGATGGCGACTGAGGTCAATGGCGTCAACCTGATTGTCGAAGACTTAATCGGCAGCACCGGCCTGCAAATCAAGGCCGACCCGGGAATTCCGCTGGTCTATACCGGCTTCGGTTTACTCATGGTCGGCGTGATGATGAGCTATGTCTCACACTCCCAGGTCTGGGCGCTGCAGGTGGGCGAACGGCTCTATGTCGGCGGTCGAACCAATCGAGCCCAGGTCAGCTTTGAACGAGAATTCGTCGGCATCCTGGATCGGCTGACTGACGATACCGATGAGAGCCTGAAGTTAACTCCTCGGGAAGACGTGCCAGCCGTTGTTGACTGATAGAGTTCAAATCAACAAAGTTTTATTGGCACTAAAATGTTTTTTAATGGCTGGAACGCTCTGCTGCAAACGCTAGTAGTCGGCGTCATAGGTTACATCACCATCGTGGTCTTGCTGCGCGTCTCGGGCAAGCGAACGCTGTCTAAGTGGAATGCCTTTGACTTTGTCGTTACGATTGCCTACGGCTCTATCTTGGCTAGTATGCTGGTATCGGGTAGCGTTTCTGTACTCCAAGGAATTTTGGCGTTTGCTCTACTGACCTTGTTTCAATTTTCGATTACCTGGCTTGCGGTACAGTCAGACCAGTTTACTCGATGGATTAAGGCCGAACCGACTCTGCTGCTCTATCAGGGAAAATTTCAGTACGATGCACTCAGACGCGAGCGAGTAACCGAAGGCGAAGTCCTCGCTGCCCTGCGGGCTAACGGCAGTGCCCTGATCGATGACGTTGAAGCTGTCGTTTTAGAGACTGATGGCGGCTTCAGCGTGATTCAACAAGTTCCGGACGGCATAGCGACGGCGCTAAGCGATGTTAGGGGCTATCCGCATCGCGCAGCCGCCCAGAGACAAAGGTAAAACGCGAGCTTGAGATGCCTTTGACTAGCCAGCCGGAAGACTCTGCATCACTAAGGTGCCCCGGGGGCGGGGCGGCGCGTCCACGGACTCAGCCGTGATCAGAAACTGAGTGACCGCCGCTGGATCGGCTGCGGGCGGTAGGGGAATTTCCTGTGGCAGAAGGCGGCTATCGGCGTCGGTCTCAAACTGTCCGTAGAGCAGGGGGGGCTGGTCAGGGACGAGTCCCCAAATTCGATAGACCTGTCCTGCTGGCAGGGCGGGCAAATCCTGCACGGTCACAATCGTGGCCTGCTGCTCGGGCGCAATTGTAATACTGCCGCTGGCTTCAGCCCTATTCACCGTTCCGGCTAGGGTAAAGACTCGCGGCGGGGCTGGCGCAGTTGCGATCGCAATTTCCGCTTCTTCTAGCTGCTGCTCTAGACTAGCAATCACCTCCGCCGCTTCCTGCACCTGGTTCCGCAGTCGCAAATCGTCGATCAGCAATGCGATCAAAGCTGCCGCCGCTAGGCTGCCCAGCCCTAGCCACCAGCCCTTCTGCGGTGACGCAAGCGACTGAGAGGCAGGCTGCGCCGTGGCAGATGGCCGAACCGAAACCTCGGCAGTCGGCGGGGGAACAATCGACAGGCTAGGTGAGGCGTTTTCTTGAGGAGTGGCCCGGACCGCCGCCAAAAGGGACGCACGCAGCTCTGGCGGCGGCTCTACGGCGGGCGCCTGCTCAGAGGCAAAGGCAACCGTTTGCTGGAGTTCCTTGATTTCGTTCGTCAGTTCGGGGTGCGATCGCAAAATTTCCTCCCACTCCTGTCTTTCCTCAGCATCCAAATCGCCAAGGACATAGCCTGCCATCAGCTCATTCCAGCGTTCCACCATCACAGAAACTCCTGTAAATGACGGCGCAGCTTCAGCAGCCCCTGCCGCGAGCGGCTTTTCACCGTTCCCAGGGGAATGGCGAGCTGCTGGGCAATCTGAGACTGGCTGAGACCGTTGAAATAGGCCAGCTCCAGCACCTGGCGTTCGGCTTCGGGAATCTGCGTCAGCGCCTCAGTCATCGCCTGAGCCTGCTCTGAGCGAGATAGCCCCTCCAGCCCGTCGAGGGCAGGTATCGTCTGGTCATCGGTATCGGCTCGCTGCCAGCGCTGTCGAAACTTCCGCTGCCGCCCGTGGGTGCGCAGCCGGTCGATGGCGCGCGATCGCGTCAGCATCAGCAAAAAATTTTTAAATGTTCCCCTAGTCGGGTCGTAGGTGGAGCGATGCCACAAATTCAAAAATACGTCCTGGGTCAGATCGGCGGCCTCATCGGGGGAAGCCAGCACCCTCAGCGACATGCCATAGACCGAAGCCGCATAGCGATCGTACAGCTCGCCCAAAGCTTCCACATTCCCTGACTTGAGGGCGTTGAAAAGCTCAGTGTCTGATGGCAACGATCCGAGGGACATGTCTCTAGGCGATTGGGTCCGCGACTTGGGTCCGCCCGGCGGCAGCTGACCTCTTCAAAAAAATAGCTGATCGGTTAGCTGATCGATATAGGCAGTCAATCCAGCCTGCTAACGTCCGCAATTTTCAGCGGCTAGCCAACGCGATAAGGTGTTCCTAGTGACTTATCATACCATCCACCCATGCCATTCAATTTTGCATCGATGCCTATGGGCTGCGGCACCTGGGCCTGGGGCAACCGCCTGCTCTGGGGTTACGACTCCCAGATGGATGAGCAGCTTCAGGCCGTCTTCAACCGCTGCGTCAGCGCTGGCGTCACCCTTTTTGATACCGGCGATTCCTACGGCACTGGCAAATTAAAAGGCCGCAGCGAGCAGCTGCTAGGCCGATTTGCGCAGGACTACAGCGGCCCCAATCATGACCAAATCTGCATTGCGACGAAGCTGGCGGCCTACCCCTGGCGGCTAACCCGCGGGTCGATGGTCTCCGCCTGTCAGGCTTCGGCTGAGCGCATCGGCAGGCCGGTCGATTTAGCGCAGATGCACTGGTCTACGGCTAACTATGCGCCCTGGCAGGAAGGCCCGCTCTTAGACGGCCTGGCCGACCTCTACGAGCAGGGTCAGGTACAGGGCATCGGGCTGTCAAATTTTGGCCCAAAGCGGCTAAAGCTGGCTCACGAACGACTGGCTGAGCGGGGTATCCCGATCGCAACGCTCCAGGTTCAATATTCGCTGCTATCAACCTATCCAATCGCGGAACTTGAACTCAGGCCGCTGTGCGAGCAGCTGGGAATTCGGCTGATTGCCTACAGCCCCCTCTGTCTAGGACTGTTGACGGGCAAATACAGCGATCGGTCAGACTTACCGGGCGGTCTGCGGGGTCTGCTTTTTCGTTGGCTGCTGCCGGGCATTCAGCCGCTGCTAGACTGCCTCCAGGAAGTTGCCCAGTTTCGCAATAAAACACCGGCCCAGGTGGCCCTGAACTGGTGTATCTGCAAGGGCACAATGCCTATTCCCGGGGCAAAGACGCTCCAGCAGGCCGAGCAGAACCTGGGAGCCCTGGGCTGGCAGCTCAGCGAGGGTGAGTTGTTGGAACTCGATCGCGCCACCGCTCACTCAGATCGAGAAATGATCCAAAACATCTTCCAAACCCGCTAGCAGGCCACCGATTGATGCGGCGAGATTCCATCTTTTACCATCTGTTTCAACAGTCACCCGAACTACTGTTCGAGCTGTTGGACAATCCGCCAGCCAACGCTCAGGACTACCGATTTGATGCCGTTGCGGTCAAAGAACCCAGGTTCGAAATTGACGGCGTGTTCCTGCCGCCAGAGTCGGAGTCACCAGGCGTGGTCTATTTCTGCGTTGGCGTAGCCTGCCGAAGGCATAGTTCAGCTGCAAAAGGACGAGCAGCTGTATGAGCGGCTGTTTGGCGAATTGTTTCTGTATTTTTATCGCAACCGCGATCGCTTTAGCGACTGGCAAGCCGTAGTCATCTATCCCTCGCGAACAACCGAGCAGCGTCAGACCCATCCTTACCGCGCACTGCTGGAATGCGAGCAGATGAATCGAGTCTACCTGGATGAGCTAGGCGAGATTGACCAGCTGCCGCTAAACCTAGCGCTGATAGCGCTAACCATGATTGATGAAGCAGATGCGCCAGAGGCTGCCAGGAATCTGCTGGCCCGTTCTCAGCGAGAAAACCAGCCCCCACCGATGAATCGAGCCATAATGGATATGGTCACGACAATCATGGTGTACAAGTTTACCCATCTGAGTCAGCGAGAGGTTGAGGAAATGCTGGGAGTAAGGCTACAAGAAACTCGGGTATATCAAGAAGTTAGAGCAGAAGGTGAGGAGTTTGGTCGGCGGGATGAGGCAACATCGTTCGTCCTACGGTTGCTTACTCGTAAACTGGGCGAAGTTTCCGAAGCAGCGCAATCGCAGATCAACGACTTATCACTCCCTCAGCTAGAGTCTCTAGGAGAAGCATTACTAGATTTCACGAGCCCGGACGACCTGGCAACGTGGCTAGCAGCGCAGGAATAGCGAGTCATGAATGATTTGGATAAACCTAGTAAAGGCGCTGAGTTTCTTACTTCACAGGAGCAATAAGCGATAGATGCTGTGCATGAAATTAACGAAGTCGCCGTTTTTCAAAATTCAAACCAGTCTACGATGTGACTGATTATGCGAATTATTTCAGAGGACGAGTTCAGGTCAGAAGTGAAGCCTATTTTAGATAGTGTATTTGCGAGTTCCAATGAGTGGGGTGAAGTATTTACGACTAATATAGACCGCCAGAAGATTTTGTATCCCCTCGATGATTCGGATGATCTAAACGTAGAACTTTTAGAAGCGATCATAGTTGCAGCAATTCAAGCTGGAGACAAAGGATGCTATTTATCGGAAATTTGGAGACACCACAAACACAATGATTGAAGTGGACCCCAAAGCTAAGACCCTAGAATCCAGGTATCCTTGCTGCCACCGCCCTGGGTTGAATTCACAACCAGGCTACCTTCGGTCAGCGCCACGCGGGTGAGGCCGCCGGGGTGGACGTGGATGTCGTCTCCCTGATGCAGGATGTAGGGCCGGAGGTCGGTGTGACGGCCTGCTGGGCTGTCGTCAATAAAAGTGGGAATCTGCGATAGGTAGACAGTGGGCTGAGCCATATAGCCCCTGGGGTCTTGCTTAATCCGCTCGGCAAAATCGGCTCGTTCAGACTGGCTGGCGTTGGGGCCGACCAGCATTCCCTTGCCGCCTTCTTCGCTGGCAGACTTGACGACCAGCTGGTCGAGATGATCCAGCACGTAGGACCGGTCCGAGTCGCGCCAGCAGAGATAGGTGGGGACGTTCGGCAGCTTGGGCGATTCGTCTAGGTAGTAGCGAATCATGTCGGGGACGCAGGCATAGATTACCTTGTCGTCTGCGATGCCGGTGCCCATGGCGTTGGCTAGAGTCAGGCGGCCCTGCTGGCAGAGGTCGATAATGCCCTCCAGTCCCGAGTCGTAGCCGTCCAGGCTGATTCGGTTGATCAGCTGCGTATCGCCGCGACGGTAGATGATGTCGATTGGCTTCAGCCCCTGGGGCGTTTGGCGCTGGAGGCAACCGTCTACCAGGGTTAACGCTTCCGGTTCCACTAGAGCCGCGCCGGTCTGCTTGGCCAGCATGGCATGTTCAGAATAGGCCGACTCGTCTGGGCCGGGGGTGAGCACCGCGATCGCGCCATCCCCCAGCTGCCGCAGCGTCCGCTCCAAAACCTGACCGTAGGTCTCCACCGGCTCGATCTCATACTGCGCTAGCAGCCCGGGCAACACCCGCTGCATTGCCTGGCGGTTTTTGAGCACATAGGCAATCCCCGAAGGCACCCGCAGGTTGTCTTCCAGCACATGCCACTGACCTTCGCGATCGCGAATCAGATCCGTCCCGCTGATATGACACCAGATGCCCTTAGGCGGCTTCATCCCCATGCAGCCGGGCAAAAAACCCACCGCCGACTCCACGATTTCTCGCGGAATCACCCCATCCTTGACAATTTTCTGCTCACCATAGATATCGGCACAAAACTGATTGAGCGCCATCACCCGCTGCTTTAAACCCGCCGTCAGGGTTTCCCACACCGGGGCGGCAATCATTCGCGGCAGGATATCAAACGGCAGCACCCGCTCTTCACCGTCGAAGGTAAAGGTCGCCCCCAGCTCCTCCAGCACCTGCTGCGCTTTGGCCTGAGCCTGTAGGGCGGCTTCCGGCGGCTGTTCGCGAAACCACTGGAGCAAAGGCTCAACCACTGCCCGGGGCTGACCCGCCGCCGCAAAATACTCGTCGTAGAATTTCTGGGGGGCATAGGCATCAAAAAGCATCGGTTAACCCTATACGGTCGTTTCGGTGTAATTCTACGACATCCCTCAGGGGGAATCTACACCTGAAGTTTACAGAACCCTTTGACATAATCAAAATGTCAGCTCGAGAGAGAAAGATGAGAAAAACATTTTTGCTGCACCAGTTTCAGAATGCCTATCGCCAGGCCATTCGAAATTCTAAGTATCGGTGGTTAGTTGTGCTGGGAACGCTGCTGTACCTGGTCAGCCCCATCGACATCTCTCCAGACGTGATTCCCCTGATTGGTTGGGTAGATGATGGCCTGATAGCCACGCTGCTATTGACGGAAGTCAGCCAAATCGTGACCGAGTCACTCAAGTCTAAAAAAGGTTCGGCAGCGGCTTCTAGTGCTAGGACAACTCCCGAACAAGAAGCTGAACAGATTGGCCAAGTTATCGATGTAGAGGCTGTTTCAGTCGGCTAGTCGGAGAAACTTTTACCCGCCGCATCTCTATTAGCAACAAAATCTTAACCAACAACAGGAGACAGATCATGTCTAACTATCTAGAACAGGCACAGGCCGAACAGACCGAGCAGGTAGAAACTTCCGAGAACATGAAAAAGCTGAAGGAAGAAGCCGGTTTGCGGTCTCGCCGGATTGGCAAGATCCTTCGCACCGCTTTTACGGAGACGGCTGCCGAGCTCAAAGCGGGCACAACGGTGCTCAGTCCGGTAGCCAAAGAACTGACCAAAACAGCGGCAGAGAATATCAAGCAAACGAGTCAGGCTGCCGTCAGCGAAGTTAACCAGTCCTGGGTAGAAGAAGAGGCCTCCCAGGAAACGCCCGACCGAATTCAGGCGCTATTTCGAGCGATCGCGAGAATCTTCAAAGAGAGCTGGCTGCCCAAAGCGCAAACCCAGGCTAGCGGATTTGACGAGTCTTTGAAAGCACGCTATGGCGATCGCTATGGCGCGGTTAAGCAGCGGTGGAACGGCTTCAAAGCCTGGTATGCCAAGGCCGCAGAAAAAGAAATCAATTCGGTGAAGTCGGCCATGTCTAAACCGGCCACTGCTCAGCCGAGCGAGACGGCGATGACGGTAGATACCGCCGCTACCGAAATTGAGATTTCATAGTCCGCTGGGCTATGGGCTGTTAGTTCATGCCGTGGGGGATACGACTCGTATCCCCCACTTTTTTATGGGTTCTTCCGTCAGAATTCGCGTATCTCAGCTGACCCTAGTCCCTGTTCGGATAGCCAGTCCAAAATTAGCGCATTCACGACTTCGGGCCGCTCATCGTGGGGGCAGTGGCCCGTATTGTCGATGGTTTGAAACGTAACTGCGCGTTCCGGGTCGGCTGCCAACGCCTGGTAGAGGCCAGCCGCCGTGAGCGGTGTCCAGGGGTCGCGATCGCCCCAAAGTATCAGCAGCGGCTGTTGCACCTGGGGTAGCAGCTCGGCGGGCCGGGGGCCGGGGGGCGCAGTCAGCACTGAGGCAAACACCTGCTGCGCGCCGGGCTGGCTAGCGGGCTGGTAGAGCAGGTCCACCAGCTCTTCGGTAATCGCCTCACGGTTGGCATAGACCTGCCGCAGCGAGCCGCGAATTCTGCGCTTCTGCCGTACCTGGTTGAACAGGAACGGCCCGACGACTTTGGAACTCACCAGGCGAGAAAATAGTCCCATTACCGTTCGCATTGCCCCTGGCAAATCTTCTGGCCGATGGTTGAGGCTAGCCGCGCAGTTGAGCAAAACGCCGCCCGCAGCGGTTTCGGGAAAGTGGGCCAGGGTCATCAGCGTCATCAGCCCGCCGATCGAGTTGCCGACAAACACCGCAGGCTGCCGAATATGGGCCTGCCAAAAGTCGTGAATCAGCTGCTCCCACAGCTCCATGGCGTAGTCAATCGCGGGCTTATCTGAATCGCCAAAGCCCAGCAGGTCTAACGCATAGACGCGGTATCCCGCCGCCGCCAGGATGGGAATATTTTTGCGCCAGTGGCCCAGCGCAGCGCCAAAGCCGTGGAGCAAGACCAGCGGCTGTCCCTGTCCCTGGACGGCATAGCGGATGCTGTAGCCGCGCCAGGTCCAGGTTTGCTTTTCGATGGCGCTGGGCAGCGTCAGTTGAACGGTCATTCCAAGTCGTCCCAAGTCGTCTATGAGCGGATTATTCCATCATAGAAGTTTTCCGCTGGGATCGGGCACTAGGGACTGGTTTAAGTTCTGCACCCGGACTGCTGAAGGAAGCTGTCTAGCCAGCTATTAGAGTCCGGCGGCAGCGGCGGCAGGGGATCGCGCTGATAGTCGATTTGGCTATCGAAGCTGGCGCGATCGCACACCCGGTCGAGCAGCTGCTTTAGATCTATCTCGATACTGCCATCGGTTCCTTGCAGCGGCAGCGGAAATACTGGAATAGGCTCCTGCACATCCCAGGTATACAGAGCTGCCTTGGGACGCTGTTCGCTGCGGCTAACCAGAATGCGGTAATCGCTATCGCCGTAAGGATTGTAAATGACCGTTGGCTCCCAGCTGCGCAGCAGATCGATTTCAACCAGGTGCGTCGAGCTGGCAATGATCGCCTCACGGTAATGTTCGTAGACCTGTCGGCCCCGCCCCGCTCGTTTTTTGGCCGGAGACAGTATCTCTACCCGCGTTACCGGGTTCTGGGTGTTTAGATCAACGATCTCCAGAGACAATTCTGCCACTTCTTGAGGCACGGGTACCAGCACATCGATGGGTTGAAAAGGCCGCTCCGGTTGGGAACATTCCACCGCGGGGAGACCGTCATAGTAGCTATCGTCTGTAGCAGGACTATCGAGTGCAGCAGTGTCAGGGCGGCGGACTGACACTGCTTCGACAATGCCTACCATCAGGGCATCTTCACCGCTGACTCGATAGTTTTGAGATTTGATCACCACCTGATATGGCTCAAGCAGCTTTCTGCGTAGGTCTTCAGCCAGCGCATAGATAAGTTCCTGGTGCAGCTCGTGCCACCGGTCAGGATGCTCTAAATAGGGATTCATACCAGGAAAAGCAGCGGGCATCGCAGCGCCTATCGTGAAATTTTTATCTGCCAATGACTCTATGCGCATACTGAGGCCCATACTGAAACGGGCAGGTATCAAAACTATCCTTTCCCTATTAAAGCCCAGGATTGAATAAACTCAGTAGGGCAGCTGGGCAAGCTTTTTGAGGATTTAACACGAGCTTTAAACAAGCGCCTGCTGGCTTCAAAGTGGGCGACCTTGTCAACTTTCAGTGAATTAAGCGCTCAGGAAAAACTAAAAAGCGGCTATTGACTTGAGCAGCCCCAGCGGCAAATCCGATAAAAACTCCAAAAACCGGGCGGCTTTGCGGCAACTATATAGTCCAGGCCATAGAAAATAGTAGGATTTTCAGCTATTTTGAAATCGGAAAACACGTCCCAACGACAGAATGACCCTTAAAAATGATCCGCTCTGGTTCAAAAATGCCATCATCTATGAAGTACCTGTTCGGGCCTTTGCCGACAGTAACGGCGACGGTATCGGCGACTTTCGCGGCCTGGCTAACCGCTTAGACTATCTGCAAGAGCTGGGCGTGACGGCCGTTTGGGTACTGCCCTTCTTCCCTTCACCGCTGCGTGATGATGGCTACGACATTGCCGACTATACCGACGTCAACCCGATCTACGGCACCCTGGAAAACTTCAAAGATTTTCTAGCGGCGGCGCATCAGCGCGATATTCGGGTGATTATTGAGCTGATCGTCAATCATACCTCTGACCAGCATCCCTGGTTCCAGCGGGCCCGGCGTGCACCCAAAGGCAGCTCCGAGCGAGATTTCTATGTCTGGAGCGATACACCCGAGAAATATCAGGAAGCGCGGATTATCTTCCAGGATTTTGAAACCTCTAACTGGACCTGGGACGGGGTTGCTAAGGCCTACTACTGGCATCGCTTTTATGGCCATCAGCCCGACCTGAACTACGACAACCCAGCGGTGCAGCAGGCGGTTTTCGAGGTGCTCGACTTCTGGCTGGAGATGGGCGTAGACGGCCTGCGGATGGATGCGGTGCCTTACCTGTACGAGCGCGAGGGCACGAGCTGCGAAAATCTGCCGGAGACCCACGCCTTTCTCAAAAAGATGCGTCGGTACGTGGACGAGCGCTATGCGGACCGGATGCTGCTAGCCGAGGCCAATCAGTGGCCCGAAGATGCTGCTGCCTACTACGGCGACGGCGATGAATGCCACATGAATTTCCACTTTCCGCTGATGCCGCGCCTGTTTATGGCCCTGCGGATGGAGGATACTTTTCCGATCAGCGACATTTTGCAGCAGACCCCAACGATTCCCGACAACTGTCAGTGGGGCCTGTTTTTACGCAACCACGACGAGCTGACCCTGGAAATGGTGACGGATGAAGACCGGGACTACATGTACCGGGTCTATGCCCAGGATCCCGAAATGCGGCTAAACTTGGGAATCCGGCGGCGGCTAGCCCCGCTGCTGGAAAACGATCGGCGACAGATCGAGCTGCTGAACAGCCTGCTGCTCTCGCTGCCGGGAACGCCGGTGCTCTACTACGGCGATGAGATCGGCATGGGCGACAATGTCTATATTGGCGATCGCAACGGCGTCCGCACCCCGATGCAGTGGAGCCCTGACCGCAATGCGGGCTTCAGCCAGGCCAACCCCCACAAGCTCTACCTGCCGCTGATTGTCGATTCGGAATACCACTACAACACGATCAATATCGAAACTCAGCGGTCGATTCCCAGCTCGCTGCTGAACTCGACCAAGCGGCTGATTGCGACTCGCAAGCGACATCGGGCCTTGGGCTCTGGCGATTTTCACATCCTCCATCCCGACAATCGCAAAGTGCTGGCCTTTACCCGCAGCTTCGAGGATGAGGACATTCTGGTAGTGGCTAACCTTTCCCGCTTTGCCCAGACGGTCGAGCTAGACCTAGAGCCGTTCGAAGGTCGGGTGCCAATTGAAATCTTTGGCCGGTCCGAATTTCCCGCCGTCGGCGAAGACCAGCCCTATTTTCTCAGCATTGGCCCCTATGCGTTCTACTGGTTCACACTGAAGCCACAGCCGAGTGCGCAGCAGCCCCAGCCGCTGGTCGAAATTCCCACCCTCAGCCTCAGCGGCAGCTGGACAGCGCTGCTCCAGCAGCCCCGTGCCCGGGAAGCGCTAGAAACGCTGCTGCCGAGCTACCTGACTCGCAACGACATGCTCAACGGCAAGAGTCGGGCCGTGCAGTCGGCTCAGATTACGGAAGCGATCGCGCTTCCTTATCCCACCGGCGAAGCCCAGCTGCTGTATCTGCGGCTGAGCTACATCCAGGGCGATCCCGAAACCTACATGCTGCTGCTGGACTACACCGCCGGTGAGCTGGCCCTGCGGCTGCTAGCAGACAAGCCCCAAGCGGTCTTTGCCCGGGTGCGAACCGCCGGCAGCGACGAGGTTGCCGTGCTCTATAGTGCGTTAGCGAACGAGGATTTTCTCGCGTCCCTGCTGAACACCATCGCTCAGAATGGAGCTTATAAGGGTATGGCTGGCCAGCTGACTGCCCAGGCAACCGAGCTCTTCGAGCAGCTGGGCGGCCATTCAGGCGAGGTCGAAGCGACCCTGGTGGACGGCGACTATCAGAATATATCGATTATTTATTCAGACAGCGCTAAAGACAGCGGTGACTCCCAGCTCATCCTCAAGCTGTTCCGTCGGGTTGAGGCCGGGATTAACCCTGACTTAGAGATTCGGCGGTTTCTAGACCAGCATCAGTACACCGACAACATCACCTCCATCGCCGGATATCTGGACTACCGCCAGGCTAAGTCAGAGCCGACGACGGTTGGCATCCTGCAGGAGTACATCCCCGATGTTCAGAATGCTTGGAAGTATACCCTAGACAGTCTGCGGAACTTCTTTGACCAGATCGCCATTCAGCAGAATGAGGGCAAAGTGCCGATTCCTGAGGGGGCTTTACTAGCGCTCCAGACTGCCTTTGATGAACCAGAGCCGAACGACGAGGCTCGGCGCTTTGCCTCCCGCACCATTGGGACTTACCTCGCCAATATTCAGCTCTTGGGTCAGCGCACGGCAGAGCTGCATCGGGTTCTAGCATCAGACACAAGCAACCCCAACTTTTCCCCAGAGCCGTTTAATTCGTTCTATCAGCGCTCAATCTACCAGTACGATCGCAACCTGGTGGGGCAGGTCTTTCTTAAGCTTAAGGAGCAGTATCGCAGCCTGCCCGCCGATGCCCAGCCCCTGGCCAAAATGCTGCTCCAGCAGCAGCAAGTCTACTTAGAACGCTTTCGGCGCATCCTAGACCAGCGAATTACCGCGCTGCGCACTCGCTACCATGGCGACTATCACCTAGGGCAGGTGCTGTATACCGGTAAGGATTTCATTTTGATTGACTTTGAAGGCGAGGCCAGCCTGACCGTCAACGAGCGGCGAATGAAGCGATCGCCCCTGCGCGACGTAGCCGGGCTGCTACAATCTCTCCACTACGCGGTCAGCTATGCCTTTGAAAATGAGGTCGAAAGCGGCATCATCCATCCCGAGCAGGCTACTCGGATGGCCCAGTGGGGCCAGTTTTGGGAGCGCTGGGTGAGTGCAGGATTTCTCCATGCCTACCTGGAAACTGCTAGCCAGTCTGCTTTTCTCCCGCCGCATCAGTCTGAGCTGCAAATCCTGCTAGATAACTATTTGCTGGCTCAGGCCATCGATGGCCTCAATACCGAACTGACCCGCCGTCCGGATCAGGTGAAGTTTGCACTTCAGCATGTGCTGCAGTTTGTAGACGCGAAGCCGGTAGTAGTGCCCCTGGGCAGCTAGGCAGGCTCAAATCTCTGATAAATCATCAGATAAATCAATGGGCCTAAATCAAGGGGCCACAGTGCTTGGAAGGTGAACAATACGCTCTCAGCACTGTGGCCCATTTTTCAGCTGCTATAGAATTCAGTCCCCAAATTTAGAGTTCTGCCTTCAGGACTAGGCGTTCTTCAGCAAATGCTTAACCAGATTGTCCTTCACCATCATCTGACGCATAACTTCAACGACATACTCCTGAGCCTGCTCTACGCTCAGGACTTTGACCTGGTCGCGCAGGACCTGCAGCTTGAATTCCTGCTCAAGGGTTAGCTTTCCGGGCATATCCATGATGTCCTCTCCTTTAGATGTAACAGTTCACTTAAATCGTCAGCGTTGCAATGGGCATACCGCTGAAAACGTCAAACATATAAACTCAATTGTAATAAATTTTAACTGCGGCCTTCCGGTTTGTCAACTTGTCAAGCGTTAATTAATCAAAGTAACAAAAGTTAACATAAAAACGGTTAGCCATGTACATTCCCGTTGAAATATTCATGCTGGTCCCTAGAGAATACCCAATAGGTATGAATACTCATAATTTAAACGATTCGGCTATGGCTGCCCTATGTCTTGAGGGATACTTTTGCACCTGCGCTAGCGGGGCGGTATATGCCAAAAAGCAGAGGGCTGACTCATTGAGTCAGCCCTCTGCTTTTTCAGCTTTCTAGCTGAGTTCTCTCGTTTCGAGCGCTATGCCTGGTCGATGCCCTTCTTCAGCTCGTCTTTTACATCTTCGGCAGCATGCTGGACTTCGGCTTCAGCCTGTTTAGCTTGCCCCTCAGCCTTATCTTTCGGATCGCCGGTTACTTCACCAACCGCTTCCTGCACCTTGCCTTCAATGTTTTTAGCGGTTGCGTCTACTCTGTCGTCTAATCCCATGACCATCACCTCAAAATGTTCATAGCCTACAGTAACCAGTATACTTTCGAGCTACCGAGGCTGCACGCTTTATGAAGGCTGCTGACCAATAATTCAAGGTTTCGTAACTCACCGTTAGCTAATTTCTCGCTGAGGGTATGGGCTGGAGCCACAGTCTGCACATAAAAGTGAAATGGGGATGAAAAGGACGTCTCTCAATGGCTACATTATTTAGATATTTCCCTAGTCAGATGCTGAGGCTCGTATAGCTTCCTATGGTGATTCTGTCTTTCTGCCCAAACCTTCTTGTCTAGTCTACGGCTGACGATAACCTCACAGGAATAAACATGGACTTCTTGCAGACCTACAGCGAAGCGGCGCTGACCTCTCTAGGATACTTTTGGAAAGCGCTTTGGGCTTTTGTGCTGGGGTACATCGTCAGCAGCATGATTCAGGTATTTGTCACCCGCGATCGCATGCAGAAAGCCATGGGTGAGGCGGGTAAAGGCAGTGTCGCCTTGGGAACATTCTTTGGCTTTATTTCAAGCTCCTGTAGCTTTGCGGCGCTGTCTACAACCAAGTCGCTGTTCAAAAAGGGGGCTGGGTTTATTCCCGCGATCGCGTTCCTGCTGGCGTCTACCAATCTGGTGATTGAGCTAGGCATCATTATTGCGGTATTTCTGGGCTGGCAGTTTGTCGTGGGCGAGTATGTCGGCGGCGTCCTACTGATTTTGTTCGCTTGGCTGTTTGTCAAAGCAACCCGGCCCAGAAATCTGATTCGGCAAGCGCGTAAACGTTTACGCGAGGAAGAGGGAGAAAACCAGAGTGACGGCAGCGATACGGACTGGAAGGAGAAAATCCAGAGCAAGGAAGGCTGGCAGCAGGTAGCCCAGAAGTATTTTATGGAATGGGGAATGGTTTGGAAGGACGTCACCGTCGGGTTTACTATCGCGGGAATTATCTCGGCCTTTGTACCCCAAGCTTTTTTCCAAACGCTCTTCATTGGAGCAGGTGAGGGAAACAATCCTAGCTTTCTAGCGCTGTTAGAAAATATTGTCGTCGGCCCCGTTGCAGCCTTCTTTACCTTTATCGGCTCAATGGGCAATATTCCGCTGGCGGCAGTACTCTACGGCAACGGCGTCAGCTTTGCTGGCGTAATGGCCTTCATTTTTAGCGACCTGGTGGTTTTTCCCGTCATTCGGGTGAATGCGAAATACTATGGCTGGAAAATGGCCCTTTATATTTTGGCTTTGCTGTTTGCTTCGCTCATCGCGACCTCCCTTGTTTTACACTATGGATTCTCTCTATTAGGGCTGCTGCCCCAGAGTGCCAGCGGCGGCGGCCAGAGCGATCGCTTTGCCATTGATTACACCTTCTTTCTCAACCTCGCCTTTCTAGCCCTGAGCGGTGTTCTAGCCTGGCTACGCTTTGGGGGTGAAAGCGAGAGCCATCATCACCATGGGGGTGGGCAAAGCGTAATTGAGACAGTTCTATTTTGGCTGGCAATCGTGGCATACGTCTGGCTAGCAGGCGGGCTGATTGTTTCTTTCATCAATTAATCGGTAGCCCACTGCTTGAGTAAATTAGCGCCTGCCAGGTCGCAATCCCAACGATACCGTCGCGAGGTAGCCCAAAATAGGACTGAAACTCCCCTACCGCCTGCTGCGACTC
Organism: Vasconcelosia minhoensis LEGE 07310; assembly: GCF_015207255.1. Classification (GTDB taxonomy): domain Bacteria; phylum Cyanobacteriota; class Cyanobacteriia; order Phormidesmidales; family Phormidesmidaceae; genus Vasconcelosia; species Vasconcelosia minhoensis. The sequence goes on from NZ_JADEXG010000035.1 coordinate 49,411, forward strand.
GATACCATACTGACCATCGACTTCTCCGTTATAAAACCCTGCTGCCAATAGAGTTTGTTGCACATCGGCAACGGGTTGGCCAGAGCTGCCGGGTTTGAGCGTGGGAACCGCGTCTGTTGCCACGTCGGCACTGAGCCCGCGGTCCGACCGCGGGCGGGCTATTGCGTAGCCGGGTGAGGATATCATCAGGAGCGCTGCCGTGGCGATCGCGGATTCAACTAAGCCGTCTTTAACCAAAACCATAGAGCAAACCCTTGAAACAATAAGTCGATCCTCAAGAGCGATAGGGATAGGTTTGGGTAGCTACCGCTCTTGAGGGTATGAGCCTTGTGAGAACGAACAAACAGGCGGGCTTTAAGCCAAACTAATTTTGAAAGATTGGGTCATGTAGGTTGCGTAGGTGAAACGCTTTATAGCGTTTCTGTGCCAGATGAGCCAGGGCGATTTCGCCGATTCCCTGATGCACCAGCTCTCGAATCTTTGCCTGTTGCGAACCGATCAGAAGCTGCTCCCGTTCTGGGGATAGCGGCCGCTGTAGGATGATATAGACGCCGTGTGTGCGCTGGAGAACATACTTAACCAGCCGCTGTCTGAGCGGCTCCGATGAGAACAGATAGCGATAAGGGTAGTAGGGACGATTTGCTAATGCCGTCTCGATCTCGTCAGTCGTCACCTGTTCAGTTAGATTGATAACTTCGCGATCGCTTGCCGCACGCATGTTGTTCTCATCTACTTTCTCGACATGCGGTTGAGTGGAGCAAGGGATACCCGCTAACATATGGGTCAGATCCTGCTTTAGCATCTGCATTAACTCCGGATAGAAACAGTTCAATGGTCTTAAGCTAACGAGCAAAAGTAAAAAACTTGGAAAGGGGTCAATATCAAAGACGATAGAAATACCTAAACCTCCCTAAGAAAAAAGGGTTTAGCGTTATTGAGTCGCTCCCATTCGCATTGTTTCCATTGCTGAAATCTCACTTTGGGCTACCCTATGGGAGATTAACCCCAACCCTTCGATATCATCGAACCCAAACGCTGTCTAATCTCTCCAGAGGCCAGCCGCTGCCATGAGACTTTTGATCGTCGAGGACGACGAGCGTATCGCCGATGCGCTGCTAGAAGATCTGACCGATCAGCACCATACCGTCGATGTAGTCTATGATGGCAGGGACGGCTGGGACTATGCGGCAACGGGCTGTTACGACCTGATTTTGCTCGATCTGATGCTGCCGCAGATGGATGGGATTGAGCTCTGCCAGCGGCTGCGGCGGGCGGGCGACCAGACCCCCATTCTGATGCTGACGGCCCGGGATACGATTAGCGATCGCGTCCTAGGGCTGGACGCCGGGGCCGACGACTATCTCGTTAAACCCTTTCACCTCCAGGAACTGGCGGCACGAGTGCGAGCGCTGCTGCGGCGCGGCGACCTAAGTACGCCACCGATTCTCTGCTGGGCAGAGCTGCGCCTCGACCCCAGCTGCTGTGAGGTCACCTATCGGCAGCAGCCGATTGAACTGAGCCCGAAAGAATACAGCCTGCTCGAATTTTTTCTGCGCCACAGCCGTCAGGTCTTTAGCCGGGGACAGCTGCTAGAGCGGCTGTGGGCCTTTGACAATATGCCGGATGAATCTACCGTCAAGGTGCATGTCCAGAGCCTTCGTCAGAAGCTGAGCGCGGCGGGCGCGCCTAAGGATTTAATTGAGACCGTCTACGGCCTGGGCTATCGGCTCAAGCAGCTCGAAAATGCGTAAAAAGTTAGAAAGCGGTTCGAAAGATTCCATCTTCAGCGGTCTGCGCTGGCAGCTGCTGGGCTACCAGCTCTCGGTGATGGCGACGATTTTAGCCCTGGCAGGGCTGGGGGTGTACCTCTTCTTTTGGCGCAGCCTCTACCGTCAGCTCGACGACAAGCTGCTGACCTTGGCCCAGTCGGCCACACTCGCTGTAGGCGAAGTTGAAGCGGCGGGCGAAGTCTATCTCAACCAGCTTGATGAAGTTCCCTGGCGGGATATTTTTAACCGCGATCGCCAGAGCCTGGAGTGGTTTGATGCCCAAGGTGAGCTTTTGGCCAAGCGCGGTTCGATTAGCCTCAGCGCCCCACCCCAGGTCGGCTCAGCCACCCTGCAAGCGGCCCAGCCGATTCGCACCCTGACCATTGCCGTGTTTGAAGACGACCCCGATGCGCCGACCAAGGCCTTCAGAGGCTATGTCCGAGCTAGCCAGAGCACTCAAGACCTGAGGGAGACCCAGGAACAGCTTCAGCAGGGGCTACTGCTGGGGGGCAGTCTGGCCCTGGGG
>NZ_JADEXG010000036.1 GCF_015207255.1 Vasconcelosia minhoensis LEGE 07310
GATAGGCGCAGGGAAACAACAGCAAACCAGACCAGCCTACGAAGACAAATCGGTCGCGCTTTAGCCAGTCGTCCAGGATGTCGAACCATCCCCGACTCGCTCGCGCTCTTCCCATTGCTATGGTCATAGAGCAAATCTCCAATGTTATCTATAAGAACGGAAAAAGCCTGACTCTACATTTAAAGGACAGATAAAATAATGCCTGACCGTTAAAAAGTGAGAGTAGGTTTACTAAACTTTACCGTAGCTCTCATTATATGAACATTTTTATCGAAACCGCAGGGTCGATCCAAATATTTTAAGATCTGCCGAAGGGTAGATTTCAGCGATTTCGGTTGGCCGCTGCGGGAATGGAGCTAAATTTGCCATACTGAAAGCCGGGCATGGAGCCGACATAGTCTGTTTCTATCCTTCTAATCAATAATATTTACCGTCAACTTACTGCCTCATGTACATTCTCGAGCTCACGCTAAAGCATACGGCCCTACCGCTTTCGATTCAAAAGCAGACTGCCGAAGCCGCCGAGGCTGCCTATGGCGAAATTTCCAAAGCTCTGAATTCCGGCTCGCCCGTGATGGTGGAGCTGACCTGCGATAAGCAGCCCGACAAAAAGCTGGCGGTACTGGTCAGCGAACTCGCCGCCGTCCAAGTTTATGAGAAGTCTGGTAGCACTACCGCTTCGGGCAAAGCGCCTGGCTTCTTTGCGCTGGCGGCAGAGTAGGCTGCGATGGCCAGCTCGGCCAGCTCGTTAGGGGCTGGAGAACAGGCTACAGCCGCGATCGCGGTCAATGACTTGGGATTTAGCTGGCCTTCAGGGGATACCGTGCTCCAGCACTGCTCGCTGACGGTTAACCCAGGAGAATTTGGCATGCTCCTGGGCAGTAATGGCAGCGGCAAGTCTACACTGCTGCGGATTCTAGCCGGGCTGCTCGACCGGCAGTCAGGCCAAATTCAGCTCCAGGGACGAGTCGGGTTCGTCTTCCAGAACCCTGACCATCAGTTAGTGATGCCGACGGTTGGGGCCGATGTGGCCTTTGGGCTGGTGGCAGAGCAGCTGCCCTTTTCCCAAGTGCGGCAGCGAGTACTTTCCGCCCTCGCGGCAGTTCATCTAGAGCATTTCCAGCGTCGCCCCATCTATGCCCTCAGCGGCGGCCAGAAGCAACGAGTGGCGATCGCGGGTGCAATCGCCCAGCAGTGCCAGATTCTGCTGCTGGACGAACCGACGGCGCTGCTCGATCCGGACAGCCAGATTGCCCTAGTAAAGCAGGTGCAGGAGCTGGTCAAGACACGCGGGCTGACGGCGCTGTGGGTGACCCATCGGCTGCTGGAGCTAGATTACTGCGATCGCGCCTTTCTGCTGGCAGGCGGACATGTCATAGAGCAAGGCGATCCCCAGCGGATTAAACAAAAGCTGCTGGGGGCCTGACTCATTTTGCTGCTTAGGGCACAGAACTCAGCAACCCGTTAAACTATATTGGCTAGACTATGCTTCTGTTAGTGCTTTTCTAATCTGGCCCATCCCTCTCATCTAGAGATCGCTATGGCTCGGTCACCGTCTTCAGCAATTCTTCTTGTCGATGGCTATAACATCGTTGGTGCCTGGCCTGAGCTCGTGAGCTTGAAAGCTGAAAAAGGCTATGAGGCGGCGCGACAGCAGCTGACCGAGGACTTGGCCAACTACAGTGCCTTTAAGGGCTTTGAAACCTGGCTGGTGTTTGATGCCTACGCTCAGCCTACCGCCTCCAGTCAGGAAGCCGTCACACCGCAGCTGTCGGTTCACTATACCCATTTCGGCCAAACGGCAGACAGCTACATCGAGCGGGCCTGCGCTCAGTTTCGGCATGACTCGCGGAAATTTCGTCAGCGGCTGATCGTCGCCACCTCTGACCGAGTACATCGCCAAACCGTGATTGGCTACGGGGCAGAGTGGATGTCGGCGACGCAGCTGCAGCGTGAGCTGATGCTGGCGATGGGGCGAGTGCGGCGACGGCAAAAGTCATCTAAGGGTCGGGCCGGGCGGCTGCTAGGCTCGCTTGACCCAGAGGCTCAGTCCCGGCTACGGCAGCTGCGGATGGGGCTGCCCGACTAGGCCCGGTTCGGGTTCGGTTGAAGAATTGCCTTGTCAAATCAATTCCCTTTTGGGTACTATGGGATACGCGTTCCTCAGTAGCTCAGTGGTAGAGCGGTCGACTGTTAATCGATTGGTCGTAGGTTCGAATCCTACCTGGGGAGTTTTTGTCGATTGGCTAAGTTGTGCGGGCTGAGCCGCCGTGACGCAGCATAGATGCTAGGTATAGTCGCTTGCCAGTCTGGCTATCTTGCTATAATTTGAAGAAAATCTTAAGCTATTACCAGGTCAGACCCACTTTGGAGCCTTGATTCAGCCGGTCAACAGGTTCTGACTTAAGCCTACAAAATTGATAACCTAATTTGACAACCTAATTTTAAGATGCCTCGTATCCTTGTGATTGATGACGATCCGGCGATTGCCGAGCTAGTAGCCATCAACCTGGAGATGGCCGGATACGACGTCAGCCAGGCCAGTGACGGGGTAAAGGGTCAGGCATTAGCGGTCCAGCTGATCCCCGACCTAATCATGCTCGATCTGATGCTGCCTAAGGTAGACGGCTTTACGGTCTGCCAGCGGCTCCGGCGCGATAGCCGCACCGCAGACATCCCGGTGATTATGCTGACGGCGCTAGGCCAAACTCAAAATAAAGTGAACGGCTTCAACGCCGGGGCCGACGACTATTTGACCAAACCGTTTGAGCTTGAGGAAATGCTGGTTCGGGTGCGAGCGCTGCTGCGCCGGACTGACCGCATTCCCCAGGCGGCGAAGCATAGCGAGATTCTCGACTATGGCCCACTGACGCTTGTACCTGAGCGGTTTGAGGCGATCTGGTTTGACCGCACAGTGAAGCTAACTCACCTAGAGTTTGAGCTGCTCCACTGCCTGCTCCAGCGCCATGGCCAAACCGTTTCTCCCAGCGAAATCCTCAAGGAAGTATGGGGCTACGACCCCAACGACGATATCGAGACAATTCGCGTCCATGTTCGCCACCTGCGCACGAAGCTAGAACCTGAACCGCGTCGCCCCAAGTTCATCAAGACAGTCTACGGCGCAGGCTACTGTCTAGAACTGCCGAGCAGCAGCGATACCGAGGCAGTTTCAGCCCAGGCTCACTCGAGTTAGAGATGACGCAAATTCAGATTCGTCCGGCTCAGCCCGCAGATGTAGCGACGCTGTGGAAATTGGTCAAAGCGCTGGCTGAGTATGAAAAGCTTTCTCATGAGGTGACTGGAACGCCCGAGGCGCTAGAGCGACATCTGTTTGGTCCGCGCCCCTATGCTGAAGCGGTCCTGGCTCTGAGCGGCGGGGAGCCCGCCGGATTTGCCCTGTATTTCTACAATTTTTCGACCTTTTTAATGAAACCGGGGATTTATCTGGAAGACCTGTTTGTGCTGCCTGAGTACCGACGTCAGGGCATTGGCCGCGCCATTTTTCAATACCTGGCTCGCTATGCTTTGGAACAGGACTGTGGCCGATTTGAGTGGAGCGTTTTGGATTGGAACGAGCCCGCGATTCGGTTCTATCAGCAGATGGGGGCAGAGCTGAAGGAGGAGTGGACGGGGTGTCGGCTGTCGGGTGAGGCGTTGGAGGGGTTGGCTCGGGGTGGGTGATGGAGTGATCGAGTGATCGGGTGGTTTTAGAAGGTCAAATGCCGTCCGATGGCGAAGCGTAGGAGGCGGATGGGCTGTCCTGAAGATTTGAGGACAGGGCCGCGCAGGTATTTGCCCAGCAGCAGTCGGCCCAACCCTTTGATTCGACCGTAACCGCGTTCTTTCCACCAGTGGACTGGGGAATGCTGCTCGGGTTGGGTTTCGTCACGCTGGGCATAAAGAGGGGAAAAGGCCAGTCTGCCGTAGAGCACGTCGGCCCGGTGGGCTTTGCTGAGCTGGTTAGCTTTGTGCTCGGGATTGGGCAGGCCGCCGTGTTCACCGTAGTTGCGGAAGGGGACATAGTTGTGCAGGCCGCGATCGCGCAAATAGTAGTCAATCCCCGAATCCCAGGGTGAATAGGCGGTCGGGCCGGGGTCGTACTCTACCGCAGCGGCTAGGTCTAGCAAAAGCTGGGCACTTTGCGCCGTGACCACATAGGCAACCATCGAGGTTGAGTAGCCCCGGGCATAGCCCTGTTCGGTAATGCTGTAGACCTGGGGAGCGCAGGTATAGAGCCAGGCGATACCCAAATCAGAATCCGCCGGATCGAAGGGCGGCGGCAGTAGGCCAAAGCCGACAACGGGGACAAAGTCGGCCTCGACAATCAGCGTCGGCCGGTCGGATTGGAGGGCTCGCTGCCAGGCCTGACAGTGGTTGAGCAGGCACAGAAAGCTGCGCGAGTAGGTTTCATATCCAGGCTGGTGCACCTGTCGTAGCACCTCACTCTGGCAGCCTGTCTGGTCGAGCGCTGCCGTCAGCCGGTCGGTCGGTTCGCGGTAGGCAATGATAAAGGTTTGCCCAACGCAGTCAGTCAGCCGCTGGGGCGAGGCCGTAGTGGCGGTTAGGGTTGAGGTCACAGTGCCGGTGGCAGCAGAGCAATCAGAATGCTGAGCCATCTCTCCTTTGCCCCATCCTATCGGCAAACAGAAATCGGTCAATTGTCCCTGAGGGCTGATTTACCAACAGTTCACAATTTTTAAGTGGTTAAATAAACGGCTTTACCGGATTGAATTCTCACCTGACGTCGCGCTGAGGTATAAACTGCTTGGCAATGCCCGTAATGTTGTCATCGCCGCTGCCCTGGGCGATCGATGGGATGGGGCTGGCACTACTGCCGAACTGGCTAATCGACGATGATTTGCAGGCGGGTAGTCTCGTCAACCTTTTTCCTCAATACCGCGTAGCCGCAACCGATTTCTCGACCGCAGCCTGGCTGGTCTATCCCTCTCGCGCCTATGTGCCGCTCAAGGTTCGAATCTTCATCGAGTTTCTCAAACGGTCTATGGCAAAGCTGAGTCAGCAGTGATTTCAGCACTCACAAACGGCTCCCAGCCTACCGTCTTGTACCGGGGCTGAGTCAGGTTGGGACGCAGGACCTCTGCCAAAATTTCTAGCGAATCGACCAGGCGCGGGCCGGGGCGGTTGAAATACTGATTGCCATCGGTGAGGTAGACCCGGCCCTGTTGGACAGCCTGGAGCTTGGGCCAAGATGAATTTTGACAGAGAGCCTGGGTGGCCTGGCGAGTCTGGGTCAAGTCGTAGCCGCAGGGCATGACGATAATCACATCGGGGTTGGCAGCGAGCAGGTCGGGCCAGCTGAGCCAGTCTGAATGCTGGCCGACTTCGCCAAACAGAGCTCGACCGCCTGCCAGCGTCACCAGTTCAGGAATCCAGTTGCCCGCTCCCATCAGCGGATCGGTCCATTCGATACAGGCCACCGTCGGCGGGTGGGTAAGGCTGGCAAACCGCTGGCGGCAGGTTTGCACTCGGGCCTGGAGGGGCGCGATCGCGGCCTCTGCCAGCTTCTCCTTTTCATTCTTTTCGGGCGAAATCTGCTCAGCTACCCGGCGCATATCGTCCCAGACATCGGCCAGCGTCGCGGGCTGGAGCGAAATAATCTGAGCTTTGACCTGGGTGAGCTCAGCCACGGCGGCCTCTACCTCACTCAGGCTGACGGCGCAGACCTCACACTGGGCCTGGGTGACGATGTGCGTCGGCTGGAGCTGGGCCAGTATGTCGGTTTTGATCTTGTAGATACTGAGCGCTGACTGGAGCAGGTCGCTCACCCGCTGGTGAATTTCGGCACTGCTGCCGACCGGCTCAAAATTCGGCTCAGTGCAGACCGGCAGAGCCTGCACCTGAGCTGGAAAGTCGCATTCATGGGAGCGGCCCACCAGATATTGACCCAGCCCAAGCTGCGCCACAATCTCCGTGGCGCTGGGGATCAGAGAGACAATTCGCGGATCTGCCATAGCGGCCTTAGAACCTCGTCTTTTAGCCCTCAGTGTATCGAAACCCAGCCCAAAAACCTGGCCCAGACGCCTGCTGTCAAAGATTAACCCAGAGATTAAACCGTGTCTGCTCGCCCAATTTGGGCACAATGGGCAGGCTGGGGTTGAGCGCGAATGCGCGGCTGCCCCCAGAGCATGTATCACTTACCCGTTGAAATGCATCTAAAAATAGATCTGGGTTAGGCTGGTTGGGGAGGCGGCCCCAAGCGGATGGGCGCGATCTCACATGTCACTGTCCCGGCCAATCTTGGCGCTACTGCTCTGCTTTGCGGTTAGCCTGGCAGGCTGTAGCACTCTGGAAACGGACGCTCCAGCCGATGGTCACTACCATACCCAGAGCCCAAGCTCAGACGGTATTGGCAAGCTCTACTACGGTCGAGAAATCTCCGACGTGATGGGGCATCGGGGAGCGGCCTGGCTGGAGCGGCCCAGCCGCGAATTGGATGAGCGGCCCGACGCGGCGGCAGCGGCGCTCGACCTCCGGCCCACTGATACCGTCGCCGACATCGGTGCGGGCAGCGGCTACATCAGCTTTTTACTCGCGCCCTATGTGCCCCAGGGCAAAATTTTAGCGGTGGATATTCAGCCAGAGATGCTGGCCCGGCTAGAGGCGGCCCGAGACCAGCGCCAGATTGAGAATGTCGAAACCGTTTTAGGAACGCCGGACGACCCGCACCTGCCCGCCGACAGCGTTGACCTGGCGGTGATGGTAGACGCCTACCACGAGTTTGCCTATCCGCGCGAGATGATGGCGGGTATTGTCCATGCTCTGAAGCCGGGCGGGCGGGTGGTGCTGGCAGAATATCGGGCTGAGAATCCACTCATTTTGATTAAGCGGCACCACAAAATGTCGGAACAGCAGGTGAAACGTGAGCTGACGGCGGCGGGCCTGGTTTGGGAAAAGACGGATGAGCGGCTGCCGCAGCAGCATTTGGTGTTTTTTCGAAAGCCGGGTGGGGGGTAGAGAGTAAAAGGAAGAGTAGGGGAGTGAGCGGGTGATGGGGTAAAGAGTAAAGAGTAGGGGATCGTGGGTGAAGTGCTGGGTTTGGAAATTTTCACAAAAATTGGGAGAATAGGGGATAGACCGATGGAGCCAGGAAATTGACTATGCTGAAACGTTTTGCGGCGCTGTTTTTGATTGTTCTAGCGCTGGGCTTGCAGGGCTGTATCTCGTCTGCTGGCGGCCTACAGGCCTATAACGATAGCTATGAGGGCTATGAGTTTTTGTACCCCATGGGCTGGGTACCGGTCGAGATTGACAACGGCCCCGATGCTGTTTTTCACGACATCATTAATCCTAGCGAAAACGTCAGCGTAATTATCAGTCCGGTGTCTGAAGGGAAGACCCTGCAAGACCTGGGTACTCCGACTGAAGTGGGCTACAAGCTTTCTAAAAGTATTACCTCCCTCACCGATGACGATCGCAATGTGGAGCTGGTCAACGCCCAGTCCTTTAGCGTCGAAGATAAGCTCTACTACGTTCTGGAATATATTGCCGATGTGCCTTCGGGGATTCGTCATAACTTGGCTAGCGTGATTGTCAGGCGGGGGCAGCTGTACACGTTTAATGCTTCTGTGCCCGAAAGCCGCTGGGATAAGATGAAAAATCTGGTTAAGCAGTCGGTGGCTTCTTTCTCGGTCTATTAGTCAAGATAGACACTAGAATTGATCGGACTGATTCGGATTTTACCCGCCGAACTGACCGCCCATGCTTCCCCAATTTGTTCTTGCTTCCGCTTCCCCCGCCCGCCGACAGCTGCTGATTGCCGCAGGGATCCAGCCTTTTGTCTACGCCAGCGGCTTTGATGAAGACCTGATTCAGATTCGCTACCCGCCTGAGCTGGTGAAGGCTCTGGCCCGGGCCAAGGCTGAGCTGGTAGCGCCACAGTTTTCCCAGTCGCTGGTGCTGGGCTGCGACTCGGTCTTTGCGTTTAACGGCGAGGTCTATGGCAAGCCCGAATCCAACGAGGAGGCGATTCGGCGTTGGCAGAAGATGCGCGGCCATTTCGGCGAACTCTATACCGGCCACGCCCTAATTGCCCCCGGCGGCATCACGCGAATTCAGTATGATGTTACCCGAGTTCATTTCGCCCAGGTGTCAGACGCTGAGATTGAAGCCTATGTAGCGACGGGCGAGCCGATCTGCTGTGCCGGGGCCTTTACGACCGACGGTCGGGGCAGCCTGTTTGTCGAAAAGCTGGAGGGCTGTCATACAAACGTGATTGGCCTCAGCCTGCCTCTGCTGCGGCAAATGCTAGCGGATCTAGGCTACCAAATCACGGATTTCTGGACTCGGGGTTAGAGTGGGGAGTAGGGGAGTGATGGAATGGGTGGAGGGTAGAGGGTATGGCTGAGGCTTGGGATCGGCCCCGGCGACGGGTTGCCTACGGGCGCTGGATTGCGATCTCGCTTGGTCTTCTCACTCTGGGCCACATCCTCACCTATCTCTGGGCTGAGGGGCTGTGGTTTCAAGACCTGGACTATTTCTATGCCTATGGGCTGCGGGTGCGAATGCAGGCGGGGCTGGGCGGGCTGGCTTTTTTGGGCAGTTTGGCAATTGCGCTGGCAAATTTGCGGCTGGCGCAGCGGCTCCAGTTTAACCGCTACTGCGTGCTGCCGAATCAGGCTAGTCTGCGTTCGGGGCTAGGGCTGCGGTGGCTGCTGCCGCTGGGGCTGGGGCTGGGGCTGCTGATCGGGCTGGTGCTGATCTACCATGGTCAGATTGCGATCGCGCGGTGGGAGCTGCCGCAGGTTTCCAGTGCACTGCCGCCGCTGCCGCTCTGGCTGAATGCTCAGTCAGTCTGGCAAATTATTCAGCAGCTGGTGGCCCAGCCCTGGCAGGGGGCAATTGTGATTGCCGTCGCGATCTCGCTGCTGATCCGCCCCGGCGTTTTTGTGCCGCTCAGCGCCTGGGTACTGAGCGTTAGCTTTAGTCTGCTGATGGCGGAGCAGTGGTCGCGGGTGCTGCCCGCCTTTAACCCGACTGCCTTTGAGACCGCCGACCCGGTCTTTGGTCGCGATATTAGCTTTTATATTTTTCGACTGCCGGTTTTGGAGCTGCTGGAGTTCTGGCTATCGGGGCTGCTGCTGTTTTCGCTGGCGGCGGTGGCGCTGCTCTATCTGTTGGCGGGCAATAGCCTCAGTCAGGGCCGGTTTATTGGCTTTTCCTCCGCTCAGCAGCGCCATCTGTACGGGCTGGGCGGGCTACTGCTACTGGCGACGGCCTTCAATCACTGGCTGACCCGCTACGAGCTGCTCTATTCCGAGCAGGGCGTTACCTACGGCGCTAGCTATACCGATATTCATGTCGATCTGCCGGTGAATACGGGGCTCTGCCTGATTGCCCTGGGGCTAGCGGTGGCGCTGCTGTGGCGTACCGTTTTCTGGTCGCAGAATCCGCGCAAGCAGCCGCTGCGATCGCGCCCGCTGATCGGCGCGGTCATGATCTATCTCACCTTTGCCCTGGTCGGCAATACGGCAGCCCCCTGGCTGGTACAGCGGCTGGTGGTGCAGCCGAATGAGCTGGTGCGAGAGCGGCCCTACATTGAGCGCACCATTGCCTTTACCCGAGCTGCCTTTGACCTCTCCAATATCCAAACTGAGGAGTTTGACCCCCAGGGCGGTCTGACCGCCGCTGACCTAGAGGACAATGACCTGACCATCCGCAATATTCGCGTTTGGGACACGCGACCGCTGCTGGAATCCAATCGACAGCTCCAGCAGATTCGGCTGTATTACGAATTTGCCGATGCCGATGTCGATCGCTATACCCTGATCCGGGATGAAGGCCCGAGCGATCGCCGTCAGGTTTTGATTTCGGCTCGCGAGCTGAACTATGAGCGGGTCCCCGACATTGCCAAAACCTGGGTGAATGAGCACCTAATCTACACCCACGGCTACGGCTTTACGATCAGCCCGGTGAACACGGCTGGAGCGGGGGGGCTGCCCGACTATTTTATTAAAGACATTGCTCATACGCCTAGCTCTCCCGTCGTAGCGCAAAGCATTCCCGTGGGGGCACCGCGGCTCTATTTTGGTGAGCTGACGAATACCTACATCATGACCTCGACCAAGGTGCAGGAGCTAGACTATCCCAGCGGCAGTGACAATATCTATACCACCTATGCCGGGCAGGGTGGGATTGGGATTGGCACGTTCTGGCGACGGCTGCTGTTTGCCAAGCATCTGGCCGACTGGAAGATGCTATTGACGGAAGACTTTACCCCCAATACCCAGCTGCTCTACCGCCGCAGTATTCGAGAGCGCGTGAACCAGATTGCGCCCTTTCTGCAGTTCGATGGCGATCCCTATCTGGTCGTCGCCGATGCCGAGGGAAATTTTGCACCCCGGACTGCGCCCGAGGATGAGACAGGGGAGGCTGTTGCGACCGATGAGGCGAACTATCTGTATTGGATGATCGATGCCTATACGACTAGCGATCGCTATCCCTACGCCGACCCCGGAGAAAATCCGTTTAACTACATCCGCAACTCGATTAAGGTGGTCGTCGATGCCTACCAGGGAACGGTTCAATTTTACGTCGCCGACGAGTCCGACCCGATCATTCGCACCTGGGCCAGCATTTTTCCCAACCTGTTTCAGCCGCTGGCGGCCATGCCCGATGCGCTGCTGGCCCATATTCGCTACCCGCAGGATTTTTCGCTAATTCAGTCGAACCAGCTCCTGACCTATCACATGACCGACCCGCAGGTTTTTTATAACCGGGAAGACCAGTGGCGCGCCCCGACCGAAATCTACGCTAACGAATCTCAGGTGGTGGAGCCCTACTATCTGATTATGGAACTGCCCGGAAACGAATCGGGTGAGTTTGTGCTGCTGCGGCCCTTTACCCCAGCCCAGCGGAATAACCTGATTGCCTGGCTAGCGGCCCGCTCCGACGGCGAGCAGTATGGTCGCCAGCTGCTCTACCGCTTTCCCAAGCAGGAGCTGGTGTTTGGGCCAGAGCAGATTGAGGCCCGAATCAATCAGGACCCGCAGATTTCTCAGCGCATCTCGCTGTGGGATACCCAGGGCTCGCGGGCCAACCAGGGAAATCTGCTGGTGATTCCGATTGAGCAGTCGCTGCTCTATGTCGAGCCGCTCTATTTGGAAGCTGAGCAAAACCGACTGCCAATCCTGGCCCGCGTAATTGTTGCCTATGAAAACCGAATTGCCATGGCCGAAACCCTCAATCAGGCTTTGGACGCTATTTTTCGGAGAGAGGAACCTTCCAGCCCGGCCATTTTGCGCGAGCTCGACAACACTGAAGGAATCGACGATCTGCTGCTCCCTAACGCTGCCGAAACCGAATCAACAGGCGACACTCCTACGGAGGAACTTCCGGCTGACTAAGGCTATTGACATCCTCCGTTGCGCCCCCTTCCTGGGTTGGAAGTTAGAATCCTCACCCTGCAACAGGGACTTCATTGTAATCGCCTCTTAATATTCTACTCTGCCCGGTTCAAGATCCGTTAAATTGCGCAGGTGTGATCTGCTAAATTTTTGACACTATAAAGCAGGGAAAAGGTTTCATCTGTAAGCATTTTCCTGAGACTCAGTGGTTTGGGCAGGGGGAGTGACGTTACCGATGAAGCTTGAGTATAAGCAGCAGCCGTTACCCCATGAGGAAGAGGGAACAGAGTTTGAAACTCGTCAATTTATTTTCAGAGCAATTCGCTTAGTCTTCGGGCTTGGCTTGATTGCAATAATCGGCTATCTTCTCTGGGATAACTATCGAAAAACAACCAGTAGCCAGGCCTACATCAACGGCATTATTATCCCAGTTCGGGCTCCGATTACTGGAACTTTCAAGATTTCTAATCAAGATTTAGAGCTAACTCCGGGAAAGAGCATTCAGGCGGGGACTACGATTGGCAGGATTGAAAATATAAGAGCAGATCCACAGCTGGCAACGACACAGCAGCAGCTGCGATCGCAAGTTCAGCAAACTGAGAAGCAGCTTGAAAATATCCAGATCAAGATTGAAAATCGACAACAGTCTCTGCAAAAAGTCGCTCACAAGTCAAACCAAGAGAATGCGCTGCAGGTCGAGTCCGCTCAGGCTCAGGTCAACCGCCGCTTCAATCAGCTACAGCAAGCACAGAAAACGGCTGAGTTTACCCAGCGAGAAGCACAGCGCTATCGGCAACTGGGAGCCGCAGGAGCCGTCTCTCGGAATCGAGTTGAGGAAGAAGATACTGAAGCTCAAATAGCCCAGGAAATCGTCGATGCCAGTCAGGCCCAGCTGGCTCAGGCCAGAGCGGACCTAGCCGCGGCAAAGGCTGGTCTGTCGCTCGAAGGGGGCAATAGCTTCAGCTATCCTCAGGTTCGTCGCCAGGAGCTTCAAACCGAAATTGCTGACCTACAGCTTCAGCTCAAAGCATTAAAGACCCAACAGGAGCAGCAAAAATCAGAGCTGGGAACAGCCGACCAGCAATTTCAATTACAAACCCGTGCCGCAGTTAAGATGCCAACCACAGGTGTGGTATGGTCGGTCGAGAACCCACCCAGCTCCCAGGGCACTACTCTTTCAGCAGGCGATACCATTTTCCGAGTAGTTCAATGTAGCGAGACCTGGGTAGAGGCATTCTTCCCTGAGAACGAGATTGAAGAACTTTCCATCGGGACTCCGGCTCAGATTAAACTCTTAGCTGGCAACAGTACTTTTTCCGGCAGCGTGCAGAGAATTCGGGCAGGGGTCGGACGAGTTTCCCCGGGTCAAGAGTCAGCCGTTCCTCCACCGGATCAGGTCAGACGGGAGGTAGCTGTTCGCCTCTCCATAGATAATCCAATTAAGGCCCCTGCTGAGTTCTGCGGCATTGGCCGGAGCGTAGAAGTGACTTTCTCAGAGGGGCAGGGGTTGTTCTTTTGAGCAGATTTAACTTGTTTCGCTGGTTTGAAGGTCTGGTATTCCTACTGGGAACCAGCCTAACGGTAATCTGGCTGACTCAGGAGTTCTGGCTAAATATTCTGGCTAAATTCGCTAGCTTCTGGCGATGGGGAACGTTTGTTTTTATTGCTCCAGGAAACTCATGGCAATCTCTGCTCCTGCCATCCTTTATCCTGGCTGCTTGCCTACTGGCAACGCAGCTCCTTTCTCCTTCAGCTTCGGTCTGGTCGAGGATTCTTGTTTCTGGCAGCCTGATTTTCTTAGGAGGACGGTATCTGCTCTGGCGGATGTTTAGTACCTTGAACCTGGATGATCCCCTCAATGGCAGCCTGAGCCTTCTGCTGTTTTTCATGGAGCTGGTCAACTTTACCAATACGATTGCCTTTTTCATCTTGACAATCCCTAGTATTGACCGTTCCTCAGAAGCTGATCGCTTACAAAAGGCAGTCCTAGATGGAATTTTTCTGCCATGGGTAGATATTTTGATCCCCACCTATAATGAACCAGTGGCAGTGCTCCGACGCACAATTATCGGCTGCCAAGCTCTAGACTATCCGCATAAACGTATTTATCTTTTGGACGATACTCGTCGTCACTCTATCCGCTATCTGTCTCAGGAGCTGGGGTGCTTTTATCTTGATCGCCCTGACAACCGCCATGCTAAGGCAGGGAATATCAACCATGCGTTGCCCTACCTTGAGGGAGACTTAGTTACCATATTTGACGCTGATTTTGTTCCAACTCGGAATTTCCTGACCCGCACAGTCGGTTTTTTCCAGAATCCTCAGGTTGCCCTGGTTCAGACTCCCCAGACCTTTTATAACGATGGTCCAATTGTAAAAGATTTGGGGCTTCAGGGCATCCTCACCAATGAACAAGCGCTGTTCTTCAGGCATGTCCAGCCTAGCCGAGATGTTGTCAATGCCATTATTTGCGCTGGTTCTAGTTTCGTAGTCCGGCGAAATGCCCTGGATCAAATGGGTGGAATCCCAACGGCTAGCATCACTGAAGATTTCTTGATTTCGCTCAAGCTACAGTCTTTGGGATATCGTCTCAAGTACTTAAATGAAGGACTGTCTGCTGGCTTGGCCCCGGAAAGCATTGGTGCCTATATTAACCAGCGTTTGCGCTGGGGCAGGGGAACCATCCAATCTATTTTCACAGACGCGAATCTTTTTACGCTCAAAGGCTTAAGTTTCATCCAGCGATTAACCCACGGGACGGGCTTGCTCTACTGGTTTTTATCCCTGCCGCGACTGGTTTTTTTACTGATCCCCCTGGCCTATTTACTCTTTCAGCTGGTGCCGTTAAGGGCCACAGTAGGTGGCCTGCTTTACTTTTTTGTTCCCCACTATCTAGGGGTTATTCTAGCCTTCTCCTGGATAACCAAAGGTAGGCGATCTGCCTTCTGGTCAGACATTTATGAGACCATTCTCTGCGTACCGATGACCTTAACGGTCTTCCAAACCCTGATTAATCCTTTCAGCGAGGGCTTCAAAACCACCCCAAAAGGGGTAGTTTCCGAGCAGATTCAGATTAACTGGCGACTCGTTGGCCCTTTGCTGGGGTTACTTGCCCTGTCTTTGTTGGGAATGTTAAACGGCATCGTCAATTCAGGATGGTTCACGTTTGGCCCAGGGGCGCTGCGAGTAAATTTGTTTTGGACCTTTTACAATATTATTTTGCTGCAAATTTCCATCCTGGCCGCGATCGATGTACCAAAGCGTTGCCATACCCGCTTCCGGCACAGTTTAGCTTGTGAACTTCAGTTCGAAAGTTTTTCCCTGTCCGCTGAGACGGTGGATTTGTCTGAAGGCGGGGCTGCTATCACCCTGCCGCAGCTTAAATTCCCGGACCAGCTGCCGCCCCAAGGAAGATTGAGATTTAGCGATTCAAGCTCTGAGTTAAGTCAGGCCTCCTTCAATGTGGAGCTGACACGGAGGCCAGTCCGGTCTAAGAAAGGATGGTTACTGGGTACAAAATTCATCAATCTTTCTGCAGAGGAGGAACGACAGCTAGTGGAGTTTCTCTATTGCCAGCCAGACCAGTGGCAGGACCGGAAAATACCAGAACCTGTAACTGCTTGGGCCATGGTGAAGTCTGCGTTTAGCTTCCATTCCCTGGCTGAGACCCGCTAGGCTAAATCAATAGGGGCTCATCCCCTAGGTCAGCTTTGACTTGAAATGATTGATCAATCCGCCTGAGAGCATCACCTGTTTTTGGCGATCGCTTAAGTGCTCGGTCATTTCATAGGTCTGCGACTTCGTGACATTTTTAACCGTAACCGGTTTGTCCTGCTCAACGGCGATTCGCAGTCCTTCAATCGCCAGCTCGTCCCCAGCGTCGATGCTGTCATAGTCTTCTGGGTTGGCAAACTCCAGCGGCATAACGCCGAAGTTGACCAGGTTTTGCCAGCCGATGCGGGCGTAGGACTTGGCTAAAACGGCGACCTGACCCAGATAGCGGGGCGCGATCGCGGCATGTTCCCGACTCGACCCCTGGGCGTAGTTATCACCCGCCACAATCACATGACCCCCAGATTTCTCTTTTGCCGTTTTGGCGCGGTCGGTAAAGGTCTCGTCTACCTGATAGTAAACAAAGTCGCTGATGCCGGGAATATTGCTGCGGAAGGGCAGGACGCGAGACCCGGCGGGCATAATTTCATCGGTCGAAACATTGTCACCGACTTTCAGCAGCACCGGCACGGAGAAGGCATCGGGCAATGGCTCAAACTCGGGGAAGGATTTGATATTCGGCCCTTTTTCCAGCTCGACCGAGCTACCGTCCTCTGACGGCGCAACCAGCATATCGGTATTGACCCGAACATCAGCCGGATTCTGGTACTGGGGATAGCTCATGTCGTATAGCTTCTCCAGCTGGCGCGGGTCGGTGATTTCTCCGGTCAGCGCTGCCGCTGCTGCCGTTTCGGGGCTGCATAGATAGACCTGGTCGTCGGCGGTACCGGAGCGGCCCGGGAAGTTGCGCGGCATGGTGCGTAGCGAAATTTGATTGGAGGCGGGGGCCTGACCCATGCCGATGCAGCCGAGACAGCCCGCCTGGTGAAAGCGTGCCCCGGCGTGCATCAGGGACAGAAACTCCGGCATGGGGGCAAAGTTTTCCACTACCTGGCGGCTGGTGGGATTGATGTCGAAGGAAACGCGATCGCTGGCCACCCGGTCTTTAACAATCGCCCCGACAATCCAAAAGTCGCGCAGCCCCGGATTCGCTGACGAGCCAATCACCACCTGATTCACCTCACGGCCCGCCACTTCCCGCACTGGCACCACATTGCCGGGGCTGCTGGGGCAGGCAATCAGCGGCTCTAGCTGGTCGAGCTGGATCTCTTCATGGCGGTCATACTCGGCTCCAGGATCGGCGATGATTTCTGACCAGGCTGACTCGCGACCCTGGGCCTTGAGAAACTGACGCAAGGTTGGGTCTGAGGGGAAAATGGTCGAGGTTGCGCCCATCTCGGTGCCCATATTGGCAATCACATGGCGATCCATGGCGCTCAGGTTTTCCAGCCCCGGTCCGTAGTATTCGATGATCATGCCGCGGCAGCCGTCTACATCGTAGCGGCGCAGCATTTCCAAAACGACATCTTTGGCACTGACCCAGTCCGGCAGCTGACCGGTGAGCTTGACGCCGAGGATCTGCGGCATCTGGACGGCCATCGGTTCACCCGCAATCGCCAGGGCTACATCCAGCCCCCCGGCCCCAAACGCTAGCATCGCCATCGAACCGGCAGCGGGCGTATGGCTGTCGGAGCCAATCAGCGTCTTCCCCGGAATGCCGAAGCGTTCCATATGCACCACATGGCTGATGCCGTTACCGGCTCGGCTATACCAGATGCCAAAGCGCTGACAGGCCGACCGCAGAAACAGATGGTCGTCGGCGTTCTTAAAATCAGTCTGGAGCAAATTGTGATCGACATACTGCGCCGACAGCTCCGTCCGCGCTCGGTCTAGCCCCATCGCCTCCAGCTCCAGCATGACCATCGTGCCGGTCGCATCCTGAGTCAGCGACTGGTCAATCTTCAGCCCAATCTCCTTGCCTGGAAGCATTTCGCCAGAAACCAGGTGAGACTGGATCAGCTTCTGCGCTACGTTCATCGGCATGGGGCTATTCCTCTTGAGTCGTCGGCGAAAAGTTAGTTAGGCTAACTGTAAGCTATTAAGCTGAAGGGTTTCAACCCACTATGTCCTGACGTAATCGTTGTGAATAAGCTGCTACCCCCGATTCGCTTAGGACCATCAGGTCTGGATATCGAGTATTGGCCCGCTTCGCTGACACCTCGATTTCAGTTCCTCGACGAATGCAATAGTGAGGCAAGAAGTTCAGAAAGATGGAGAAAAGATACCCTTCAATCAGGACATTGATTTCGCTTTCGGCTCCCAGCTCGACGAGTATTCCATCCATCAGCTCATAGCGGGTATCTGTACCGTCGTCATAGTCTAGATACGATTCAAGCGTTATGGGCTGATTCGCTGCGATCGCCATCGGAGAGAGCCCTCATCAAAATACTGAGCCTATACCCCAGCATAACGCCCCTTGACAGCTAAAGTTGAGTCCACTGAACCCCGTAATGGTTATTCGTCTGGGCTAAAAATTCGCTGAGCTGGGATAGCGTCAGCGGATTGGGTAGGGGATAGCGCTGCTTAAAGCTTTTTAAGTCTGTGTAATGGCGAACGAAGGAGGCATTGTCCCGAGGGTATGCACGCTCGTTGACGCCAATAAATTGGCCATGCTGGTTCGCTCGGTCAAAAATCGTTTGCCACTGTTCGATTGAAGCGATTCCCAAGGAATATAAGCCGTTTGAGAATAAAGTAGCGTAGACCTCATCGTAAGGCGGAGCAGCCTCTAAGTATTTCGTCAAGCGCTCTAGAGAGGTCTGATCGTTGAATACGGCCCAAAAGGGGACTAGCCCTAAGCGCAGTACCCACCAGGGCTGAAGATATACAAACGACTCAGACAACAGTCTACCGCTGGGTAAGCCGCGCTGCTGGTACCACCAGCGGTAGAGGTTGGCAACCAGGGGACTCAGATCCTGGGGATCAGAAAAAGTAATCCAACAGACTTGAAAGCCATGCTGTTGAGCAAATCGTTCCACATCACCTCTGAGCTCAGGATCAAAGCCCCACTCAGCTTCTGGCCAGCGACCATGGGCCAGGGGAGACTGCCACTGACGATGGCGAGAACCGCGCCGCTTTAGAAAGTCCGCCACCTGCTGACTGGGCTGCAAATAGTCTTCTGGTGAAAGCTTTCCTTTTCCTCCTACCTGGAAGTAATGGCGATTGTCGGCCTGGGTCGATAGCCAGGTATATTGACAATCTAGGAGAAAAAGGGTGCCTCCTGGCACTAGTCGGTCCTGCAAAAACTGCTCAAAGCTAGGGCCTAGCCGACGACGCTTGAGCCGAAAATAGCTGACTCGACCTACCTTGAGCCGATCTTGATTAGGATCGTGCATTTGATAAGCCAAAAGGTCAGGATTATGCCGTAGCAGGGGCCGAACAGACTTTTTGCCCCAGGCTAGTTCTCTGACCGGCTCATCCTTATCGACTGAGTGCCGAACGCAGGTCAGCAGCGTTTGGGGCAGCCAGGGAATCCCTAGAGCCGCGCATAGATGGGTCGCGGCACCGTTCGACGCGCCAATCATCGCAGCCGGATATTGGCGCTGGGGATACTGGTTGACGACCCAGCGGGCCATGGTCTCAGAGCGAACTTGGCTGAGGACGCGGGGCGATGAGGCGTCGGCCCAGCCCGACCAGGTCGCCATTGCTTCGTCTATCCGACTCGGTAGATAGCTTGCAGCATCTGCAAGGAGAGCAGCTAGGGCCGGGAAGGGACCCCCTACGCGGTGGGCTTTTCCCTGCAAAAACTTGGCGGTTGCCTCCAGCTGAACGGTTGCAGAATCGAGACCGACAACGTATGTGGGCCTTTTTCCGAGAGATACCAGCCAGTGATTGAGCGCCAGTGTGGGAGAAAAGGACATGCAAATATCGAAATGTTTTTTCTACAATCGCAGCTCATTTCTATTTCAAAATCAGCCCACAGACTGATTAAACGTCAGCACGACCAGGTCAATTTTATCCTAGCCGCTTCTAGATCCTATGGTTTTCTTCAAACAGCTTTTGCGATCGGTAAGAACAGTGCTGAAGTCGCTGTTCTTTCTACAGTATATGCCGGCAGCTCTTTGGTATTCGCTGAAGCGAGATCGCGCCAATCGCCAGGATTTACCTCCGCTATCCTCAAATACCGTAATGCGGCCTGGTCAGCTGCGGCAGATCCGTGCTACCGAACGCGGGGCCCATTTTTACTTTAACCATGCCGACCTAGAGATTGACTTTCTCGCGGCTAACTTTGTGCGCATGACTTGGTCTCCAGGCCATCTGCCGGTGCCCTATGCCATCGCCTGTGACCAATGGGACTCAGTAGCAGTCCATTTGGATGAAGCGGAGAACGGCTGGTGCTTAACCAGTGAAGCCTTGAAGGTCGAAGTGAGCTCAGACGGCAGCCTGCTGTTTTACGACGGGGCGGGTCGCTGCTTGAGAACAGAGCAGCCCCCTCAGCGACAGGGAGAGGGTTGGGGACACCGGGTTAACCTCTGCCCTGAAGAGCGAATTTATGGTCTGGGAGAACGGTCTGCGGCCCTCAATCTGCGGACGGTTCAAGCCGAGTCGCAAGCGACCAAAACCTACGGCATGTGGAATTACGACCCGGGCAATATCTATCGCCCCGGCACCGATCCGATGTATATCTGCATTCCGGTTTATATCGGGCTGCACGACCGGGGTAGCTACCTGGCTTTTTACGAAAACACCTTTCGGGGTGAGTTTACGGTTACTTGCCAAAAGTCAGAACATCACTTTGCTGATATTGCCTTTGCTGGCGGAACGCTGCGCTACTATATCGCCATTGGTTCCCCATCCCAGCTGATAGAGCGATATACCCGGCTCACAGGTCGAGCCCCGCTACCGTCTCGCTGGGCACTCGGCTACCACCAGTCTCGCTGGGGATTCCGTACGGCCTCTACGGTACAAGCCGAGGTCGAGCAGTTTCAGGCCCATGATCTGCCGCTAAGCGCCCTCCATTTGGATATCGACTGTCAGGTCAACAGTCGCTCTTTCACCATCGATCCCAAACGCTTTCCCCAGCTACGGCAGTTTACGCAGCAGCTAGCCAAGTCCGGTGTCAGGCTGATTGCGATTAATAATCCTGGCATTCGCTACAGCCGCCAGAGCAATCTTTTTTTGGAAGGTCAGGTGCTGGAGGCATTTTGTACCTATCCCAACGGCGATTTGGTGGTTGCCCCAGTTTGGGCCGGGCGGACGGTCTTTCCTGACTTTACCGATCCTCAGGTGCGGGCCTGGTGGAGTCAGCAGTTTGCCTATCTGCTAGACGTAGGCATTGCTGGTTTCTGGAACGATATGAATGAGCCCGCTGCGTTTGTCTCATGGGGCGACCCTACCCTACCCGAGGTCGCTCAGCATAGTTTAGAAGGCCGCGGCGGAGACCATCGCGAGGCTCACAATGTCTATGGCCTGCTGGAAACAAAAGCGGCCTATGACAGCCTCAGGCAGTATCGCCCGCAGCAGCGCCCCTTTGTCGTTTCCCGCTCAGGCTGGGCTGGGCTGCAGCGCTACGCTTGGACCTGGACGGGCGATATCGTTTCCACTTGGGCTGCCCTCCGCCAAACCCTATCGACTGTCATTGGGCTAGGGCTTTCGGGGATTCCCTATAGCGGCCCTGATATCGGGGGATTTTTGGGAAATCCCTCAGCAGAGCTCTACCTGCGCTGGTTTCAGCTCTCAACTTTTCTAGCGTTTTATCGTACCCACTGCGCCACCAGTGCGATGCCTCGCGCACCCTGGACCTATGGTGAACCTTACCTGAGTATCATCCGCCGCTTTTTGCAGCTGCGCTACCAACTCATGCCCTACCTCTATACTTTGGCCTGGGAGGCTGCAGAGCGAGGATACCCCCTGGTTAGGCCGCTCTTTTGGCACGCTGGGCAGGGGCGATCGCACTGGGATACCGAAGATGCTTTTTACCTTGGGGACGCGCTGCTAGTCTGTCCGGTTTTCCATGAAGCGGCCCGAGAACGCGCGATTGCCCTACCGGCAGGGCAATGGTACGACTTTTGGACCGATGAGGTTCTGATGGGGGAACAAACGGTTCAACGGGCTGCTCCGCTCGAGCAAATTCCTGTCTTGGTTAAAGCCGGTACCGTTCTACCGATGGAAGATCAGCAGCAGCTGATTCTGCATATCTATCCCCCAAAGGTGGAAAACGAGCGTGAGAGCGTTTTGTACAGCGATGCTGGCGAAGGCTATGGAAAATCTCGTACCGACCGGTTTCAGCTGATTCGACAGGGTTGCGAGTTAAAACTGCTGTGGACAAGGCAGGGAGACTATCCGTTCCCTTACGCAAGGATCCAGCTCCAAATGCATGGGATAACGCCGCAGCAGGTTTGGGTAGATGGCCAAGAAATAGCGCTGCAAGACTCGTCTTTGTCCTGCCAACCGTTTCAGCAGGCTCGGTTTAGCGGCATCATCTGAAGCCGCTAAAGGCTGCTGTCAGCGCTGCAGCAGCTGAGCCAGCCAGGAAAATAAAACCAGCACGGCGACAATTTCTAGTCGTCCCATCCACATCAGCAGCATCAGCGTTAGCTTCCCTAGCCAGAAGAGATCGGGACCGGTAATTCCGACCGATAGGCCCGATGTCCCCAATGCGGAAGCACATTCAAACAGCGCATCAATCAGAGAATAGCGAGTATCAATGGTATGGAATAACAGCGTCGTACCCACGCCCAGCGCGATTAGCCAGAGCGCGGCTAAAACGGCGGCTGACTTAAGCTGCCGATGGGCCTCCTGCTCTGACAGGGCGCGGCCATTGAGCTCGTAGCGCAGCTCTTCGGGCGATTCCCGGTAGATTAGGCGCAGGTACCAGACCACCGCCTGATATAAGACTACGACCCGGTCTAGCTTGAGCCCGCCAACGGTGGAGCCAGACACTGCCCCTAGAATCATGGCTGTTGTCATCCATGCCTTGGCAGTGGGGCTCCAGGTCTGCTCTTGAACTACGGCAAAGCCACAGGTCGTTAGCGCAGAAGTCCACTGAAATAGGCTGTCAATCCAGAGCCATTGCCCTGCATACCAGCGCTGCTCAAGCAGCAAAAAAAGTGTTCCAATAACCAGTAGAAGCCATAGTGCTCGGTGGCGCATATCTTCCCACAGAGCGGCGACCTGTCCCCGCCGCAAAACCTGAGCATGAGCTGCAAAGCTAATCGCCCCGGCAATCATAATGGGCACAGCCGCAAGCTGTACCCCCGGTGGATAAGTTTGGAAACTGCTACCCGTAATGTCAAATCCGCCCGTCGCGATCGCGGCTAGCCCGTGATTGAGAGCGGCCCAAGGGGGCATTCCAGCTAGGGCTAGCAGCAGGATACTCGCTCCGGTGTAGAGTAAATAGATTTTCCAGATTTCTTGGGCGGTTTCCCGGAGTGTGGGCGCTAGCCGCTCTTCTCGGGTCTCGGCTGAATAGAGGTGCTGTACGTTACTGCTAGGTTCCAGGACAGATAGGGTGAGAACAACCAGACCGATGCCGCCAACCCATTGGGTAAACGAGCGCCACCACTGCAGGCAGTGCGGTAGCTGGCTGGCGTCTCGGGCCATGCTTAGACCCGTACTCGTAAACCCAGAAATTGACTCAAACAGTGCATTCCAAACATCTCGGAAGGCTGAAATAGTGGCGGCAGTATCGCCGTCTAACGACAGGGCAATGAGCCAGTAGGGAAGCGTACCAATCGCAAAAATAACGGCCCAGCTCAGGGCAACGACTAGCAACGTTTGCCGATAGCGAATGGCCTTCTCCTGGCGAAAGCGCCAAAACAGCAGCTGCCCCATGCCAACTGAAACCGCCGCGGTCAGCAGAAAAGGTAGAATGGCGTAGTATTCAGTAAAAAATAGGCAAATTGGCAGCGACGCAAGGGCCATCATGCCAGGTATCTGCATTAAAAGCCCAACAACTCGCAGCGGCGCTTTTTGGTCAGAAGACATCCTAATTTTTGAGCTGGCTGTTTTTTGGAGCTGGCTTTTTTAAGCTGTAAACTGACTCAGACTGCCTCGCTCTATGGAACAAGCGAAAGTTCCGCTGGATTTACCTGTGTCGCGGGTTTCCTCACGGCAATTCGAGTAGTCCAGAGAAAAAGGCCAACGGCAATTAGCGGCAGGAGCAAGAGCACTGCTACTCTGACAGTCGTTCTCTGGTGCCAATTTTTGGAGTTGGACTGGTGCATACCCATATGGTCAGTTTGCAGATCGTGGCCATCACCAGTGTAAAGTCAACTCCGCTACTTCTACCGCTTTGAGTGCAGATCTCTGTCTAGAGGCCAATGGATAATCTCAAAATTTTTGGCGTCTAAATATGTGCTTATTGGCAATGCTGGTAAGCTCTTACAGCAAAGTACAGTAAGGAGTGCCTACAATGACTATAACTGAACTAACGGTTTTTGATAAAACTGTTTAATCGAAGACAAATATTTGGCTGAATGGTTTTCAGGAGCGTTGGCCCGGGAGTCTGAGAGCCTGAGCGCTCATCCCAATATCGGGGACAGGAAATCTTAATATATAAAAGGAAACTCGTCGCGAGAACGGTTTAGACCAAGTTGCAGTTTTCGCTGACGGGCTGGATCCGCGATCGCGCACTCATCCAGCCTTGCCTTACTGCTTTTCTATCCCCTGCATCACCTGATTTATCAGAATTTTCACAAACTCGGCGGTCAGCGGCTTGTGCTCCATCAGCAGTTGATAGTCTGCCTATAGCGAAGCGGTTCAGCGCCGATATCTCTGGCATGAGTTCGGCGATTTGAATCTGATTATTTAGCCTGAGCAGCTAAAGCGTTCTCCTCAGAGCGCTTTAGCTTTTGCATATAGATCTCTCCCCAAGTTCGCAAGCTCAGAATGATTGGCTCAAGCGTTCGCCCGTATTCGGTCAGTGAATACTCCACCTTGGGCGGTACCTGCTTGTAAACCTCGCGGTGGACAATACCTTCTTCCTCCAATTCTCTCAGGCTGAGCGTCAGCATTCGCCGCGTTACGCCCGGCATCAGCCTTTGCAGCTCACCAAACCGCCTTTTGCCTTCGAGCAGATGGTATAGAACAACGCCCTTCCACTTGCCGCCAATCACGTCGAGGGCAGCTTCCACTGAGCAGCCATAGTCTGAAACGCACTTTCCCACTGGGCTAGCTCCTTAGTTACAATTTTGTACCTATGTTTCAATAATGTTCGTACTTGCTCTTTTATACTCTAGCATTCCATACTTTCCTTCAGTTGTTCCCATTGAAGATAAATCAGCCTGAATGCAAAGGAGACCGAAATGAAAGCAATGATTATCGAGCAATTCGGAGACAGCTCCGTATTTATTCAATCCGATGTGCCGAAGCCAGAGCTAAGGCCAGGTCACGTGCTGATTCGGGTCGAAGCCTCCAGCGTGAATCCAGTCGATTACAAAGTCAGACGCTATCAGCCGCCTTTTGCCCCCGAGCTGCCCGCAATTCTCCATGGCGATGTGGCAGGCGTGGTCGAAGCAGTGGGCGACGGCGTCAACGAATTCAAACCCGGCGATGCGGTTTATGGCTGCGCGGGCGGTGTCCAAGGTCATGGCGGCGCGCTGGCAGACTATATGCTGGCGGACGCTCGCTTGATTGCTAAGAAGCCAAGCCGTCTGGACTTTGCCGCTGCCGCTGCCCTGCCGCTGGTAACGATCACCGCCTGGGAAGGGCTGATTGACAAAGCTAATGTGCAGGCGGGGCAGACCGTACTGATTCACGGCGGGACAGGCGGCGTCGGTCACGTTGCGCTTCAGCTTGCCAAATGGCGAGGTGCCCACGTCACCGCAACGGCTTCAACGTCTGAAAAATTGCAGATGGCAAAAGATCTCGGCGCGGATGAAGTTGTCAATTACCAGGATGAGGATGTCGCGTCTGATGTCAATCGGTATACAAATGGCAAAGGATTTGACCTTGTGTTTGACAGTACGGGCGGAGCCAACCTGCCTAACTCATTCGAGGCTGCGAGGCTCAATGGGACAGTGGTTACGCCATCTTCTAGCCAGTCCTATGACCTGTCAATTATGCACGCTAAGGGACTTTCGCTACATGTTGTGTTTATGCTGTTACCGATGTTGAAAGATGTCGGTAGAGAACGCCACAGAGCCATTCTGCGAGAGGTTGCCAGTCTCGTAGACAACGGTCATCTGAAGCCTCTGATCGACCCAAGTAAGTTTAACTTTGCTCAAGTAGCCCAAGCTCACGATCGCTTAGAACAAAACAAAGCTGTTGGAAA
The DNA here is from genome assembly GCF_015207255.1 of Vasconcelosia minhoensis LEGE 07310. Taxonomy (GTDB): domain Bacteria; phylum Cyanobacteriota; class Cyanobacteriia; order Phormidesmidales; family Phormidesmidaceae; genus Vasconcelosia; species Vasconcelosia minhoensis. Next base: position 25,246 of record NZ_JADEXG010000036.1, read on the forward strand.
AATTGTCCTCACCCAAAGTTCTCGGTAATCGTGGTTTTTGCAGCTGCGTACGCTATTCAACTTGCTAGCGCTTTGCTAGCTTTTTGTTCATCTTGCGTAGCCGAATTGACTCTGGCGTCACTTCGACCATTTCATCAGCGCTGATGTACTCCAGGGCACGTTCTAGCCCCATCTCCATGGGTGACTGGAGCTGCACTAGCTCATCGCCGGAAGCGGCGCGGTGGTTGGTGAGCTGCTTGGCCTTGCAGATGTTTAGCTCCAGGTCCTGGGGGCGGTTGTTCTCTCCGACAATCATGCCCTTGTAAACGCGGGTACCCGGTTCGATGAAGAAGACGCCGCGGTCTTCGGCATTCTTCAGGGCGTAGAAAGTGGCGACGCCTTCTTCAAAGGCAATCAGGACGCCGTTGCGACGGGTTTCAATTTCGCCAGACAGCGGGCGATATTCTAGAAAGCTGTGGTTCATGATGCCCTCGCCCCGGGTGATGCGCATGAAGTCGCCCCGGAAGCCGATTAGTCCCCGAGCCGGGACGACGAATTCCAGCTGGGCGCGGCCTGTCCCGGCCATCATCATGTCCTGCATTTCGCCGCGCCGCTGGCCCAGGCGCTCCATACAGCCGCCGACGGCCTCTTCGGGGACATCAAGGATTAGCTGCTCGTAGGGTTCACAGGGCTGGCCGCTGACCTCACGGTAGATCACCTGAGGCTGTGAGACCTGAAACTCATAACCTTCTCGCCGCATGGTTTCGATCAAAATGCCCAGGTGTAATTCGCCCCGGCCTGAGACGGCAAAGCGGTCGGGCGAGTCGGTTTCTTCTACCCGCAGGGCGACGTTGGTTTCGAGTTCGCGCATGAGGCGATCGCGCAGCTGCCGCGAGGTGACATAGCTGCCCTCCTGCCCGGCAAAGGGCGAGTCATTCACCGCAAAGGTCATCTGGAGGGTCGGCTCATCTACCTTAATTAGCGGCAGCGCCTGCGGGTCGTCGGGGGAGGTAATCGTCTCACCAATATTGGCATCGGCAAACCCGGCGACGGCGACGATGTTGCCCGCCGCGGCAGCTTCCACATCCACCCGGCTGAGCCCTTCAAAGCCCATCAGCTTGGTAATCCGATTCTTGATAATTTTGCCGTCTTCGCGTACCAGGGCCGCCTGCTCACCCATGCGGATAGTGCCGTTATGCACCTTGCCAATGACAATCCGACCGAGATAGTCAGAATAGTCTAGCGTCGTCACCTGGAGCTGTAACGGCTTCTCGGGGTCGCCGACGGGGGGCGAAACATGGTGCAGGATGGCCTCAAACAGCGGCTGCATGTCCTTATCTTCGTCTTCTAGCGCTTCCTTCGCAAAGCCCGCCAGCCCTGAAGCGAACAGGTAGGGAAAGTCGCACTGGTCATCGTCAGTGCCCAGCTCAATAAACAGGTCCAGCACCTTATCGACGGCCACATTGGGGTCGGCCCGGGGACGATCGATCTTATTCACCACGACGATCGGGCGCAGCCCTTTTTCCAGCGCTTTTTTCAGCACGAACCGGGTCTGTGGCATCGGCCCTTCGTTGGCGTCTACGATCAGCAGGCAGCCGTCCACCATCCCCAGCACCCGCTCGACTTCGCCGCCAAAGTCGGCGTGACCCGGCGTATCGACAATGTTAATCAGCGTATCTTTGTAGTGAACCGCCGTATTTTTAGACAGAATCGTGATACCCCGCTCCCGCTCCAGGTCGTTGGAATCTAGGACGCAGGTCGGCACTGCTTCGCCTTCGCGAAAAATCCCCGACTGCTCCAGCAGCGAATCGACTAGGGTGGTCTTGCCGTGGTCCACGTGGGCAATGATAGCGACGTTACGAATAGGGAGACTCATGGGATTTCCGCGGGATTTAATCGGATTCTGTAAAAAACCTTAATAATTCTAGCTTAGCGGCTTTTACCCCGGGTGAACGTCCCCAGCCTATTTTCAAATTACGGCCTATTGTCAATAGCAGCGCTTTCCGCGACTGCCGGGCTGATGGAGCCGCCGCCGTTGCGATCGCGCTCCCCCTCCAGATCCTCTACCTCAACCGGCAGCTCGACGCCACAGCGCCGACAGTAGCGGGCATCCATCTCATGCCCAACCAGGCCGCAGCTTTCGCACTGAGTCCGTGAGGACTGCACCTTGGTCCAGTGCTTGATGAAATTGCCAATCTGGGTGGGAATCAGGGCAATTCCCGTCAGGATCATCATAATCGTGAGCCAGCGGCCCGTTTCCGAAATCGGCGTAATGTCGCCGAAGCCCACCGTTGTCATGGTGACCACGGCAAAGTAGACGGCGTCTAAAAAGGTGGCAAAGTTTTCAGCGTTATCCGTATGCTCAGCCTGATAGATTGCCCCCGAGTAGATAAAGATAATGGAGAAGAGGGTGAATAGAATCCGGGCGAAAATCAGGCCGTCATAGCCGCTAATTCGGCTGAACCAGGTTTTATCTTCTAGAAACCGAGCCAGGCGCAAAATTCGCAGCCAGCGCAGCAGCCGCAGATAGCGCACGTCCAAAAAGCCTAGGAAAAACGGCAGGATGGCGCAGAAGTCGATCAGCGCGTACAGGCTGAAGAAGTAGCGCAGTCGGTTTTTTGCCGCCCAGAGCCGAATGAAATATTCAACCGTAAACAGGGTGAGAATCGCCCAGTCGGCCAGCTCCAGGCCAAGTCGCAGGTTGCTGGGGATGGGGTAGGTTTCAGCGACAAAGAAGACCGCAGAGAGCAGGATCAGGACCGCGATTGCGATATTCACCCCCAGCCCAACCCGCGAATGCCCTTCGTTTAAATAACGCCGTACCTGCTCTCTTGAGATCATTCGCGCCAAATTGAGATGAAATGCCTGCCCCCCGCATTTTATCGCCTACGGCCGTAAGCTAAAATTACCAGGCAATTGTGAACGATAGTCAGCCAGGGAAAGTCCGGTGCAATTCCGGCACTGTGCCGCAGCTGTAAAGTCAGAATGCCAGCGGGCTATCTTTTCACTCTATTTCCCGCGTCGCACGGGAACGGAGTTAACCATGCCTGCTTTCGCTATTGATCCATTAGACACAATCCAGCCAGATGCCCTTGAACCTAGCACCTCTGAATTGACAGGTTTCGACTGGCCACCGCTGCCGCTGCCGCGACCGCTGCTGATGGTGGGCCACGGCAGCCGGGACGCCCAGGGCCGCCAGAGCCTGCTCGACTTTGCCGCTGCCTACCAGCAGTTAGACGCCTCCAGGCCAGTGGTTCCCTGCTTTCTGGAGCTGACTTCGCCTAGCATTCAGGACGGCGTCGATCTCTGCGTCGAGCAGGGCTACACCGACCTTTCGGTGCTGCCGATTCTGCTGTTTGCCGCCCGTCACAATAAATTTGATGTGACCAATGAGCTCGACCGGGCGCGGCAGCGGCATCCCCAGGCCACTTTCCATTACGGTCGCCACTTTGGCATCACCCCAGCCATTCTCGACCTTTGGCGCACCCGACTAGCGCTGCTCGACCAGCCCCAGCACAATCCGCTCGCGATCGCGCGGAAGCACACCGCCCTGCTATTCGTCGGGCGTGGGGCCAGCGACCCCGATGCCAATGGCGATGTCTACAAGATGGCGCGCATTCTATGGGAGGGCAGCGGCTATCAGACGGTTGAGACCTGCTTTATCGGCATTACCCATCCCCGCTTAGAGGAAGGCTTTCGGCGGGCCAGGCTTTACCATCCCAAGCGGATTATCGTGCTGCCCTACTTTATGTTTACTGGCGTACTGGTGAAAAAAATTATGGCGATCGCGGCGGAGCAGCAGGATTTGTTTCCTGAGGTTGCGATCGCGACGCTGCCAGAAATGGGGCTGCACCCGCAGCTGCTCCAGGTACTGCGCCAGCGCGAGCTCGAAACCCAGACCGGCGAAGTCAGGATGAACTGTGAAATGTGCAAATTCCGCCTCGCGGCTGTGTCCGGCGAGACAGGGCACGGGCATGGGCATGGGCATGGGCACGGACATGGGCACGATCATAGTCATGGACACGATTCCACTATGGTCGATCCCTATGCTGAACCCGGCCAGTACCACCAGCGAATTTGGCAAGTTCCCTAAGCAATGGGTGCGGTTCCATAGGTGCCTGAGCGGCAGACCGATAGTCGTTCTATATTGCGCCTAACCTATTCCGTAATAAGCCAATTTAGCGTCTGTATCTTCAGTCCTTTTCCTGCCTAGGGAGAAGGACTTTTGATTTGCAAATTGCCTACGGCAGAGCAGCTCAATCGAACGCTTAGGTTTTGCACAATTTGCACAATTCAAATACGATTGCTTCGATCGTGCTCAACACAGAGATTGAGAACTTTAAATAAAATTTGCCTGTATGTAAATAAAGCGATTAGATCAGTTTGTTTTTGGTTAAAGAATACGGCGTTGAATCGACTAAAGCTCGTATTTATGGTTTTCATGTTCAATTTTTCTGACGCTGCGAATTCCTTTCTCATAAGCTGTCTCAGGGGCTTTGTTTAACTTCCTTAACAGAAGCCTGAGTCAGCGCTTTGATGAAATATATATGCGGCCAGAGTTATTAACTTATTCAACGGTAATTATTATTTTACCGCTACTTATATAAAGTTGATACCAACGGATCTAGTAGCTTTGAAGTGTTTGAAAGGCGTTGGCTTTGAAGCTGACTCTGCCGGAGATAGCGCACCTGTGGATCCTTTTCTCAGGAGAGATGCATTTCTGCCTCGGAGCCAGATTCGCCTGTTCTAAACGCTTTCTGCGCTTTGAGTTAAATGCCGTTCAATCGGACTAAGGAGGTGATAAATCAAGGGTTTTCAGCCATGAGTGAAGTCATTAAGGAGGGCTTTACTCTAAATCTTACGATCTGAAACATAAGGAGAGCCAGATGACCATAAGTCCCCCGGAACCGGGGCAAAAAGCTAAAGTCGTGGTCGATACTGACCCGGTTGAAACCTCATTTGAGCGGTGGGGTAAGCCGGGCCATTTTGACCGGACCTTAGCGCGAGGCCCCAAGACCACAACCTGGATATGGAATCTTCATGCCGACGCCCATGATTTTGATTCCCATACCGGCGATATCGAAGACGTTTCTCGCAAAATATTCAGCGCCCATTTTGGCCATTTAGCCGTGGTATTCATCTGGCTAAGCGGCATGTATTTTCACGGCGCTAAGTTTTCCAATTACGAAGCCTGGTTGACCAACCCCACCGGCATTAAGCCCAGCGCTCAGGTGGTTTGGCCCATCGTTGGGCAAAATATTCTGAATGGCGACGTCGGCGGCGGCTTCCACGGCATTCAGATTACCTCTGGGCTCTTTCAGCTGTGGCGAGCCAACGGCATTACGAACTCATTTCAGCTTTACTGCACTGCAATTGGCGGCCTGGTGATGGCAGCGCTAATGCTGTTTGCTGGGTGGTTTCACTACCACAAGCGAGCGCCCAAGCTGGAGTGGTTTCAGAATGTCGAGTCGATGATGAATCACCACCTGGCCGGGCTGCTAGGACTGGGCTGTTTGGGCTATGCCGGACAGCAGATCCATGTTTCCCTGCCAATCAACGCCTGCTTAGATGCCATCGACGCGGGCAGTCCGCTGACGGTTGGCGGCAGGGTGATTGGTGCGGCTAAAGACATTCCGCTGCCCCACGAGTGGATTCTTAATCCTGGCCTGATGGCCGATATCTATCCGGGGTTTGCCGAAGGGCTGAGGCCATTTTTCACGCTCAACTGGGCGGCCTATAGCGATTTTCTTACCTTTAAAGGCGGCCTTAACCCGGTGACGGGCGGGCTGTGGCTGAGCGATACGGCCCATCATCACCTAGCGCTAGCGGTGCTGTTTATCATCGCCGGACATTTCTACCGGACGAACTGGGGCATTGGCCACAGTTTCAGAGAAGTCCTAGAAGCGCACAAGGGACCGCTCACGGGCGAAGGCCACAAGGGCATGTACGAGGTCTTTACCACCTCCTGGCACGCTCACCTGTCCTGGCATCTGGCCTGGCTGGGGTCGATTTCGATTCTGGTGGCCCATCACATGTATTCGATGCCGCCCTATCCCTATATCGCCACCGACTACCCGACCCAGCTCTCGCTGTTTACCCACCATATGTGGATTGGCGGCTTTCTAATCGTTGGGGCTGGGGCGCACGCCTCCATCTTTATGGTGCGCGACTATGTGCCGTCGGTGCATGTCAACAATCTGCTCGATCGGGTGCTGCGGCAGCGCGACGCGCTGATTTCGCACCTCAACTGGGTCTGTATTTTCCTCGGCTTCCATAGCTTTGGGCTGTACATCCACAACGATACGATGCAGGCGCTAGGCCGTCCCCAAGATATGTTCTCGGATACGGCCATTAAGCTTCAGCCAGTCTTTGCCCAGTGGATTCAGGGCATTCATGCGGCAGCGGCGGGAAATACGGCCCCGAACGCGATCGCGAGCGTTAGCCCAGTCTTCGGTGGCGACCTGGTTGCCGTCGGCGGCAAGGTGGCAATGGCGCCAATTCCGCTGGGAACGGCGGACTTCATGATTCACCATATTCATGCCTTCACGATTCACGTGACGGTGCTGATTTTGCTCAAGGGTGTGCTCTATGCGCGCAACTCGCGGCTGATTCCCGATAAGGCTGAGCTGGGCTTCCGCTTCCCCTGCGATGGGCCGGGGCGCGGCGGTACCTGCCAGGTCTCTGGCTGGGATCACGTTTTCCTAGGGCTGTTCTGGATGTATAACGCGCTGTCGATTGTCATTTTCCACTTCAGCTGGAAAATGCAGTCCGACGTGTGGGGAACGGTGACCGACGGCAACGTCAGTCACATTACTGGGGGCAACTTTGCCGCCGGTGCAATTACGATTAACGGCTGGCTGCGCGACTTCCTCTGGGCGCAGGCGACTCAGGTAATCAACTCCTACGGGTCGGCCCTGTCCGCCTACGGCCTGATTTTCCTGGGGGCTCACTTTGTCTGGGCGTTCAGCCTGATGTTCCTCTTCAGCGGTCGCGGCTACTGGCAGGAGCTGATTGAGTCCATCGTCTGGGCTCACAACAAGCTCAGGGTCGCCCCGGCGATTCAGCCCCGGGCGCTGAGCATTGTCCAGGGTCGAGCGGTCGGCGTCGCGCACTATCTGCTCGGCGGCATTGCCACCACCTGGGCTTTCTTCTTAGCCCGCATCATCGCGGTTAGCTAGTACTTAACTGGAAAAATACCTTTAGATCTATGGCCACTAAATTCCCAAAATTTAGCCAGGATCTGGCCCAAGATCCCACCACTAGGAGACTCTGGTACGGGATTGCCACGGCCCACGATTTTGAAAGCCACGACGGCATGACGGAGGAGAATCTTTATCAAAAGATCTTTGCTTCTCACTTCGGCCATCTGGCAATCATCTTCCTCTGGACCTCTGGCAACCTGTTCCACGTCGCCTGGCAAGGGAACTTTGAAAGCTGGATTCAAGATCCGCTAAATATTCGTCCCATCGCCCATGCGATTTGGGACCCCCACTTTGGTCAGCCTGCGGTAGATGCCTTTACCCAAGCTGGCGCGTCCAACCCGGTGAATATCACTTACTCCGGGATCTATCACTGGTGGTACACCATCGGCATGCGGACCAATAACGATCTGTATACCGGTGCGGTGTTCCTACTGCTGCTGTCGGCGGTATTCCTGTTCGCCGGCTGGCTGCACCTGCAGCCCAAGTTTCGTCCCGGGCTGGCCTGGTTCAAAAATGCCGAATCGCGGATGAACCACCACCTGGCGGGTCTGTTCGGCGTCAGCTCGCTGGCCTGGACGGGACACCTGGTGCACGTGGCGATTCCCGAGTCTCGCGGCCAGCATGTCGGCTGGGGCAACCTGCTCTCGACGCCGCCGCATCCGGCGGGCCTAGTGCCGTTCTTTACCGGGCGGTGGTCAGTCTATGCCGAAAATCCCGATACGGCGAACCATATCTTTGGCACCTCCGAAGGCGCGGGCAGTGCGATTCTCACCTTCCTGGGGGGCTTCCATCCGCAGACCGAGTCGCTGTGGCTGACGGATATGGCCCATCACCACCTGGCGATCGCGGTGATCTTCATCATCGCTGGCCACATGTACCGCACCAACTTCGGTATCGGCCACAGCATGAAGGAGATCCTCGAAACCCACCGACCACCAGAGGGAACCCCCTTTGGCGGGGCGCTTGGGGCGGGGCACAAGGGTATTTACGATACCTACAACAACTCCCTGCACTTCCAGCTGGGCTGGCACCTGGCCTGCCTAGGGGTGATTACCTCGCTGGTGGCGCAGCACATGTACTCGATGCCGCCCTACGCCTTCATCGCCAGGGACTACACCACCCAGGCGGCGCTCTATACCCACCACCAGTACATCGCTGGCTTCATTATGGTGGGGGCCTTTGCCCACGGGGCGATCTTCCTGATTCGTGACTATGACCCGGTGGCGAATGAGAACAACGTGCTGGCCCGGGTGCTCGACCATAAGGAAGCGATTATCTCTCATCTGAGCTGGGTGTCGCTGTTCCTGGGCTTCCATACCCTGGGGCTCTATGTCCACAACGATGTGGTCGTGGCCTTTGGCACACCGGAGAAGCAAATCCTGGTTGAGCCGGTGTTTGCCCAATGGATTCAGGCGGCCCACGGCAAAGTGCTCTATGGCATGGATACGCTGCTGTCCAACCCGGACAGCATTGCCACCACGGCCTGGCCGAACCACGGCAATGTCTGGCTGGGCGGCTGGCTAGAGGGAATCAACAGCAGTACCAATTCGCTATTCCTGACGATTGGGCCGGGCGACTTCCTGGTGCATCACGCGATCGCGCTGGGGCTGCACACCACCACCCTGATTCTGGTCAAGGGGGCGCTCGACGCGCGCGGCTCAAAGCTGATGCCGGATAAAAAAGACTTCGGCTACAGCTTCCCCTGCGACGGTCCGGGTCGCGGTGGCACCTGCGACATCTCCGGCTGGGATGCCTTCTACCTGGCGATGTTCTGGATGCTCAACACCATCGGCTGGGTCACCTTCTACTGGCACTGGAAGCACCTGGCGATCTGGTCGGGCAACGTGGCCCAGTTCAACGAAAGCTCAAACTACCTGATGGGCTGGCTGCGGGACTACCTCTGGCTCAACTCGGCTCAGCTGATTAATGGCTACAACCCCTACGGCATGAACAACCTAGCGGTCTGGGCCTGGATGTTCCTATTCGGGCATCTGGTCTGGGCGACGGGCTTCATGTTCCTGATTTCGTGGCGGGGCTACTGGCAGGAGCTGATTGAGACGCTGGTGTGGGCGCATGAGCGGACGCCGTTGGCGAACCTGGTGCGCTGGAAGGACAAGCCGGTGGCGATGTCCATCGTTCAAGGCCGGCTGATTGGTCTGGCGCACTTCACGGTGGGCTATATCCTGACCTACGCGGCCTTCCTGATTGCCTCAACCGCCAGTCGATTTGGCTAGCGGCTAGGCTAAGTCAATAGGTTTGAGACGGTCTGAGACTCTCCTCTCCTCCGTCTCAATTGGGTCCCGACCATCTGGGGTAGTTTGGTCGGGACCCTTCTCATGAGAGCATGTGGGGCGCTGCGAATCAAGCGCCAGAACCCGACAGGACGGTGAAGTCCTATACTGAGCGGGTGTGAGCTATTGGAGTTCCTCCGATGTCCGAGCCTCAGTTTGCGGTTGGCGATCGCGTCCGCGTGGCAGCGGCCCCGCCCTACCTGAAAACAGCTGAACCCATGCCGATGCTGCGTCCGCCGGATCTGATTGCCCTGGGTGAGGAAGGCGTAGTTGTCGAACGCAAGCCGGGGGGCTATCTCGGCGTTCGATTTGAGCGCGGGGCCTTTCTGATTGACGGCCAGTACTTAGAACGGGTCGAGGCGCAGAGTCCTAGCGAAACCTAAGATTTTTTGCTCTATCTGGCTGAACGGCTGGCCTAATGTGCTAAGTTAAAAAACCGTGCGGCAAATGCTGGATCGTTTGCTGGACTGCTCAAAATGGGTCGCTAGCTCAGTGGTAGAGCATTCGGCTTTTAACCGACTGGTCCTGGGTTCGAATCCCAGGCGACCCATAATTTTAGCTTCTGATTTTTGACGCCTCGCGGTGCAATTTTTTAATCAAATCTTCGGATTTCAAAAATCGCCCGTTATAAATTAGGTATTCTGGCTTAATATTATCTTTGATAGGAAGCCTCTCGACGGTCCTTGCAGGGCGGTCAGAGAGCAAGAATTCACTAGGAGGATATCTATGGCGCTTGTACCCATGAGGCTGCTGCTCGATCACGCAGCTGAAAACGGCTACGGGATTCCCGCTTATAACGTCAATAACATGGAGCAGATTCTGGCCATCATGCAGGCTGCGGATGAGGCTGACAGCCCGGTGATTTTGCAGGCTTCTCGCGGCGCGCGCAAGTACGCAGGTGAGAATTTTCTGCGGCATCTGGTGATGGCTGCGGTTGAAACCTATCCTCACATTCCTATCGTGATGCACCAGGATCACGGCAACAGCCCGGCCACCTGCTACTCGGCCATTCGTAACGGCTTCACCAGCGTAATGATGGACGGCTCCCTCGAAGCCGATGCCAAAACGCCAGCCAGCTTTGACTACAACGTGTCGGTGACGTCTGAAGTGGTCAAGGTAGCTCACGCCGTCGGTGCCAGCGTCGAAGGCGAACTCGGCTGCCTGGGCTCGCTCGAAACTGGTAAAGGCGAAGCCGAAGACGGCCACGGCTTTGAAGGCGCGCTCAGCAAAGACCAGCTGCTAACCGACCCGGATGAGGCGGTGCAGTTTGTCGAAGCCACTCAGGTTGATGCCCTGGCCGTCGCTATTGGTACCAGCCACGGCGCCTACAAATTTACCCGTAAGCCCACCGGCGAAATTCTGGCGATCAGCCGGATTGAAGAAATTCACCGGCGACTGCCCAATACTCACCTGGTGATGCACGGCTCGTCTTCCGTTCCCCAGGAATGGCTAGACATGATCAACCAGTACGGCGGCGAAATCCCCGAGACCTATGGCGTACCGGTGGAAGAAATTCAGAAGGGGATCAAGAGTGGCGTCCGCAAGGTGAATATCGATACCGATAACCGCCTGGCGATTACCGCTGCCATCCGCGAAGCTGCAGCTAAGGATCCGAAGAACTTCGATCCTCGCCACTTCCTGAAGCCTTCGATCGCCTATATGAAGAAGGTCTGCTCCAGACGCTATGAAGCGTTTGGCACGGCGGGCAATGCTTCTAAGATTAAGCAGGCACCGATCGATGTGTACGCGGCCAAGTACGCCGCTGGCGAACTCGATGCCAAGGTGAAGAAGGCGGCGGCGGTATAGGCTGCGCAGCTGCTCCCCAGAGAAACGCGAAATCTATCACAAACAGCCCCCCCGGATATGAGCTATTCGGGGGGGTGCTTTCAGGAGAACTCTACCTCATTCCATCATCTGCACAGATACTGGGCATGGTGACGGATATGATCCGCCATGAAAGTGGCGATGAAATAGTAGCTGTGGTCGTACTCCGGCTGCATTCTGAGGCTGACCGGCTGTCCCGCTTCCTGACAGGCGATTTGAAAAACTTCAGGTAGCAGCTGCTTTTGCGCTAAGAATGGGTCAGCCGCGCCCTGGTCGATCAGAACGGGGCGATCGCGATCGGCATAGTGCTTGACTAGCTCGCTGGCGTCGTACTCCTTCCAGAGCTGAAGATCAGAGCCCAGGTATTTGCTCAGCGCCTTGGTGCCCCAGGGACACTGCATTGGCGCGGCAATCGGCGCAAAGGCCGAAATCGAGCGATACTGCTCGGGGTGACGCAATCCGCAGACTAGGGCTCCGTGGCCGCCCATAGAATGGCCGAAAATGCCCTGGCGGTTCCCATCGGCTGGGAAATTAGCCTGAATTAGCGCAGGCAACTCTGCCGTCACGTAGCTGTACATGCGATAGTTCTTCGCCCAGGGCGCTTCCGTCGCATCGACGTAGAAGCCTGCGCCGCTGCCGAAGTCCCAGGCGTCTTCATCCGGCACGTCTTCGCCGCGGGGGCTGGTGTCCGGTGCAACCAGGATTAGCCCATGCTCAGCCGCATAGCGCTGGGCACCCGCCTTAGCCGTAAAGTTTTCTGCCGTACAGGTCAGCCCCGATAGGTAGTACAGCACCGGCACCGGCCCGGCCTGAGCCTGAGGCGGAATGAAGACGGAAAAGGTCATCTCGCAGAGGCAGGTCTCTGAGAAATGACTGTAAAAGCCAACCGTACCGCCAAAGCAGCCGTACTGCTGGCCCAGAGTGAGCGCGTCAGACATTAGTAAGGGGGCGAGCAATAGCTATCAATGTAATCCAGTTAAGTCAATCCAACGGGGGGCGGGCAACCCCCAAATGAGCCAATATCATGCCCTCCGGGGATTGCCTCTGGGAGATTGGCAACGCCTGGCCGCTAACGCGCTGCTGCGGCCAAAGCCGGACTCGCCGCCGTGCCAGATTCCTGCAACTGAGCCAGAATCGCAGACACATTGGCCTTGGCGTCGCCAAATAGCATCTGCGTATTCTCTTTGTAGAACAGCGGATTGTCTACGCCCGCATAGCCGGTGGAGAGGCTGCGCTTCATCACGATTACGTTGGCCGCTTGCCAAACTTCCAGTACCGGCATTCCCGCAATCGGGCTGGTCGGATCTTCCGCCGCGCTAGGATTCACCGTGTCATTGGCACCGATCACCAGCACTAGGTCGGTCGCAGAGAAGTCTTCGTTGATTTCGTCCATCTCCTGCACGATATCGTAAGGCACATTCGCCTCTGCCAGCAGCACGTTCATATGCCCCGGCAGCCGTCCGGCAACGGGATGGATACCAAATCGCACCTTGACGCCGCGATCGCGCAAAATCTTCGTAATATCAGCGACGGCGTGCTGAGCCTGAGCCACGGCCATGCCATAGCCCGGCGTAATAATCACGCTCTGGGCGTCGTTCAGCAGCTCAACTGTCTCCGCCACGTCGATCGAGGTGGCCTCGCCAACCGGTCCACCGCTGGCTGAACTGCCACCCTTGGCTGCACCCGCACCAAATCCGCCCAGGATAACGCTGAGGAAAGAACGATTCATTGCCTTACACATAATGATGCTGAGGATGGCACCGCTGCTGCCCACCAGCGCCCCGGTAACGATTAGCAGGTCGTTGGAAAGCATAAACCCAGCGGCGGCGGCGGCCCAGCCGGAATAGCTGTTGAGCATGGAAATTACCACCGGCATGTCGGCCCCGCCAATGGCGGCAACCAGGTGAATGCCCAAGAGAGACGCGATCGCGATCATCCCCAGCATCGGTACAAAGCCCTCAGTCCCTGCCGCCGTCATAAACAAATAGCCTAGATAGACCGTGCCCCCCAGCATCGCCAGGTTGAGCAGGTGCCGCCCCGGCAGGGTCAGGGGCTTGCTGCTGATGATTGCCCGCAGCTTGCCAAAGGCCACCACTGAGCCGGTAAAGGTCACCGCGCCGATAAAGACGCCGATGTAAACCTCCAGCTGGTGAATCGTCTCCTCGACTCCGACCAGGCTCTCGGGCTGGAGGTAGTTGCCAACCCCGACTAGAACCGCCGCCAGGCCGACAAAGCTGTGTAAAATCGCCACCAGCTCGGGCATGGAGGTCATCTCCACCCGGGCCGCCAGGATGGCCCCAATCATCAGGCCCGGGGCAATCACTGAAATGAGCGTGCTGTAGCCGGAGACCTGGGCGCTGAAGGCGGTCGCGGCAAAGGCGATCGCCATTCCCGCAATCCCGTAAAGGTTGCCGCGCTTAGCCGTTTCCTGGTTCGACAGGCCGCTGAGGCTGAGAATAAACAGGACAATCGCCGCAATGTAGGCGACCGTCACCAAATTACTCGACAGGGTCATGATGGTTGAATCCTAAATTTAAGGGCTTTTGGGGTTCTAGGTCTGTGTTCAGAATCCCTTTTTTGGGAATGGGGCAGCTCAGCTACTTGCGGAACATCTTCAGCATCCGCTGCGTCACCAGGAAACCTCCGGCAATGTTAATCGTGCCAACGAAAACCGCGATCGCGCCCAAAATTGTCGTAGCCGAGCTCAGCGGCCCCGAAAGCTGGAGCATGCCGCCGATGATGATAATGCCGCTGATCGCGTTGGTGACGCTCATTAGGGGCGTATGCAGCGAGGGGCTGACGTTCCAGATCACCTGCCAGCCGATAAAGCAGGACAGCACAAAGACGGTGAAGTGCGACAGGAAGGACGAGGGTGCGCCAATGCCGACGCCGACCAGGGCGAGAGCCGCGATCGCGGGCCAGACAAACTGCCAAGGAAACGGGGACTTGGGTTTAGCCTGAGCCGTCGCTTCGGGGGTCTCAGGCAGCTTTGCGGCAGGCTTGGGTGCAGGCTGAGCCGGCTTAGGCGCAGGCCAAGTAATCTCGCCCTCGTGGGTAATCAGCGCCCCGCGCACCACTTCATCCTCCAGGTTGATCTGATATTTCTCGGAGCCGCCCATGTCGCTGAGCAGATGGCAGAGGTTATTGCCGTAGAGCAGGCTCGACTGCCGCGCCATCCGGCTGGGGAAATCCGTAATCCCGACGATGGTGACACCGTTGTAGCGGTAGACCTCACCGGGCTTGGTGACGTCGCAGTTACCGCCCTGCTCCGCCGCCATGTCCACAATTACGGAACCCGGCTTCATGCTCTCCACCATGTCCTGGGTGATCAGCTTCGGAGCGGGCTTACCGGGAATTAGGGCAGTGGTGATGATAATATCCACCTCTCGGGCCTGCTCTGCAAACAGCGCCATCTCAGCCGCAATAAACTCCGGGCTCATGGTTTTGGCATAGCCGCCCTCACCCGTGCCGTCTTCTTCAAAGACCAGCTCCAGGAATTCTGCGCCCATGCTCTCGACCTGCTCCTTCACCACCGGGCGAGTGTCAAAGGCCCGAACGATCGCGCCTAGGCTTTTAGCTGTCCCTACCGCAGCCAGTCCCGCCACGCCTGCGCCGATTACCAGCACTTTACAGGGCGGCACCTTGCCCGCGGCGGTAATCTGACCGGTAAAAAAGCGACCAAACTGATTCGCCGCCTCGATCACGGCCCGATAGCCCGCAATGTTGGCCATCGAGCTAAGCGCATCCATCTTCTGCGCCCGGCTGATGCGGGGGATCGCATCCATTGCTAGGACGCTGGCTTGCCGCTCCTTGAGCTGATTCAGCAGGGCTTCGTTCTGAGCGGGCCAGATGAAGCTAATCAATGTTTTATCGGCCTGCAAACGGTCTGCCTCGTGACCGCCCGTCGCATCGGCCTGGGGCGGCTGCACTTTGAGAATGATATCGGCCTGCTGCCAGAGGTCAGCAGCGCTATCGAGGACCTCACAGCCCGCCGCGCGATAGGCATCGTCAGAAAACTCAGCTGCGGCCCCCGCTCCCTGCTCAACCAAAACGTCAAACCCTAGCTTTTGCAGCTTTTTGACTGTCTCCGGCGTGGCGGCGACGCGGCGCTCGCCCGCCGCAATTTCCTTGGGAATGCCAACTCGCTTCGGTGCCCCGGGCTGAGATGCTGGCGATTGAGCAGTCGCAGCGCTTTTTTCAGTGGCAATGGTCATAGCCTTTCCTTGATTACAGAACAGTGCTTAAACTTTTGGGTTTTGGGGAATTTTTGGGGATGGAAATGCTGAAAGCTACGGTCATGGCCGATTAAGGCATAAAAAAACTGCACGGCTCGGCAGCTTCTCTGAAATATTCCTAAAGTAGGTCTATTCCTAAAGTAGATCCAAAGTAAAGAAATAGAGGGCAAGCTGTCATTCAGTTGTTACGAAATGCGTTACATAGGCCTGAAAGGCGCTAAGGCTGGCCATGGCTTGAGCCGCCCAGCGCGATCGCGAGCCTTTTGGCCTAGCTTGTGGCCCAGAGCAGTGCTCGTGAATGACAGGCGAATCAACTGATAGAGTAACCGATTTCTTACCGCTGAACGCTGTTCTGAGCGGTTCTAGGTTAGCGTTTGACAATATGACGTGCAAACGTTGCTAAACGTGACTATTAATTAAAGCAGTATTGACAAAAACAGCGGGCCTGATTTCCCTGTCTCGACAATGATCCCCATCTATCCAAGCATTTAAGCTAGTCTTTGGTTTATCTGGCAGCGGCTGGCGTGCTAAATTTCATAAAGGTTTGTGAAATTCGCAACGCAGCTTTAGAAACTGTCCACTGACGCCGGTGAATAGGCCCTATTCAGTGTTAGACGATATAGGTGCGCAAGCCGCTTTTAACGCCTGTCGAGAACTCAGATCCCCTTAAGAACCGTTCACTTTAGATATCCAGAGGAGTGATAGCAAAATGATCGCCCATCGTTCTATCCGCCGTATTTTTTCGGGAATTGCCCTGTCTGCGATCGCGCTCACAACCGGCCTCCCCACGCTGCCCACTCAGGCCCAGACCAATCCCGGCCTGACCCTGTTTGGCGGCGTTGACTCCGAATATCGTCTGTCCTACACCCTCCAGTACAATGAGCCGCGCAGCCCCCGGGCTCGCTACTACCTGCGAGTCCCCGGCGACAAGCTAGAGCGGGCCGTCTCCCACTTCCGCATTTCCTACCCACAGGCTTTCACCGAGCGCAACGGGGCCTTCGATGTGGACAGTATTGAAGTCCGCCGGGGCCGGGGCCGGGGCGGCGAGAACATTCCCCTCGACGATGTCGTCTGGACGCCCGAGTCTGGCCAGCTCGACCTTTACTTCCAGGATGTCGTCCCGGCTGACACCAGCGTCGTTATCGTCATGTCTAACGTCCGCAACCCCAATCGGTTTGGCGTTCACAACTTCAACCTGCAGGCCGAGTATCGGGGCGACGTGCTGTCGCGCTACATCGGCACTTGGGAAATGCTGGTTGCCGAAGAGTAGGCTTTGACGATAGAATCGTAAGCCGTGCCTGTTGGCTCAGTAGACTCCCAGTAGATTTCAGGAAAGACCCATGACTAAGCGTACCCTCGGCGGCACCTCCCGCAAGCGTAAGCGCGTATCCGGCTTTCGTGCTCGGATGCGGACCAAAAACGGACGCAACGTGATCAAGGCCCGCCGTCGTAAGGGTCGGGAAAGACTGGCCGCCTAGCGGCGTGGCTTTACCCAGCCAGCACCGACTGAGGGCCTCACGCGACTTTTCCAGGGTCTATCGCTTGGGTCTTCGGGCCTCTTCGCGCTATCTTTCCCTTCGAGCTTTCAGGCCGAGTGCAGCCGATGTGAGCCGTCAGCTGACAGTTCTAGAGAGCCCTCCAGAGACTGCCTTAGGAATTTCCATCAGCCGTAAGGTCAGCAAGCGAGCCGTGGTCCGAAATCGGGTCAAGCGGCAGATTCGGGCTGCGCTGAGGGCTCTGCTGCCGCAGATTCAGCCCGGCTGGCAGGTGGTGATCGGGGTGCGCCCCGCCGCGACCGAGTGCGAATATGCCGATTTTTTGAGAGAATTGGACTATCTGTTGACAAAGCTGGGGGTAATCGATGGCAATTCGTGAAGAGGTATTTTACGAAGGCGGGCCGCACATTGGCGATTTAATTTTCAATTCGCTGCTGGCCTTTACGGTAATCTGTATTCCGCTCACCGTCGGGGCCATCGTGCGGGCGCTGTGGCTGCGCTACCGAATTACCGACCGGCGAATTTCCGTCACCGGCGGCTGGATGGGTCGCGATCGCACCGACCTAATCTATTCCGAAGTGGCAAAGGTCGTAACGGTACCCCGGGGGCTGGGCGCTTGGGGGGACATGGTGATTACCCTGAAAGATGGCAGTCGGCTAGAGCTGCGGGCGCTGCCCCGGTTTCGCGAGATCTACGACTACATTCTGGATAAGGCTTCACCCCAGGCCAAAGTCGCCAGCGGCAGCGTAGGTCAGTCTTAGCGACGGGACTGGTGCCAGGCGGGAAAGCCGAGTTCGGTTTTCTCGAATATTCCCCAATTTTTCCTGCTTTTGAGCCCTGTCCCTGAGCGGACAGAGCCGATTGATTGGGCTGACGACTGCCAAGACGGCCCATATTTCGATAGATTAGAGAGCAGATACCTACACCCTTCTCTAGCTAGTACAGACCTGGCAGAGATTTACCCCACCCAAGAGCTCAAATTACTAGGCGTAGCATATGGACTTCGGCATCGGATTTCTCTCGAATAACATCATGCTGCCAATCCTGGATTTTTTCTACGGGATTGTGCCTAGCTATGGACTGGCCATCGTTGCGCTCACGTTAGTCATCCGATTTGCCCTCTACCCGCTGAACGCAGGCTCCATTCGCAATATGCGGCGGATGAAGGTGGCGCAGCCGGTGATGCAGAAGCGGGTGAAAGAGGTTCAGGACCGCTACAAAGACGACCCGGCCAAGCTGCAGGAGGAAATGGGCCAGATTTATAAAGAATTTGGCAATCCGCTGGCCGGATGCTTTCCGGTGCTCCTGCAGATGCCCATTCTATTTGCGCTCTTTGCCACGCTGCGGGGATCGCCGTTTGCCGACGTCAGCTACCCGGTGAATCTGCACATTGTGCCGCAGAATAATGTCGAGCAGGTGCAGCCCGCCTACTCTACCTCGCCCCATACTATCTTTGTCTCCGACGGAGAGCATTTTCCCGTATCGGCAGTTGTGCCCAGCGGCGACCAGCTTGCGGTGGGTGAAACCACGGCGATTCGCCTCCAGGCCGAAGACGGGCGATCGCTGCCGCAGCTGGTCGATGCCTATGCTAAGCCCGATATTGAAGTCAAACCCCGGTTTGAAGTCACCAAGGGCGAAGAGCTCGTTTCAGTCGGGCCAGACGGCAGCATCGAGGCCCTGGCCCCCGGTGACGTGACGATTCAGACTAAAGTTCCGGGCCTGGCCTCGAATAAGGGCTTCCTGTTTATTAAAGCCCTGGGCCGGATTGGGGTGACGGGCGATAACGGCGAAATTCACTGGGATATCCTGGGAATGATCCTCTTCTTTGGGCTTAGCCTGTATGTGAACCAGCAGTTTTCGGGGCAGGCCGCGAGCAGTGACAACCCCCAGCAGAACGCGATTAATAAGTTTACGCCGCTGCTGTTTTCCGGCATGTTTCTGTTCTTCCCGCTCCCGGCTGGCGTGCTGATGTACATGGTGATTGCCAACGTCTTTCAGACCGTTCAGTCCTTCATCCTATCGCGTGAGCCCCTGCCCGAGAACCTGCAAAAGCTGGTCGATGCAGAGACGGTGAAAACGGAAGGCCGTGAAAAGCTAGCCTTTGAGCCCGGCAGCCCAAAGCGAGCTGAGACGAAAGCCAACGCTAAGGGAGCTAAGCCCGAGACCAAGAGTGCTAAAACTAACGCTAAGTCGTCAAACAGCGCGACAAAAAGCGGGACGTCCAAAAAAGTTTCAAAGAAAAAGTCTTAGTCACAGGCAGATTGGTTTCGGCAAAAGCGATGGATGAGCAAACGGAACGGAGCGGTGAACGCTGGCTAGAGCAGATGTTGACGCTGCAAGGGATATCCGCTCAGGTCAGCGGCGAGCGGATAGAAGACGACCTGAGCGACGGTAGCACCTGGCTAACGATTGATCAGGGTCAGCTCAGCCCATCGCAGAGGGAGGCGCTGATTGGTGAAAAGGGCTCGGTGCTGGACTCGATCCAGTATTTGGCCAATACGATTCTAAATATGGGCCTTTCGGGTGAGGGGCAGCAGGCCTATACGGTAGAACTTGCGGGCTATCGGCAGCGGCGGCAGGCCGAACTCAAGGCGATCGCGGAGGACGCCGCCGAACAGGCTCGAACCACCCAGCAAGAGCATGAGATCAGGGGGCTTTCCTCAGCCGAGCGGCGGCAGGTTCACAGCTTCCTCAGCGCCCACGATGGGCTGGAGACCTTTAGCCGCGGACGCGAACCCGACCGACGACTGGTCGTGCGGCTGGTGGGACTAGAGGCCGCTGACCTCGGGTCGACTCAGGCATAAATCAGTAGCGATGGGGGTTTTCAATGAAACCGGTTTATATACCTCAGCTGATCCAGGCTCCGAATCAGACGGTGCAGTTTGAGGTTGAAGACTATCTCCCGGATCTGGAGACACTGACGCCCGTGAAGGGGCAGGTCAGCGTTACCCACCAGGGTAATTATCTAGAAGTGAAGGCGCAGGCAGCCGCGATCTCAACCCTCAACTGCCATCGCTGCCTGGAAAACTACAATGCTCGGGTGCGGGTAGATAACTCAGAGCTGATCTGGCTGGAGTCGCCGCCTGCCGAAGAAGCCGGCAGCGAACGCGAAGTTGAGCTCGATGATCTGGTGGAAACCCTGCCGCCCCAGGGCTATTTTGACCCGCAGAAATGGCTCTATGAGCAGATTTGCTTAGCCCTGCCGCAGCGACAAATCTGCGACCTGGCCTGCGCCGGGATTGCCTTTGAGAATCCGCCGGAAGCCGCTCAGTCCGCTGTAGACCACCGCTGGGCAGCGCTTTCCGATCTGAAGCAGCAGCTGTCAGGACAGTGATGAGCTTCCACGATGAGCTTAGCCTGCTGCTGCGAGCCCGCTATCCGCTAATCTATATCGCCACCCGCGAAGAAGCGCGAGCCGAAGCCGCGATCGGGCGCTGCGCCGAGCAGCAGGGCAGCCGTAGCGTCTATATTTGGGACTTTGTCGAAGGCTACCAGGGCAACCCCAACGATGCCGGGTTTGGCCGCCGCAACCCGCTGCAGGCCCTGGAACTGATTGAGAAACTGCCCGCGACCGCTGCGGCCATCTTTGTGCTGCGCGATTTCCACCGCTTTTTAGACGACATCGCGATCGCCCGCAAGCTGCGCAACCTGGCCCGGCTGCTCAAGGCTCAGCCGAAAAATATTGTGCTGCTCTCGGCCCAGCTCAGCGTGCCAGACGACCTCAGCGAAGACATTACCATTCTCGAATTTCCGCTGCCGACAGTGGCCGAAATTCAGACCGAGGTGGAGCGGCTGCTGAGCGCCACTGGCAGCCAGCTGCCGCCCCGCACCGTCGATGAGCTGGTGCGCTCCTGCCAGGGACTGTCGATGGAACGAATCCGCCGGGTGCTGGCCCGGGGCATTGCCACTCACGGCGAGTTTCAGGCCAGTGATATCGACCTGATTTTAGAAGAAAAGCGCCAGACCATCCGCCAAACTCAGATCCTAGAGTTCTACCCCGGCGATGAAAAAATCTCCGATATCGGCGGGCTCGACAATCTCAAGGACTGGCTACTGAAGCGGGGCGGCGCCTTCTCCGAACAGGCCCGGCAGTATGGCCTGCCCCATCCGCGCGGGCTGCTGCTGGCTGGCATTCAGGGAACGGGCAAGTCGCTGACGGCAAAAGCGATCGCCCATCACTGGCACCTGCCCCTGCTGCGGCTCGATGTCGGTCGCCTGTTTGGCGGTCTGGTTGGCGAATCGGAGTCGCGTACGCGCCAGATGATCCAGCTGGCCGAAGCGCTGGCCCCCTGCGTGCTGTGGATTGACGAGATTGATAAAGCCTTTGCCGGGTTTGAAGGTCGCGGCGACTCGGGCACCACCAGCCGCGTATTCGGCACCTTCATCACCTGGCTGGCTGAGAAGACCTCACCCGTCTTCGTCGTGGCTACCGCCAACAACATTCAGGCGCTGCCGCCGGAGATGCTGCGGCGGGGACGATTTGACGAAATTTTCTTCGTCGGGCTGCCCAGCCAGAATGAGCGCGAGGCCATTTTTTCGGTGCATCTGGGGCGGCTGCGATCGCACAATCTGACCAGCTATGACCTCAGTCGGCTGGCCTACGAGACGCCCGATTTTTCCGGCGCAGAAATCGAGCAGGCGATCATCGAAGCGATGCACATTGGGTTTAGCCAAAACCGCGATTTTACCACAGATGACATCCTGGAAGCGGCGAGCCAAACTGTACCCCTGGCCCGTACCGCCCAGGCCCAGATTCAGGCATTGCAGGACTGGGCCGCCTCGGGCAAGGCCCGGCTAGCGTCCCGGCGCAGCAGCTTGAGCAATCGCATCCAGCAGCAGATCCAGTCTGAGGACAACTCTTGACCCCGTCAACCTGCTCTTTAGCCAGCGGCTTGAACCGCCCGCCCGGTCTAACGTTTGGCCAAAAAATGAGGTATAACCGTAGGGCAGATTCCAAGGCTGTCAGAAGCGGGCTATGAAAAACTTTTTGCTGGGACTCACCAAGTTTGTTCTGGGCGTGCTGCTGGCAATGGTCATTCTGTCGATTGCCGGTCTGGCGATGGCCCGGTACTTCATCATGCGGATCTCGGAACTGCCCGAGCGGCCCACCTATGAAAATGACGTTCCGGCTGAGCCCGCACCTGCCGCCACTAGCCCACCCGCGCAGGCCACATCTGGACAGCCACGGCCTACGGTAAATCTTCCGCCAGGCAGCTACCAAGCGGTAGTATCGCAGCCCATCGGTCTGATTCTGAGAGACGGCCCCGGGATAGAGTATGAGCAGATCGGCGGCGTTGAATATGAAACCGAGCTGGTCGTCATTGAAGAGCAAGATGGCTGGCAGAAGGTGCAGCTGCCGGGCGGACGGGAAGGCTGGGTGAAAGGCGGCAATATCGATCGGCTGTGATGAGGCCCTGGGGCTGGCCCTGTTAAGAAAGCTATCGCTACCTAAACCTTAGTTACAGTCCCCTCAGCCCGCCGCTGAAATAGCCAGACCCGGTGATACGGTTGGAAACGAGCATTGGACGTATCTAAGGGGTTCTATAGCGACCACGATGTACAACACACCACAGAAAGACTGGCTGGGTTCGATGGTAACCGCCGCGATTGGGGCCGGCGTGATCACCTCCTTTGCCGTCAGTCAGGGGCAAAACCCCTTCGTTGGCCTGGGGATTACTGCCTTTGCTGCCGCGATCGCGGTCACCATAGACCATTATCTATAGAAGTATAGCGAACATAGATTTATTTTTAGGACAAAAATGCTAACCACTTAACTAATGAGGTGGTTCAAGTTGAAATTTCACTGCCAATGCAGGCAGAAAATCCCTGGCTCGATAAGTTTGGCTGGTTAAGAACGATCCGACCTTTGACGATCTGCGAGCTGAAATTGCGGTATATCACCAGGGAATCGATCAATAGATGGATCACCTTCCCAAGTAACCTTGTAAGTTTTGGACAGCGATCAGCTGAGTCTTTATCAACGGGGTCACGAACCTGTAGGTCAGTGATTGCTCACCATCCCACCTAATCAAATTTCCATCAGTGTCGCGATCGCTTAAAGTAAAGCGACAATACTAATCACGCGTAACCGGCAAGACTTCCAGCGCGTCGCAAATTTGACTCTTGAAGATGGGTCAGTACTATAGGTTCAGGCTATGACTGCTGCAAAAACGCCATCTCTCACTTTAGAGGCGTTTCTAAAGCTGCCAGAGACAAAGCCTGCTAGCGAATATATTGATGGCGACATTATTCAAAAGCCAATGCCAAAAGCTCGCCACTCCAGGCTTCAGGGCAAGCTAATCCAGGCAATTAATAGCGTCACAGAAGCAGACCAAATTGCCTATGCTTTTCCAGAGCTGCGCTGTACGTTTGGCGGGCGCTCAATTGTTCCAGATATTGCAGTCTTTCTTTGGCAGTTCATTCAGCTAAACGAAAACGGAGAACCTTTAGACAATGTGCTAATCGCTCCAAACTGGACAATTGAAATTCTTTCTCCTGAGCAAAGTTCCAATCGAGTCACAGGCAATATTCTGCACTGTCTGACGCATGGCTGCCAGCTGGGTTGGCTGATTGACCCCGACGATCGCTCCATCGTGGTCTTTCAACCACAGCAGCAGCCAGAGTTATTTTACCAAGATGATCAGCTGCCAGTGTTGGCAGGCATTGAGTCAGCGTTGACCGCAAAACAGGTTTTTAGCTGGTTGAAGATGTAGGCTGAGTGAAGTTTAAGGACGCTCCACGAAGAAATCTCTCCAGACAATCACATTGAAGTTGAGAAAGCCCAAAGATATCCCAGACATGTAGGTATGCCCCAATATATTGACTCACGCACTAACGAGACATTTTTGTTGGAAACACCTATCTGGCATTCCCCTTTGGATAATCTACCTCGGTGCTAGCTACTTTCAAACCCAAGCAGCGGCGAGGCAAATTTGGGTCTGGCTTAAGATTGAGCCCTTGGATACCTCACGAGTGGTGCCCAGTATTTGCAGTATGGCAATGTTGATCGCATCGAGCAAAAAGGCGCAATTGCTCGGCCATCTAGGTATTGGAAATTTCCGGGCAGGGCATTCTGCGTCCATCTCAGCGGTCTGGAAGGTTAAGCCAATCTTCAAAGCTATAATTTCTACGATCCGGCGATTATGATTGGATCAGATGAACTAGTCTTGGCTGGACTGTGCTAGACCCGTCTGTAGAAACGCCTGATTCCGAAACCACATTGGCCTCAGTTGGCCAGATGCCTCAGCAGCGCTGGCAGATTTTTCCGGCGCAGCGATCGCAGGCGCAGCACATTGCCGATGCTACCCAGCTGTCGCCGCTGCTGGCCCAGGTTTTGCTCAATCGCGGCATTCCTACTCTGGAGCAGGCTTGGGAATTTTTGGATCCCGAGACGCAGCAGCTGCCATCGCCGCTGGATGAGTTTCCTGACCTGCCGCTGAGTTTGGACTTGTTGATGGGCGCGATCGCGTCTCAGCAAAAGATCGCCATCTGCGGCGACTACGACGCCGATGGCATGACCAGCACCGCCCTGCTGCTGCGCGCCCTGCGGTTTCTCGGAGCTAACGTAGACTATGCCATCCCCAGCCGGATGCAGGAAGGCTACGGGATCAATCGTCGCATCGTGGAAGAGTTCCACGCCGAAGGGGTCAGCCTGATTCTGACAGTGGATAACGGCATCGCGGCCTATGACCCGGTGGCCCGCGCCCGCGAACTGGGCCTCACCGTCATCATTACCGATCACCACGACGTTCCCGAGCAGATTCCGCTCGCCGATGCCATCCTCAACCCCAAGCTGATTGCCGAAAGTTCGCCCTATCGCGGCGTCGCGGGGGTAGGCGTCGCTTACATCCTGGCCGTCTGCCTGGCCCAGCGGCTGGGCAAAACTCAGGCCCTGACCACGCCGCTGCTGGAGCTGTTTACTCTAGGAACAATCGCTGACCTAGCCCCGCTCACCGGCGTCAACCGGCGCTGGGTGAGGCGGGGGCTAAAGCTGCTGCCCAAGTCGCGGCTGATGGGTGTCCAGGCTCTGGTTGAAATTGCCGGTCTCAGCGGCGAAAAGGCGCTCAAACCGGAAGCGATTGGCTTTCGGCTGGGTCCCCGAATTAATGCCGTCGGACGTATTGCCGACCCGCAGATCGTGATTGACCTGCTGACCACCGAAGACGTAGACGTTGCCCTGAAGCGTGCCCAGCAGTGTGAAGAGGCTAACGCCCTGCGGCAGCGGATGTGTGAAATTATTGAAACGCAGGCGGTGACCTGGTGCGAAGAAAGCCGGGCCAAGGGTAGCCTCGACCTGCAAAAAGAACGGGTGCTGGTGATCGTTCAACCGCAGTGGCACCACGGCGTGATCGGGATTGTGGCCTCTCGTCTAGTCGAGCGCTACGGCGTGCCGGTCTTTATCGGCACCTACGAAGACGATGCCAAGAAAGAAATCCGCGGCTCGGCCCGGGGGATCTCCGAATTCAACGTATTTGAAGCCCTCCAGGCCTGCGATGACCTGCTGGGGAAGTATGGCGGCCACCGGGCCGCTGGTGGCTTTTCCTTTCCGGCCAGCAAACTGAGGCAGGTCAAAACCCGCCTTAGCAATTTCGCTCGCCAGCACCTCCAGCCCGAGCATCTGAAGCCCCTGGTCACCATCGATGCCCAGGCCAGCCTGGCCGATGTCGGCTTCGACCTGTATCACCAGATTGACCGCATCCATCCCTGCGGCATCGAAAATCCCGATCCGGTTTTTTGGACGCCCAATGCCAAAATCGTCGAACAGCAGACCATTGGCAAAACCAAGGCCCACCTAAAGCTCAGCGTCACCCAGACCGACCCCAGCGGTCAGCCCTTACCGCCGCTAAAAGCGATCGCGTGGCGCTGGGGCGAATATTGTCCCCTTCCCCGCGAGCTCGACATCGCCTACAAGCTGAGGCTAAACGAATGGAACGGCCAGCGCACCGTCGAGCTGGAACTGGTTGGCGTCCGCCTGCCCCAGCCCACTGCCCCAACCGAAGGCATTCTCCCCTGGCCCGCAGATTCCACAGCTGAGCCAGCAAAGCCCCAGCTAGAAGAAACCTCCGCCAAAATACTCACAACCGCCCCCGCCCAAGCGCCAACACCCTCTCCCACTGAAGCTTCAGATACCTTACCCGCCGAAGTGCCAGCACCTTCTGCCTACGAAGCCCCAGCCACATCCCAACCCAAAGTCCAGGAATCTTTCTCCCCCTATTCCACCCCATCATCCCCAACCAACCGTCCCCCAACCCTCTCCACTGCCGCCGCCGCCATCTCCTTCCTCATCGACAAACCCTTTATTCCCCCTACTCGCAACCCATCCACCCC
>NZ_JADEXG010000161.1 GCF_015207255.1 Vasconcelosia minhoensis LEGE 07310
ATGACCATAGCAATGGGAAGAGCGCGAGCGAGTCGGGGATGGTTCGACATCCTGGACGACTGGCTAAAGCGCGACCGATTTGTCTTCGTAGGCTGGTCTGGTTTGCTGTTGTTTCCCTGCGCCTATCTGGCGATTGGGGGCTGGCTGACCGGCACCACCTTCATCACCTCGTGGTATACCCACGGGCTAGCGAGCTCCTACCTGGAAGGGTGCAACTTTCTGACGGTAGCGGTTTCGACCCCGGCTGACAGCATGGGCCACTCGCTTTTGCTGCTGTGGGGACCGGAAGCGCAGGGCGACTTTGTGCGCTGGTGCCAGATTGGCGGCCTATGGTCGTTTGTGGCGCTGCACGGAGCGTTTGCGCTGATTGGCTTCATGCTGCGGCAGTTTGAGATATCGCGGCTGGTGGGGATTCGGCCTTACAACGCAATTGCGTTTAGCGCGCCGATTGCGGTGTTTGTGTCAGTATTCCTGATGTACCCCTTGGGCCAGTCGAGCTGGTTCTTTGCACCGAGCTTCGGGGTGGCGGCGATATTCCGCTTCCTGCTGTTCTTGCAGGGCTTCCACAACTGGACGCTGAACCCGTTCCACATGATGGGCGTGGCCGGTGTGCTAGGTGGTGCTTTGCTGTGCGCGATTCACGGCGCGACAGTGGAGAACACGCTATTCCAGGATGGCGAGAATGCGAACACCTTTAGAGCGTTTGAGCCGACCCAGTCGGAAGAGACGTATTCGATGGTGACAGCCAACCGATTCTGGTCACAGATTTTCGGGATTGCGTTTTCGAACAAGCGGTGGCTGCACTTTTTCATGCTGTTTGTGCCGGTGACGGGCCTATGGATGGCCTCAGTAGGGATTGTCGGCCTGGCGCTGAACCTGCGGGCCTATGACTTTGTGTCACAGGAGATCCGGGCGGCGGAAGACCCCGAGTTCGAGACCTTCTACACGAAGAACATCTTGCTGAACGAAGGCATCCGGGCCTGGCTGGCGCCGCAAGACCAGCCGCATCAGAAGTTTGTATTCCCCGAAGAGGTACTGCCACGTGGTAACGCTCTCTA
>NZ_JADEXG010000037.1 GCF_015207255.1 Vasconcelosia minhoensis LEGE 07310
AGCTAGGCCCGCCCGCCCTACTGATCACCTGCGCCGGAATAGCCCAGCCTGGTCACTTTCAGGATATCCCCATCGACGTGTTTGAAACCACGATGGCCGTCAACTACTTCGGCACGCTTTACAGTATCCGAGCAGTCTGCAAATCCATGGTCGAACGACAGCAAGGCACGATCCTAGTTGTTTCATCCATAGCGGGACTGATTGGCGTCTACGGCTATAGCCCCTACTGCCCCAGCAAATTCGCCGTACGTGGCCTGGCCGAAACGCTACGAGCAGAACTCAAGCCCAGCGGCATCCAGGTCTCCATTGCCTATCCCCCCGACACCGATACGCCCCAGCTCGCCGCCGAAGCCAAGACCAAACCCCTAGCAACCCAGCGCATTTCAGCCATGGCAAAACCCTGGAGCGCTGACGCCGTTGCTCAGGCTATTCTCAAGGGAGTCCAGCGCCGAGATTTCATGATTACCCCCGGCTTCGAAACAACCCTCATCGGCAAAATGCACAGCCTCCTCGCGCCGCTGTCCAACCGCTACTTCGACTCAATCATCGCCAAAGCCCTAGCCGAAACCCAACACCCAAACCAGTAAATTCTTCAACCCCATCACCCCTAACGCCTACGGCGACGCTTCGCGAACACCCCACCACTCTCCACCCTCCACCCCCATGCCTCGCCATTACCGAATTGTTTCTCTTCCCGGCGAAGGCATCGGCCCAGAAGTGGTTGATGCGACTTTAGCAGTTCTTCAGCAGGTAGCTCAGCTTCATTCATTTACAGTCGCCGTTGAGTATGGTTGGCTTGGGCAACCTGCGGTACAGCGATTTGGCAGAGCCTTTCCTCAAGAAACTGCCCGACAGTGTGAAGGCTGCGATGGTATTGTTTTAGGTGCGGTAACCCAAGGACTGTTAGAGATCCGTCAGCATTTTAATTTGTTCATTAATCTGCGCCCGGTGCGTCCTACACCTTGTTTATTTCCGGCTTCAGCGCTGAAGTCAGAACGTTTAGCAGGAGTCGATATTCTGTTTGTGAGAGAGCTGGCCAGTGGGATCTACTTTGGTGAATCAGGTCGCGGAAATGATTCAGGATCAGGCTATGGCTACCACACAATGCGCTATGCCGATGCTGAGATTCGCCGCATTGCCAAGGCAGCTCTAAACCAGGCCCAGCAACGCCGCCATAAGCTAACAGTAGCCCACAAAGAAAATGCGCTGCCCCAGATCCCTTGGACGGCGTTGGTTCACGAGGAAGCCCGGGATTTCCCAAACATCTTAGTGGAGCCAATGCTGGCCGACAATCTAGCAATGCAGCTGATCCTAAAGCCGCAGCAGTTCGATGTAGTTCTAGCGGGGAATCTCTTTGGCGATATCCTCAGCGACATTGGCGGAGCGCTGACCGGTTCGATTGGGCTGCTGGGTTCGGCCAGCCTGAATGGGCAGGGCTTTGGGCTGTACGAGCCGATTCACGGGACAGCCCCAGATATTGCGGGAAAGGGAATTGCTAATCCGCTAGGCGCGATCGCGAGTATTGTCTTAATGCTCCAGCAGTGGGGAGAAACCACCGCTGCCCAGCAGATCCTAGATACCCAGGAAACCTTGCTTTCCCAGGGCTACTGCACCGCCGATCTTTGCTCTCAGCGCAGCCAAACTCAGGTCACCACTCAGGAATTCACAGATTTGTTTTTAGAAAATCTGCGCCAGAACAACAGCTAGAGATCGCTACTATCCTCTTCTCCCTCAAATAGCGTATCCAAAGGCATCGCGTCGAGGTTTAGAACCTCTCGCAGATAGCGAGACAGGACATCATTTTGGCCATGGGTCACGTAGACGGTTTTAGCCTTAGTCTGCTCCACCGTCTTGATCAGGCCGGGCCAGTCGGCATGGTCAGACAGCACAAAACCCCGCTCATAGCCGCGCCGCCGCCGCGCCCCTCGGACGGCCATCCAGCCCGAGGCAAACGCCGTTTGGGGCCGTTTAAAGCGCTTCATCCAGCTAGAGCGATGGCCCGAGGGCGGCGCAATCACCAGGTCACCGGCAAAGCTGTGGCTGCGGGGCATTTCTGAGACGGGGATGGTCTTGACCATAGCAATTCCCAGCTGCCGATAGATCTCAGTCAGCACATGCACCGCACCATGCACATAGATAGGCCGATCGGTCAGCTGCGTCAGCTCACCGAGTACCCGCTGGGCCTTACCAAAGGCATAGCAAAAAAGCAGCGAAGGCCGTTCCAGATCGCCCTGCCACCAGCGGTAGATTTGTTCAGCAGTAACCGCACCGGGCTCCCACTGATAGATCGGCAGCCCAAAGGTGGCCTCGGTAATAAAGGTATCGCACTTGACCACCTCAAACGGGGCACAGGTCGGGTCCAGACCCCGCTTATAGTCGCCGGAAATGACCCAAACGCGATCGCCCTTTTCCACCCGCACCTGCGCCGCCCCCAGCACATGCCCCGCCGGATGAAATGAAACCCAGGTCTGGCCAAACTTAAACCGCTGCCCATATTCCACCCCAGTCAGGTCAATGTCCCCCAGCCGCCGCCGCAGGATGCCCTCAGAAACCGCTGTCGCATAGTACTTCTCGGAACCAGCGTAGGCATGGTCAGAATGGGCATGGGTAATCAGCGCCGTCTCTACGGGCCGCCAGGGGTCGATGTAAAACTGGCCCGCCTCGCAGTAAAGTCCTTCGGACTTAACGGTAATCAGAGAAGTCACGAAAAAAAGCAACCGATAGCTTTACAACCCCTATTGTAGAGAGCTTCCCATCCCCTATGCCGCGAGGCCAAACGGCGACAAATCGAGTCTTAACCCAGCCGCTGTAGCAGGTGATCGCCCACCCGCAGCGCATTTGCCATAATCGTCAGCGAGGGGTTCACGGCGGCGCTGGAGGGGAAGAAGCTGCCGTCTACGACGTAGAGATTATCGACATCGTGGGTGCGGCAGTTGAGGTCGAGGACTGAGCTGTCGGGGTCGGTACCAAAGCGGCAGGTGCCGACCTGATGGGCGACGCCCTGAACCGGCAGGCGCTTGCTGAAGTAGACTGACTGAGGCACCCGACCTTCGCCGTTGATCTTCCGCAGCACCGAAATCCAGCGAGACCTCAGCCGGTCGAAGGCTTCGACGTTGTTGTCGGTGTAGTCCAGGACAATGCGATCGCCCTTTAATCTCACCCGATTGCGTGACTCCGGCAGGTCTTCTGCGGTAATCCACCAGTCCACCGAGCGGCCCGCCATCGCATCGAGTATCCGCTTAGGAATAAATCGGGGCACGTCCATCGCCAGCATTTCGCCATTCACCTTGCCCAGCAGTTGAATATGACCCATGGGATAGTCGAAGCCCGGCTCGCCCCAGTAGAAGTCGTTTAGGCCAATCGTCTTCTGAAAGATGCTGGGGTTGGACTTGAGGGTAATCCCGACGATCGCACCGTTCTGGTGCTTCATAAAGTTGCGGCCCACCTGGTCGGAGCGGTTGGCCAGGCCGTTGGGATGGGCGTCGTTGGCTGAGCGCAGCAGCAGGGCGGCGGAGTTGATCGCACCGCAGGCGACGACGACGATATCGGCAGAAAAGGTCTCGGGTGAGCCTTGAACTTCGGCCTTGACCTGGGTAATCTCGCGGCCAGAGTCGCTGGTGACGAGCTGGGTCACCTTGGCTTCGGTCAGCAGCGTCAGGTTGGCCTGCGTTTGGGCGGGACGCACACAGTTGATGTCAGCATCGGATTTGGCGTGAATCAGGCAGGGAAAACCGTCGCAGGTGTTGCAGCGAATACAGGCGCTCAGCAGCGAATTAGCTTCGTTCAGCTTGACCGCCAGCGGCAGATAGAAAGGATTGAGCTGCTTCGCCTTGAGCGCGTCATAAATGCCCTGAATGCGGGGCTCGTGGCTGACGGGGGGGAAGGGATAGTCCGCTGCCTCGCTAGGCTCGGTGGGGTCGAGGCCGCGCTGGCCGTGTACCTGATAGAGCTGCTCTGCCTGATCGTAGTAGGGCTTAAAGTCGGCATACTGCAATGGCCAGGCGGGTGAAACGCCGTCGCAGTGCTGCACTGCTTCAAAGTCGCGCTCCCGCAGCCGAAACAGGGCGCCGCCGTAGACTTTGGTATTGCCGCCGACCCAGTAGTGGGTGCCGGGACTGAAGGTTTTGCCCTGGTGGTCTTCCCAAAGCTCTGAAGTGGCATAGCGGTTTTTCTGAAAGACCTCTACCGCGCTCCAGTTGGCCTTTTCCTGGGGTAAAAACTGGCCCCGCTCTAGCACTAAGATACGCTTGCCGCTGGAGGCTAAGCGGTAGGCCAGGGTGCCGCCTCCTGCGCCGGTACCGATGATAATAAGGTCATAGTGCTGGGTGCTCATGGATGTCTGGGTAGGTCAGTGACGGTCAGCTACAGGGCCAAAATTTCCTGATTTGAGGCCCTGTTTATAAGATAGACCCCATGGCCCTGGACTGCCTGCCAACCCTACCCAAAGCTCAAAAGCCGATCGAGCCTCTTTCAGCCTGCTCTCGCCGATTTAACCGACCTACGCAACCGGCCTATTCAACCGGATAACCCGCCGCCTCAACAGCTTTCTTCAGCGCCTCTTCAGACGTATTGGATGATTCGCCAGTTTCGACTTTAACCAACTTGGACTCGGGATCGGCGGCGACGCTGGCATCAGGATCAACTCCAGCAACGGCCCGGGTGATGGCCTGGCCACATTCTGAGGAATCATTCATGCTTGGAACTTTGAACTGAATTTTCATAGATTATAGATTTGAATAAAGGGACAGCTGCGACCGAATCGCAGATATTCAAGCTAGCTTACAGTAGCCCCAGCCGCTCGGCCTAGCACGGGAGGAGGAAATTGCTTTGTGCTTTTAGATAGATGAGGTAAATTCCTGGCCAGCTGTTAGTAATCTACGTTGGTCATTTAGGATAAAGGCGTCGAGAGGAGTTGAATCGTGGCTTTACCTAACCAGGCTATAGGCGAAATCGATGTCGAGACGCTGGCGCAGCGACTGCCGGACGAATCGCTCCAGCTGATTGATGTGCGAGAGCCGCAGGAAGTTGCGATCGCGGCCCTCCCCCACTTCACCCTCCTGCCCCTGAGCCAGTTCGCCGACTGGGCCGACAGCATTCACAGCCGCTTCGAGGCCGATGCCGAAACCATCGTCATGTGCCACCACGGCATGCGCTCTGCCCAAATGTGCCAGTGGCTGACCCAGCAAGGCTTCAGCAACGTCAAAAACCTAACCGGCGGCATCGACGCCTACGCCTGCAAAGTAGATCCCACCATCGGACGCTATTAGGGCACTAAGCACACAGAAAACTAAAATGGTTCGAATCATTTCAGCGCGTCAAGCAACGCGTCAGGAACGCGAGTATTATGAAAATTGAGACATTGAAAAAGCGGTTAGATAGAAATTGACCGATGACGTCGATTACGATTCGGATTCCCGAAGATGTGATTGAAGACCTGAAGCGAGTAGCCCCGCTGCTCGGATTCTCTGGCTATCAGCCGCTGATGCGGGCCTATATTGGGCAGGGACTTCGATCTGATCTTGAGCGTTTAGAGGAGGACGAGATTTCTGCACTGATTAAGAGCTTAAAGCGTCGCGGCCTGAGTGATGAAATTATTCAAGAGGCGCTTGTTGAAGCGACTCAGAGCTAGACCCAACCTCGTTTTGGCCAGCAGCTCGCTTTAAGTACCTGAGCATTAAAATTTACATAGAAGGAATTGTCATTCCGAGCATAGCGTAGACGCTTGCGGCTTCCCGCAGGGTGGAATCTCTCAATCACTGACGCTGCTGGGATAGATGCCTCGACAGGCTCGGCATGACATCAGGCTCTCCTTTGTAAAAAATGTGTAATTAATTTTGTTCGACTACTTATGATTGCCCGAGCGCAAATGCTAGAAGACGACATCCTAAACTACATAGACTATCTCCAAGACAAGGAATATTTGGTGGAGGGGGGATTTGAGAGATATTTGTCCGATAAAGCGTCTGCACAATATTCTATCGGTGAGTTAGAAGCACTTATTGCCGAGATGGCTCAGGCAAACCGTATTCCGTAATGCACCTATGGGATCACTCGCGCAGTTGGCTCGGCGGCTGGTGAGGAATTCGGAGCAGGCGGCGGATTTTTTCGCAGCTGCGGATGCGGTCGAAGCTGGCGTCTTTTTGGGCCATCAGGATATAGATTGCTGGGTTGAGCTGCATGGCTCGCTGCAAATTGAGCCCGGCGGTATCGGCGTCGGCCAGTAGGGCGTAGGTGGTGGCGAGGCCGTACCAGGCATTGGGGTTGAGGGGGCGGCAGTGAAGAGACTGCTCGAAGCTGCTAATGGCTTCTGGGTAGCGGGACAAGCGATTGAGCATGGTTCCCCGGTAGGTCCAGGCGTAGTAGCAGTCCGGTTTGAGGGCGACGGTTTTGTCGAGGCTTTCCAGGGCCTCTGGCTCGCGGTTCAGGGCAGCCAGCGCGATCGCGCGCTTATACCAGGTATGATGTCTTTCGGGATTGAGCTCAGCCGCCCGGTCAAAATGCTTTAGCGCCGATTTGTAGCGCTTCAGGTGCATCAGTGCATTGCCGCAGTTGTACCAGGTTATCGGCTCACTGTCGTCGGCCTGGAGCGACTGCTCAAAGCTGCTGACCGCCAGCAGGTAGTGGCCCAGCTTGGCTTCCGCAATGCCGTGACCGTGCCAGGCCGACGCATTCTCCGGCTGGAGCCGCAGCGCCAGGTCAAAATCTTCTAGGGCACCGGCGCAGTCATTGATTTCACAGCGGGCGTAGCCCCGGCTAATGCGAGCATCGAGCCGGTACGGGTCGAGCTGGAGAGCTTTGTCAAATTTGGCGATCGCGCTCTGATAGCGCCCCAGTTCGTAGAGCGCCTTACCCTGGCCCAGCCAGGTTTGCAGATTTGAGCTTTGGATGGATTGATTCACGCCGTTAAAATGGCCGCTGAGTGCCAGTAAAATGCCAGTAAAATGGTAGGTTGAAGCGCCTGAGCCTAAGCTGCTTACGTCGCCGATGAACTGTAGTAGGTCAGAGGCTGCGGGGTAACCTGTAAACCCGCTGCTCTATCAGTATGCCCAGCCTGCGGATGCAGGCGCTGCCAAATTTGGCTTATCCTTATTAATGCGAAAGTTAAATGATGACTGAACCCGCGGCTGACCCCGACTTTCAGCCTGAAATGCGAACCGAAAAAGATTCCATGGGCGAGCGCCAGCTGCCCGCGGCAGCCTACTACGGTATCCAGACCCTGCGGGCAATGGAAAACTTTGCGATTAGTGGCCTGAAGCCGCTGCCGGTCTATGTCGATGCCGGGCTGCTGATTAAGAAAGCTGCCGCGATCGCGAATGCCGAGCTGGGCTGCATCCCCACCGACATCAGCCAGGCTATCGTCCAGGCCGCCGATGAAATCCTGGCCGGGGCGCTGCGCGATCAGTTCGTCGTCGATGTCTACCAGGCGGGAGCGGGCACCTCGCACCATATGAACCTCAACGAGGTGCTGGCCAACCGCGCCCTGGAAATTCTAGGCGACCAGAAGGGCAACTATCAGCGGGTCAACCCCAACGACCATGTCAACTACGGCCAGTCCACTAACGACGTGATTCCGACGGCGATTCGGATTGGCGGGCTGCTGGCGCTGGGCCAAACGCTCTATCCGGCTTTGGACAGCGCGATCGCGGCCCTCACTGCTAAGGCCGACGAATTTCAATCCATCGTTCGCTCTGGCCGCACCCACCTGCAAGACGCCGTCCCCGTCCGCCTGGGCGAAAATTTTCGGGCCTGGGCTCAGATTCTGCGCGACCACCGCCGCCGGATTGAAACGACAGCGGCGGACCTGACTGAGCTAGGGCTAGGCGGCAGCGCCACTGGGACGGGCCTCAATACCCATCCCCAGTATCGCCACCGGGCCGCCGCCCTGCTGTCAGACTTTATCGGCCAGACTATCCGCCCCGCCCCGCACCTGATGGCCGCCATGCAGAGTATGGCCCCCTTCGTCGCCGTCTCCAGCAGCCTGCGCAACCTGGCCCAGGACGGGGTTAAAATTTCCCACGATCTGCGGCTGCTCGACTCCGGCCCCAAGACCGGCTTTAAGGAAATCCAGCTGCCGCCGGTGCAGCCGGGCTCCTCGATTATGCCGGGTAAGTACAATCCGGTGATGGCCGAGATGACTTCGATGGTCTGCTTTCAGGTGATGGGCTACGATCAGGCGATTGCCCTGGCCGCCCAGGCTGGTCAGCTAGAATTGAACGTGATGATGCCGCTGATTGCCTACAATTTAATCCACAGCATCGAGCTGCTCGGCCAGACCCTGAGTGCGCTCAGCCAGCGCTGTCTGGCGGGAATTACCGCCCGGCCCCAGCGCTGCCAGGACTATGCCGAAGGCAGCCTGGCCCTAGTGACGGCGCTCAACCCTAAAATTGGGTACTTAAAGGCCGCCGCGATCGCCAAAGAATCGCTCGAAACCGGCAAATCCCTGCGGCAGCTGGTGCTGGAGCAGGGGCTGCTGGATCAGGCCGAGATCGAAGCCGTGTTAGACCTTGCAAAGATGAGTCGATTGCCCGAATGACCTATACCTCAACCCCGCCGACCGCCCTCGACAGTGAAGCCTGGTGGGTACAGCAGTGGGTAGACCTGCTCAACGCCTATCGGTTTAAAAAACGGCTGGAGCGCGGCTGGAAATATGCCCGCGAAGGCCATATTCTGAGCCTGGAATTCAAGGGTTCCAAAGCCCAGGCCCAGGTTCAGGGCACGGCCTCAGACCCCTACCAGCTCTCGATTTGGATTGACAGCTTCAGCGACGAAGACTGGTCCTATATCATCGACACCCTGGCCGACCAGGCCCTCTACTCTGCCCAGCTGCTGGCCGGGGAAATGCCGACCAATATTGAAGAGGTGTTTACGGCTAACGGCCTCAGCCTGTTTCCCTTTACCCTAGCCGACGTGCATTCCCGCTGCAGCTGCCCCGACCCGCAGAATCCCTGCAAGCACATCGCGGCAGTGTACTACCAGCTGGGCGACTTTTTCCGGGAAGATCCGTTTATCCTCTTCCAGCTGCGGGGCCGCACCAAAGAGCAAATTTTAGAGGCGCTGCGCCAGAAGCGGCGGGTGCAGGCGGACGCGATCATGGATACTCCTGAGGTCAGCGCCATCGAGCCCGCTGCTCATCAAGCTGCCGAGCCGTCGGTTGACTTAACTCAGTTCTGGCAGTACGAAACGCCGCTGGATTCTTCTCTGGTGGTGATTGCCCCGGCGGAGCAGACGGTGCTAGAGGTGCTGGGAAATTTGCCCCTGCCGTCTAGCGATGCCCAGGTGATTATGGGACATTTTACTGCGCTGTATCAGGCCGTCGCTCAGCAGGCCATGGTGACGGCGCTGAGCTAGTCGGCTAAAATCAGCGGCCAAAATCAGGTCATCATCATCAGGCGGCGCAGCCCCATCCAGCCAATCAGGGTATAGCCGAGTGCCAGCAGCAGGCTGCTAACGGCAATGCGGATGCCAGACTTCCAGGCTTCAATCCGCACGTTTCTAGCCGCAGTCGTCTGCCGGGTGCCAATTTCCGTTTGAAGCTGGTTCTGCAGCTGGCCCACCTGAGAATTCAAAAACTCGTCCAGAGCTGCCGGATTGTTCTGAAACTGCTCAATCTGAGCCCGCTGCTCATCGGTAACCTGTCCGCTTTCTAAAGCTGCCTGGAGCTGCTCAGGGTTTTGTAGGAGCGCGTCAATTTGGGCTCGCTGCTGCCCCACCTCCGCATTGAGCCGCTGCTGGAGTTGCTCATTGGCTTGTTCGGCTTCCTGGCTGACCTGGGCTAGGGCATCGCGGCTTTGAATCCGAATATTGTTGGGATGCAGCACCGTTGCTACCAAAAAGACCACGCCTAAAATGCAGGCCAGCACGCAGACCCAAAATCGCATATCGACGGCTAGACTGCGGCGCTGAACCGTGCTGCCCAGGCTGCTATCGATCCAGTAGCCGGTAAAAAGCAGGGCAATGCCAACCAGCGGCACGATACCCCGATCGACCAGCTGAGTCGTCGTGGCAATCTGCCACTGCCGGTTGAGGAAGTCGGGCGGAATCAGCAGCACCAGAAAGTCGATCAGGGAGGCCAGGATCGTGATCCCGCCTACAATTTTGAGGGAGACCGCCGCTAGGGGGGAGGGAAGCTTACCAACCGGACGTGCCGAAGTCATAAAAATTCTGGCGAAACGCTACAGTACATCATTCTGCCCTGCCAATGGCCAGATTGGCAGGGGCTCGCAAAGAGTTTAATCAATATCGGGGTCATTTACGAGTCGTCGGAGTAATCGACGTTGATCTGACTCCGGTGTTCGTACAGCCGATTCAGCCGTTTTGGGTCCAGGTTGGCATGGTACATCGCCTTCAGCAGCTGATTCAGCAAAGCCTGCTGGTAGATGCCGCGATCGCGAAATCGCCGTGCCGAAGTCGTCACGTAGCTATCGGTTAACTGCGGTCGGCCCTTTTGCCTCAGCGCCAGGCTCAGGGCCGTATCTTCAAAAATATCCATATCTGGGACGCCGCCGATGTCGATTAGCGCCTGCCGTCGGGCAAAAATACAGTGGTCGAGGTAAAGAATCTGGCTGTGGCGAGGCCGCTGCTGGTTGGAATACCAGGAGGTAAACCGCAGCAGCCAGTGGTCAAAGTCAAATCGATGCCGAAAGCCACCCCAGACGACAGCCGGGTCGGCCATCAGCTCAGCCACCTGCTGGAGCGCATCATCGGGCGGCAGCAGCGTCGCCGGGTGGTGCAGCAAAACGACCTCGCCCTGACTGGCCTGAATGCCGATATTGAGTCGCTGGGCGCGGTTCTGGGCTGTGGCTGAAATGACGTTAACGGCGGGATAGCGTGAGACAACTTCCAGGGTGTCATCCTGGCTGGGGCTGACGACCGCAATTAGCTGCGGATTACCCTGCTGCTGGGTCAGGTTGCCTAAAATTTTGGGCAGGTAGCCGTGGCGGGATTCGTTGAAGCAGGGGAGGATGGCGGTGACGGTGGGGGGCATGGTGGGTGGTGGACTGGTGGGTAGAGAGTAAAGAGCGATTATCTTAAAAGTCAAGTAGCAGAGTGCTGGAGAGTGAAGAGGAAAGAGTGATGGGGTGGGAAATATTAGATCCATGTGATTGAGAAAGGACGGTTATGACACAGATTGGGATGGCTCTATTGGGGGTGGGCCGCTGGGGGACTCATCTGCTCCGCAATTTTCTGGCCCATCCGCAGATTCGGCTGGTGGCGGTGGTGGATTCATCCGCTGAACGGCTGAGCGCGATCGCGGCTCAGTTTTCCCTCGATAGTCAGGTACAGCTGCTGACCGATCCGCTGGCGGCTTTGGCGCTGCCGGGGCTAGAGGCGGCTGCGATCGCGACTCCCGCAATGACTCACGATGTCCTGATCCAGGCGGCCCTCAATCATTCGCTGCATGTCCTGGCAGAAAAGCCGCTGACCCTCGATCCTCAAAGCGCTCGGGCGCTGTGGGAGCTGGCCCAGCAGCAGCGGCGACAGCTGGTAGTGGACCATACCTATTTGTTTCATCCGGCGGTACAGGCGGGAAAAGACGCGATCGCGCAGCTGGGGCCGCTGCGCTACGGCTACGCTAGCCGCACCCACCTTGGCCCGATTCGTAACGACGTCGATGCCCTGTGGGATTTGGCGATTCACGACATCGCCATTTTCAATCATTGGCTAGGTGAGACTCCTCTTCAGGTGCAGGCTCAGGGCCTGGGCTGGCTCCAGCCGCAGCGGCAGACGATGCTCTCGCCCAGCGGCCTGGCAGATGCTGTCTGGTGCCGTCTGCGCTACTCCAGCGGCTTTCAGGCGACGATTCACCTCTGCTGGGCCAATCCTGATAAGCAGCGACGGCTCTGTGTGGTCGGCGATCGCGGTACGCTGATTTTTGACGAACTCCAGCCATCGCCGCTGACGCTACAGGTGGGTATAGCCGCCAAAACTGGCCAGGGCTTCAGTCCAGAAGCAATCCAGACCGTGACCCTACCAGTGACGCCGTCAGAGCCACTTCGCAATGTCTGCGACCATTTTGTGGACTGCATATGGACCCAGCAGGACTCAGCTATCTCGTCTGGCCAGCAGGGTCAGTCTCTAGTCGCCATTCTCACAAAGCTAACTGAGTCAATGCACCGAGACGGGGCTTGGCTGTCTCTATGAAACTTATTCAAGTCATTTGCTAGACACAGAAGGAAAATAAAAGCTGCTATACTCAACTAACTACCCATATTAATGGGTCAATGAATATGGGTGACCATATGAAAACAACTGTCGAAATCAACGATAATCTTCTGCTACAGGCCAAGCAGCTCGCGGCAAAACGGCAGCAGACTTTAAAGAGCGTTTTAGAGTCTGCATTACGGCAATTCTTGGAAAACAACGCTGAAAGTCGTCTGCCTTTTCGGCTCCAAAAGCATTCTTTCCGTGGCAATGGATTGCAGCCAGGCATTACTGAAGGCGATTGGTCCACGCTGAGAGAACAAATTTATGAAGGACGGGGTGGATGATTGCAGTGGACACTAACATCCTGGTTTATGCTCATCGGGAAGACTCAGAATGGCACGATTCTGCCGATAGCTGTCTGACTAAATTGGCAGAATCTGGAACACCTTGGGCAATTCCTTGGCCCTGTATCCACGAGCTTTTAGCTATTGTGACCCATCCTCGCATTTATGACCCGCCGACGCCTCTAGCGGATGCCAAAAAGCAAGTTGACTGTTGGCTTCAATCTCCAACGTTGAGCTTACTCTGTGAGGGAACGGGTTACTGGAAGGTTTTAGACGATCTTTTAGAGACAAGCAGAGTCAAAGGGCCTCAAATCCACGATGCGCGTATTGCTGCCCTATGTAAGCAGCATGGCGTAGCTGAGTTCTGGACAGCAGACCGAGATTTCAATCGATTTCAGGAGCTC
Source organism: Vasconcelosia minhoensis LEGE 07310 (assembly GCF_015207255.1). Lineage (GTDB taxonomy): Bacteria > Cyanobacteriota > Cyanobacteriia > Phormidesmidales > Phormidesmidaceae > Vasconcelosia > Vasconcelosia minhoensis. Next base: position 12,893 of record NZ_JADEXG010000037.1, read on the forward strand.
AATATCCTTAATCCGCTGGTGTTGTCGGAATGATCAGAGCCTCTAGCGCCGCCTGTAAATCTCGGGTCAGGGTGGCGACGGCATGGCGGCGGTTTTGCTGATAGCTGGGCCAGCGATCGCTAACTGAAATCGGCTTACCCACTGTGATCGTCGTAGACAGCGGTCCCAGGCTAGGGCGCGGAAAAGGGTTACCGCCCTCAAGCCGGGTTACCAGCGCCCACAGCAGCAGCGCTGTCTCACCAAACCGCTCTGCAACTGGACGATCCAGAACATAGTGACCGGTCACGGCAACAAAGCTTTCGACGATTCGCATATGCCACATCCGCAGATCGGCTTCTTCGGCAATCCGATCGGCTAGGCCGCGCTCTACCGGTGACAGCGGCTGTTTTCCCAGGTCAGCCCGAAAAATTCGCTCCCACCCAGCCTGCTCAATGCGCCGGCAGCGGTCAATTAAGCCGCCCTTTGGCCGCAGCGTAAAGTAGTCTTCAGCCACGCTAAGGGCGGCATCTAGAAGCTTTTGGAGACGCTGGGCCAGCTGTTCTTGCGGGGTCTGGTGCAAATCTGGCGCGGGCAGGGTGATGGAATAGAACTGGCGGTAGTACTGCTCCATCAGGGTAAGCAAATATTCTGCCAGGTGAAACAGGCGACCGTAAAGTTCAGCAGCCTGCTGGGTTGGCAGGTCGGTTTTGGCAAATCTCTGCCGTAGCGACTGTAATCGGTTCATCGTCAGGGGCTGGCTTAAGCCGCTTTTTTGCTCTAGCTGACTGAGCAGGTCGGCAATCTTTTTCCAAGGCGGTGCAACGTACCGGTACTGGAGTCCCACCGGCACAATCACCACTGACTCAGGACGGTTTGTCTGGCGCAGGTCTTCGACGCCCCAAAATCCGAGCTGGGCAATGCCAGGCTCCAGCGGGCTGACGATTTCACTATGCCCGTTATTTGCCCCTTCAGGCGCGACAGCCATCGGAAAGTCGCCATTGCAAAACAGCTGCCGGGCCGTTTTCAAGGCTGCTAGGTCTAACTTGCCCCGCTGAATCGGAACGCCCCCCAGGTTAGAACCGAGCCAGCCCAGCCAGCGACCCGCCCAAAGCGGAATGCCGCGATCGTAGAGGAAGTGAGCGTGGACCGGCCGCTCTAGCCGAATGCCCATATCCCTTGCCTGCTGTGGGATTGCCCGCCAGAGCAGATACGCGATCGCAACCGGATCATCTGGGCTAGGATGGCGAAAGGCCAGAAGGAAGCGAGTCTGCTGCTTTTGGAACTGCTCATATAGATGGACGAGAGTGTCAAGGTTCTTAACTTGAATGTCACTTAGATCGGTTTGCCAGCTCAGCCAAATAGGAAGCAGCGCCCGGCTAATGGCAAGTATCCCAGGATTAAATCGCGGCGGGATAAAGTCAAGCGGTGGCTGAACGCGAGTGGTAGCAAGCGGCATGTTGATCGCAGCGTATGGAAGTTAAGATTTTACCGCTCAGCTGACAGCTTCAGAGATAGGTCAGTCATGAATAGCCAGGTCGCTCCTCGAATCTACGGTATTCCCGCAGCTGCGGCACCGGTTGTAGCCGTCTTTCGGCGTGGCCCCACCCAATGGTCTCATGTTGCGATTCAGAACCTGCTTACAAAATCCTAAACTTCTGTGTGCATTCAATCAGCTGACGGCGCAGCCACTGATGGCGGGGATGGGTTGTATTGCGCTGATGCCAGACCATGGGAATGGTAAACCCAGCCAGCTCGACCGGCGGCGGCAGCAGCTTCAGACCCATGTTTTGGGCGCAGCGGTGAGCCATCCGCCGGGGCAGCAGGGCAACGCAGTCGGAACTTTCTAGAAAAAAGGGAATGGCCATAAAGTGGGGCGTAGACCAGGCGACGCGGCGGGCCTGGTCCAGCCGCTCGTCTACGATGCCGTGGAAGTCGTTGCGGAGAGAGGCGAGGATATGCGATCGCGCCCCATATTCCGCCATCGATAGCGACTCGATGGGACAGTCGCTTCTAACCACGCAGACCAATTCTTCAGTGTATAGCGCCTGCTGTAGATGCCAGCGCTTCAGCGGCAGACCCGGGCCGAAGGCAATGTCAATGCGGTTGTCGTCTAGCTGTTCTAGCACAGTTTCTTTGTCAAAGGGAACAATGCGAATGCGAATGTGGGCCGTCTGACTGACCTGCGCTAGCATAGCTCCGCCCAAAGTTGCCTCAACATAGTCGCTGGCGGCAATCCGAAAGTCTTCTCGGGCCGTCGCGGGCTCAAACGTCTCTGGAATGAGCAGGGTATCTTGGATATCCGTAAGCGTTTGGCGCACCCGAATGCTGAGCTGACGAGCATAGGGCGTGACCTCCATCTGTCGTTTGGAAGTACGAATCAGAATGTCGTCTCCCAAAATGTCCCGCAGCCGCTTCAGCGCATGGCTCACGGCAGACTGGCTCATGCTTAGCGTTTGAGCGGCCTGAGTCACGCTGGCTTTATCGATCAAAGCGTCGAAGATGACCAGCAGGTTGAGGTCGAGCTGACGCAGCTGAGCGTAGTCAATCGTCATAAGTCCAATCCCCGTCGGCAAGGTACAATCGATGAGACTGATAGCAATTATCTATTGTATTCATTTGACTAATATATAATCCGTCTTTACGATCACAAGCACGACCGTTTGTTCTTTGGCAAAGAGGTGAATATGAAAATTGGCATCATCGGCTCAGGCAATATCGGCGGCACCCTAGGTCGTCACTGGGCTAAAGCGGGTCACGAGGTCATGTTTAGCTCTAGGAATCCCGAATCGCTTCAACCCATGGCCGATGCCGTTGGGGCGCAGACGGGCACCGTAGAAGCGGCGGCGGACTTTGGCGAGGTGATTTTGCTGGCGGTTCCCTACGCTAAAGTGCCCGAAGTCGCCCAGCAGGTCGGGCCGCTGGAGGGCAAAATTCTGATTGATGCGGGCAACCCCTATCCGCAGCGAGACGGCGAGATGGCGCAGCGCGTCATCGACGACGACGCCCAAACGGCGACCGGCTTTGTGGCTGCCCAGTTTCCGGGGGCTCAGACAGTCAAAGCCTTTAACTCTGTCTATTACGAAGTACTAGACCAGAAGGCCTTTCGCGCAGGCGATGAGCGCATCGCCGTGCAGATTTGCAGTGACGATCCCCAGGCCAAGCAAACGGTGATACAGCTAATCGAGGCAATCGGCTTTGCCCCCCAGGATATCGGCGATTTGGACAGCGGCACCATCTTTGAGCCCAACGCTCCGCTGTACAACAAAAATCTCAAAATTGGCGAAGCAGAAGCGCTGTTGAAACAGCTCAACGTCTAGCATCCCCGGGTTCTACGGAACAACCGGACACATTTGAGAGGTGTAGTATGACTTTGAATAATAAGAAAGTCGTGGTGATTGGGGGCAGTTCGGGGATTGGGTTTGCGATCGCAAAGTCAGTCGCCGCTATGGGTGCCAGCGTTGTCATTGCGGGCCGCTCGGCCAAGAAGCTGGAAGCGGCCCTGGCTGAAATCGAGCAGGATGTTCTCATTTATCCGGTGGACCTGACCCAGGAAGACTCTGTTCGCGACTTCTTTGAACGGGAGGGCGAGATCGATTACCTGATTATCTCAGGCAGTTCGGTCAGGTCAGACGCCTTTTATGAGCTGGCCCTGGCCGATGCGATGCAGTCGATGGATAGCAAGTTTTGGGGACCCTATCGGGCGGTCAAAGCGGCGCAAATGGCTGATGACGGGGCAATCTTACTGTTTTCAGGGGTTCTCAGCCGCCGACCGGCGCCGGGCATGGCAATTGTTTCGGAAATTAATGCCGCTGTTGAAGGACTAGGGAAAGCGCTAGCGGTTGAGCTCGCTCCGATCAGGGTAAACGTCATTTCACCGGGACTGGTCAAAACGCCTGCCTACAGCGGCATGCCGGACGACCAGCGAGAAGCCATGTATCAGAATACGGCTCAAAGCCTACCCGCCCGGAGAGTCGGAGAGCCCCAAGATATCGCAGAAATCGCAATCCAGATCCTGACAAACCCCTACGTCACTGGCACGGTCATCGATATTGATGGCGGCAGCCTGCTGGTCTAGTAAAACATTATTAAATTTCAGTAATTGGCAAATTTAGCCAACAGCTTAAATTTTCGGCGAGCCATTCAATCTCTGGGGCAGTCAGTTGTTTTTTATTACCCAAAATGAATCTCTTCGTTCCTGCGCGAATATAAATTTTTGGGGAAGTAATAGTATAGCGCCCTTCAAAATTGATTTTATGCTTCAAACGAACAAGCTCGATTTTTTCAATATCGCTTTGTTTGATGATGTTGGGAGAAAAAGGCTCAAACCCTAAAATTTAAAAAGATTGAGAGATTTCAGACTGAGTGATGCGTAATCTTACTCTCCCCATCAAATCAGCAAGAATGTTCCAAATATACTTAAGGATAACACCTAAATAAAGAATGCCAAGCAAAGAAATCAACCATCCGTTAGGATCCAGAAAGAATAAAATATCATTCCAAAACATTGGGAATGAAAAAAATCCAATAACTATAAACCCGATCATGTTTAAATGGCGTTGAAGCAAACCGCTTGGTGGAATGAGAATCTCCATCTTCTGTCCGGTGCTGGTAACTTGAATCTTACTGCCAGCAGGCTTAGATCTGGCAATCTGGCGACTTTCTTGCAAACTCGAATTTTCTAGCACTTCTAGCACCTGTTTCGCCGCGCTCGGTCGCAGCTCCAGGCTGGGCTCTGTCAATCCCTTCAGCCAGCCCGTGAGATGGGAGCTAAGACTCACCCGGTCTTCAAAAACGATTCGCATTTTTTGCTGCGGTAGTTTATCAGGGTGCTGTCCGGTCGCCAGGTAGATCAGCGTCGCGTCTAGCGCATAGAGGTCTGATGCGGGCGTAGTCTGGCCGCCAAACTGTTCGAGCGGCATGTAGCCATAGGTACCGACGATAGTCTGGGTGCAGCTGGATACCACCGTTTGCACCGAGCCAAAATCAATTAGGTAAACCTGGCCTGAACTATGGGCCGTGCGGTCTTGCATCAGAATGTTGCTGGGCTTGATGTCCCGATGTACAACCGGCGGCTGACGCTGGTGCAGATAGTCTAGAATGTCTAACAGCGCCCTGGCGATCTGCTTCAGGTCGGCTTCGCTGAAGTGGCGACCAGACTGCACCCAGTCCTGCAGCGACTGGGCCTCAATATAGGTTTGAACCAGTGCGAAGCCCTTGCCCAGCTCCGTTTCAACCTCGAAGTAGTCCAGATATTTGGGAATAGCGGGGTGATCTAAGGACTTAAGCACGTTGGCTTCCCGTTCAAACAGCTTTAAATCGTCCCAAGTGAAGTCCGGGCCAAACAGCAGCAGCTTGACGACCGCGGACGACCCGGTCTGCAAATCGCTGGCGAGAAACGTCCGCCGACCGGTCTGGCGGCCCAGCAGTGACTGAATTTGGTAGCGATCGCGTAAAACTTTACCTGCCAGCAGTTCCATGATGTTCGCCGTGAAAGCGTTTACGCTCCAGGTGACAGCGCTACGCTTAAGATACCCGCTGGAAGCCGGCGCGATCGCTAGAATTGCAAAGCGCCGTCATCCCCTTCGGGTGCGGAATTTTCGGCAGGCGGTTCAGCAGAGTCTTCAAGCGGGTCTTCGGGTGGATTCGATTCAGGAGCTTCCGGCTGGGGATCTTCTGGAAACTCTTCTGGCGCTTCCGGCGGTGGGTCCGAAGTCACGTTATCGACGGCAATGTTGAGCTGATAAGAAATCGCCTCTGTCGCTGTAGACACTACGGTGATTTCGTAAATGCCAGACTGAGTCAGGCGCTCTGACCAAGTGGTTTGGGTAGAGTCAGCCAGCAGGTAGGGCGTTTCCTCAGTTGGAGAGGGCAGGTAGAGCGACATCAGCGTACTCCCAGCGGGGGCTTGCAGATTCAGCCGGAGAATTTGCCCCTCATTCAGCTGGAGGGTAAAAACTTTGCCCTCACCCGGATTGAGCTGGCCCGATAGCCGCTGGCTAAAGGCCCCCTGGCTAAAGGAAACCGTTTCCAGACGCTCGCCGCTTTCGAGCTGGCGTACCCGGTCGGCGGCCAGCCCGTACCAAATCTGGCCGATCGGCTCATTCAAAAAGTCTCGCCCGACCTGACGCGGGAATAGATCGAAAAACTTACCGTCGGCCAGGTCATTCAGCGCCCGGCTGCTGAGGTTGAGCGCATTCAGGCGGCTCTGCCAGCGATCTCGGTTTCCCGCCCCATAACCTCCCAGTTCCGTCAGCGCCCGCGCACTCAGGTTGCGCTCTAGTAAATCCAGCAGCTCCGCCGCCAGATTATCCCAGCGCAACCGCAGGGGGGCATCTTCGGGCGAGTCGGTGAGGGTGCGATCGCGCAGCTCTGGATAGCGGCTGACAAAAAACTGATCGACCAGCTGATTGAAGTAACCCTCGTCAATGCCCAGGCGCTGCCGACGGGACGCAATCTGACTGCGGCGGTTCAGTTCTTCCTGAGAGAAAGCGGCAGTCGATTCAACGGTCTCCTCCTGGTCTGCCGAGTCAAATACGTTAGGCAGACGAATGCCGCCCAGCGCCAGCCACAGCACTACACCGGCCGTTCCCACTAGCATCACCAGCCCGAGAATAACCTGCCACCAGTCAGGCAAAGGGCCATTGCGCAACCCTGGCGTCGGTGCGGCGGCAGCGGGCGACAGTTCTTCGTATTCCTCTGGGACGGGCGGCGGCGGCGCCATCGCCACCGTATCGCCAGGATCCAGGTCAAGCGAGTCGGTCGAGTTCAGATTGGGCTGGCTCAGCCCGGGCAGCTGCCCGTTACGGCTGATATTGCTCTCAGCCAGCGCCCGCGAAACGGCTTCTGCTGAGGGAAAGCGATCGGCGGGACGAGCCGCCAACATACGCTCAAGAATGCAGCTCAGCTCAGGGCTCAGGACCTCGTCTGACCAATTCCATACCCCGTGGTAGGCATCAAATAGCTCCTGCGGGTCCTTCCCCGTCGTCAGCACGAGCAGTGTCGCCGCCAGGCCGTAGAGGTCGCTGGTCGCGTCGGCGCTACCTGACTGGAGCTGCTCAGGCGGGACATAGCCGACCTTACCAATCCGAGTTGTCTCAGCTGGCGGACTGCTGGCCGCCAGCTGCTGCTGCACTGACAGAGAAAGCTGCTTGACGCCGCCGAAGTCAATCAGCACCGGCAGCCCATCGGCAACATTTAAAATCAAGTTATCGGGTGAAATGTCGCGGTGGATAATCCCTTTGCTGTGAATGTAGGTCAGTACCGGCAGCAGCTGATAGAGCAGTTCGGTCACTTCGCTTTCGCTAAAGTGGCTACCATTTCGTCGCCGGGTTTGGAGCAGGGTTTGATAGGTGGTGCCCTCGATATAGTCCTGGACGAGAAAGAGCCGCCATTTGCCGCTCTGCTCACGTACCCGTAGCAGCTCTCGAAACTTAGGAATTTGCGCATGGTCGAGCTGATATAGGACGCCCGCCTCGCGCCCAAACAGCTCCTGCGCCTTGGCAATCAGCGCTTTATCTTCCAGCTGCGGCACAAATTCCTTTAGCACGCAGAGCTCGTTATAGCGGCTGCGGTCTTCGGCTAGGTAACTATGCCCAAAGCCGCCGCGCCCCAGCTCTCGAATCAATCGATAGCGCGACTCAAGTGAACCCGTTTTGTCTGACCCGGCGCTTGAATTCATAGCGTTTTTTCTGAACCTGACTCTCTTATAGCTGACGGCAGAGCCTTTTTGGTTGACTTAGCGATTCCCGATCCGATGGGTGCAGATGCAGTTTGACGAAAAGCCAGGGGAAGTTTAGGAAAAGGGGAACGCGATCGCAAAAGAAACAACCAAAATTGCTACAGTGTTTGGGTACAAAACCTGACTGTGCTTATCAGTGACGTCTCCTACCCCCGATCCCAGTCCGGATAGACCGCCTGAGTCTCGCCGCTGGCCCTGGTTCAAGTTAGGTCTGGGAGCCGGAACCCTGGTCGGCATTGCCGGCATCGGAGCCGGGATCTGGGGCTGGCTGTATCTCCAAGAAAATCTTTCGCCCCTGGTTTCGAATGCCCTGACCAACGCCCTGGAGCGACCGGTCGAGCTGGGTGAGCTAGAACACCTGGGTCTGGGCAGCCTGCGCTTTGGACCGTCGGAAATGGGCCCCCGCCCCAGCGCAGATGACCCGACCCGAGCGACGGCAGAAACGGTCTGGGTCGAGTTTGACCTGTTCGAGGTGCTGTGGACCCGGACGCTGACCCTGGACCTGGAACTTAGCGGCGTCGAGGGCTACCTGGAACAGGACCAGGAACGCGGCTGGATCCTATTTCGGATTCCTGAAGGCGAACCCGGTCGAGTCAAAATTCGCGTCGATGAAATACTGATCAAAGACAGTCAGGTCGTGATGCTGCCCTACCGGCCAGAGCAGCGCCAGCCGATTCTATTTGAGCAGGTACGCGGGCTGGTAGACCTTGACCCGATCGTTGTTGAGGGAGAGTCGGCCCAGCGGATCAGCTTTGACTTTAAAACAGCACCCGAAGCCGGCGGCCAGATCGACGTCAGCGGCCAAACCCAGCCCACCGCAGCCGGCAGGGAGACTAACCTGGTGGTGCGAGCCGACCGTGCCCCGCTGGCCGACGCCCTATCCTTTACGCTGTCTACGCTAGGGTTTCAGGATACGCCGATCTCAGCTGAGGCGGGGCGCGTCGGCGGCACGATTAATCTGGCCTTTCGGCCCGATCAGCCCACGGCCTTTGATGGCAACCTGAGCTTAGACGACGGCGAATTGCAAGTGGCCCAGCTACCCCAGCCGATTCGCGGGATTGAGGGAGAAACCCAGTTTGAAGGACAGGAACTCACGATTGACCGACTCGTAGCGAGCTATGGCGAACTAGAGGCGGAAGCTGAAGGCGAAATTAACTTCCAGGAAGGCTACGACCTGGTGGTTCGCTCTGACCAGGTGACCGTCGAGGATGTTGTTAGCACGTTTGACCTCAGTCTGCCGGTAGCGGCGGCGGGCACCTTCGCCGCTGAAGCCGACGTGACCGGGCCGCTACAAAATCCGCGAATATCGGGCCGGATCGAAGCGCAGGATAGGGCGGTGGTGGATCAGCTGACCTTTGCCGAACTGGCAACTCGGTTTACCTATCAAGATTCGCAGCTGTTTTTTGATCAGATCGCGGCCCAGCCCACCGTCGGCGGCCAGCTTACCGGCAGCGGCGAGGTCGAGCTGGGTGACCCGACTCGCTTTGCCTTTGACGTCTCCGGGCAGAATCTACCGGCGAATCGGCTGGCTAGCCTGTTCGGCGTCAATACCAACATTGTGCTGGGCCGGGTGGCCGCCGATGCGCAGATTTCTGGCACGCCGGGGACGGTCAGTACCGTGGTTCAGTGGCGCGCCCCGGAAGCCCAATATCCGGGCCGGGGAGAGGTCGCGATCGCAGACGGCGCCATCCGTCTGCGCGATACGGTTTTGCAGGTGGCGGGCGGTACCGTCAGCGGCTCGGCCCTTTTCGCCGACGGCCGCTGGAATAGCGACCTAGCCTTGGCCAATGTCGCCCTCGACCAGCTTTCGCAGCGGCTGAGTGGCCAGGTCAGCGGCCAGGTCGAGCTGGCGGGCACCACCCAGGACTTTAGCCCGGCAGCGATTACGGGGCAGGGCGACCTGACCTTTTCTCAGGGATTGGCAGCCTTTTCGGCCCAGCTGGCTCAGTATCGCGATCCCCTCGTCGCCAGCGTCCGTTGGAACGGTGAGCAGCTCATCATTGACCAGGCCACCAGCGACCGGCTGCGGGCCAGCGGTACGATTACGCCTCAGCTGACTGGCTCTAGTATTGCCGGCATCGAGCGGTTTAACCTCGACCTGAACGCCGATGACTACGCCCTGGCGACGCTACCGGTTAAACTGCCCGCCAACGTTAACCTGGCCGGGCTGGCTAGCTTCTCTGGGCAGCTCACCGGGACACCCAGCCAGCCCCAGCTAGAGGGCCGCGTCCGGCTCGAAGACTTTGTCTTTAACCAGCTGGCCTTTGCGCCGGAGCTGACCGGGCCGGTAGATTTTTCTCGGACTGAGGGGTTAGCGCTGTCTCTGAGCGGCGGCGGCGACCGCATCGCGGTTAATTATACAGACCCGCGCGACTTTGACTTTGACATTGTGCAGCAGGGCGCATTTGCCCGCGGCCAGACCGAAGGCGATTTGCTGGTGGTAGAAGCCGGAGATTTCCCGCTGGCCGCACTCAATTTGCCCGCCGAGGGTTTAGCCCAGATCGGGCAGGTCCGGGGCGTGCTAGATACGGCGAATTTGGCGATCAACCTCGACACCCGGGCTGTAGTGGGTGACATTGCGATTGATCAGCTGGGCATTGGCTACATTGGCACTGACCGGTTTGAAGGGCAGGTCAGGTTTGCCAATAACTTGGCGACGCTCACTGGCGGGGAGCTGACTCTAGGCAATAGCTTATACCTGATCAACGGCCGCGTGCAGCTCGGCGAAAATTTTGCCTATCGGGCCAATATCGAAGCGGTGCAGGGAGAGGTGCAGGACATCCTGGCGGCTCTGTCAATCTACGATCTCCAAGACTTTGCCCGGGGCTTCCGCCAGCCGGACTTCCTGCGCGACTTTTCGCCGGCGCAGCTGGCGACGATTCTGGCGACGAGCCCCACCGGCAGCTCGGAGGCGACGGTTCTAGCGCAGCTGCGGCGGCTGGCGGAAATCCAGGCGCTGCAAGAGCGAGCCGCCCAAGCCGATGATCAGGCACCGCTGCCACCGCTGCAAGAGCTATATGGGCCGTTTACCGGTGACATTGCCCTCTCGGGCGGGACTAATCAGGCCTTTAACGCCCGGTTTGACCTGGCAGGTGCAGACTGGCAGTGGGGTGAAAACTACTCCGCCGACCGCTTCATTGCCAAGGGAGAAGTGACGCCGAATGCGCTGATTCTAGAGCCGCTGCGATTTGAGTCCGTCGCGCCAACGCTGGCCCGGGAAGAGATTAGCGACCCAGAGCTGACCATTGAGCCCGAGCTGGTCTATGTCAATCTCGCTGGTCAGTTTGTCTACGGCCGCGATACCGAACTCACGTCTAATCTGCAGGCGACGGCGGCCAATCTGGATATCACTGACCTACGGGAGATCCTCAACCTGCCGCTAGACGTCGATGGTCGGCTCAACGCGATCGCGTCTTTAGGCGGCAACCTAGACAATCCGCAGCTGCGCGGTACGGTCAATCTGGACGCGGCAACCATTAACAATACGCCGGTGGATACGGCTAATGCCCAGTTCCTCTTCCAAAATGCCCGGCTGAGCTTACTCAGCACGCTGACCACGACCCAGTCCGACGAACCGCTGACGCTGGCGGCCCAGATTCCCTACGCCTTTGACTTTATGGCGGTGCAGCCCGAGAGCGACGCGATCGCGATTGACGTCAGCGTTGAAAATGAGGGGCTAGCCCTACTCAATGCCTTTAATCGTCAGGTGGCCTGGGATTCGGGCCAGGGGGAAGTCCGCTTGCAGGTGCGGGGAACGCTGGCCGACCCGCGGGTGAGCGGATTCGCCAATTTACAAAATGCGGTGCTCAGAGCCCGGGTGCTGCCCGATCCGTTAACGAATGTCAACGGATCGGCCCGATTTGAGGGCGATCGGATCATCGTGGAGAACCTCAGCGGTCAGTTCAGCGAAGGCCAGCTCGCGGCTGCCGGGGTGCTGCCGCTGACCGCACCAATCATCAGCGAGTCGGCCCTGGCAGCGCTGAGTCAGGACCTGGCCACCGGCCCCAACGCCGTCACCCCACCGGACGCAGAACGTCCCTTCGACCCGCGCTTGCCGCTGCCGCTCGACGCCGCTGGCCCGCTTACGGTCAATCTCCAGGACATTGACCTCAGCCTGAAGGGAACCTACGGCGGCGCGGTGAATGGCCAGGTGGTAATCGGTGGCAGCATCCTGGGTAACGGCCCGCAGCTGGGCGGCGAGATGGTGCTGTCCCAGGGCCAGATCTTTCTACCCGAGGGTGGTGAAGGGACCGGACAGCCGACGACGCCAGTAGCCGATCCGACGCCAAGCGATCCGGCCGATCGCGCCGCCTTTGGCTTCCAGGGCCTGCGCGTCACCTTGGGCGACTCGGTGCGGATCATTCAAAATAATCTGCTCAACTTTGTGGCCGAGGGCACGCTGCAGCTGGACGGGCCAGTGACCGCGATCGCGCCCCAGGGCACCATTCGCCTACGCTCGGGCCGGGTCAATCTATATACCACCATCTTCCAGCTCGTCGGCTCTGCTGAGAATACGGCGACCTTCTTGCCCGACCAGGGCCTGCAAGATCCCATCCTCGACGTCGAGCTGCGGGCCTCGGTGCCCGAAGTGGTGAGTACCGCACCGATTGCGCCCGCTCCCTTCGCCAGTTCAGAAGTGGCGGATACGTCCCTAGACCCCTTCAACAGCACCCTGGGCACGCTGCGCACGATCCGCGTCCGGGCCTCGGTGGAGGGTCCCGCCAGCCGGATTTTTGACAACCTCACCCTGACCAGCTCGCCGTCTCGCTCAGAAGCTGAGATTGTCGGCCTGATTGGCGGCGGCTTTGTCAGCGCGCTGGAGTCAGTCAGCGGCGGCGACAGTTTGCAAGGGGTGATCGGCCTGGTCAGCAGTGCGCTGCTCACTCGGGTCCAGGACACCATTGGCGGAGCGCTGGGGCTAACCGAGTTTCGCCTGTTTCCGGTGACCCCAGCATCGCGCTTTTCGGCGGCTGAAAACAACACGGGCTCATCTTTGGACATCGCCGCTGAAGTCGGGTTTGACGTCAGCGAAGACTTCTCCGTATCGGTGCTCAGGATCCTGACCGACAGCACCCCAACCGAGTTCAACCTGCGCTATCGGCTGAGCGACGAATTCAACGTCAGGACGACGACCAACCTGGACGATATCAACCAGGTGGTAATCGAATTTGAAACCCGGTTTTAGACTGGCTGCGATCCGCTAAATTGCGCTCTATACTGGACTGAGGCCAGCACCGGTTGCCTAGGGCAGAAGGCTCCTAGGGGAATCGGGTTGCCTCCTCTTGTTGACTCCCAGCGGTACTTCCCTTGCTCAAACAGACTTTCTCACTCCTGCTCCTGCTCGGTGTTTGGGTTGGGTCGCGGCCCGCTCAAGCCCAGGCCCTGTTGCCCTATACGCTACCCCTCGATGCCGAACAGCTGCAGGCCGATGGGCTTAGTCTGGCTCAGGACGCCGCTCAGCTGGCCCAGTTTCAGCAGTACGATGAGGCCCTAGCCCGGGCTCAGCTGGCGGTGCAGCTGGCCCCGACCAACCCCCAAGTGCTGGCCCTGCTGGGCAGCCTCTATTTGCAGGTTTCAGAACCCCAGCCGGCGGCGGCGATCGCGGCATTGGAGCAGGCCAAGCAGCTAGAGCCTGACAATGCCCTGGTTCACTTTGCCCTGGGCTCAGCCTACTTTAGCGAAACGGAGTATCTTCGGGCTGCCCGCTCGCTGGAAGCGGGTCTGCGGATTGAGCCCAACAATCCGGGCGCGCTGTTTGACCTGGGTAATGCCTACTACAAGCTCAACCGCTATGACCAGGCAATCGATCAGTACCAGGCTGCCGTTGAACAGGATGAGTCCTTCTGGCCCGCGGTAAATAACATTGGCCTGGTGCTGTTTGAGCGGGGCAATGCCGACGGCGCGATCGCGCAGTGGCGCGCTTCCCTACAGCTGGCCGAGGGTGAAGCTGAACCCCAGCTCGCGATCGCCGCTGCCCTCTACAGCCAGGGCGGCCAGACCGAAGAAGCGATTCGCCTGGCGACTGAGGCGCTGGAGCGCGACAGCCGCTACGCTAACCTAGAATTTCTTCAGGAGCAGCTCTGGGGTGAGCGGCTGCTCGGGGCGACCGAGGCCCTATTTACGGCTCCGGCGGTGCAGGACCTGCTCTCGCAGCTGTAATCGACCATTACCCCTAGCGTAGCTAAAAGCCCCCGCCGATCAATCGGTGGGGGCTTTTAGCTAGGGAAAAGGGCTAGACTATTCCGTATAGTACAGATATACTTATGCAGAATCTAGCCCTGCAAGGATCAGTCTTCGTCAGCTGGGATAATGGCAACGATGTCGTCTACAAACTTCTGATGATCGACTACAGGTTTGGAAATATAGCCATCAGCACCGCTCTGCTGAAGGAAGTTTTCTCGGTCTCCGTCCATCGCATGGGCAGTCACTAGGATCACGGGCAGGCTGGCGGTAGCGGGGTCAGCCTTGAGCATTTGGGTAATCCGAATGCCGTCTACGGGCTTGCCCTGATAGAGACTGTGGGAAAGCGAAACATCCATCAAAATGACGTCAGCCTGCCGATTTTGGGCAATCGACATAACCTCTTCGACATTTTCGGTATGTTTAACAAGGAGCCCTCCTCGCTTCGTCAAAATTTTTGAGAAGACACGGGCATTAATCGTGTCGTCTTCCACAATCAAAACGGTCTTCATGAAGTTACTTGGCTGCTCTCAACGGCTTTTCTTAATCTCAACGGCTTTTCTTAGCAAACCTGATCATAATCAATCCGGGCTAGAACGAGTCAAATTTGGGTTAAATTACCTGAGCTCACCCATCCTGCCGTTTTTTTTACTTGCCCACAAGGTATAGCATCGTCATCTAGCCGACCTCACACAGGATCCCCCGCATGGCCAAACAGTTAAACCTTTCCGAGCAAATTGTTGTCACTGCGCTTCACACCGAAGTGCAGCAGTCGTACTTAGAGTACGCGATGAGCGTGATCGTTGGGCGCGCCCTGCCCGATGCCCGCGACGGCTTAAAGCCCGTCCACCGGCGGATTTTGTACGCGATGCACGAGCTGGGGCTGACCCCCGACCGGCCCTTTCGCAAATGTGCCCGCGTGGTCGGCGACGTGCTAGGTAAGTACCATCCCCACGGTGACCAGGCCGTCTACGATGCCCTGGTGCGGATGGTGCAGGACTTTTCCAGCCGCTATCCGCTGCTGACCGGTCATGGCAACTTTGGCTCGGTAGACAATGACCCGCCTGCGGCCATGCGCTACACCGAGACCCGGCTGGCCTCTGTCAGCCACGAGGCGCTGCTGAGCGACGTGGGAGAGGCCACGGTCGATTTTATTGACAATTTTGATAGCTCTCAGCAGGAGCCGATCGTGCTGCCGGCCCAGCTGCCCAACCTGCTGCTCAATGGCTCGTCGGGAATTGCTGTGGGCATGGCGACGAATATTCCGCCCCACAATCTGGGCGAGGTGGTAGACGGCCTGATTGCGCTGATCGATCGGCCCACCCTGTCAGACGAAAAGCTGTTTGAACTAATCCCCGGCCCCGACTTTCCCACCGGTGGCGAAATTATTGACGCGAAGGGCATCAACGACGCCTATCGCACGGGGCGCGGCAGCATTCCGGTACGGGGGATTGCCCAGTTTGAAGAAATTCAGCTCGGGCGTGGGCGGCAGCGGCGAAACGCGATCGTGGTCACTGAGCTGCCCTACCAGGTGAACAAGGCCAGCTGGATTGAGAAAATTGCCAATCTGGTCAACCAGGGCCGGATTGAGGGGATTGCTGATATTCGCGATGAGAGCGATCGCGATGGTATGCGAGTGGTGATTGAGCTGAAGCGAGAAGCCCAGCCGCCGCTGATTCTCAACGACCTTTATCGGCTAACGCCGCTCCAGTCGAATTTTGGCGCCATCATGCTGGCGATTGACCAGGGGCAGCCCCGGCAGCTGTCGCTACGAGAAATGCTCCAGGCGTTTCTCGACTTCCGCGAAACCACCCTGGTGCGCCAGTACCGCCATGAGTTGGAGAAAGCCCAACAGCGGCTGCACCTGGTCGAAGGGATGCTGATTGCGCTCAATAACCTGGACGATGTGATCGAGATTTTGCGCCAGTCGGCTGATGGCTCCACCGCCAAAGTCGAGCTGCAGAACGAGTTTGACCTCAGCCCCCGCCAGGCCGACGAAATTTTAGCGATGCCGCTGCGGCGGCTGACCGGTCTGGAGCGGAAGAACCTAGAAACCGAAGCCGACAGCCGCCGGCAGCGGATTGCCGAGCTGGAACACCTGCTGAGCGATCGCAAAGCCCTATTCAAAGCGCTGAAGAAGGAGCTGCGCAGCCTCAAGAAAGAATTTGGCGATGAGCGCCGCACCCGCCTCCAGTCGTCAGAAGCACGGGCGGAGGAAAAGCAGATGCTGGCAGAGATCGTGGCGGAGGAAAGTGAAACAATCCTCGAATTTAGCCGTAAGGGCTACGTGCGGCGTTCCTCCCCCCGCGCCTTCCAGCGCCGCCAGGCCCGCCAGAAGACAGACTCTAGCCTGCAAGCGGCCGATGATTTCACGGTTCAAACCGAGCAGGCCACGGTCGCCCAGGAGCTGCTGGTGCTGACCCGCGACGGTAAAGCCTATACCCTCGACGTCGGTGCGATTCCCCTATCCCAGCGTCAGGCCAAAGGCCAGTCAAAGGGTCTGCCCCTGGTTGGGCTGCTGCCCGACGCGGTCACCAACGCCCCGGAGACGCTCGTCGCCCAGCTGCTGCTGAACGACGAGCGGCTTCAGCAGCAGCTGATCCTGGTCACCGCCCAGGGCCGCATCAAGCGTCTGCCGGCCTCTGGCCTCACCCATCTGACCGGCCGCGGCCTGACCGCGCTGAAGCTAAAGGACGATGACCAGCTCCAGTACGCCTTTACCACGCCGATGGAAACGCAGCTGGTGATTGCCACCTCCGGCGGTCGGCTACTTAGATTTAGGGTGGATGAAGACCAGCTGCCGTCGATGGGCCGCACCGCCCAGGGGCCACAGGCGATCCGGCTGCCGAAGCAGGAACGGTTGGTGGGCTGCGTGCCGGTGACAGAGGGCGACGCCCTGCTGCTAGTGTCAGCTAAGGGCTATGCCAAACGGATGCGGGTCAGTAATCTCAAGCTCTCTAACCGCGGCGGCATCGGTTCCCAGTCGTTCAAATTTAGCCTCAAGCAGGACCAGCTCACCGCTATCCTGCCCGCCATACCTGAAACGAATTTTACCGTCCTCACCGATCAGGACCGCATGGCCCAGCTGCCGGTAGACGAGGTGACCTTGCAGGGCAGAAGCCAAACCTGCGATCGCGTCCTCACACCCGCCCGCAGCGAAGTCATTACCGCCGCCATGATCGCCGAGCTGGTGGACGCCGATGCCGATTGAGTTAGACTGCCGCCGCCATAGCGCTCTCAGTCCAATTGAGTTTGGTGAGGCCTTTAAACCCCTTGCGGGGCACCTGACCCGCTAAGCTAGCCAAGGAGTTGCAGTATTCGCCGGTCGTCAGCGGGAGGTGATCATGGCCAAAGTCGTTTTAGAAGATGTTTCCAAATCCTTTCCCAGCCAGCGTCGCCCGCCTGAGTCAGATCAGCGCGATCCGGCCCAGGTACCCGCAGACCTAGAACCCACAGAAAAAAACACATCAGAACCGGCTGCTGCCGTACTGCGCCAGATTAGCTTTAGCGTGGCCGATGGCGAATTTATGGTGCTGGTGGGGCCGTCGGGCTGCGGTAAGAGTACGCTGCTGCGGCTAATTTCTGGCCTGGAAACGCTGACCGGCGGCAATATTTGGGTCGGCGAACAGCGGGTGAACACCCTACCGCCGAAGCAGCGCGACATTGCCATGGTTTTTCAAAGCTACGCCCTTTACCCCCATCTGAACGTCTACGACAACCTGGCCTTTGGCCTGCGGCGAATGCGCAGCTGGCAGCGGCAATCTACCGAAACCTCGCCGAACCCGGGTTGGCAAGCCGCCCTGGTCACGGCCACCCGCCGCCTGCCCAAGTCGCTGCGCTACCAGTCTGCCGCAGAAAAGCAAATCGACCGGCGGGTGCGCCGGGTTGCCCAGATGCTGCAAATTGAAGCGCTGCTGTATCGGCTGCCCCGGCAGCTCTCGGGCGGCCAAAAGCAGCGAGTCGCGCTAGGGCGAGCCATGGCCCGCAATCCGCAGGTCTTTCTCATGGATGAACCGCTCTCTAATCTAGATGCCAAGCTGAGAACCGAGACCCGCGCCCAAATTGTCGCCCTGCAGCGTCAGCTCGGTACAACCACCCTCTACGTCACCCATGACCAGACCGAGGCGATGACCATGGGCGATCGCATTGCCGTCATGAACGCCGGTCAAATTCAGCAGATTGCCCCGCCCTTAGAACTTTACCGCGCCCCGGCCAACCGCTTCGTGGCCGCCTTTATCGGCTCCCCGCCGATGAATTTTTTGCCGGTTATCGTCACCTCTACCGGGGTCAAACATCCGACCTTCGAACTCACCCTGCCGCCCCATTGGCAGCCGGCCCTATCTCCCTACCAGGGACAGCCCGCGACCCTGGGCATTCGCCCGGAGCATTTTCAGCTATATCCCGACAGCGACCTCAGCCTGACTGTCCAGCGCGTTGAAGCGTTGGGCAGTGAAACCTTCCTGACGGCAGCGCTGAATGAAACCATTCTGCAAATCAAAGTCAGCCCCGACTATTCCATTCAGCCCGGTGAAACCGTACAGGTTTCAATAGAACGCGATCGCGTTCACCTCTTCGACCCCAACACCGAAGCCGCCATCCGCCCGCTCGCCCCATAACGCCTATCACTCTTTTCTTTTTACGCTTCACCCTTCACCCCCCGACCCTCTATCCAAACTTCTCTAACCGCTGCACCCGGCAAACACAACAGTAAGCTAGGCTGACAAAAGGACTCCTCCAAGCGGCGACGGAGCGGCGACGGACCTATGGAAACAGTTAAAAGTACAACCCGCGGCTATCGGGCTGAGGTCCGCTGGGTCCTAATCGTGACCCTGGTTTTGAACCTGGTCGTGGTTATCCTCAAGGCTGGGCTGGGCTGGACGACGGGCTCACTGAGCCTGATGGCAGACGCGCTCCACAGCGTCACCGACAGCGCCAATAACGTGCTCGGTCTGGTGACTAACCAGCTGGCTTCCCCCGAACCCGACCGCGACCATCCCTACGGGCATCAGAAGTATGAGGCGGTGGGCGCGTTGGGGATTGCAGCCTTCCTGGGAATTGCCTGCTTTGAGATTTTGAACGGGGCGATTGAGCGCATTGTGATCGGCGGTGAGCCGGTTACGATGTCGGCGACGACGCTCTGGCTGATGCTGGTGGTTTTGGGCATCAATATTCTGGTGGCCTTTTACGAGCGCCGGGTGGGGCAGCGGTTGGGCAGCAACATTCTGATTGCCGATGCTCACCATACGATGAGCGATATCTGGATTACGATCGCGGTTCTAGGCGGCCTGATTGGGGTTTGGCGGGGGATCGGCTGGCTGGATCTGGTGCTGGCGTTTCCGGTCGCACTGCTGGTAATCCACAGCGGCTGGGTGGTGCTGTCGGCGAATTTACCCTGGCTGGTGGATGAGATGGCGATCGCGCCTGAAACCATCCATGCCGTCGTCATGCAGGTGCCGGGCGTGCTCAACTGCCACAGCATTGCTTCAAGAGGGCTACTGGGGCGGCAGGTGTTTATCGATATGCACCTGATAGTAGAGGCCAGAGACGTGGCTACCGCCCATGATATTACTGAGCAGGTCGAAGATCGCCTGGATGACGAATTCGGCCCGACCCGCGTTACCATCCATGTCGAACCGCCCAGCTACGTCTCTGGAGAAATTAGCTACTAGCCCCATGAATCTTCCCACCTGGATTACCACCATTCGCCTGCTGGGCATTCCTCTCGTCCTAGTCGCTCTGCAAGACCCCACCGATGCCCGCCGCTGGTTTAGCGTCGGCGCGTTTATTCTCTTCGCCGGTACTGACTGGCTTGATGGCTACCTGGCCCGACGGCTTAACCAGGTGACCGACCTGGGCAAGTTCCTGGACCCGCTGGTCGATAAGCTGCTGGTATTAGCCCCGCTGATGGCGCTGGTCGAGCTGGGTCAGATTCCCGGCTGGGGCGTATTTTTAATTTTGGCGCGGGAGCTGGCGATTTCCGGCTGGCGGGTGAATCCGGCGATGCAGCAGGGCAAGGTGCCCGGGGCAAACCTCTGGGGCAAGGCCAAGACAGTGACGCAAATTGCGGCGATTGCGGCGCTGCTGGCCCCACTGCCGCAGATCCAGCCAATTGCTGTAATCCTCTTCTGGCTCTGCGTCGCGATTACCTGGGTCTCTGGTCTGGTCTACCTCTGGCCCCGGCCTCAGCCTGCGACCTCGCCACCGCTTCAGTCTTAACAGTTAGAAATTGGCAGAACCGGCATAATAGGTTAATGCCTTTTTTCTAACCTTTAGGAGAAGCCAAAATGGCAACAAAGACATCTAAGCAGTCCGCTCAAAACGGGAAAGCGCAGTCCCACGCCTTCTACCCCACTCGAATCGATCTTTCGATTGAGTTGCGTACTCAGGTCGTCGAGCTGCTAAACCAAACCCTGGCAGCGACTACCGATCTCAAAACCCAGGTCAAGCAGGCCCATTGGAACGTCAAGGGCAAGGATTTCTACCAGCTCCACCTGCTGTTTGATGAAATGGCGGACGAGCTCGAAGCGTATATCGATATGGTGGCTGAACGGGTCACCGCCCTGGCAGGCACCGCCATGGGCACCGCGCGAATTGCAGCCAGCCAGTCGATTCTGCCGGAGTATCCCTTCGATGTGGTTGAAGGCATGGCTCACGTAGCGGCGCTGGCTGACCGCTATGCCAGCTATGCTAAGCATTTGCGAACGGCGATCGACAAAACCGATAAGCTCAATGACCAGGATACGAATGACCTCTACATTGAGGTTTCTCGCACCATTGACAAGCGGCTTTGGTTTCTAGAAGCGCATCTGGTCAAGAAGAGCGATATGAGCTGACAAACGCTCTTTTGCCCTTCCTATTGTCACCATCTGCCCCCTATGCTGGGGGCAGCCTCTATCATTTTCTCAGCCCATGGCTCGTCTTTTCTCCTTCCTCCTATTGTTTGCTTCTCTTCGCGTCAGGTTAGAAGAACGCCGTAACCCCCTCAGTCGCTTGATCAAAAGTATCGGGCAGTTCCTGATCTGGCTCAGCCGAAAAGTTCGACCCCGCCGCCGATAGTGGCGACGTTGATTGCTGATTCAATCCAACCGGTTCGCTCAGGCGTATACCTATTATCAGCGAGTTTCTCCTGCTTTCTGAATCGGGAGAAACTCCATCTGCTGTAGCTTTTTATGGGGAAAATCGGTGAAAATACGCGATTCACGAAGATAATAGGTGTCTTTTGCGCTGTCAACGCTACGTAAGCGTTGAAAATAGCTGATTTTGCCTGATATCACTCCTTTGATAGAGAAGCTGCGCCCTACCTCGCCATACGCTTGAAAGGGCTTAAAAGGCATCTATTGAGAAAAACATCAGAATTTAGACTTAGGGTCAGGAGACGCCAGGATGAAAACAACAAAGGCCTTGTCCGGTTCACGCCGCAGCCTTTTAAAGTGGGGACTATGCGGATTTGGAGGATTGATGATTGCGACCCTGCCCGAGACAGCGAATGCGCAGAGAAGGCGGCGGCGAAGCAAAACCCTCACCTTCAACGCTGACGACGCGGGTATTCTCAACTTTGCGCTGCTGCTGGAGGAGCTTGAAGCCGCTTTCTATGCAGCGGCGGTTGAGACAAGCGACATCACCGACAGCAAAGAACTTGAATATCTGAGCGTTTTAGGTGCCCAGGAGGCCGCCCATGTGACCTTTCTGCGGAGCGTTCTCGGTGAGCAGGTGCTGTTTGAAACGGCAGACCTCAGCTTTAATCAAGACGGGTTAGAGGCCCTGCTGAGCGATCGCGACACTATCCTCAATACGGCGGTTACTTTAGAGGATGTCGGCGTTCATGCTTACAACGGTGCAGGCCCCAGCCTCACTAACCCAACTTATCTGCTGGCTGCGGGTTCTATTGTTTCGGTTGAAGCCCGTCATGCCGGTGGCGTTCGAGCGTTGTTGGGTAAACCCACAACCGAGCCCGATAGCGACCGCCTAGTCGATGACGACAGCTTAGACGCTGACCTCAATCCGTTTAAGGGAAAGGCTTACGACGAGCTCTACACGCCAAGACAAATCGTAGAAATTTTAGGCTCACTCGGCATTATCAACAATTCAATTGACGGTGCACTCGTCGCATAGCAATAGGAGAAATTCAATGAAAACAAGTTTAAGCTCAATCGCTCAGCGGGCAGCTGATTCGCTGCTCAAGGGAATAGCCTTAGCCCTATCAGTCGCGATGCTATGGCTGTGCATCCGTCCAACCGCTCCAGCCTATGCTCAAGATACCGTCTTGACCCCCCGGCAGGTCGCTGAATATGCCCTGACCCTGGAAAAACTCGAAGCCGATTTTTATCGTCGCGCCGTGACAGCAGCCCAAAGCGGCGGTTTGGCCAGCGCCCCCCAGATTGCTAAAGACGCCATTGTCTCGTACGGACAGGACGAAGCCGTCCATGTTCGCGATCTTTCCGCCATTCTTCCTGCCCTAGGAGGCGATCCAAACGCGGTTACGATTCCAGCCAATCCTAACTACTCTGCTATTTTAGGGCGTGACCCATTTGCCAATCCTGCGGACTTCCTGCTGGCTGGCCAGTATGTTGAAGATTTGGGCGTGGCCGCATACAAGGGGCAGGTACAAAACCTGCAAGCGGCAGGCGAAGCCGGGAAAACGGTGCTCGCAGCGGCTCTAGCCATTCACAGTGTAGAAGCTCGGCATGCTGCTGGCGTTAGGTTTCTCCGCAATGCCCTACTCGACGCCGACGTCAATCCTTGGATTTCGGAGAACGCTAGCAGCACCGAAGTAATTTACAACGAAAATCGGACCGGTTCTCCGATTCCCTTCAGCTCCGCTGCCTTTGACGGCTATGCAACTCAGGATGAAGTGCTGGCTCTGGTCGGCCCAATTCTGACGGTTGCTGAGCAGCCGACGACTTCGCCCTCCAACCAGCCTGCTTCCTCAGACGCAGAGGATTCCGAAGACATCGAATCCGAGGACAGCGATTCTGAAGACAGCGAATCTTCCTCTCCGCGAGCGCTGTGGTAAAGGCGTTTTCCAGCTGCGATCGCGGCAGCTAATCAGGCCCCGCCTAACAGTGGGGCCTATTACGCATTTAAGCTGACAGCATTTCTGCTGCGGTTAATGCCCATTCGGGAAAGGTTGGCGACACCACAGCTTCGTTCTTAGCAAAGACAGTCTGCTCGTACCCCTCCTCAGTCAGAAACAAAACTGAAATTTGCTCTTTTACCGGGTCTACGATCCAGTATTCTGGAATGCCTCGCCACTCATACTGATTACGCTTATCCACATAATCTCGCCTGCTGTTGTCTTTGCCTGGGCTGACGACCTCCACAACTAGTCTTGGCGGAGCCATCTCTAGAGTGATTGCAGCCTGGCCCAGAGTCCGCATCTGGCCAATGTGCTCTGGCTGCAATACGGTTAGGTCAGGATAGCGATTTCTGGGCTGACCAGGCATGGCTAAGGCTAGCCCTTGCAGACGAATATGGCGCATTCCGACTAAATCCTTTAGCGCTTCGTAAAGCTGCATAGCCCGGTAAAGATTTTCATCTGATTCAGGCGGCACTTCAACCAGTTCTCCATTGGTTAGCTCATAGCGGTTGTCGGTCCCGTCGATGTAGGCAAGAAATTGGTCAAACGTTTTGAGCTGTGGCTGAGCCTGTACCACGGTTAGTTACTCCTTATGAACCGCTGCTTAATTTTATAGGGTTTGCCGGGGCCTAGCGAGCAGTCTTACTGATGAGAACGGCAGAAACCATTGCCGAAAGGCGCGATCGCGCTCAATTAGCCCTGACCAGAACGCCTCATGCGGTCAATTCGGCGTTCGATATCTGCTGCGATATTACGGATTTCGGCGCGATCGGTTTCGATTAGATGCGGATCAACAATTCTGATCGCTGGCTCCAGATTAATTTTGTAGTTGTAAGCAAGCTGAAGAATATCCGTTTCATAAAGGGCAGCCCGGTCAAATTGGCCCTGCCGATACAGCGAAGGCAGCGCGTATAGCTTGAGAATGACTAGCCCCTGTGGAGTCGCACAGGGAATAGTCTGAGTCCCCCACTGAATTTGAGTTTTATACTGAGTTTCTACCTGCTTGAACAAAGGATTTTGCGTCAGCAGTAGATCGACCTGTAGACCGTAATAATCGGCGCGAATAAAGTTGCGGCTCTCATCCGCAATGATCAGCTGTTCCAGGCTTGCCAGATCAGAGCGGCGCATAATCAGGTCAATGTCCTGCGTATTACGTCCCTCAACGTGAACCCGCATGGCAATACCACCGACCAGCAGATAGGGAATTTGGCGGCGGCTGAGCACTTCAAATAGGCGGCTAACTGCCGCCGTCAGCTGGTCAAAATCGGCAGAGCTCATCCGAGCATCCTGCTGGCTGAAGTTGAATGCCTTTGCATAGTAGAGGATAGAAGCGAGCGATCGCGCTGACAGAACAGCCATAAATTTTACCAGCGCAGCTACAGCGGTCGGTAGACGCGATAGTTGATATTGGGAAAAATGTTGTCGATCAGCTCCACTTTGCTGAGCCAGCCGGCGTCAATTTTGCCCATGGGGATATCTTCCCAGAGCTTATTGAAGCGCATCAGGTGCGATCGCGTGCGGCGGACGGCGTAGGGTACCATCGTACCGGTGCGCATGATGAAGGCCCAGTCCGAGGATTGAGCCAGCAGCAGCTCGCGAGCGGCCTGGTTGAGGGCGCGCCATTCCAGCTCATCGGCGGGTTCGCGCTTGGCCAGCTCAATCATCCGCTCCGCCGCCTTGTGCAGATGGGGGTAAACCCAGGCATTGGTTTCGTTCAGCCAGTATTCGTGGAAGCCCTTGTAGCCCCAGCTCGACTGCGACGGGCGGGCCACCTGCTGGGTCGGGTTCATCCGCAGGTAGTCGGCCAGATGGGTCATCTCGTAGGTGTCCTGGTCGTACCAGCTCTTACGGAAGAGGTAGTCCAGGAACCAGGGGCCTTCGTACCACCAGTGGCCAAACAGTTCGGCATCGTAGGGCGAAACGATGATCGGCTTGCGCTGCATAATGCCGTGCAGGTGCTCCGCCTGACGCTCGCGGTTAAAGGAGAAATTGCCCGCGTGCTCGGCGGCCTTTTCCCTGGCCCAGTAGGGGTCATACCAAACCTTGTCGGATAGGCCCAGACCCTTGCCGGTAATTTTGTGATACTTGATGCCGACATTCTTGCGCTGGCCGTTGGGCATGATATAGGGCTTGATGTACTCATAGTCCGCATCCCAGCCCAGGTCGCGGTAAAACTCGCGGTACTCCGGCGCACCTGGGTAGCCCACCTGCGACGACCAAACCTGCTGCGATGACTCGTGGTCGCGACCAAAGGCAGCCACCCCCGACTCGGTGTAGATCGGCGCGTAAGCACCATAGCGGGGCCGGGGCCGGGCGTAGAGAATGCCGTGTCCGTCGGTCAGAAAGTAGCGCAGGCCAGCATCCGCCAGCATCCGCTCCAGCCCTTCGTAGTAGGCGCATTCCGGCAGCCAGATGCCGGTAGGTGAACGGCCAAAGTGATCGGCATAGCTCTCGCAGGCCACCTGAATCTGAGCCCATACCGCCTGCGGATACATCTTCATCAGCGGCAGATAGCCATGGGTGGCGCCGCAGGTAATGATATCCAGGTTGCCGCTGTCCAGATACTGCTTAAACGCCGTTACCAGATTGCCGTCGTAATGCTCCCAGACCTGACGCACCTGGTTGAATTCCTTGGCATAGTACTCTGCCAGGTAGCGGATGTGGCCGTTGTGCTCATTGCGCTCGGCCTCCAGCTCGACCAGCTCTTCGAGCTGGGCTAGGTGACTGTCGTAGCGCTCTTGCAGCAGCGGGTCGGCCAGCATCGACACCAGCGGTGGCGTCATGCTCATGGTCATTTTGAAATCGACGCCGTCTCGCTTCAGCCCTTCGAACATGGTGAGCAGCGGCACATAGGTTTCGGTAATGGCCTCAAACAGCCATTCCTCCTCCAGCACGAAGTCACTTTCGGGATGGCGCACGAAGGGTAGATGCGCGTGGAGAACCAGAGCGAGATAGCCAATCGACATAAGAGCTGCCTAAAAGTCCTGTGCGGCAAAGGCCCAAACGACCGGTGTCATTTGAGCTGAAAAAATTGTAAGGCAAAACTTTACCCCTCGCTGCGCCGATCTGCAATTGCATACTCTTCGTCACGCAGCGGCGAACCGCCGCTCTGCTCAGCATTAATACTTTTTTACGAACATCTAGGAGCATTCGGGCCGATACCACACCAGGGCCGTTCCCGCTTCGCTACGCCAGCGAATCCAGCCTTCGCTACTGCGGGCGCCGGTCAGCGGCTGACAGGCCGCAGCAGGCCGGGTGACGCGCACGCGCATCCAGTCACCCTCGAAGGCCAGCGGCGCCATCAGGCTGCGATCGCTGATAAAGGAAATGACATTAGTCGCGGCTTCGGGCTGCGATCGCAGCACCCGCGACCCCCTCGCCTGCCGAAAGTAAAGCGCCGCCTCCGACTCCAGTCGGTCTTCCCAGGTTTCGACCGTCAGCGGCATCTCCCCCAGGCCGAGCTGCGAGGTATGCGCCCAGGCGCTGCCGCCCGGCGTATACTGCACCCGAAACCAACCGTCTTGGCGAATTTCTAGGACGGGGAACGTGAGTAAGTTATCAAAGCTGCGCAGCATCGCAAACCCGGCATCGCGGCCGATCGCCAGGTAGGGCTGGCCGTTGGGAATCAGCCAGCCGCGATACAGCCAGCCCCAGTGTGGCCCGCCGGGCGACCCATACAGCGGCAGCTCGACCGTTTGCAGCCAGCCCGCGCCGAGCTGGTCAGCATTGTCCTCGGGCTGGGTCAGAAAGCTCAAATCCTGCGGCCGCAGATGGCCGATACCCAGGTCAATTTCGCGATTCTCAGTCAGGTCGGCGATGCCTGCCGGATTGGGCGCGAATGCATCCGGGGCGGGCAGCGGCAGCGGTGGCGTCGGTATCCGGTTCGGCTCTGAGGGGACAGCCGCAGGCGGAGCGGTCGGCGAGGTTTCCTGAGCTTGACCGGGCAGGGCCAGGCCAACCCATCCTAAGACCGTCAGCGAGGCGACGCCGAGACGAAGCCAGCGCTGAGAAGGGCAAAAAGGCTGATACATAAGCTTCACAACCAGGACTCGATAGACAGAAACCCAGCCGGGTTTCCCAGTTTCTCATTTTAACCTGTCGTCGATTCGCTTATTCTACCCGGCGCTGCCCCGCCGGGCAGAGGTCTAGCAGCACACAGCGATCGCACTCCGGCCTTCGATAGTGACAGCGATGAACGGTGAGCAGCAGCGCCTGAGAAGTCACTCCAACGCCCCATTCACCCTCCCATTCAACCCATACACCTCCCGGCTCCCCGCCAGCGTCACCAGCGTCACCGAGCGCTGATCCCCTGGCTCAAACCGAATCGCCGCCCCAGCCGGGATATCCAGCCGCATTCCCCGGGCCGATTCGCGGTCAAAGGCCAGGGCTTCGTTTACCTCGTAAAAGTGAAAATGCGACCCCACCTGGATGGGGCGATCGCCCTGATTGGCTACCTCTAAAGTTACCGTCGCGCGACCGGCGTTGAGCTCAAGGTCGTCGCTGGCGGGCATTATTTCACCGGGAATCATCGCAATCCTCCTAATTGACTGACTAAGTCTTGCTGTTTGCGGTTGAGTTCGGCCTCCACCACCGTATAGGTCTGCTCAATTTCTCGCCGCAGGCTGGGCATCAGGTCGCTTTCCAGCAGTCGCTTAAACGCAAGCAGCTGGGCCGTCTGGGGCGCTAGCTCCGCGGGCACCTTAAAGTCTGGCAGAATGCCGCTGCCCTCCCAGCTCTCCCCAGTCAGCCGGCTGATCGCCTGCCCGGTTGGGATAAACATCCAGAAATGGTCGTGCAGCCGATAGCCGCGACCTGGATTGGCACACCCCGCCGTCGTTTCACCGACTAGCGTAGCCCGGCTCAGCTGCTTTAAGTTATAGACAAATTCCTCCGCCGCCGAGCCGGTTTCAGCGCCAATCAAAACGTAGACCGGTTGATCGTAGCGCTGCCCCGGCAGGTAGGGCAGCGTCCAGGACTGCTGCACCCGGTCTTCGCCGGGCCAGTAGAGGTCGTTCAGGTGGATGGGTGGATAGTCCGGCAGCAGGTAGCTGCACAGCATCGCCACCATCGCCGGTGAGCCGCCGCGGTTGTGGCGCAGGTCCACAATCAGGGCGCTGGTGTGAGCCAGAAAAGTCATAGCCGCGATCGCGGTTTCCCCCGCAAACTCCGGCGGCTCAAAGCTAAACAGCTCCAGATAACCAATATTTCCCCGCAGTCGCTCCACCCGGTTAAAGTCAAAATTGCGTAGCTGGCTCAGCAATCGCTGTTCGGCTAGCTCCTCTGGGGAAATTTGCTGCTGCGGGTCGAGCTGGGGCAGGGGCACCGGGCTAAAGTGCAGCTTTAGCTGGCGATCGTTGCTCAGGGACTGGAGCTGCGCGGTCAGGGTAGCCGCTAGCTGCTGGCCGCTGCGGACGTCTTTATAGCCGTCTGCTAAGCGATCTTCCAGATCGGCCTGGAGCTTTTGCGCTATTTCGGGAAAGGCATAGTGGTCCAGATGCTCAATCACCGCCTGGAGCACCGCCGTCCGAGTCTCGGCGTCGAGGGGTAAATCGTCGTCAGGCAGGCGGCGGGAAGCGGGGCTCATAGGGCTAGCGAATTGGGTTATGAACGGTGACTAGCTTCGTCCCGTCGGGGAAAGTTGCCTCGACCTGAACGTCGGGAATCATCTCAGCGACGCCCTCCATCACCTGGTCGGGGGACAGCAGGGTGGTGCCATAGTCCATCAACTCGGCTACCGTCCGCCCGTCCCTAGCGCCTTCTAGGATAGCGGCAGAGATCAGGGCAACGGCTTCGGGATGGTTGAGCTTGAGACCGCGATCGCGCCTGCGCTCGGCCACCAGCGCCGCCGTAAAGATCAGCAGCTTGTCTTTTTCCTGGGGAGACAGTTGCATAGGCTTGCCCTGCGGTTCACAATTACATTCATTCGTTATATCAGGTTCGCGCCCCGGCTTACAGTCATCCCAGCCCTGGGGGCCGAGCTTTTAGCTGGACTTTGAACTCGGCCCCCACACCCGGGGTGGGCAGGCCGCCGACTGCCCTAGCTGAGGCCGCAGCGCCTGCCAGACCTGGGTAAACCACTGCCGCGCCTGCTGGCTGGAAGTCCCCCGATAGCGACAAAGTAAGCCTTTCATCAGGCTGGTCACGCCGATATCAGCGCCGCCCGCCAAGGCTCTCAGGGAATCGAGCTGGGCCGGATCAAAGTCATGCCCCAGAATTGCGATAGCGCCCACGACCGGATACCCCGCCAGTCCATGGGCGCTATCGAGCACTGCTGAACCGCCGACCAGCCGCTGCCGGTCAATCCACAGCGGTCGCCCCGCCTGCCATACCTCAGTAGCACTCTGCCATTCCCCCGCTGTAAACCGCTCCCCCCGAGCGCTGCGGCCAAACCGGGTAATCTCCCAGCCCGTCCACACCGCCGCTGGCCCCAGCTCTACCCGTAGGCTTTGGTGAAAGCGCCCGCCGCTGAATAGGATGGTTTCCTGGGGCAGCCACTCGCCGTAGGCGCCGGCCTCCAGCCGCAGATCGATCCGCTGCTGCGCCACCGCCCCGCTGCTGCGATAGACCTTGTGCGCCGCCGTCGTCGTCACCAGGGCCTGGCTGCGCTCGCCAAATCGGACCTGAATATCTAACCCATCACCCCCGACCATGCCCCCCGCCGTATGCACGATCGCGCTCTGACAGCTGCCCGAATCGTCTGGGTAAAAAGGCCGCTGGAGCCGCAGGGGAGCGCTAGTATAGCTGCGCAGCGGCATTGTTTTTCCCTGACGCTGCTCAAAGCTGAGTTTGAGGCTGCCCTGCCAGCCCGAAGTTGAAATAGGTGATAAATCGAAGGCAGTTTGAGGCAAAAGAATGAGGCTGCGTATAATTTAGTAAAGATAGCAGGAACTGAGAATGGCTCAAACCGTTTCAGTCGATCAGGTCACACTCTATGACTTAGAGCAGCGGTTTGGGCTGCGACAGGTCGAGTCTGGAGGATTCTTTCCGGAATGGCAAGCTGAGCTCCCTAAGCTAACCGATGCCGAGCAGCAGCGACTCGCTAGGGTTGAGGCTGCTGTCGCCAATTTAGAACATCGTTCCGTGCTCGAAAACACGGTCAAGCTTGCCGTTATCGCCCCGCTGCTTGATTTAGCGGGATTGTTTTTACCGCCGTTTTATGTCACGACAGAAAAAACGGTTGACATTGAAGCGGCTGATAATAGTCTGACAGTCAGGGGACGACTCGATATTTTAGTCCTGCAAGATCGGCTTTGGGTAATGGTGATCGAGTCTAAGCGGGCTGAGTTTTCGCTTAAAGTTGGCATTCCCCAAGTACTGTCCTATATGCTTGCAGCACCTGAACGAAGGCAGCCTTTGTACGGCTTGGTGACCCATGGAACCGATTTTATATTTCTAAAGTTAGACCACGCCGGACCGAACTATGCGCGATCGCACCAGTTCGTCTTAGGTCAAAACGCCGGACTGGCGCGAGTACTGCAAATTATGAAGCATCTAGCCGCAGCGATTAGTCCAATCGAAGGCTGAACTTTCCACCCAGAGACAGAAAGTTGGCCCAGACAGATTCGGATTTTCTCATGAAGCCTTAACCTAACCTTGTTAGGCTTTCGGCGTTTGAATTCTTCTGGAGTTCTTTATGGAGTACTTTTCGGGGTTCTTTCTAGGACCCTTTATAATATGCAGCTTTCTCAAGTGACGGCGCCCGAACGCGCTCCGCTGTCTGAGCGCTATCAGCAGGTGCGTCAGCTCAGTGCCGCCATCTGCCAGCCGCTGACGGCTGAAGACTCGGTGATTCAGTCCATGCCCGACGTGAGCCCGCCGAAGTGGCATCTGGCCCATACCACCTGGTTTTTTGAAACGTTCTTGCTCAAGCCTTACCTAAAGGGTTACGAGGTCTTCCATCCCAAATTCAACTATCTGTTTAATTCTTACTACGAGAGCGTCGGCGACCGCCAGCCGAGACCCCAGCGGGGATTGCTGTCCCGACCGACGCTGGAGGAAGTCTATGCCTATCGCGCCTATGTCGATCAGGCCATGCAGCGGCTGATGTCGGAGTCTGCCGAAGTAGACGAATCGCTGCTTCAGCTCGGGCTGCACCACGAACAGCAGCATCAGGAGCTGTTGCTCACCGACATCAAACATATTCTGGCAACGAATCCGCTGCGGCCCGCCTATCGCACAGACCTGCCGCAGCCGCCGAATGAAGCGGCTCAATCCCGCGAGCAGTGGCTAGACTATCCCGGTGGCCTTTACACCCTAGGGCATACGGCATCGGAATTTGCCTTTGATAACGAGGGACCGTCGCATCCGGTCTATCTCCAGGACTATTGGCTGGCCGCTCGTCTGGTCACCAACGGTGAGTATTTAGAATTTATTGAAGCAGGCGGCTACCAGACGCCCGACTACTGGCTGGCAGAGGGCTGGGCGACTGTTCAAGCGGAGGGCTGGCAGGCCCCGCTGTACTGGGAGAAAGCAGACGGCTGGGCGGTGATGACGCTGGGCGGACTGCGATCGCTCCCCCTGCATGAACCGGTCTGCCACGTCAGCTTTTTTGAAGCCGACGCCTTTGCCCGGTGGGCCGATAAGCGGCTGCCCACCGAAGCCGAATGGGAAGTCGCTGCCGCTTCAGTCCCCCGCCAGGGCAACCTGCTGGAGCAGGGCTACCTCCAGCCCATTGCAGCCCGCGGCATGACCCGCCCCGACCAGCTCTACGGCGATGTCTGGGAATGGACCCAGAGCGCCTATCTGCCCTACCCCGGCTTCAAGCCCGTCCACGGCGCGATTGGCGAATACAACGGCAAATTTATGAACGGCCAGCGCGTCCTTAAAGGAGGCTCCTGCGCTACGCCGCCGGGCCATATACGACCCACCTATCGCAACTTTTTTCCACCCCAGGCCCGCTGGCAGTTCAGCGGCATTCGCCTAGCCCGCTAAGGCTGTCACCGCACCATAAACGTCGATTAAATCTTAAACAATAACAATGTCTATTTCTTCATCTCAGACCTTTGCTGACGCTCAGGGAGAGGCGCTGATGGCTACCGCGATCGCGGGTCTCTCCCAGTCGCCCAAGGTGCTACCGGCCAAGCTGCTCTATGACGAACGCGGCTCCCAGCTGTTTGAAGCGATCTGCGACCTGCCGGAATACTATCCCACCCGGACTGAAATTGGGATTTTGCAGCGTCATGCCGAACAGATAGCGACGCTAATCGGCTCCAACGCCCAGCTGATCGAATTCGGCAGCGGCTGGAGCATTAAAACTCGGATTTTGCTGGAGGCGATTGACCAGCTGGCTAGCTATGTGCCCATTGATATCTCCTGTGAACCGCTGCTGGAGTCGGCTCGCAAGCTCCGGGCCGCCTATCCCCATCTCCAGGTACATCCGCTCTGCGTCGATTACGAACAGGATTTCTCCCTGCCCGATAATGAACAGTCCCGGCTGCGGCGGGTCGCCTTCTTTCCCGGCTCCACTATTGGCAATTTTCCTCAGCCCGAGGCCCGCGCTTTCCTCAACCGCATTGCCGACCTGGTCGGACCCGACGGTGCCCTGCTGATTGGTGTCGATTTGCAAAAAGATCTCGACATTTTACTGCCCGCCTACAACGATGCCCAGGGCATCACGGCTGAGTTCAACCTCAATCTGTTGCATCGGCTCAACCGCGAGGCCGGCGCCAATTTTGAAGTTGAACAGTTTGAGCATTGGGCCATCTGGAATGAGGCTTTTGGTCGCATAGAGATGCGCCTGATCTCGCAGAAAGAACAGAACGTTCAGATTGGCAATGCGACATTTAACTTTCAACCCGGCGAGTCGATCTGTACGGAATATTCCTATAAGTACACCCTAGAAGGCTTTGCCCAGCTGGCCGAGCGATTCAGGGTAGAGGAGGTTTGGACGGATGCGCGATCGCTGTTCAGCGTTCAATACTTAACCCAAATCGATTAGCGGCTTCAGCAGGCGCTGTCTTTTCTAATTGTCTCGTCCTAAGGGAGCTGCGCGTAAATAACATCTCAGAGGCCCTCATCCCCTAGCTCCTTCTCCCAAATCTGGGAGAAGGGGAACTAGATTTCGGAGCCCCTCTCCCAAGCTTGGGAGAGGGGTTGGGGAGAGGGCCATTGGTACTTTATTTGTTTGCCAATCCCTAATCTGATTCTCAGTTATCTGAGATCAGACGCTTACCCAAGCTGACCACTGCATCCTGGCTGAAGCCAAGCCGTTCGTAAAACTGAATGGCGTCCAGATTATCATGACGAATCTGCAAGTTGATTTTAGGGCAGCCCAGGGCAAGCAGGCGCTCTTCTGTGGCTGCCATCAGCAGACGACCATAGCCCTGCCGACGGCGGCTTGGCTCCACCGCGAGATAGTTAATCCAGCCGCGATGGCCGTCAAACCCAGCCATCACCGTTGCCACAATTCGGTTTTCAATCAGCCCCACCAGAAATAGCTCGGGCTGAACCCGCTGCTTGCGGGCGATATCTTTGTGGGGATCGTTCCAGGGCCGCAGCAGGCCGCAGCGCTTCCATAGAACGACGATAGCAGCTTCGTCAGCCGGTTCGAAAGGGCGAATATACATGGCTAACTTCAGCCCGAGTCAGCGGACAGCGGAACCATCAGTGTATCAATCTTTGTCTCTGACTCCAGCTCAATCCCAAAGACGGACTTTAGCACGGCGCGGTAGGCAGCCTCACTGTCTATCTCTCGTTGGGAACCGTCAGCATATGCGCCCGGTGCAGCTACCTGAGCGTCTCAGCGGTGGGGGCAAGCGACCCTCGATAGCCGATGCGGTTGAGATAGGCGTCTCTTTTTATTGTCTTCATGGTTTACCATACGTGCCATAGTCGCATTCTATAAATCTGGCCATAGCCAATTAGGACTCAGGATCATGACTCTTTCGTTTGGGCGCGAGATCTGCGGCCATTTGTCTAGCGCTGAACAGCGAGAGTGGCTGGTGACCAACGACCTTGGCGGCTACGCCTGTGGCACCGTCGCGGGGATGCTGACCCGCCACTATCACGGGCTGCTGGTCGCAGCGCTACAGCCGCCGGTGGAGCGGGTTTTTCTGCTGGCCAAGCTCGATGAGCAGGTGGAGTATGGGAGGCAGCGCTATGACCTGAGCTGCGATCGCAAATCTGACGGCAGCGTCACCTCAGGCTTTCGCCTAATTGAGCATTTCACCCTAAAGGGGACTACCCCCGCATGGACCTTCGCCTGCGCCGATGCCCAGCTCGAAAAGCAAATCTGGATGCAGCCCGGGGCTAATACGACCTACGTTCGCTATACCCTTAAGCGCGCCCAGGCTCCGCTGACCCTAAGGCTGACGGCGCTGGTCAACTACCGCGACCATGGGGCCGAGACGACTGCGGGCGACTGGCCCGGCCAGACCGAAACGATGACGAACGGTCTAAAGTTCACAGCCCATCAGCAGGCGACACCGCTCTACCTGCTATCTACCGAAGCCAAAGCCATCCCGACAGGAGACTGGCGGCGGGGCTATCGGCTGGCGATCGCGCGCGATCGCGGCCTTCCCCCCAGCGACGATCACTATGCGGCAGGAGACTTTGAAGCGCGGCTAGAGCCGGGTAGCTCGGTTACCCTGGTCGCGAGTACGGAACCTCAGCCTGAGCTGTCGGGAGATTGGGCTAGACGCGATCGCGATCTCCATGAGCGGCAGCTGCTCGAACGCTGGCAAAAGTTTTCGCCTCAGCCTGAGCCGCCCAACTGGATTGCCCAGCTCGTCCTAGCCGCCGACCAGTTTATTGTCTATCGCCCCTTGGCCGGGGGTGAGTCGGGCCAAACCGTAATTGCGGGCTATCCCTGGTTTACGGACTGGGGCAGAGATACGATGATTGCCCTGCCAGGCCTAACCCTTGCTACCGGCCGTCCCGATATTGCCCATACGCTGCTGAAAACATTTGCCCAATATCTCGACCGGGGGATGCTGCCCAACGTCTTTCCCGACGTCGGAGAGACGCCCATTTACAATACGGTAGACGCCATCCTCTGGTATTTTGAGGCCGTCCGAACCTACTACAGTGCGACTCAGGATAAAGCTCTGCTCGAAACGCTGTTCCCCGCTCTGGACGAAGTCATCGACTGGCATCGGCGCGGCACCCGCTACAACATTCACCTCGACCCCAAAGATCATCTGATCTACGCCGGAGAGGCCGGGGTGCAGCTGACCTGGATGGATGCCAAAGTCGATGACTGGGTGGTGACGCCCCGCATCGGCAAGCCGGTTGAGATTAGCGCGCTGTGGCACAATGCGCTACTTTGCATGGTGCAGTTTTCCGAGATTTTAGGCAAGTCGCCCGAGCCCTATCAGCAGATGGCTGAGCAAACTCAAAAGGGATTCCAGCGTTTTTGGAACCCAGCCAAGGGCTACTGCTATGACCTGCTGGATACGCCAGACGGAAACGACGACAGCCTCCGGCCTAACCAGATTTTTGCCCTGTCACTGACGCTGAATGCTCAGTCCTCGCTACTAACGCCTGAGCAAAAGCGCGCCATTGTCGATGTTTGCGCCCAGCAGCTGCTCACCTCCTACGGATTGAGGTCCCTGGCCCCTAACCATCGGGACTATCACAGCCACTATATTGGCGATCGCTACCAGCGCGACGGCGCTTATCATCAGGGCACCGTCTGGGGCTGGCTGATCGGCCCCTTCATCGACGCCCACTACCAGGTCTATCAGGATCGGCGCTTGGCACTAAGCTTCCTCCAGCCCATGGCCGACCACCTGAGCGGAGGCTGTATCGGCAACCTCAGCGAAATCTTTGACGGCGAAGCACCCCATC
The DNA here is from genome assembly GCF_015207255.1 of Vasconcelosia minhoensis LEGE 07310. GTDB lineage: Bacteria > Cyanobacteriota > Cyanobacteriia > Phormidesmidales > Phormidesmidaceae > Vasconcelosia > Vasconcelosia minhoensis. The sequence continues at coordinate 48,652 of NZ_JADEXG010000037.1, forward strand.
AGCCCCGAGGCACCTATGCTCAAGCCTGGACCGTAGCAGAAGTCCTCCGCACCTGGACACAGCTTCAGCAGCGATCGCGCCCCCAGTAGATTGGCCTCGTTCATCCAGCAGATACCCCAAGAGTCTGTGGCGCTCCAGATAGGTCAGCGCCCTAAGAATGCAGGTAAGCTGATTGTGATGACTTAGCCGAGCTTTGGCGGGCGGTATCTCAGAACCGTGTTGTTTAAAGACTTGAGTCTGCTTACTCGCTTCGGGTACCCGACAGTGTCCCTGCCGAATATCAATTTGTTCAAGAGATGAAACGTCGTCGATGGCTGAGCTGGCTGATGGCCGGTTTAATCTCTGGCCTAATCTCTGGCCTGACAGCTGTCGGCTGTTCAGAACTGCCTGAGGCCGCTTCTGGAGCAGTCTCCACCCAGCCGGTGGCGATCGTGGCGTCGGCTGCGGCTAGCTTGCAGGAAGTGCTAGAAGCGATCGCGCCTCAGTTTCAAGCGGCCCACTCAGAAATTATCGTAGACTACAACTTTGGTTCCTCCGGTGCTCTTCAGCAGCAAATCAAGCAGGGGGCACCCGTTGATATATTTTTCTCAGCCGCCACCCAGCAGATGGATGCCTTAGCCGATCGGGGCTTGATTCTGCCTGACTCTCGCCAAAATGTAGTGTCCAATAGCCTGGTGCTGATCGCGCCTAAAGCCTCAACGCTTAGCCTCACCCGCCTTACTGAGCTGAAAGCAGCCAGTATCACTCACTTTGCCGTAGGTGAATTTCGCAGCGTCCCCGCTGGTCAGTATGCCAAACAAGTCCTCACCCACATGAACTTGCTAGAGGCGCTACAACCCAAATTGGTCTTTGGCAACAGCGTCCGCAGCGTTCTAAGTGCGGTCGAAAGTGGAAATGCCGAGCTCGGCCTGGTCTATGCGACCGATGCGGCGCTCTCAGATCGGGTAAAAGTGCTGGCGACGGTTCCCCCGGACGCTCACCAGCCGATTGTTTATCCCATTGCGATTGTTCAGAGTAGCCAACATCCAGAGGCGGCCCAGCACTTTATTAATTTTCTCTCTACCGCAGCAGTCCAGATAAAGTTTGCAGAATTTGGGTTTGGCCCCGCCCATCTGAATAGTCCTGATGTCTCTGCCTGATGTCTCTGATTGACAGCGCCCCCGCTGCCGATTCCTATGGTTGACCTATCGCCGCTCTATATCTCGTTACGGATTGCGGCTATTGCCACCGTCATTACCTTTTTTATCGGCATCGGTGCGGCCCACTTCATGCATCGCTATCGGGGCCGTGGGCGAGCGCTGCTGGAGGGACTGTTTCTCGCTCCGCTGGTGCTGCCACCGACCGTGCTGGGCTTTCTGCTGCTGCTGCTGCTGGGTAAAAACGGCCCCTTCGGCGGGCTGGGGGTGAATATCGTTTTCACCTGGTATGCAGCCGTCCTGACGGCGACGGTCGTGGCCTTTCCGCTGATGTACAAGACCGTACTAGGCGCATTCAACCAGATTGACCGCAACTTACAGCAGGCGGCCCGAACGCTCGGTGCTTCTGAGCTGCGTCTGTTCTGGCGGATTACGCTGCCCCTGGCCCTGCCGGGGATTCTAGCCGGTACGTCCCTGGCCTTTACCCGTGCCCTGGGTGAATTCGGAGCCACCCTGATGCTGGCAGGCAATATTCCTGGTAGGACCCAAACCCTGCCCATGGCAATCTACTTCGCGGTAGAAGCGGGCGCCTTCCGCGAAGCTGCCGTCTGGAGCGGCGTGATTTTAGCGATCGCGTTGGGAGGCCTGATTGCCGTGAATAGCTGGCTGGCGAACCCAGGAAGATCGGTTGGAAAAAGCAGATGGAGGAGCGGCACCGATGCGCCAACCCCCTATGCATCAATCCCGGTCACTGCTGTATCTCCACCCCCCGACCTGCCGCACCCCAACCGTTTCCAGCAGTGCAACCCCCCGCCTCAGCTCTCGGCTACGCTGACTAAGCACCTGCCGGGCTTCAGCCTGGACGTATCGTTCTCTACCAATCGTCAACCCCTGGGCCTGCTGGGGGCTTCTGGAGCGGGAAAAAGCCTGATCCTGCGCTGTATTTCTGGTCTGGAAACGCCGGATAGCGGGCGCATTGTGCTAAATGGTCGGGTGCTGTTTGATTCCCAGCAAAATATCAACTTGCCCAGCCGCGATCGCAGAGTGGGTGTCCTATTTCAAAACTATGCCCTGTTTCCCCAGCTGACCGTCGCCCAAAACATTGCCTTTGGCCTGCCTAGCGGTCTGACGAAGCGGCAGCAGCACCAGATGGTAGCGTCTCAGCTGGTGCGGGTGCAGCTGCAGGGGATGGGAGATCGTTACCCCACCCAGCTTTCTGGCGGTCAGCAGCAGCGAGTCGCGATCGCTCGGGTGCTGGCCAGCCAGCCTGAGGTGCTGCTGCTGGATGAGCCCTTCTCGGCCCTAGACACCCATCTGCGCTACCTGATAGAGCGAGACCTCAAGCTGTGGCTAGAGCAATATCCAGGTATTACCCTATTTGTCACCCACAACATCGAAGAAGCCTATCGAATTTGCAGCACCCTGCTGGTATTGGATCAGGGCCGCATCAACGCCCACGACTCGAAGCACCAAGTGCTGGAACATCCCACAACCGTCAGCGCCGCCCGCCTGACCGGGTGCAAAAACATCTCCTGCGCCGTTTCCATCAGCTCGTCTACGGTTCATGCCCTAGATTGGAACTGCACCTTGCAGGTGGATCAACCGATCCCAAACACGCTCACCCACATTGGGATGCGCGCCCACCAGTTTGGATTTTTAGAAGCGGCTAGCCAAACCAAAGAACAGAAGGACACCCCAAAACAAAATACGCCAGGACCTCAAGACCCAAAAACAGCAACGGCAGTTGAAGACACAACCCCCTCTTCCCTCTTTCCGCTCCCCTCTCCCC
>NZ_JADEXG010000038.1 GCF_015207255.1 Vasconcelosia minhoensis LEGE 07310
CTCCCTCACTCCCCCACTCCCCCCTACTCCCGATAATACTCCTCGCCCTTATTCACAAAATCCAACGTATAAGCCTGCGTATAGTCCACATCTTCCTCAAATACGCCTGCGTCGGCCATGGTTTCAAAAAACGACTGCCAGCGCTCATCGGTCATCGCTCCGATGCCGTCGGTTTCGGCTTCATCCGATATCGCTAGGCCGTATTCCTGAATTTTCTCGATACCATAGGCAAGCTGCTCGTCGGTCATCTCAGGGTTATCTTCCTTGATCAGCTCATTGGCCGGGGCTGGATTCTCAAAGTAGCTGTACCAGCCTTTGATTGAAGCATCGACAAACCGCTGCACCAGGTCAGGGTTTTCCTCAACCATTTCCCTGCGGGCCTCAATCGTCGTGGAGTAGGGATTGTAGCCATTGTCTGCCAGCAGGAAAACAACCGGCTCAAAGCCACCCTCCTTACGAATGGCCAGGGGCTCAGAGCTGAGGTAACCTTGCTGGGCTGAGTCTTTGTCCTGTAAAAATGGCCCTGGGTTGAAGTTATAGTTGCGTTTCATGTCTTCCGTGAACCCATACTTGGCCTCGAGGAAGGGCCAATAGGTGACGTTTGCCGCTTTGGAAATGAAGATGGGATGACCCTTCAGATCGGCCAGATCCTGAATTCCCTGGTTAGGATGGGCAATGAGCACCTGCGGGTCTTTCTGGAAGATAGCAGCAACGGTGACTTTGGGAATGCTTTCTTGGATCGCGTTGATGGCATCGGCGCTGTAGCCCATAAAGAAGTCAACGGCTTCGCCCATCAGCAGCTGAGTACCGTTAACCTGAGGTCCGCCCATTTGAATGGTGACATCGAGGCCGTGCTCTTCGTAGATGCCGGTAGCGACCGCCTGGTAGAACCCGCCGTGCTCGGCCTGAGCAAACCAGTTGGTGCCAAAGGTGACCGGGGTGAGCTCCCCTGCCGTTTCGGGACTGGAGCTGGCGGTAGGACTTTCGGTCGCCTCGGTAGCGGTTTCTGACCCACCGGCGCAGGCGGCTAAAATGCTGCTGCCTAAAACTAAGGAGCCATATTGGACAAAGCGACGTCGGCTATATCTAGAGATTTTATTCATCGTTTGGATTGAGTGGAGACCAGCTTTGGACGAAAGATTAGGTGAGTCAGGATTTTGAGGGGGCAGCCTGGACAAGCCAGTCGATCACCTGATGGCCTAGCTTCACCTGGTTGAGGCGGTCAATTTCGCGGATGCCCGTGGGACTGGTGACGTTGACCTCGGTCAGGTAGCCGCCAATAATATCAATTCCTACAAAGATTAAGCCATCTCGCCGCAGGGTAGAGGTAAGCTGGCTACAAATTTCCAGATCTCGGGGGGTGATCTCGGCCTTGTCTACTCGACCCCCTACGGCCATATTACCCCGAAATTCTTTGCCGGTTGGAATCCGGTTCAGCGCCCCAATGGGGTCACCGTTGAGTAAGATAATTCGCTTGTCGCCGTCTTTGGCTGCGGGCAGATAGGTTTGCACCATTACCGGCTCCTGCCCTTTGCGAGTGCTCACTTCGATGATTGAGTTGAAGTTGCGATCGCCCTCTTCCAAAAAGAGAATTCCCTCTCCCGCTTTGCCACCCAGCGGCTTCAGCACCGCCGCTCCCCAGCGCTCGACGGCCGTTCGGATTACCCACTTGTCTTGGCTAACAATTGTCTCTGGAATCGCCTCAGTAAACTGGAGGGCATACATTTTTTCATTCGCTGCCCGCAGCCCAGCCGGTGAATTAATGACTTGGGTTTTGGCGGGATCAATGTAGTCCAGAATATAGGTGGCGTAGAGGTAAGGGATGGTCACCGGTGGGTCCGTGCGCATCAGAACGGCGTCCATCTCCTCCAGCGGCCGCCAGACCAACTTGCCGACGCTATACCAGTCTGGCTCTGCAATCCAGCGCTGATCCCCTAGCACGACCGGCTTCAGCTGCACGGGCCGCAGCCAGCTATAGGCGCGGCCCTGCAATACGCCCATCTGCTCGGCCTGGGTAATCCAAACTTCGTGGCCTAGGGCCTGGGCCGATTCCATTAGAGCAACGCTGGTATCATGGCCCGCGTCCAAACGCTCAACTGGGTCGATGATAAAAGCAATTTTCACGGGCAGGGCTCCTCAAACACAGCGGGGAAATCAGCAAGCGGGTAAACAAATTGGGTTCACAGTCCGTACTTCCCCGGACGAAAGGCCGCCCATTGCCCGGTAATGTGCCAGTTGTAATTAGAGAACACCGTCAGTTTTTAATCCCTTAAGGACTGACTAACCTGGGCGGATAGCTTGGGGTGGGGAGGTACACCATGGTTGCGCGATTGTTACAAGCGGCTGCTCTGACCATTAGCTTACAACTCTTATTTGGCTTCAGTATGATGCCGCAGCCCCAGTCAGCCGATATCGCCGTTGCGGCTGAGCGATTTGAAGCCCTAATTGCGTTCAAAGACGCCATTGTTCGCCGCTAAAATCGGCAAAACTGACGGGTCCGCTCAAACTCTGGGTCCACCCAGGAAAAGGCAAAGTGGCTGACGGTATCGACTTCGGGCACCGCTCGCTCCAGCACATTCATCTGGTCTTCTAGCGAGGGTCGGTTGTTCACTGGGCGACCCCAAACGCCGGCCAGGACAGGCTTCACGTTCTGGGGACGGTCGGTTTGCTGCAAGACTGTCTGCACCTGTTCGACAATGCAGCCCGTGTTGCCACAGGTCGCGTAGGACATGGGGTAGCGCTCAATCCAACTAGGAAAACGGTTCCAGTGCTGAAGGCGGGAATCGTAGCCCAGAGCGCCAATCGCCCGGTTGCCTTCTGGGAAAAAGACGGCCCCGGCGGGAATGTTTTGCTGTCGGGCTGCTCGTGCTCCCATCTGAAGAAAATCAACAACGCCTTGAATCGCGTGGGCTACGCTGAGCCGCCAGAGCTCGTCCTGAAGTCGGGGGCGACGGACTGAGGCAGCAGGTAGAGGGCCGGTAGTCTGGGCGGGGTTACGGCTCTGCCACAGCGGCTCACGCTCCCCGGCATAGAGCTGATCGGCCTGGCTGATGTCGCCTTCAGTCACATAGCCCCGACGCAAAAAGCGCTCAATCAGCTCGCGACCCTTATTGTTCGTCGCTCTCCGCAGCAGCGCCTGTTGGGCTGCGCTGCCATAAATCCACAGATCGTTGACGTTGCTGACGACTGAACCGGCCCCGGTGCCGCGCGGGTAGCGCACATAGTCGAACAGAGCACCGTCGGGCTGGCGCTGGAGCACCGCCTGCAGCATCCGCATGTAGTCTTCCTGGGCCTGGGTGCTGTAGGGATCGACAAAGACTTCGTCAGTGCTGCTGCTGAACCCATTTCCAGCATAGTCCGCTGAGCTCAAGCCGCGGCCATTGCGGGCTAGCACCTGCTGGCGGTCAGCCCGCTGCCCGTAGGTATAGCCAAAGTTAAGCGTAAACAGCCAGGCGTAGGCTTTGAGGTCACGCTCGTGGGCTTTCTGGATCGCTTCAGCCAGCAGGTCGCGATCGCGATACCCCTCGATTTGCACCACGCTGGGCCAGGCCGTCCGGTTTTCGTTAGCTGGGAGTAGAACCTGACCGTTATAAAAAGCCTCGATATAAACGACGTTGTATCCCAAATTGACGATCCGATCCATCAAGGCATCGAGCTTGCCGGGCTGGAGGTCGCAGGGGTAAAGCCGCAGCCATACCGCCTGATTTCTGGGCCAGCGAGACTGCCGACAGGACTGGAGTCCGGCTGAGTGGCGCTCGACGATGGCTGCGTAGTCCTGCTGGGCCTGGGCATCGCCCTGCTGGGCCGCTTGCAGCAGCGTCGCCTTCGCTTCAGCATCGGCGGTAGAAAGTTGGCAGTAGCGGTTGACTTCAGCCTGCGCTGGCGAGGTGGCCCAGCCCTGGACTAGAAAAGTCGTCGTTAGAACGGCCAAAGCGGTTGCCTGTAAAGACCGTCGCCATTGCTTAAATAACCTCATAGGTTAAATTTCACACTTACTGGTGGACAAATGTACGGGGCTATGCAGAGCTAAGGGGCTACTTGAAAAACGACTGCGCGGGGCTAAAATCGTTGGCTCAGGTCGAGAAAAGAGCCGGGTCGCTGGGGCTGCTGTGACGTCAGTCGCTATTAACCTTACGGCCTAGCCCAGGGCTAACCCGCAAACATTCGCAATTTAATCTTCACTTTTAGCATTGGCATCCAAGTTGACCAGAAACGCGCTGAGCTTCATTCGCTGAATATAGGGCCAGCCCCCCTGCAGCTCGATATCGCGCAGCAGGCTGTATAGCCGCTGCCGATTGTTGGGTAGCGCGTCGCGAAATAGGGTATCGCGAATTTCGCTGTGCAGGCTCTCTAGCGTTCTCAGCAGGTCGAGCAGGGCTGGGCAGTCGCCGTCGCGCTGATGCGCCGCCGCCTGAATCAACTGAGAGAGATGCTGTAGGTCTTCCGGTAGGTCAGATCCCGTCGATAGGCCGCGATCGCTCATCTTAACCGAGAACTAAAGGACTCATTATTTAAAACTTGCTATAGCAAGCGTTGAAGGCAGGCATGATTAAGTCAAGAATCAAAATTAAGTCAAGAATCAAATGTTTTTCTGCTGAACTGTCTGAGCCTAAGCGATTTCGCTGCGCTTCGGCAAGCGATTCTAGACTTCAAAGCGCACAAGGGCGTGTAAAATACAGTCATAAAGGTATGGTCAGCACTCTGCAAACTCAGGCAGTTTCGGTACTGCCATCAGCCGCTGCCATCAGCCATTGATACTATTCCGACTCGACTCACATTTTAATTTGAGGTAATCATGAGGTATCGCACCCTAATCGCTGCGTTTTTAGCAATCTGTCTTAGTGTTTTAACAGCCTGTAGCGAAGCGCCCGTCGCCACCAGTGATGTGCCGCTAACCTACGACGAAATTCGAAATACGGGGTTGGCCAATAGCTGTCCGCAGGTGTCTGAAACTCGCCGTGGCTCTATCCCGCTTGAGGCCGGGCAAAAGGTGAAGCTGGTTGATCTATGCTTAGAGCCGACTAGCTTTTTTGTAAAGCAAGAGCCAGCCAGCCGTCGTCGAGAAGCTGAATTTATCTCTGGTAAGCCCCTGACTCGCTATACGACCTCTTTACAGCAGGTCAGCGGTGATATCGAAGCGCAGTCCGACGGCAGCCTAGTCTTTACAGAAAAACTAGGGATGGACTTTCAGGCCATCACGGTACAGCTTCCTGGCGGTGAGCAGATTCCTTTTCTGTTTACCATCAAAAATCTGACGGCAAAGTCCCAGTCAGGGCTGAACGCAATCACGACTTCAACTGACTTTGAGGGCGATTTTCGGGTTCCGTCCTACCGTACCTCAAACTTTTTAGACCCCAAAGGGCGCGGGCTTTCCTCTGGCTATGACAACGCGGTAGCGCTGCCGGCCCGGGCAGACAGCGAAGAGCTCCAGCGTGAGAATGTGAAAGCGTTTGATATCGGTCAGGGCCACATCTCGTTGCAAATTTCCAAAGTTGACCCCAATACGGGCGAGGTAGGCGGCACCTTTTTCTCTGACCAGCCGTCGGATACCGACATGGGTGCCGCCGAGGCAGACGATGTGCGGATTCAAGGTATTTTCTACGGTCGGATTGAGGATGCTGAAGCGGTCTAACGCGCCGGGACCAGCTCATTTTCAAACCTGATTAAGCAAGTCATATTTCAGATTCTAGGGGAGCCCATGGCTCCCCTTTTTTGTGGGCTGAAGCGGTGGCAAAAAGGTCTGACTCGGCAATTTCCCTGACGGCAGCCCGCCGACAAATCCGTGAAAACTCGAATGTTAGCGCAAAATCCTTTGGACTAGGCTGAATCTGTGAATTTGGCGCTTTAGGGCATCGCAGTTTGGAGGGTTTGGCTTGCCGCTATCCCGACTGCTTCGCGAACTCAGGGGTCAAGGCATTCCGCTATGTTTTGGCAAAACAGCGACTGGAAGGGAATGCAGGGTGTGCCGCCTACCGAAGCTTGTTTAGCTCCTTCTACGGGATTTCCTTAGTCTATGCTGTTGACTCAACCGACTCAGAGCCTCAAAGGTCAAACCTTTGAGCTTTTAAACCAGTATCAAAAAACGCGATCGCCGCAGCTGCGCAATCGGTTAGTTCAGATGAATATCGGCCTGGTCCGGCAGGAGGCTCACCACTGGCTCTATCATTCCCAAGAGAGCTTCGACGATTTGGTTCAGGTTGGCAGCCTGGGACTGATCCGGGCGATTGAGCGATTTGATTTGCAAAAGGGCTATGCTTTCAGCTCCTTTGCAGTTCCTTACATTCGCGGTGAAATTCAGCATTACCTGCGAGACAAAGGCGCTGCCGTGCGTATTCCTCGCCGCTGGCAGGCGTTACAGAGCCAGTCGGCAAAAGCCATTCAGCAGCTCCAGACCTCGCTCAACCGCCGCCCCAGCGATCAGGAAGTCGCCGACGTGTTAGAGATCTCGGTTGAAGAATGGCAGGAAGTGAGGCTGGCTAGCCGCAATCGCTCCCTGCTCAGCTTAGATGCACCGCTGCAAGATACGGACAACGGTGCTGCATCTCTGGGCGACATGCTACCCGATGCCCGCTACCGCAGCTTTCAGCTGGCTCAGGAAGACTGCATTCGGCTTCAGCAGGCCATGTCTCAACTGGAGCGCCGCACCCGCGAAGTGCTGGAGTTTGTCTTTCTCTATGACCTGACCCAGAAAGAAACGGCAGAACGCCTGGGCATCAGTGCTGTAACCGTCTCTCGGCGAGTGAAAAGCGGCCTGACTCATCTCCAAAAGCTGATGCTATCGGCAGAGGCATCGGAGCAGGCTCGACAGTCCTATAAAGATAATTAATGGTTACGCTTAAGTTTGATTTAACTTTCTAGATTACGGACAAATGCGTTATTCTCTGAGGAGATTGGTCTACTCTCTAATCAGATTCAGTCGGATCAGCGCAACGACTTCAGTTTTTTCAATATACATCATCGTCGGAGGGACAGGGCTATGCAGCGTCTGCAATGGGGTTTATTATTAGCGGTTGGAGCGTTTTCGCTCACCGGCTGTAGCTTTTTTAGTAGCTCTGGAGAGACTACCGTAGTGGCACCTTTGCCGACTGAAGCGCCTGCTCAGGCCGAGATGGAGACACCCGCTTCAGATGCTGTATTCACTGACCCGGCAGCGGAGACACCCCAGACCGCTCTCACCGCCGCTGCTCCCGATTTGATTCGCTCAACCGACCCCGACGAGCGGGCTCGTCAGGTGCAGCGGAGCCGTCCCGACCCGTTTGCTAGCCTAGCGATTACGCCTCCTGTGCCCATTATCCCGCTGCCTGAAGACGGTGGGACAGCAAGCCGTCCCTCTATCCCAGGTAGTCTTCCAGGGGGCAGCAGCGCTAGTTCAGGCGGCTCCTCTGCCGGTAGTGGCCAGTCTAGACCCTCTCCTAGTCGCACCGCCGCTGCACCCCAGCCGGCCGCCACACTTGCTGCGAAGCCACCGGCTCCGCAGCCAACTACGGCGCGTACAGTATCGGTGTCGGGTGTAGTCCGCATTGACGGCACGGCCTACGCGATTGTGCGCGTCCCCAATGAGCCCGAGCGATATGTGCGCCAGGGCGATCGCATTGCCAATAATCGAGTCCTAGTCAAGCGGATCGATACTCAATCAGCCGAGCCCAAAATCGTACTTGAGGAAAACGGGGTAGAGGTAGCGATGGGCATTTCGGAAGCTGCAGTTGCAACCGGCAACCAATCTGTTGAAGGTCCAGCAGCTCAGCTACCGGTTGTCCCCAGCCTGGCAACGCTGCCCGTGCTGAACGATCAGTAGCTCTGTTCTGAAACGCAGTAGGCAACAAAACTTAAACTGCAAGATTGCCTGTTCTGCGCCTCAGAGTAGTACGCTGGTGAACAAGACGATCACTACTGATAGTTTTTGAGAGGACAGTATTCATGGTTCAGCGCGGTTCTAAAGTTCGAATTCTGCGTAAGGAGTCTTACTGGTATCGGGATGTGGGCTCGGTAGCGACCGTTGACCAGAGCGGTATCATCTACCCGGTCGTAGTTCGCTTTGAGAAAGTCAACTACTCAGGAATTAACACCAATAACTTCGCTGAGTCTGAGCTCGTTGAAGTCGAAGCACCTAAGAAAAAGTCTTCCAAATCATCTAAATAGAGCCAAATCATCTATATAGATAGATAGAGACGGTGCCAGAGCTACCCGAAGTAGAAACCGTTTGTCGGGGTCTCAATCGAGTAACGCTAAACCAGCCAGTTAGGGGGGGAGAAGTTCGTCTAGAGCGGACGATTGCCTACCCCCTTTCTGCTACTGATTTTTTGGCAGGTCTTAAGGATACGAGCATTATCCAGTGGCAGCGGCGGGGTAAATACCTGCTGGCTCAGCTTCGGGATGCGCAGCTAGCTTCAGCAGGCTGGCTCGGTGTCCATCTTAGAATGACAGGGCAGCTGCTTTGGGTAAAGCAGTCCGAACCGCTTCAGTCCCACTGTCGTGTACGGCTGTTTTTCGACGCTGAGCAAGAGCTGCGGTACGTCGATCAGCGTACCTTTGGTCGTCTATGGTGGGTGCCACCCGAACGGCAGCCCGAAACGATCATGACCGGGCTGCAGCGGCTGGGGCCAGAACCTTTCGAGCCTGCATTTTCAGCGCTTTACCTAGCTCAGTCCCTAAAAGGGCGGCAGCGACCGATCAAAAATTCGCTGCTTGATCAGGGACTAGTTGCAGGAATTGGTAACATCTATGCTGATGAAGCGCTCTTTCTCAGCGGTATGCGACCTCAGACGATATCTGCTCGCATTGGTCGCCAGCGAGCGACTCGGTTGCATCAGGCGATCCGTCAGGTGTTGACCACCAGTATTGATTCAGGCGGCACCACCTTTAGTGATTTTCGCGATGTGCATGGCGTAAACGGCAACTATGGCGGCGTAGCTTGGGTCTACGACCGGGCCGGTTTACCCTGCCGGGTCTGCGGTACTTCAATTCAACGGCTAAAGCTGGCCGGGCGTTCGGCCCATTACTGCCCTCGATGCCAGCGCTAAATGCATCTGTCCCCCCTTGACCGCTACAATGCTAGATATTCTCTGCAAGTGCTGAACCCCTATGGCTGTGAAGAAAAGTGACCCTGTCCGCGTGGTCCGGGAAAAGTTCGAGAGTAGTGTAGAAGCCACGGCTAGTGACAGCCGTCTACCGCCCTATATTTTTGAGACCCAAGGTGAAATTCTAGAAATTCGCGATGACTATGCCCTGGTCAAGTTTGGCTATGTCCCTACCCCTAATATTTGGCTCAAGCTGGAGCAGCTCGAAAAGTTTGAGTAGCGAATGACCTATCTGCTGCTGATTAGAGCTTACTCTCGGCTGATTTGAGCGCTTTTTTCATCAGAATTTCGTGGGTACTGCGTTCGGCTTCGCCCTCTTGAGGCTGGCGCTGAACGTAGGTCCCATCGGCCTTCATATCCCAAGCCTGACGATTGTCATTAAGACAGATCTGGAGAAAGTCAGATAGCTCCTGACGAATGCCTTCGTCTTGTACTGGCATGACCGCCTCTACCCGACGATCTAAATTTCGGGGCATCCAATCGGCGCTGCCGATCCAATAGTTCTCATCGCCGCCGTTGTAAAAGTAGAACACGCGCGAATGTTCTAGAAACCGGCCAATGATGCTCACAACTCGAATATTATCGCTGATCCCCTTGAGCCCGGGTCGGAGGCAGCAGATACCGCGAACGATTAAATCGATTTCTACCCCAGCCTGAGACGCTTCGTACAGCGTTTGAATCATAGCAGGGTCAACAAGGGCGTTCATCTTGGCGACAATCCGACCCTTTTTACCGTTTTTAGCATGCTCAGCTTCTCGCTGAATAAATTCAGTCATGCGATCGCGCAGACTGACTGGTGCAATCAAAAGCTCCTCATAGGTCTGCTGGCGAGAGTAGCCGGTCAGCGAATTGAATAAATCAGTTAGGTCGGTTCCCAAACTTTCCCGACAGCTCAAGATGCCTAAATCGGTATAGAGGCGAGCCGTCTTAGGGTTATAGTTACCGGTGCCAATGTGAACATAGCGGCGAATCAGTTCACCCTCTCGGCGGACGACCAGCGCCACCTTCGTATGGGTCTTGAGCCCCACCAGCCCATAGACCACATGTACGCCGGAGCGCTCCAGGGTTCGAGCCCAGTTAATATTATTTTCTTCGTCAAACCGCGCTTTCAGTTCGACTAACACAACGACCTGCTTGCCATTTTCCGCCGCCGAAACCAGCGCGTTGACAATGGGCGAATCGCCGGAGGTGCGGTACAGCGTCATTTTGATTGCCAGTACGTCATCATCCTGGGAGGCTTGGGTAATAAACTGCTGGACCGTTCCTGAAAACGACTCATAGGGATGATGCACAAATCGGTCGTGTCGCCGAATTAGAGAAAAAATATCTTCGCCGTCGCTATCGCGCTGATTTGCCGACTGCCAGGCTCTAGGAACGACAGGAGACCACTTGACATCTTTGAGCTCAGGTAGCGGCAGGCTGAACAAATCCATTAGATCGACCAGACCCAACAGTCCTTCGACCTCATAGACATCTTTATCGACGAGTTTGAGCTCATGCATCAGCGTCGCGTGAACGTCTGCTGAAGCGCCAGACTCAACTTCCATCCGCACAACTGATCCGCCTAGCCGCCGCTTGCGCAGCTCCTGTTCAATCGCCAGCATCAGGTCGTCTGCCTCATCTTCTTCAACTGAAAGATCGGCGTTACGGGTAATCCGAAAGGCGTAGTAGTCTTCGACGACCATGCCGGTAAAAAGCGCTTCTAAATTATGGGCAATCACTTGCTCCATTGGGACCCCGGCCCAAAGGCAGGTCACCCCCTTGCGTCGGGGATAGAGCGATTCGGGCAGGCCCACAAAGCGCGGCAGCACCTTCGGCACCTTAATTCGGGCAAAGCGAGTTTCGGAATCGTCTTTGGCTCGGATGACAACGGCCAGGTTGAGGCTGAGGTTGGAAATGTAGGGAAAGGGATGCCCCGGATCCACGGCTAACGGGGTGATGACTGGGAAGACCTGCTCTTCAAAGTACTCCTTGAGGTACGCCGTTTGTCGATTCGTCAACTCGTCATATTTCAGCAAAAAAATGCCGTTCGACTGCATCTGCGGCAGCAGTTCATCATTGAAATAGCGATGCATTTGCGTAAACATCGGTCGCAGCCGCTCGCTAATAGCGAGGAGCTGCTCGGACGGGGTGCGGCCATCGGGCGTACGCTTGCTGACGTTGGCTTCAATCTGCTGTTTGGTCGCCGCAACCCGCACCATGAAATACTCATCGAGGTTGGAACTAAAGATCGACAAAAACTTAAGCCTTTCCAGTAGAGGCGTGCGGTCATCCATCGCCTCATGTAGGACGCGGCGGTTAAATTCCAGCCAGCTCAGCTCGCGGCTCAGGTACCACTCTGGGTCATCGAGCTGAATTGGAGCATCAGTCTTTTCTGTCGCAGGCGCTGCTGTCATGGCGTCACTCAAAAACGTCTTCTTCTTGACCCACCCACCATTCACCCAGCTTCATCAGATCCTGATGAATATCAGCGAGCTGCTGCACATATTCACCAGAGCTGAGCTCTGGGCGGCGCTCTTGCAGTTTTTTCAATCTCAGCTGCACGAGGAGCCATGGCTTACCCATGCCGCCGGTTGTTTCAATATATTTGGCCAGGTCGTGGCTGTTCATTCAAGCTAATGCCGATTGTGAGGGAGAGCCCTGATTATACCTTACTGATTTTTGCCCGCTGTGGCTCAACAAATAGGCCGTAAAGTAGCGATTTACTCTACGGCCTTGGGGAATATTGGCAGCTTTTTTGGCTTATAGCACTAGCGTTTGAGGTGGTTTACCCATTCCTTCAGCTGATTGTTGGCAACCTCGCGTCCGCCCAGGCCAAAGGAGATCGCAATGGCAACTGCTACCGCCCCCAGCAGCAAGCCAAAGGCCAGGTTGACAATGCTCGTCGCCACGCCCATCTGCTGTAGCGCCATCGCGCCGACAAAGGCGATAATCGCAATTCGAGCGGCTTGGGCCAGCGTATTCGACGAGCCGGTGCCGCTGCTGCTGATCAGGCGATAAACCAGATTGGCCGCGTAGAGGCCGATCGCAAAAATGACGACGCCGACGATCACCTGGGCAGAAATCGATAGAATCGCTTCGACAATCGTCCGCAGCCCCTCAAGCTGGAGAATTTCCGTCGCGGTGACTGCTCCAAACAGGACGATACCGACTAGGACAACCAGTCCGACAACTTCAGACGGTGACTTACTCGTCGCTGTTGGCTCGGGAGGCTGAATCACTGTTGAAGGCTGGCCCTCAAAGCCGGATGGCGGTGGCGGTGGTGAACCCAGCGTCGTGGGCGTGCCAGTCGGCGGGGTCGAACGGGAGGGAGAAGATAGCTCGGGCAGCCCTAAAATGTCAAACACTCGGTCAAAGCCCGCACTTTGCAGCAGGCTGGTGACCAGGTCGGCAATAAATCGGCCGATGAAATAAAACACCACTAGTACGACGCCCGCCGTAATTAGCAGAGGAATAAAGACCAGGATGCGGTCGAGCATCTCGACGGCCGGATCCGAGATGGCTCGGATGTCCAGCTCGTTTAGGGCCGCGATCGCAACTGGAATCAAGATCAGCACATAGACGATCGTACCCGCCAGGCTTGATAGCGAAACGCCCTCGCCAGTGCCGGTACGGGTCAGCCCCATCTGGGTGCCGAGCCGGTCTACCCCCGCTGAGGCCAGCAGGTTGGTAACAATGCCGCGCACTATCTTGGCGACCAGCCAGCCAATTAGCAGAACAATGGCCGCTGTCAGGATCTGCGGGATCGCATCGAGGAACTGATCGATCAGGCTCTCAATCGGGGCCAGCAGCCCAGGCAGCTCTAAAGCGCTCAGCACCAGCGGCAGAAAGAGTAGAAAAATAAACCAGTAGAGCGCATTGCCCAGGGTTTCATGTACCTGCACCGGCGGCTGGCCTTGGGCATCGGTGCCGGTTTGCTCAGCCAGTCGATCGTCTAGATTGAACCGAGCCAGGCCGCGAGTAACGGCGAGTTTGACCACGGTTGCGATCGCCCAGGCCAGCGCTAGCAGCAGCGCTGCTCCAACGATATTGGGGATATATTCAAAAACGGTCGCGAGCAGGCCATTCAGCGATTCGGAAACCACCCTAAGCTCTAGGGCATCTAAGAACGCAACGATGGCCAATAGGACAATTAGCCAGAAGACAATACTGCTAAACCAGCTGGCCGCTGGCACTTCTTCAGGCGAGCGCCCGGTCACCCAGGCCGCTAGCCGATCGTCGAGCTGGGTACGCTTGAGTACATTTTTAACGACGAGTGCGGCAATATAGGCAATAACAATACCAATGACCAGAAGGACAATTCCCCAGAGTAAGTTAGGGAGTATCTCTCCAATCTGACCAAAGAAATTACTGGCAAACTGGTCTATGGGTCCGATGCGGGTTGAGTCGGTTTGCGCCAGCATCGGAGTCAATCCTGATGGCGGCCAGCCGAACCCAGCCGCTGCAGATTCAGTGAGCTGAGTCATATGCACGTGTGTTTGAAGTTGTAGGGAAGATATCACCATCGCGAAAGCTAAGCAACTGATGGCCCATATAAAAATGGCCAACTAGATCCAGCTTTTCCAATGACATTTTCATTATTAATAGACTTGGTTCATTATTAGCAGACTTTGTTACAAAAGCTCTGTAATCCTCCGTATAACTAAAAATTTCCTTCTCTGGGTATAGTTACAGGCGTTGCAGGCGCTCAAAAAAACCGCGGGCGTAATCTAAAGATTGCGCCCGCGGCTAGCGGTTGTGGATGAAGGCAGGATTGTCTAGCTGGAGGGGTTATTTTCTCTCGTCTCGGGCTCTGACCCAGTGCTTGCCTCAGGCTCTGACTCAACACTCGCCTCAGGCTCTAGTCCAATACTCGCCTCAGGCTCAAGCCCGGCTTCATCGAGCGCGGTTTCAACAGCCGCCTCGATGGCTACTTCAGACTTGGGTGGAATTACCAGGTCATCGTCTATTGCCTCCATGCGAGGGACGAGGGCAACGGCCGCGATCGCGTCGTCATCATCTAGCCGCTGCAGCTGCACCCCGGTCGCCATCCGCGACTGAATCGAGATCGCATTCACCGCCTGACGGATAATAATGCCGCGATTGGTCACTAGCATGAGCTCGTCATCGAGCCCGACGATCCGCAGCGCAATCAGCTCGTCGTCGGGCTTGCGGAACTTCATCGCGACTAGCCCCAGGCCAGCTCGATTTTGCAGCCGGAAATTGGAGACGGGGACGCGCTTGCCTAAACCACCCGCTGCGATCATCAGCACCCAGGGTCCCTGATGCAGGTCTCTCATACTGATATCATCTTCGCCATCGCTGCTGTCGGGCTCTTCCATCGCCTCCGCTACTACCTGGGCGGGCAAAATATCCATGCTGATCAGCTCGTCGCCGTCCCGCAGCGACATGCCTCGGACGCCCTTGGTTGGTCGGCCCAGCGGTCTGAGCTGGGCGTCGCTGGCCTGGAAGTGAATCGTCATACCGCGTCGCGAGCCGATCAGGATGCTGTCCTCCACCCGGGCTAGGCGCACCCAGCGGAGCTGATCGTTTTCCTCCAAAGAAATCGCAATCAGACCGTTGGCGCGGATATTGCTAAAGGCAGACAGCGCCGTTTTTTTGACAAAACCGCCCTTGGTCAGCATCACCAGATAGTCGTCTTCGGTGAACTCGCTGACGCCAATGACCGAGGTAATCTTTTCGTCCCGGGGGATCGGCAGCATCTGTACAATGGGATGACCCCGCGCCACCCGCGAACTCTCAGGAATCTCATAGGCCCGCAGCGAATAGGCGACGCCCCGCTCGGTAAAGAACAGCACATGGTCATGGCTACAGCAGGTGATGAAATGCTCGATGCCGTCGTCTTCCTTCATGCGGGTGCCAGATTTTCCTCGAGTTGCCCGGTTTTGAGCTTCAAAGGTATCGACCAGCATCCGCTTGATGTAGCCCTGCTCGGTCAGCAGAATGGCCACCTGCTCATTGGCGATCAGGGAGATGTCGGTCAGCCCTTCTTCGCCTGGCTCGATGGTAGTGCGGCGCTCGTCGGCATGGGCAGCGCGAATCTGGGCCAGCTCGGTTTGGATGATCTCTAGAATCCGCTCCCGCCGCGCCAAAATATCTTGCAGATCGGCAATTTTTTCCTGTAGGGCCTCGTGCTCCTGCTGGATTTTTTCCGACTCCAGGGCGGTCAGCCGCCGCAGCTGCATTTGCAAAATAGCGTCGGCCTGCGCCTCGGACAGACCGTAGGACTCGACCAGTTCCTGTTTGGCCGACGCCGCGTCGGCAGCGTGGCGAATTAGCGCAATCACCGCATCGAGGTTCTCCAGCGCGATCAGGTAGCCCTGCAAAATGTGGTCGCGTTCCTGGGCCTTGCGCAGCTCGTACTGGGTGCGTCGGGTAATCGTCTCCACCCGGAATTCTAGAAACACCTCCAGGAACTGACGTAGTCCCAGCAGCTGCGGCTCGCCGTTGACTAAGGCCAGCATATTTACGCCAAAGTTATTTTGCAGCGGCGTCTGTTTGAATAAATTGTTGAGCACAACGCGGGGATAGGCGTCTCGCTTGAGCTCAATCACGATTCGCATACCGTCGCGATCGCTCTCATCGCGGATGTCAGAAATTCCGTCTAGCCGCCGGTCATTCACCAGGTCAGCAATCTTTTCAATCAGGGCGGCCTTGTTGGTCTGGTAGGGCAGCTCGGTGATGATGATTGCTTCACGGTCGGGCCGTCCCCGCTGCTCCAGCGTCTCGATATTGGCGACGCCGCGCATGGTCACCGAGCCGCGACCGGTGGTGTAGGCATCCCGGATACCGCTGCTGCCAATAATCTGTGCACCGGTCGGAAAGTCTGGCCCCGGGATATGGGTCATCAGCTCGTCCAGCGTAATCTCTGGATTCTCGATCAGCGCCACGACACCATCGATCAGCTCGCCCAGGTTGTGGGGCGGAATGTTCGTCGCCATCCCGACGGCAATTCCTGAAGAGCCGTTCAGCAGTAGCTGAGGAATGCGGGCCGGCAGCACCACCGGCTCCTGCTGAGAGCCGTCGAAGTTGTCAGCAAAGTCAACCGTCTCGGACTCTATATCTGCCAGCAGGGCTACGCTGGTCAGGGACTGAAGCCGCGACTCGGTATATCGCATCGCCGCTGGTGGGTCGTTGTCGATCGAGCCAAAGTTGCCATGGCCGTTGATTAGCGGCGATCTCATGGAAAAATCCTGGGCCATCCGCACTAGCGCATCGTAGACGGCGGTATCGCCGTGGGGATGGTACTTACCGAGGACTTCACCAACGACGCGGGCGCATTTCCGAAAGGGCCGATCGGCCGTCAGCCCCAGCTCGTGCATAGCGTACAGAATGCGGCGGTGCACCGGCTTCAGGCCATCTTTGGCGTCTGGCAGGGCTCGGCCCACGATCACGCTCATGGCGTATTCGAGGTACGACCGAGACATCTCGTTGCGCAAATCCGTGGGGACAATCCGCTCTTGAGGACTGCTCATACGTCAAAAAACTCCAGAATGGTGAGGAAATAGCGGCTAAACTCAAAGAAATGCCAAAATCGACCCGGTTTAGCCCCAAAAGGGTTGTAATTCTACTCAAAGCACGTATAATATTCTACCACATTTTTCCCTTTACCCCAGGCCGCCGCTAACCTGGAAGCAGGTTTACTGCTGCTCCTGGATATAGACTGGCATGACTAGATTAGATAGCCGTTTTCCCATTTTCTACTCACCGCTGTTTCTAGAACACGACACTGGCCTAGGCCATCCCGAGAACGCCGGTCGGCTGACGGCGACGGTAGACGTCCTCAGGTCGGTGCCCTGGGCCGAACAGCTCCAGTGGATAGCGCCGACCCCGCCCCGGCAGCGCGACCCGCTGCCCTGGGTCTATCAGGTTCACAATCCGCAGTACGTCAGCGCCCTAGACGCTTTTGCTGAGCGGGGCGGTGGCAATCTGGATGCTGATACGGTAGTGTCGGCCCAGAGCTACGAAGCCGCGCTGCTAGCCGTCAGCGCCTGGCTAGACGGCGTTGACTGGGTGCGTCAACGCCATCGCCCGGCCTTTGTCCTGGCCCGCCCGCCGGGTCACCATGCTGAACGCGATCGCGGCATGGGGTTTTGCCTGCTGTCAAACGCTGCGATCGCGGCCCATTACGCGCTGGACCAGTCCGGCATTGAGCGGGTGGCCGTCCTCGATTGGGACGTGCACCACGGCAACGGCACCCAGGCCCTGACTGAGGACAGCCCTCAGATTGCCTACTGCTCATTTCACCAGTCCCCGGCCTATCCCGGCACCGGAGCCGCCAGCGAGACTGGGATGCACCAAAATGTGTTGAATCTGCCCCTGCCCCCGGGTAGCACCTGGGCCGACTATCAGCCGCTGCTGACGGAGCGAGCAGTTCCCTTTCTGCGCGACTTCGGCCCCAACCTGCTGATCGTCAGCGCGGGCTATGACGCGACCCAGGCCGACCCGCTGGCGAGCATTTCGCTTCAGCCAGAGCACTATGAAATTTTTAGCCGCACCTGCCTGGGAATCACCTCAAACGTGCTGTTTGGGCTGGAAGGCGGCTATGACTATGCGGCTCTGAGTCGTTCAGTAGCGGCGACCATCGCGGCCTGCCTGAAGACGTCCGCCGGTGAACGAAAGTTCAGCCCGGTCTGAGGGTTGGCCTGCATTAGGGTTTGCGCGGATTGGCTCACTCATCACCGATGAACTTCAGATAGTCGCTGCTCAACTCTTTAACTGCTCGCTCATAGAACTGCTGGCCTTGCTCGGGCGTCGCCAGATCGGGGTTGGAACCCATCCGCCCGTCTGGGTAAGCGCGGCGAAAGTCAGTGGCTCCGTAGATTGGATGACCCGCCGGGGCGACCTGGGGATCTAAGGTTGCCTGCCTGATCGCCTCGGGGTAGGCGTACTGAGTCAGCGCCACCTCGCTGGGGGTGGCGTGGGAGCCTTCCTGGGCGCCGTAGAGGTCCTTCGCCAGCTGATACACAGTGCTGCACTGATACCAGTTGGCGAGCCGACAGCGCACCCGGTCAGCGTTGGGCACCTGGCTGTCGGCCAGAGCCGCGTAGATTTCTGAAAAGGCCGCCTTTACCGTGGCCACGTTGCCGCCGTGGCCGTTGATCAAATAGAAGCGCGTGAAACCTGCCCGAGCCAGGGGTTTGACATAGTCTTGCAGCAGCGCAATCAGCGTACTGGGGCGGAGGCTAACGCTGCCCGGAAAAGCGGTGTGATGGAGCGCCATGCCGACATTAATGGTCGGACCGACCAGAGCCTGGGTCGCTGTACCGACGCCTTTGGCCACGATCTCAGCGCAGATGGCGTCGGTGCCGATCAGGCCGGTAGGGCCATGCTGCTCGGTGGACCCGATTGGAAAGATGATGGCCTGCGATCGCGTTAAATAGTCCTCTACCTCTGGCCAGGTACTTAAATGCAGCAGCATAATGCCCTCTTCTTCATGCACTTATTACCTATTCTGCAGGCTTACACAAAGTTTTGCCCGCTAAAACCATCAGTGCCTGCCCCGACCCGCAACCCTTGCTAGACTGAAAATACAAAATTGGACGCGGTTTTCGTTTCAGGACCTATCCGGCTGGCAAGGAGGATTTCGGATGCTACATCGCAAGATTTATCAGCTTTCGTGCGATCGCCGAGACGTGTATATTTTCTTGCGAGACCAGCAGCGCTGGATTGGACCAGCGACCATTCTAGAAGTTGAAGGAGACCTCGTCACCCTGCGCTGCGAAGAGGAAGATGAGGACGAAACCTCCTCCTGGGAAGAGATTATCCGAATTGAGAGCATTGGCTCGATCCGCCGACAGCTGGCGACGGTACCCAAAGGCCCCGGTGAAATTTTCCTGACCGAAGACTGCCCCCTGTTCGAGAAGCTTCCTGACCCGCCCCACGGTGGCGAATAGCTTTGCGATGGGATTGTCTTGCTATAGGGTTGTCAAGAAAGCTCAAACTCGGGTCCCTGCCGCGCCCTTTCGAACACTGGGCAAGACCCCTCCGGCGTCACCTTGAGGCCAAACAGCGGCGAAGCCGAGTTACGGCAACGCTGTCCGCGCAGGTGTCGGCAGTAGTAGCAGGTATGGGCTACGCTGGTTGCCTGCCGGGCCGAAGACTGGAGCAGCTCTTGCTGATTGAGCCCCCGAATTACCAGCTGGTCGCCCTGCCAGCGGGCCTCAATAATGCCGGTATCGCTGAGCTGCACCCAGCGCGGATCTTTGGCTAAATGGGGCGGCAGCCGCATCATCAGCTCGTGGGCAGCCGCCTCAACTTCGCCCTCGTAAGCCGTCTCGCGCAGTGGCTCGGGCTGCCAGAACGACTCGGCCAGGGGCAGCTCAATTGGCTGATGGGCTGTCGATAGGTGTAGCTGATAGCGACTCTGTAACTCTTCCAGGCTAGCCAGCTCGGCGAGTTTGTCGGCAGCGCCATGGGTGAAAATCACATGCTGCGGGCGCAGATTGTGAATCAGCTGGGTGGTGCCGACCCCGTCGCAGTGATTGGTCATGGTGTAGCTTTCCACCTGCACCGTGCCCGACGCCGTCGTCGTTTTCAGCGCGTCGAGCCAGTCGTAGCCTACCAGCTCGATGCGCTCATCGACGGGCTGGGCCTGCCAGAGGGACAGGTCTGAGTCGTAGGGCAAAAAGACCGTCCATTCGCCGTCGTAGCTGTGACAGTAGTGGGCTGGGTGAGTGGTGGGGTGAGTAATGAAAATAGCAGGCTGTTCGACCGTCAGCGGAGCCTCCGTCGGCAGCCTGCGAGCCAGCGGCAGAACCCGCTCGTCCCAAAATAAAGCCTGGTGCTGAGCAAAGTTTTGGACCGCGCTGGGAAAGTAGGGCAGTAGCTCTAGATAGGCGTCACAGCCGCCCGCGATGGTGGCATCCACCCAGATGTCAATCGGCTGACCGGTGAAGTGATGATGGCTGCGGGTCAGCATCAGCAGCTCCTGCCCCAGCCCCAGCACCGGGGCCGGAAAGACGACGCAGGTGCCGCTGTCTAGGGATTTATTGACTCGCTCGGCGAGCTGATTTTCCTGCTGGCGACGGTGGGGATGGCGGGCAGTCCCATAGGTGCCATCGACGATCAGCACGTCTGGTCTGAGACCGCGCAGCTCAGTGAGTGGCAGCCCTTCTACCAGTCGCCCGTTAGAGAGAAAACAGTCACCCGTATAGAAAATGCTGTAGGTCCGCTGCGGCGTGGTGTAGGTCAGCAGCAGACAGGCCGCTCCCGGCAAATGACCCGCTGGCCAGATTTGGGCAGTCAGCCCCTGGGCCAGCTCAATTGGCGTACGCCAAGGCAGGCCGCGGCAAAAGCGGGAAGTGGGATGGTTGGGCCAGTTGAGCGGCAGCAGCCGGGCGGTAACTTCGCTGCCATAGACCGGCAGTCCCGGAAACGCTTCGGAGAGCGATCGCAGCCCCTGGGCATGGTCTGTGTGGGCATGGCTGCAAAAGGCAAAGTCGGCCCGACGAGCCTGGCGCAGCAGCGCAATATCAGCCAAACCACAGTCGAGCAGACCATAGTAGGGACCGATCTGAATGCCGAGACAGACCCCTTCGTCGCTATGCCCTACCGCATAGGGAAAACAGGATAGCTCAGTCACAGTCGGTCAATAACCCGGCGAAACCTAATGGGCCGAGCCGTTGCCGTGGTAGTCATCGGAGTTGTAAAAGCCGTTGCGGGTGCCAAAAAATAGGCAGGCGACCGTAAACAGGCCGGTCAAAACGATCAAAATAGATTTAATATCCATGCGCAATCCAGTTCCCAACAAATTAAGACAGCCTGTCTAAATCCTACCAAGTTCACTTCTAATTGCAACGAGATGCCCTATTTGACTGAACTATGGCCGCCATCATTACTGCTGACTGGTGCGATCGCGCCGCTACCGCAGTCGCCCCAGATCTAATCGGCTGCACCCTAGTCCGCCAGTTTGCCTCGGGAATCATCGTGCGCGGCCAGATCGTCGAGACTGAAGCTTACATGCCTGGCGACCCGGCCTGCCATGCCTACCGAGGGCAGACCCGGCGCAACGCGGCGATGTTTGGCCCGGCGGGCGTGAGCTATGTCTACTTTATCTATGGCATGTACCACTGCCTCAACGTGGTTACCGACGCCGTTGGTCAGGGCAGCGCTGTCCTAATCCGATCGGCTCAGCTGGAGTCTATCCCGCCTGACCTGCCACCTAAGCAGGCTAGCCAGCCCAAGCGAATTGCAGCTGGGCCAGGCAAACTCTGCCGCGCCTTACAACTTGACCGAGCTTATGACGGACTGCCGCTAGAGCCCGCTACCGGTCTCTGGCTGGAGCACCGGCGCGGAGACCCGCCAGAACTGGTACAGACAACTCGGATTGGTCTTTCTCAAGCCCAAGAGCTACCCTGGCGATGGTTTCTCAAGGGCAGCCGGGCAGTCTCACGAGGGATCCAGTCCAGCCGCTAAAGGACAATCTCCTCGCCGCGCTCGGTAAACTTAACCGAATTGACCTGCCAGTCGGGGTTTTGCAGCAGGGTTTCTTCTAGGCTGCCAAACAGCGATCGCTGTTCACAGCTCGACAGGGAGACAAACTTACGCTGGGACTCTGGAGCTAGGCGCAGATCAACGACGGCAATGCCACTGCCGGGGTCGATATTGACCCGGTAGCCAGAAATCTTGAAGGCATTGTAGTCTTGCTCGGCTAGGACCTTGCCAACGGCCTGGCTGAGAGCCTGGTCGCGCTCAACCTGAACCGTCTCTGAGAC
The DNA here is from genome assembly GCF_015207255.1 of Vasconcelosia minhoensis LEGE 07310. Lineage (GTDB taxonomy): Bacteria > Cyanobacteriota > Cyanobacteriia > Phormidesmidales > Phormidesmidaceae > Vasconcelosia > Vasconcelosia minhoensis. The sequence continues at coordinate 21,794 of NZ_JADEXG010000038.1, forward strand.
CAGTTCGTTACACATATCGTCCATCACATAGATGGAGACAGTGGTCATCTCTTCACTAGATTCCGGCTCGACCGCCGCATCGGGTTCGGCTGCCGTCGGTTTGTCAGCTTCGGCGGCGGGCGCTTTTGAGTCTGCCGGGACTTCAGCCTGCTCGGTCTCGGCAGGCTTCGGCTCAGGCTCTGCTACCGGCGGGGAAGTCGCGCAGCTGGTGACCAGCATCAGCCCGAGAGCCAGTCCAAAGATAGTTTTTGGCAACCGTTTCATCGAATGAAATACTGAGTACAGCACGGGGATCACACTACAAATCTTATGCTATAGAACAGGCACCTTTCCCAAAGTTTTACTGTGCCAATTTGCAAAGCAATCAGGATAACCCTCAGCCATGACTAATGCTGCCTGGGATCGTCATCATATCGTTTCGCTGGCCGATTTTAGGCCGGTCGAATACGAAACCATTCTGGAAACAGCCCTCAGTTTTCGAGAGGTGCTTTCCCGACGAACGAAAAAAGTGCCAGCGCTTCAGGGGCAGGTGGTGACAAACTTATTTTTTGAGCCCTCTACCCGCACTCGTAGCAGCTTTGAGCTCGCTGCCAAGCGGCTTTCTGCCGATATTTTGAACTTCTCGCCGGGCAGCTCTTCACTCAGCAAAGGAGAAACGATTTTAGATACGGCGAAAACCTATCTGGCGATGGGTACTAACCTGATGGTGATTCGCCACGCCCAGGCGGGGGTTCCCAGTACTATTGCTCGGGAAATGGACCGGCTCGGAGTGGGGGTTGGCGTGCTCAACGCTGGCGATGGACAGCATGAGCATCCGTCCCAGGCACTGCTCGACCTGTTTACCCTATGCACTGCGCTGAATCAGCAAACCCCTACGATTTACGATTTGCAGGGTAAAAAAATTGCGATCGTCGGCGATATCCTGCATTCGCGGGTCGCTCGCTCTAATCTTTGGAGTCTCACCGCCTGTGGCGCTGAGGTTCACCTGGCAGCCCCGCCAACCCTGTTGCCGAAAGCGTTTTTGGCCGCGTTTCAGACGCCATTGGAAATGCCTCAAGGCTTTTTAAAGCGTCAGATTTATCTGCACTGGCAGCTTGCGCCTGCGCTCCAGGATGCCGACTTTGTGATGGCGCTACGGCTCCAGCGAGAGCGCATGTCTGAGCATTTGCTGCCCAGTCTGCGGGAGTATCAACGGAGTTTTGGCCTGACTCGCGATCGCATCAGCCGTTGTCGGCCCACAGTAAAGATATTGCATCCCGGCCCGACCAATCGCGGCGTAGAGCTGAGCTCAGACCTGATGGATGATCCCGAGCTGAGTCTGGTGTCCAGGCAGGTGACGAATGGCGTGGCGGTGCGGATGGCGTTGCTTTACTTGATGGGAGGAGTGGAGAGTAATGGGGTGAGGGAGTAATGGGGTGCTGGCGTCGTAGCGGCTGATTTTTGCCCCCCTGACTGTCCCTCCCGAATTTTGTTACAGTTGGCTGAGAAAAGTTGACTTCTTCGTAATCATTCCATAAGTCATCTGCGTCGGTATCCTGTCATTCTTGCAGGATACCGACGCGGAGGTTGGTGCTGCGAAGACCATAGTCCTCAAGTCGAGAGTCTGGAGCTGACCCATGCTACGCCTAGAGAATATCAGCAAAATCTATCCGACTGGCGAAGTCCTCAGAGATGTGACCTGGGAGGTCAAAGCTGGCGATCGGATTGGCCTAGTTGGCGTCAACGGCGCGGGCAAATCGACCCAGCTAAAAATCATCTCGGGAGAAGTCGAGCCCACCTCCGGTCAGGTGGTGCGCCCCAACGGGTTGCATATTGCTTTTCTCAGCCAGGAATTTGAGGTTGATCCCAGCCGCACGGTGCGGGAAGAGTTCTGGACGGTATTTGCCGAAGCGAACGAGATTCAGAGATCGCTCACCGAAATTCCCCAGCAGATGGAGGAAGCCGACCCTGACCAGCTAGAGCAGCTGATCCACCAGCTCGACCGCAAGCAGCGCCAGTTTGAGGCGCTCGATGGCTATGGGCTAGAAGCCAAGATTGAAAAGATTCTACCCGAGATGGGCTTCGACCCTGAAGATGGGGATCGCCTGGTCAGCGCCTTTAGCGGCGGCTGGCAAATGCGCATGGGGCTGGGTAAAGTACTGCTCCAGTCGCCTGACCTGCTGCTGCTCGACGAGCCAACTAACCATCTCGACCTGGAAACAATTGAGTGGTTGGAGACCTACCTCAAAGGGCTAACCACGCCGATGGTGATCGTCTCCCACGACCGCGAATTTCTCGACCGGCTCTGCACCCAAATTGTCGAAACCGAGCGGGGCGTTTCCACAACCTATTTGGGCAACTACAGCGCCTATCTGGCCCAGAAGGCCGAAAACCAGGCGGCTCAACTCAGCACCTACGAGCGTCAGCAGAAGGAAATCGCTAAACAGCAGATCTTTGTCGATCGCTTCCGGGCCAGCGCTACCCGCAGTACCCAGGCGAAGAGTCGGGAGAAGCAGCTAGAGAAAATAGAGCGAGTAGAGGCGCCGGTGGCGAATCTGAGATCGCTCCAGTTTCGCTTTCCGCCAGCCCCCCGCAGCGGGCGCGAGGTGGTTCAGGTCACCGATATGACCCATACCTATGACGACAATATTCTTTTCTTGGGGGCAAACCTGCTGATTGAGCGGGGCGACCGGATTGCCTTCGTTGGCCCCAACGGAGCCGGGAAGTCTACCCTGCTGCGGCTGATGATGGGGCTGGAACAGCCCTCCGAAGGCCGGGTGGAAATCGGCTCTCACAACGTGATCCCCAGCTATTTTGAGCAGAATCAGGCCGAAGCGCTAGAGCTGACTAAGACCGTCATCGATACGATTCACGATGAGGTCCCCGACTGGAAGAATGAGGAAGTCCGAACCCTGCTGGGCCGCTTCCTCTTCAGCGGAGAGGTGGTCTATAAGCCGGTTTCGGCGCTGAGCGGGGGTGAGAAAGCGCGGCTAGCCCTGGCTAAAATGCTGCTTCAGCCCGCCAACCTGCTGATTCTGGACGAGCCAACTAATCATCTGGATATTCCAGCCAAGGAAATGTTGGAAGCAGCGCTGAAACACTATGACGGGACAGCGCTAATTGTCTCCCACGATCGCTACTTTATTTCTCAGGTAGCGAATAAAATCGTAGAGCTGCGAGATGGCGAGCTCAAGCTTTATCGGGGTGACTATCACTATTTCCTGGATAAGACGGCAGAAGCAGAAGAGAAAGCTAGGCTAGAAGCGATAGAAGCCGAAAAAGCTGAAAAAGCGGCTGCCAAACGCCAGAAACAGCGAGAAAAGCAGAAAGCGAAAGCGGCTTCCCAGAAGGCTGGCTAGCGTCAGCTTTGCCAAGGGCTCTGTTCAAACCCTCTGTTCAAACCCTTGAGTCGTTGAACCAATTTGACAAATCTAAAGTTCGATCAGATAAGTAGATATACCTAATTAGTAGTTTTAATCTATCTATGTAAAATACCTGTGTAGAATACTGAGTAAGCCGTCGGAGACCCAGTTTTCTCTAAGATTTTTTCTACGAGGAGTCGCTGGCCAGTCGTAGCAGTGCTTTACGACACCGAACTGTGCAAAATTTTATCCCGAACCCTTTCCCGTTTTTATTAAACTTTTTTAACATTTTTATTTGCGGCTGCAGGTCAATTTGACACGCAGGAATTTTGCTTAGAAGTCGCGACTCTGCATAACCCGTCTCATCGTTGGGTATTTTTACCGCCGGTAGTGGCCCAACTGCCAAGACATTTGTCCACATCGCTGAGGATTCCCTGAAAAATATGGCACATGCGCCTATTCACCCCATGGTCCTCGTCATTCTAGACGGCTGGGGCTATCGAGAAGATACCAACGGCAACGCCGTCACATCGGCTCAGACGCCGGTGATGGATAGCCTTTGGTCAGCCTATCCGCATACGCTAATCAGTACTTCTGGTAAGCACGTCGGCCTGCCAGAAGGGCAGATGGGCAACTCGGAAGTCGGACATCTGAATATTGGCGCTGGCCGGGTCGTACCTCAAGAGCTAGTAAGAATTTCTGACGCGGTTGAGGACGGCTCGATTCAAGAAAATCCGGCCCTCTTAGAAGTTTGCCAAAAGGTGCGGTTCAAGCAGAGTAAGCTACACCTGATCGGGCTGTGTTCTGAGGGTGGCGTGCATTCCCACCTCAACCATTTGTACGGCCTGGTTGAAATGGCTAAGGCCCAGGACCTTTCTGAAATCTGTATCCATGCGATTACCGACGGACGCGATACGAAACCCACTGACGGCGAACGAGTGATTGCAGAACTGCAAGCCTACCTAGATCAGGCTGGCGTCGGCCAGATCGTCACCCTGAGCGGTCGCTACTATGCCATGGATCGCGATCGCCGCTGGGATCGGATTGAAAAGGTTTATCGCGTCATGAGCGAAGCGGGTGATGGGCAGACGCACTCGGCTCTAGAGGCGCTGAAGGACGCTTACGAAGCGGGGATCACAGACGAATTTGTCGAACCGGTGCGGCTTGCGCCCGGAACGATTGAGCCTGACGACGGCATCATTTTCTTTAACTTTCGCCCCGACCGGGCCCGGCAGCTGACCCAGGTGCTGATCGATCCCGACTTTGACGGGTTTGAACGAGAGCTGATCGCACCGCTGGCTTTTGTCAGCATGACCCAGTACGATTCCTCGTTTCCAGTCAGGGTGGCCTTTGAGCCCCAAGACCTGACTAAGATTCTAGGCGAAGTCATTGCCGAACATGGCCTCAAGCAGTTTCGGACGGCAGAGACTGAGAAATATGCCCACGTCACCTATTTCTTTAATGGCGGTTTAGAAGACCCCCTGCCGGGCGAAGACCGCGAGCTGGTTCCCAGCCCGATGGTAGCGACCTATGACAAAGCGCCTAAAATGTCGGCCCATAAGGTAACCGACGTTGCGATCGCGGCCATCCAGAAACGGCAGTATTCGTTCGTTGTGATCAACTATGCCAATCCCGATATGGTTGGCCACACCGGTAAGATTGGCGAGACTGTAGATGCTTTGGAAACCGTAGATACTGAGCTGGGTCGCCTGCTAGAGGCGACCGTTAGCGTCGGTGGTAGTACGATTATTATTGCTGACCATGGTAATGCCGAGTACATGTGCGACGAGCAGGGCCGCCCCTGGACGGCACATACGACCAATCCAGTACCGTTCATTCTGGTCGAGGGCGAAGGGCTGAAGGTGCCCGGGCATGGCACTGAAGTCAACCTGCGGGAAGACGGTCGGCTGGCCGACATTGCCCCGACTATCCTGGAGATTTTAAAGCTGCCGCAGCCAGCGGAAATGACCGGGCGCTCAATGATTTTGCCGGCGGCAGCTGAGGTTCGGGCGAACCGAACGCCGGTGCAGGTTTCGATGCAGCGCTAGCTCACCCCTGGGCAAATCGCTGACCGGCTGCTCATCGGCTGCGGTAGGATGGACGAGACGATCTTTAGCCCCGCTTTCAGCAGCGGACGATAAAAAGCCTATGCTGCCAACTGCTGTCAAAATTGTCTGGGCTGCTTCGGCGGTCGGGCTAGCCATCTTAGTCCTATTACACAGCCCTAAGGGTGACGGTCTGGGCGCTTTGGGCGGCCAGGCTCAGCTTTTTACCAGCACCAAGAGTGCCGAAACGACGCTTAACCGCGTTACTTGGACATTGACAATCCTGTTTATGGGGCTGACGGTTGTGCTCAGCGCCGGCTGGCTGCCGCAGGGTTAGCAATCGTCTAGACAGCGCCGTTTAGCGTCGCTTAAAAAATAAACATTAGGGATAACGACCCGCCTTCATCGGCTGGACTAAGCTGGACTTCGCGAATAAATTCCCGAAAGAAGAAGCGTCGTTCGGATTCCGATAGGTCGAACCAAAACTGCGGAATTGAGGCTGTTTGAGCAGTTTCCTGGAGATTGACCGGCGGTAGCTGGGCAAGTTTCTGTCGGACTGTCGCTATTTCAGTCTGAAGTCGATAGGCCCGCAGCTCGGCAGTCTGCGCGTCGAGGATATTGTTGCTTACGAGCTCGGGTAGCTGGGCGAGCACAGCCTGCTGTTGCTGCAGCCGCTCTAGGAGGCTGGCTTTGATCCCCGCCATCGGTGCGGCGGCAATCTGAGCCACGGCCTGGGGCAGCTGGGCACAGATTGCGCCAATAGTTTGCTGAAGGACGGTCGAATACGCGATCGCGCCACATTTGGGCTGACGGGGGCAGGCGACCGGGCGCAGGTAGAGGTAGGACTGGGACTGTCGTGGCTGGGTGACTTGGTTAACCCGAAAGCTCGACCGGCAGCTTTGGCAAACCACAAGACCGGCTAGGGAATAGGCCACACTCGCTGTGCGGCTAGAGAACTGGCGATTGCGTCGGCGCAGGCGGTCGATCTGAGCCGCTTCTTCTCGACTCAGTAAGGCTGCATGGGTGTTGTGGATCAGCCCGTCTGAGTAGGCCGTGTCGCCTCGATAAACGGGATTCTCAAGCCAGCGTTGGCCGGTCGAAACCGCTATCTGCTTGCTATATCGCTGGGCGATGTGCCGGACCGCGGCCCGTAGCGAACCGTACAGCAAGTAATGTTCAAAAAACGCTTTTACTATGGTGGCGCTGCCGCGGTCGAGGACATAGTGACCCTGGCTGCGCCGGTAGCCGTAGGGCGCTTTGCCCGGGGGCGCTAATCCTTTGAGCCGGTTGCGGGCATGACCCTGACGGATTCGGCGCTGCCGCTGGGCCGCCTGAATTTCGTCAGCGACCTGCAGCAGCTTCACTTGAGAGCGATCGCGCGGGTCATCCGCTGCCCGATCGGGCGACTCAATTGTGATCACAGCCATCCCCAGCGCCTCAATCGCAGACAGCCGCTGAGTCACGCTTGCCAACGTCTCACCCAGTTCGTCCAGCCGCCGCAGCAACAGCCGGTCAGGAGCTGCCTGACCGGCAGCGGCTAGCAGCTGCTGGAGCTGAGGCCGTTCATCAGTCGGCGGACTGCTGGCTAGGTCGGCATAAATTTGCTCAATCTCCCAGCCCTGTTGGGTTAAAACATCCGCCCAAGCCTGAGCCGAACTGAGATTGGGATTGGGAGATGATTCCAAAAGCGGATCGCTGTAGCAATAGAGAATGGTCTTCATTCGGTCTAAAACCCTGTGCAAGTTTAAGAAACACCTGCTGAAACGGTAGCAAAGTCGAATAGCCCGCTAAGGTTAAGACAACTTTGACGGAGTCATTTGGGCTGGTTTATTTTCTGCGCTTCAGCCTCTATGCTGAGATCTATGATGACTAAGCAGCGTCGAACATCTATCTTGTCGGTTCTGATGGCCACACTGGTGCTGGGGCTAGCCGTAGGCTGTAGCCAGGACACCGGCGATCGCGTCATCAGCTCAACCCCCGACCAGCCTGGGGACGCTTCTGAAGAAGCCGATGGGGAAGCCCTGGGGTCGTCTGCTGGGGAAGTCGAAGCGTCTGCCGAAACCGATGAAACCACCGAAACCGATGAAGCGGCTGAAACGGTAGAGGAGAGCGCGGCTGAATCAGCGCCGCCGATTGCGCCACATCTGGGCGATAAGCCGATGACGCAGCCCGACCTAGCTATTGGTTCATCCCAGGCGGCTTCCGTTCCCGCCACGGCACCGCCACGGCAGACCTGCGAAGCGCAAACCCAGGCAGCGATGAACGCCTGTGCCGAGGCTAACTATGACAAAGCCGATGATTATCTCAACCAGGTCCACCAGGGGCTCAAAAGCAATCTGACCCAGGCAGCTCAGGTTCAGCTGGCTGAGGCCGAGCGCGCCTGGGTTAGCTTTCGCGACCAGAGCTGTGAGTTTGAACGAAGTCAGTTTGAAAACGGCTCGATCGCGCCGCTGGTCTACTACAGCTGCCTGGAGGCCCTAACCGACCAGCGAACGGCTGAGCTGAAGCAAACCGAGCTGCCCGAATTGGCCTATGCCCAGGCCGATCAGCAACTCAACCAGGTCTATCGCAACCTCAAAGATAGGCTTGGCCCTGCGGCCCAGGACGGGCTAACCGAGAGCCAGCTGGCCTGGATTGCGTACCGAGATGCGAACTGCGTTTTTGAAGACCTTCATGCTAAGGCGTTGATTAGCGAAACCCAGTGTCTGGCGCGGATGACTGAGACCCGTACCGACCAGCTGCAAGCGGCATTGGAGCAGCGCCAGCTCTAGCTTAGCTGGCCAATTCAGGGTTAGGATTGCAATAGGCTCCAGAACTAGGCCAGAACGAGGCCAAAATGAGAATCGGTGGGATCCCTTGGCCTACTTTACTGAGAAACCAGACGACGCCCGGCAGTATGCAGCTGCCCCCGAGCGCAATCAGCAGCCTATCTTAGAAGTGCTTCAGCAGCAGCTGCCCCGATCGGGAACGGTGCTGGAGGTGGCCAGCGGAACCGGGCAACATGCGCTATTTTTGGCACCGCGTCTGGCTCCCCGGCACTGGCTGCCCAGCGACCCCAATCCCGTCCTGCGGCAGAGCATTCGGGCCTGGGCAGCCACCGCACCCACACCAACACTGCATCCGCCTTTAGACCTGGATGTGCAGGCGACGAGCTGGCCGGTCGAAGATGCGCGACTGACCGCAGGGGTTGGCCCGGTTGAGCTCCCACCCATCTGCGCGATCGCGGCCATCAACCTCATCCATATCTCCCCTTGGGCTGCTTGCCTGGGCCTCTTAGCCGGAGCGCAGCGGATCTTGCCCCCCGGCGGCATCCTCTATCTCTATGGCCCTTACCGGCAAAACGGGCAGCATACGGGCCCCAGCAATGCGGCTTTTGACGCGATGCTCCAGCAGCAGAACTCAGACTGGGGTGTCCGCGACCTGGAAACGGTACAGGCCGACGCCGCCAAGCGGGGATTGCAGCCGCAGGCCGTAATTCCCATGCCAGCCTACAATCTTTCGGTAATTTTTACTCGGACGAGCTAGGCCAAACTAATGGCTGTACCCGTCGCGGTAATCAGCATCAGCACGCCGGTTTCGTCAAGGTTGATCGTATCGGTTTTGATCTGAATGCCAATCACCGCATCCGCACCGAGCTGGCGAGCGCGATCTTCGAGTTCGCGTAGGGCATCTTGCTGGCCCCGCTCAAAGACGCGCTCGTAGGAGGCCGTACGACCGCCCCAAAAGTCGCGAATGCTGGCGAAGAAATCACGGAGCATATTGCTGCCGTAGACAACCTCGGCGGTGACAATACCGCGGTAAGCCTGAATATTTTTTCCCTGAATAAAGTCAGTAGTTGATAAAATCATCAGTCTGGCTACAGTTGTGCAATTTCAATCTTAGGAGGTTAGGCCGTGCTTAGACCGATAGGCGTATCGACATGGCTGCTCAGCGGTATGGGAAGCGCTCTTGTAGCGCTGACGCCAGTGTTCACGCCAGCCCTGACGACGGCAGCTGAGGCGACTGAGCGATCGCCCATAGCGGCGGGTCACCCCCCGATGGTCCTAGCCCAGGCCAGTACCGACCATCTCTCGGAGCAGCAGAAGCAGCGGCTAAGCGAACTGCTGAACGCGGCCCAGGAGCACATTGATGCGACCGACTTTGCTGGGGCGATTGCCTTCTATCAGCAGGCCCTGCAAGTCAACCGAGCGGACCCTCGGCTCTATTCTGGGATTGCCTACCTGCACGCTCGTGAGGGCAACTTTGACTCGGCAGCTGAATACTATCGGCAGGCGATTGAGCGTGAGTCGCGCAATCTGCCTTTCCGCTATGGGCTAGCCTACAGTCTCTTTCAAGCAGAGCGCTATCGCGAAGCTGCCTCTGCCTACCGCGACCTGCTCGAAATTGACCGGCGGCAGGCAGAGGCCCAGATTGGCCTGGGCGGCAGTCTGCTGCGGCTAGAAGACGAAGACGGGGCGCGGCAGGCTTACGAAGCAGCCGTTCGAATTGACCCAAACAACGCCCAGGCCTACGAAGCGATTGGCATGCTCCATTTCAGTCAGGAAAACTATGACGAGGCCCTGCGAGCGCTAGAGCGATCGCAACAGCTAGATGACAGCCGAGCTAGCGTCTACGCAGCTATCGCCGAAATTTGGCTGATCCGAGACCAGCCGGGTCGAGCACTGCCCCAGCTCCAGCGAGCCGTCCAGCTCAATCCTCAACTGTCTGAAGCGCAGTTTCAGCTGGCCGAAATCTTACGCGCTCAGGGAAATCAGTCAGCTGCTTTGCAGCATTATGAACAGGCGGTCGAATATCAGCCCGACCTGACGCCTGCCCAGGCGGCCCTGGGCGAAATGCTGCTGGCCCGGGAGCAGTATCTGCGAGCGGTCCTGGCCTACCGTCAGCTCAGCCGCGTTCTACCCCAAGATCCCGGAGTTCGCTACAACCTAGCTTTGGCCCTTTGGGGGCAGGGTAATGCTCAAGCCGCGCTGAATACGGTAGAACAGGCGCTGAATCTGTATCAGCGGCAGGAGGATGAGGGTGGGGTGACCCGAGCCGAAGCGCTGATCGAAGTCTGGCGGCAGGAGGTCGATAAAAATCGCTAGACTAGATTGTTGAACCCATCATCTGAGCTAGGTCAGCCCGATTATCGCCGCCCCCGATGGTGTCAGACTCCTGCTTGCCCTGGTTGCCGGGGTGGGGTTAGCGCTGGCCTTTCAACTCCTGCTGACTAATTTGGGCATTGCCCTAGGGCTGACATTGCTGAAGCTGACCCCGCAGCCCTCAGCCCCTATTGCCGAGTCTCATAGGGAATCCCAGTCAAAGGCTGCCGGTTCCAAAGTAGGACTGCTGGCTGGGCTAGGAGGGCTGCTGACGGTCAACACAGTGCTTTTTGCCAGCTGCTTTTTGGCGGTGAAATTCAGCGCCCTGCGAGGCGCGTTAGCCGGGGCGGCCCTGGGCAGCATGATCTGGTCGGCCTATCTGCTATTACTCGTCTGGGTAAGCTCTACGGCCATTGGATCGCTGTTTGACACGCTACTCGGTGCCGTTGCTAAGCTATTTCGCAATCTGCTGGGCGGCCTTAAGTCCGCGATCTCGCCTGATCCCTCCGATTCCGCCGAGTTATCATCACTCAATGAAGCGGTAGGGTCTCAGCTGCAAGCAACGCTAGCGGCTTTAGAGTCCAGCCGCCAGCTGCTGGCAGCCCAGACGGCTGAGCTATCGTCCGCTCCCAGTCATGAGGCGGTCAGCCCCGATATCGTGCAATACAATCAGCTGATTGATGTGCTCAAAGCGGCTACTTCTAACCCGGGGTCCCTTAATTCGCCTAACGATCCGCTGAACCATCCTTCCGTTAGCCCATCTAGTGGCCCGTCTATCGAAGCAGATGACGCACCAGCGACTTCACCCTCTTCCGGCCTCTTTTCTCGGCTCAGGCAGCTTGATGCCAGCGCGCTGATGCAAACCGCTCTAAACCGCCTCGACCTTTCAGAGGAGGATATTAAAACGCTCTGGCAGCAGACTCAGCAGTTCGTCGCCGAGAGTCGCTCCTCTGAGTCGTCAAATGACGCTTCAGAGGAGACTGCATCAGCGCAAACTGCGGATTTCAGCATGGTTCGACTGGAGCTAGAGAACTATCTCACGACGCTGCCCGCAGATAGGTTTCAACCAGCGGAGTTCGAGGCCGAGTTTCGCGACCTGCTCTACGACCCAGAGGCCGAGCCAATGGCAGTTCAGGCTCAGCTAGCTGAGCTTGATAGCGCTGATTTCGCGACCATTCTGGCCCAGCGACAGGATATTGCGCCAGTACAGCAGCGGCAGATTGTGGGCCGGCTGACGAACGTTTATAAAGACGTACTGGACGTTTTGGAAGCAGACACAGCTGCGGCAAAGATGGATCTGACCGACGAGATCGCGACCCTCCAAGATAAGCTAGCTACCTACTTTCTGTACACCAATACTGACAAGCTAACCGTCGAAGCCATTCAGCCTAAGCTGGAATCATTGATCGAGAATTCCGATCGGCCCTTAGCGCATTGGCAGGCTCAGTCGCCCTCACTTGATCTAGGTTCAATTGAAGCCATTTTACAGCGGCGATCGCGCCTGAAACCTAACCAATCGGCGGCGCTGCTCGCCGAATTGCAAAGCGCTTGGCAGCGACTTATCGGCGAGGAGTCCGCAGCAGATGAATCCCTCTCTCAAACAGTAGCCAACACCATCCAGCAGTTTTTTAGCGACCTGGAAGGGCCTTTATCTATTGAGGATGTTAAACCACGGCTGCTGACCTTTCTAGGGAGCGCGCTGTCTGGAATCGGTCGGCAGGCCGACAAAGTGGATTGGGGCAGCGTTGCCCAACAGCTCCGTCCGTCCCTGAAGCTACCTGATAAGGAGATCGAATCGCTAGTCCATTGGCTCGCTGAACGCTGGCCACAGCCCCGGCGTTGGTCAGTGCGAAAAGCGCTGAGGCAGGCCAAAACCCAAACCCAATCGGCCGTCAGCCAGGCGATGTCCCAGGGCAAATCCGTCATAGAGGCAATCCCAGCCGATCTTAATGGGGCTTCAGACCCACCCGATTTGCAGCTGTTCCAGCTCACCCAGCAGCTTGAAGCCCTGCTTGACCAGGCGGAGACGGGATTAGCCGACCTCGGTAAAACGCTGCGCTCGGCGGCTCGCTACAGCAACTTTGACCAAATGGCCGGTCAGGCCCTTGATACTCTTCGCCATCGGCTGCAAGCGCTAAACCCAGAACATTGGACTGAGCAGCTACCCGACTCGGTATCGCTGCCTGAATTCTTTGAACCGCTAAAACAGCGGCTAGAATCGACCCAGCGACGGCTTTCTGACCAGATTGAAGAAATTCAGGCGCAGGCTCTAGCAGAAGCGAGGTCGCTGCGATTGGCTGCTCAGCAGCGGGCAGACCGCGTTCGGCGGCAGGTCGCCACGGCAGCCTGGTGGGTATTCGTGATTGGGCTCACGTCAGGCCTTTCCTCAGCGATAGCAGGCGGCCTAGCGAGTGCCGACCTGAGCCAGTGGCCAAATCTTCTGGCACTGTGGTCAACTATGGTTTCACCTCAGTAACTCGCCAGCTCAGCTTGAGATTGATCCAGAAATTCCATACCGTGACTAGCGCGATCGCAATCAGGTTGGAGAGATATTTGAAGTTCTTCTGGAAGACAATATTGAAGAAGAAATTAATCAGCAGGACGTTCATGATCAGTCCGCCCAGGCAGATCGTATTGAACTTGAGCAGTCTTTTTAATCTTGCTTTCCAGCCCTTCTGGCCCTGGGCAATATCGGCAAATGTCCAGGCGTCATTCCAGAGGAAATTATTCAGAATTGCGACTTCACCCGCAATAATTTTGCTTCGGGTTAAACCCAGACCAAAAATTTCGCTCATGATATACAGCACAGCCATATCGACGAATACGCCGCTGAAGCCGACGATGCCGAAACGGATAAACCGCTCAATCGGGAAGCGCTGACGCAGACGACCAATGCGGCCCCGCGATCGCAGCCGGGCCAGATGGCCCAGATACTCCACGTACTGCCGCCAGGTCACCTTGCTTTCGCCCGATTCGCGCTCTTGAAAGACATAGCCGACCTCAGCGATTTCACCAATCCGGCCACGGCCAATCACCTCCAGCAAAATTTTGTAGCCCAGCGGATTCATATGCGGGCCGCCGATAGCGCTGCGTCGCACCATAAAATAGCCGCTCATCGGGTCGGTCACCCGACCCACCACTGCCGGGCAGACCACCAGCCCCAGTACCTGCGCCCCGCGCGAGAGGAAGCGTCGTACCACGCTCCAGTCGCTGACGCCACCGCCTTCGACATGGCGACTGGCCACCGCCAGATCGGCCCCATCCAGCACCGACTGGAGCAGCTTTAGCAATACCTCCGGCGGATGCTGGAGGTCGGCATCGATCACGCCTAGAATGTCGCCGCGAGCCACCTGCCAGCCGCGAATCACCGCCGAAGATAGGCCCCGCTCCTGCTGCCGTCGCATCACTCGCAGCTGGGGATAGTCGGCGGTCAGCGCCTGGGCTACCTGCCAGGTCTGGTCGGGGCTGTTGTCATCCACCAGAATCAGCTCATAGTCGTTGGGAATAAACCCATCGAGCAGATGGGTGAGCTGAGCCAGGATTTTCTCGACATTGCCGCTCTCGTTGTAGGTGGGGATCACCAGCGAGAACTTGAGCGGCTGAGAGTTGCCGTCAGCGCGATCGCGAGCGACGACAGGCACCTGCAACGGCCCGGTGGGAATAGGGAGGAGCGAAGAATAGGTCATTGTAGAAATGCTGTTAGTAAATTTTATAAAGCGTTAAGGACGGTCGTATGTGCTCAGCGAAAATCGGTCGAGCAGCATTGTGCCGGTGAGCGTTGACTGAGACTGGAGGCGATACTGATCGGTTAATAGCTGGTCTACCGATTGGCGAATTTGGGCCGCTTCAGCAGCTGTCTCTGGGGCCTGCCATAGGGGGTTGGCAGCTTCTAGCCAGAGGATGCGGTCATAGGCAGCAGTCGTCAGGGCCGAGGGTAGGCTATCCGGCAGCGCTGCTGGATTAGTTGCAAGCAGGTCAATTTTAGCCTCGACTGGCAGATAGTAGGCCAGTCGCAGCACATGGCCCCAGGCTTTGGAATTCAACACTACCAGGGTCGAATCCGAATTGACCTGCGCTGCGACCTGATGAAACATCTGCCGCCCGCGGCCGACGGCATCTGCCCCAGTGACCGCAAGGTAAAAAATGAGGACCGCCGCGATTGCGGTCCGCTGCTGACGGCTCCCGCGCAGCAGCCATAGCGTCATCCACAGCAGCAGCCCCGGCAGGATGAAAATTACGCTGCGACCTTCGCCCCAGGACAGGGTAAATTTGCCTGAGACGACATCTGCTGCCAGGGCAATTGAAATGGGCACCAGTCCTAAAATCAGCACCGGGACCAGTCGCTGTTCACGCCGGGCGGCGAGATGGGCTGCCATCCAAACAAGTCCAGCGATCGCAATCAGCCCAGCGGCAATCAGCCAGGGTCGGGACAGGCCGCTAGCCCAGTCGCCTACCAGTAGATTGATTCCAATTGCCTCGATCACGCCTTGGGTATGGATCAGCACCGTCTCTATTCCGGATAAATCTTCGCCAAAGCGCTCGAAGTCGGCATTGCGTAGCTGCTGCGGCAGCCCCCAAGCATACCAAGGCATAGCCAGCAGACCCGCCACAGCCAGCCGCAGCCCGTGCTGCCACCAGCGCCGCCGATCGCATACCAGCACCAGCAGCATCAGGGCCAGCACCCAGTAGGCAAAGAGGTAATAGGTCAGCAGGCCAGCTGTAACACTACCAATCAGCAGCAGTGAGCTCAGGACCTGACGACTCCAGCGGCGGGGCGGATGGTAGCACAGGGACAGCATAGCCCAGCCGCTCAGCGTCACCCACAGCACCGTTGGCCCATACATTCGCAGGTTTAGCGAGTGAAACCAGAAGAAGGGATTCAGCCCCAACAGCGCCGCCATCACCAGCCCGCCGCGATGCTCTAGCAGCGCCCGACCCATACCGTATGCTCCCAGCAGGGAGCCGATCCCTAGTAGCGCATTCAGGCTCCGCAGGGCTGCCTCACTCGTCCCAGAGATAAAGAGCCAGACGTACTGAGAGAGAAAGAACAGCGGCGGATGGGGTTCCCGACCCACCAGCCCCTGTAGCAGCGGTTTGACTGTTTTGATCGCGTCTATCGGGCTGCTGAAGGTAGGCAGATGTAGCAGTGCAGCATAGCGGGCCAGCGGAACCGGCACATTCGGCGGATTTTCGTACTGTAGCCGCTGTCCGGTTGAAAGCAGCAGCGATAGCACCTCGTCATACCACAGCTCTCTCGCCCCGACGTAGACCACACGCAGCAACACCGAGATCGCGACTGCTACCAGCAGCCAGCCCTCAATTCCTATGCCCGAACGGTATTTTTTTAACATGGCAGCGCCGATAACCTAAGGTCGGGTAACAAGCCTGACGGTATAGAGCGGATATTTACCCGCATTGCCCATCGGCTGGAAGACAAGCTGAGCCGGCTTGCCTGCGGCCTCTAAGCTCAGCGCGGCGGGAACCGTCTCGGGGATGGGACAGTCTCGATGGGGGTAGCAAACATAGAGGAAGGCCGACTCATTCTGAACTGCTAGGGCCTGAGCCAGCTGCTTGACCTGAGCCAAGCTCTCGGCTCGAAAAAAGGTCTTTTCAGGAACACCTGCCCAGAGCTGCTGGGCTACAAATTGATGGGACATGGCTACCCAGGGCAGCGGCTGGGCGCGCAGGGTCGAGATCGCGGGCGCAATCGGGGCATAGCTATGGGGTAAGGAAATGGAGCCCGTTTGCGGGTCTTCATACCGGCTGAAGGCCCCCTGAACCGTATTGAGCTGGAGTCCGAAGGCAAAGAGCAGCGCCAAGAGCGCGATCGCCCCGCCCCGCCAGAGCCCCCTGAGACTGTCCCAAACCTGCTCTAGCTGCTGCGCAACCACCAGCGAAAGCAGCGGCACCAGAATGAGATAAAATCGTGGTCCCCACTGCTTGCCGCCCGCTCCCGGAGGAACGATCAGCGGCACAGATAGGGCAAATAGCAGGCTCAGCAGCAGCAGCCATCGCATCGTCGGGCTCAGCTTTAGCCGAGAATTCAGACTTGCCGTCAGGGTAAACGCGATCGCAAACAGCGCGATTGGAAAGTATCGAAATAGAGAGGTCAGCAGCTGCCGGTAGCTCGCTCCGGCTTGCGTCAATTGCTGAAGCGGGGACGACCCTTCCACAATTTGAATGGCATGGATGCCTAGGGGATGACCATAGATATAGAAATTGAGGCCAAAGAAAACTAGCACCGTTAGCAGCATCGCTGCCAGCAATCGCAAAGACTGTCTGACGCCAAGCTGGAGCCAGCCCAGCCCTAGCCAGCCTAGCCCCAGCAGCAGCGTAACGCCAGCCACCAAACACAAAAATTCAGGCCGAAACCAGACCGCCAGACCCATCAGCACACCTCCCAAGGGCCTCCCTGCTCGGCCTGTCGCTGGCGGAAAAACCACCGCCGTTAGCCCCCAAAAGGCCAGCGCTACCGCCAGCGTATGCTCCCAGTACATGGCTCCATACAGCGATAGCGGCGAGGCTAAAATGACGCAACCCAGCCCAGCGGCGAGTACCGCAGGCCGCAGGCCCAGCCGCAGCCCAATCTGATAAAACCGGCCCCACAGCAGCCATAGTGATATCAGCGGCACCACATACAGGCCGCGATGGCCAAGCAAGGCGTAAAAAGGCGCAGTCACAGCGGGAAACGTAAAGGGGAACGTGATGAAGTGCGTTGTTCCCTGTTCGTAGACATAGGGCGGTGTGAAAGGGTACAGACCCTGCTGCCAGAGGTCGGTAATCCAGGGTGCAGGCGTGGGTAAATCGAGCCCGATCTGCCAGGTTCCCATCCCCAACTGCTGAGCTAAAAGCGCCTTCAGCCCACCGTCACCGCTGAAGAATACGCCATCTTGCGAATAGGTTTGCAGCCACAGCGTCAGCAGCAGCCCGGTCAGGATTGTGAGCCAGGGCCACAGCCAGTACTGAGCGCTGCGATGGGCTATATCTTTCATCACCTGCTGCCGAGCGAGCAACCCGAGAATCTTTGCTAGAGATTCTATAATTAACCTGCTATCGCTTTAGTTCGATACGGGGACAGGTTCAAATTGGCATCTCTTCAAAGAATAAGCGCCTATGTCAAGCCGCGATGAGGCGCTTCATAGCGCGCTAATGGGTACTCAGCCAGAGCATCAGGGGTAGGGTAAAGAAGCTCATTAGCGTAGACAAAACAATGGTTCGGGCGACTCGAGGCGCATCGCCGCCGAGCTCACTGACCCAGATCAGGGCATTCACCGCTACCGGCATTGCCCCCTGCATCACCAGGATCTGCAAATCTAGACCGCTTAGACCTAAGGCATGGCTCACTAGATAGGCCAATAAGGGAGCTAAGAAGAGCCTCAGGCTAGCGGCAAACAGCTCGTACGAGCCAAAGGCAATCTGGGTTTGCGAGAGCTGAATACCCAATGTCAGTAGTGCCATTGGAATCGCCGCGTCGCCTAGGGTCTCAATGCCACGGCTAAGCGCGGTTGGTATCTGTATCGCCAAAACTTGAATCGCTAGACCGGCTCCAGTCGCCCAAAATACCGGCAGCCTTAGCGTAAATCGGATTCCGACTCGGATCCCTTCCCCTTTTAGGACAATGGGCCCTAGGCTAGCGATTAGGATAGACGAGGCGACCAGGTAGACCACAGCGCGCGTTAGCCCAGCCTGACCCAGGGTGAATAGGATGAAAGATAGGCCAATGTTGCCCGTATTGGCGAACAGCGTCGTTGCAATCAGGCTTTTGCGTTCATCTGCTGACAGTTTAAGTAGGCGACCAGAAACTGCCGCAATCAGATAGAGCAAGCCCGAGCAAATGGCATACCCACCGACAATCCCGGCAGCGCTACGCGCTTCTATACGGCTACCGGAGAGCCCCATAATCACCAAGGCGGGAATTAAAACGTAGATGTTCAGCCTGGCCAGCGTCCTCAGGTCCAGGGCAAATGCTCGTCCGGCCCACAGACCAATCAGGGCGATTAGGGCAATGGGGAAAACAGCTGAGACCAGAACGGCTATAAAAGCCATAAATAAAATGGGCTAATCCAGCAAAAACGCTACGGCGCTAAGCCGCAAATTTACCCTGCTCCCTGAGCACGTCTAAAAACATTCTGACCGCTGGAGCCGGGGGCGTACTGGCGAGAATCGCGGCACCAATGACGCGGTTAAGACGGATAGGGAGCGATCGCACATGCACCCCGGCTGGAATCGGCAGCGCCGCCAAGCGAGGCAGAATAGCCGCCCCCAGCCCCTGAGCAACCATACTGACAATAGTGGAATCTTCTTTGATCACATAGGCCACGTCGAAGGACTGACCCCAGCGGCTCCAGTGGTCGCGCACGGCGCTGGTGCATTCGGCATAGTTAAAGAGAATGAAGGAATAGGCCGAGAGGTCATCCCAGGTTAGCGTCTTGGGCGGCGGCGGTTCCGACTTGGGGAGGAGAACGACATACTCATCGCGAGCGATCTCCCAGGTTTTAAATTCCTCCGAGCGGGGCAGGGGAATCAGGCCCAAATCGGTCTGCCCTTCCCTGAGGGACTGTTCGACCCCGGCCGGGTCAAGTTCTGCCAAAGTCACTTCAACATGGGGAAACTGTTTCCGAAACCGGGCAATATTAGCGGGTAGCAAATGCGTCGCGGCGCTGCGAAAGGAGGAAATGCGCAGGCGGCTATTGTATAACCCCTTCTCTAAGTTGGCCTCATAGTCTATCTGCTCCTTGAGGTCCAGGATTTTTCGACTATGCCCAATCACCCGCTCACCGACGGGCGTCAGCTTGGCCCCAAAGCGTCCCCGCGTCATCAGCGGCACCCCCAGCTCAGCCTCTAATGAGGCGACAGCCCGGCTCACAGCAGATTGCGAAATCTCCAGGTTAATCGCGGCATCCGAGAACGTACCATACTCCGCAACGGCCGCTAAAACCTCAAGATGAAAGATGTTCATGACCAATTTCTATTCGCTTTCCGCATAGATATCCCCCAGCAGGCGGTTTGATCCTTCAATAAAGCCAAGGCTAGGGTAGCAACAACCAACAAGCTAACGCCTTTGATAGGTTTCCATGTTCGAACTACTCAACTTTCAAAAATTCAGAGATACGCCCAGCGTTCAATTCTTTGACATCACAGTACCCTCCTCGAACGCTCGGGACCTCGTTTACCACGATGGCCCGGCTATCAGTCCAAACAATGCTCAAGATACCAGCTGGCAATTTTATCTCCACTCTCGGCAGGAGGATAATTTGCTAGCGCTGTCCGGCGGTCGTACCTTTCACCTGGTCAATTTTGAATGGGATCATCCCTACCACGTGGTCCGACTAGATGCCAACCGTCATATCCTGCGCATTCCCCCTGGAACTTTCCATCGCTCGGAGTCTGATGCCAGCGGTTCCTTAGTCATTAATCAGGCCGTCCGAACCCAGGGCGCCAATGTGCAAAACGAATTCCGCGTCTATAACAGCGGCGAAATCCCCAAGCTGCGTCAGCTCCTAGCGTCTGGCCTCCAGCCTCACTACCACGGCTTTGAGACCGAGTATCTACAGGCGGCTTAAAGCAGCAATCGCAGCGGCCCTAGCGCTTCGCATTAAAACGGCTATCTGGATGAAAACGCCTGGAGCAGTTCCATTGCTCGCTGTGCCTGGGCAGCCGGGATCAACAAATGGTCGTGATAATAGGCTGAAAATAGACTGCAACAGCGTCTCAAGATCGGTTTCTCCCGACATGGCGGTCTAACCTGGCTCAAAAGGGTGACATGAAATTTTAGCCTCTCGGCATCGGGGTTCATGGACATCCCAGGTCGGGCTAGAGTGAAAGAGCGAATGCCCTGCTCGTAGCTTTGGACCGCTTCTATGTTAGCCCTCTCCATCGAAATTCTGCTGTTTTACCTCAATGCCTTGTCGCCGTCAGTCTCAGCCGGCTTAGCGCCCAGGCTAGAACGGCTGGTGGCGTCAGCATCAGTCGCAGGCTGTCCGACCGCCATGGCTGCAACCAACCAGGCGGTCACCTACAGCAAAAATCTAGACCTGACGGTGGGGCTCTACCTAGAGGGCGACTCGGGGGTCGATGTGGTACTGACGCCCGCAGGCGCGATCGCGGCTGTCAACACCCAGAACGGCGGCAGGCTCTACTCCATTGACCCGGCCACCGGCAGCGTCTTCAATCCGGTTTCCCTGGCGGGCAAAATTCAGGACATAGCCTATAGCAGTGCCTTAGACCAGCTCGCGATCGCGCTTGAGAACACCGTCCTAAGGATCGACGCCAGCAGTGGTGAAACCCTGGCTACCCTGCCCTATGAGCAAGCCAGCCGGGTCGCAATTTCATCCGCTGGGCAGATTGCCGTACTCGTAGGCAAGACGGTCACGCTACACGACCCCAGCGGCACCCGGCTGTTTTCAAAAACTTTGGACGCGACTCAGGTCACCGATATCGAGGTCAGCGCCTGCGGCGGCGATCGGGTCTATGTCACCAGCTTTCGCAACAGCACCTTTACTGACCTGGGCGGCCAGCGGCAGCCCGTGCAGATTGCCAAGCTGGCAGCCTTCGACTTTAGCGGCGAACAGGACTGGACTCTGTTTGGCGATCGGGCCGAGACCATCCAGCAAAACGTGGCCGATACCCGGCTGCTGCGCGTCAGTCAAGAGCCCGATGGCTACCTCTATATCGCTGGAGAAAGCGCTGGAACGGCGACTATCTTTCGCTGGCGTGGTCAGCCCATGACCGCAGAAGAACAGCAGGGGCAGACGGCCCCCTTCGTCACTCGGACAGACGACCACACCCGGCTGCACAACAGCGGCGCGGCCCACATCACCTACTTTGCCCGGGTCGATCCCGGCAGCGGCAGTCTGGTTCAGTCTCAGCTAGTCATGCCCCGCAACTCAAAGGGCAAAGCCAACGCGATGCGGCTCGGCGATATTGCGGCCAGCCCCAGCGGCACTGTCTACCTCGGCAGCCGAGCCATGGCCTCCATCCTGAATCGCTCTGAGCTGACTATCAATGGCGATCCCGTGCCCGGCTATGTCGGCGGCGACCCCGCCTGGCTAGCCGTTGGCAGCAGCTTCCGCAGCCGCCGATTCTGGACTGTCCTGGCAGCGGGCGATGACGGTACCCAGGGAACGGTGGTCGGTGTCGATGCCGGTTTTGGCTATGCCGCTGCCTTAGCGAACCTTGAAACCGGCCAGGCTCCCACGACCCAAGGCCCCGAATCAGGCCGCGTCTATCTCGGCCTAATTCCGGATTAAATCCGCTACTGGCTGAGCCAGGTGATCGCTTCGCGGATCCAGGCTTCAGTGTCGGCTGTCTTGCTCAGCGTCGTACTCCGACCCACAGCCTGGAGCGCTTTGCTGATTTCGCTATTGCTGTAGCCCAGAGCCAGCAGCGTCATTTCAACCTCTTCCTGCACAACCGTAGCCGGACCGCCGGTGGGGGCAATCAGACCGGACTGCTGACGCCATTCCCCGAGTTTGGTCTTCAGCTCCAGAATAATTCGCTCAGCCGTCTTGCCCCCGACGCCCGGCGTTCGTGAGAGCAGCCGAGTATTGGCCGACACCACCGCCTGAATTAGGTCTTGTAGGCCCAGCGTATCTAGCAGCGCCATGCCCATTTGGGGGCCAATGCCGCTGACGCTGATCAGCAGCCGAAAGGCGTCGCGCTCGGCCCGCGAGCCAAAGCCGAACAGTACGGTCTGGTCTTCTCGGGTTTGCAAGTGGGTGTAGATCTGGGTGGGATCGCCGAGCGGTGGCAGCTGGCTCAGCAGTCGGGGGTTGACCTGAATGTCATAGCCGACCTGCTGTACGTCCAAGGTTAGGATCACCCGACCGTTCGGCAGTTTTTGGATATCGGCGAGGCTGCCCCTAAGGTAGCCAATCATGGGCGGGGGCGGGGCGGACGCTGAGATTTAGGCGATCGCGGGGCGGGGCTCGCGACTTCGCGCGATCGCGCTGGCCGCGGCGCCCCGCTTGGCGACTCGCTGCCGTTGGGCCTAGCCACCGATCGGCTACCCGCATCAACATCCACCGCCTGGCCAGTTTGAATCTGCTGACGACCGTTGCGCAGCACGTGCAGCATCTCGATGAACTGGCGCTCCATCCCCTCTAGGATCTGATCGGCATAGGTGTCGGCGTCTTCTTTAATCGCCTGACGATCGCTCAGCGCCTTGCGCTGGGCCTCCTCCCATTCCTGCCGCGACTGATTTTGAAACTGCTCGATTTCGGCGACGGTGCGCGATCTCAAACTTTCGCATTCCTGCTCGGTTTGGAGACGGATCTGCTGCGCCTGCTGCTCAGCCTGCCGGATAATCGTCAGCTCATTCAGAATCGTTGCTGCTTGTTTTTCGGCCCGGGTGACAATTTCCTGAGCGTACTGCTCTGCCTCAGTCAAAATGGCATCGCGCTGCTGGACGATTTGGGTTGCCTCTTGAAAGGCCGAGGGCAGATTGACCCGGACGATATCCAGCTGATCGAGCACCTCATCTTCACTGACCAGCGTCCGTCCGGTCAGCGGTAGACGCGGACTGTCGAGCAAAATTTCCTCCACCCGATCGAGCTCCTGCGGCAGATTAAACCGTTCGGAAGCGGCGCCGCTAGCCGCGGTATCGTCGTAAAGCTCGTTGTTCACAGGTCGATTTCCATTGTGCGGACGGTCAGTTAGGGGGGAGTCTTGGCGTAACATTTCTCGATATCGAGGACGACATGGGGCGGAACCAGATGACCAATAGCGCTACCAAACTGGGCGATTTCTTTGACTAGGCTACTGCTGAGAAAGCCATATTCGGTTGAGGTTGCTAAAAAAACCGTTTCGATATCATCGGCTAGAGTTTTATTGGTATGCGCCATTTGCAGCTCTTTCTCAAAATCTGAAAGCACCCGCAGACCGCGCAGTAAAACCTGGGCTTGCCGCATTCTGGCATAGGTTACGGTTAAGCCGCTAAAGCTATCAACTTCGATATTCGGTAGATGCTCCGTAGATTTTCGGATCTGCTCCATCCGTTTGTCCACCGTAAATAGGGGCCGCTTGGTTGGATTTTTTGAGACTACTACCACCACCCGCTCATAGAGACGGCTGCTGCGGGTAATAATGTCAATGTGACCATAGGTAATCGGATCAAAGCTGCCCGCGTACACTGCAATCACGGCTAGAGGGATCCCGACCAACGAATGAGATTATATCGAATAATCGCGCAGTCAGCTGCCAGCGGCAGCACCAGGACGATCACTGCTACCCCCAAGGTAGAAACAGAGAGCGCATTACCGGCATCCGGCGGCCCCAGCCGCTGGTTCCGACAAAACGCTCCCCGACACATTTCGACCGTTTGAACTGGGACGTTCGATGGCAGCTTGATGAGACCGATTGGCCGCTCTCTGCTCTCTATAGGACGCCCAAATTTGCCAATCCCAGAATTGCCCCGGCGCCAATTAGGTGACCGAAGCTCGTGGTCGCGAGCACCGCACCCAGGCTCATGCCGCCAAAAAACTGCGGCGCTGGCATGCTCGGTCCCACATTTTGCTGGCGAATGCCGAATTTGCCGATCGCGATCGCAATGATATTGCACACAATCATTACCACCGCGATTTTTGGACTCCATTCAGGGGTGTGGGGAACATTCCCCATTGCTGCGAGTAAAGGTAGGATCATGCCGTCTCCTTAATAAAATATGAGCTATGTTGACTATACTGACGCTGCCCAGGGATATAAGTCTCCAACAGCGCTAGCCCTCATCTTGCCACTAAGGGGCAAAGCCTTCAGCCATTTACGTCGTAAGAATTAACAATATCAGTCGCCTTAATTAATACAGTTATGGAGCGCGGTCTACTCTGGTTACCTCTGCTTATTCTCTTCATCGGCCTGACCTGGGCCGGTTGGAATGAGTATCGCAAGCTAGAAGCTTACAAGGTCTGGGCTCAGCAGTTTGAGCGAGCCAAGTACGACATCTATGCCGTGCTAGGGCAAACCGGGCAGACTTTGACCTGGGGCAAGCCCACCCGGCAGGGTCCCGTTAACATTCAGACGCTCACCTTCTCAGAAGTTCAGACCATTCGGCTCGAAGTCGATCGGCAGCCGGTGGCGCCAGCTACCGAGAAGGTTCGTGGTCGAATTGCACTCGGATTGACGACTCGGTCCGGGCAGCACCAGTCAATCCCCTTCAGCGATTGGGAAATTGCCCAAAATTGGTTTAACTATCTTCAGCCGCTCGTCACATCCGGCCAAGCTCTACCCCAGTCCTAACCCGTCTCGAACTGGATCTAAATTTGGTTGCTCTTCACTACCTTAAGGGACAGCTTTCTGAGGGGACAGCTTTTTTGAGAGCTAAGTGCTTAAATGGATAACGTTTTGATAGCTTTTCGGCCATGACAGATTTTCAAGTGCCGACCTCACAAGATCTGGCGACCCGGCGGCAGCGGCTGCGACAGCAGCGCCGCTATAGGCTGCTACAGGGAATTTGGCGCGCGATCGCGATCTCGGGTTTAACCGCAGGCACAGTTTGGGTAGCGACCTCTCCGGTCTGGTTGATTCAGTCTGGCGAACAGCTCGACATCAGCGGCAATCAGCTGCTTTCAGATGATGAAATTCAAGCCCTGCTCCCAATTGACTACCCGCAGCCGCTGCTCAAGGTGCAGCCGCAAACCCTATCAGCTCAGCTAAAAAAGCATGGCCCAATTGCCGACGCTATCGTCAGCCGACGGCTGTTCCCACCGGGGCTGCATGTCCGCGTCCAAGAGCGATACCCGGTGGCGGTCGCGCTACCCGACCCGACTGAGCCGATCAGCGCGATTCCGGCCAAAACGGTCCCCTTTCAAGAAATGGGCCTGCTTGACCAGGGCGGCTTTTGGATGCCTTACGATAGCTTCAGCCAGTCTAATCACGGCTTTGAGCTGCCTGGTCTTCAGGTTTACGGAATGCGACCGACCTATCAGGAGCAGTGGGCTCAGCTCTACCCAATGCTCAGCCGTAGTCCGGTAAAAATCTCAGAGGTTGACTGGCGTAACCCCAATAATCTAATTCTGCAAACAGAGTTGGGCGAGGTTCACCTTGGCCCTTTTGGTCCCCGTTTCTCTGAGCAGCTTGTGGCCTTAGATCAGATGCGGAGCCTGAATGGCAAAGTGGGCAAAGAAAAAATCGCTTTTATCGACCTGAGAGAACCGCAGAGTCCCGCCGTCGAAATTTCTAAGCCGAATAAGGGGTCTTAGACGACTCAGGAACCGTTTTGACTTGTAGATTTTTTAAACCTTTATCTATTTGGTTTTTTAAGCAAGTTCCCCTATAGTTGACTAGAGCCTTTCTTGCCCCATGAGCTGGGTCTGCTCTAGTATTTCCATAAACATCTCAATATTTATCGACTGAAACTGTAGGATCAGTTCTATATATAGGTTTACAGTCAGTTCCCGCGGTCGATTTAGGGACAGCCCCCTCGGATAAACAGCTAAACGACGACTCTATCCACACTTCCAGCGAACTTTATGAATAACGCAGCTTCGCACACAAATTCTTATCTCAGCTCTGGATTAGGTATTAATTCCGCCGCATCAGGTAATAATACTAAAAACATGTTAGGAGAGGCGGCCGCAGGCGGTGATATTGTGCCGAGCAGTATAGCGAAGATTAAGGTCATTGGCGTTGGGGGTGGCGGCTGCAACGCCGTCAACCGCATGATCGACAGTGGTTTGGCGGGTATAGAGTTTTGGACGGTCAATACCGATGCCCAGGCGTTGACGGCGGCCTCTTCTACCAACGCTCTCCAAATCGGCCAAAAGCTGACGCGTGGACTAGGGGCCGGCGGCAACCCTGCGATTGGCCAAAAGGCGGCTGAAGAGTCCCGAGACGAAATCTTTAGTTCCCTGGAAGGCGCTGACCTCGTCTTCATCACTGCCGGGATGGGCGGGGGTACCGGTACCGGTGCCGCGCCGATCGTTGCTGAGGCAGCAAAAGAGGCCGGGGCGCTAACGGTAGGCGTTGTCACTCGTCCTTTCTCCTTTGAAGGCCGCCGCCGGACGTCTCAAGCCGAAGATGGGATCAATGCTCTCCAGGGCAGTGTCGATACGCTGATCATCATTCCCAATGACAAGCTGCTCTCGGTAATTTCAGAACAGACCCCGGTGCAGGAAGCCTTTCGAGTCGCGGATGACATCCTGAGGCAAGGTGTTCAGGGGATCTCAGATATCATTATGATCCCTGGCCTGGTCAATGTTGACTTTGCCGATGTCCGCGCGGTGATGGCCGATGCCGGTTCGGCGCTGATGGGGATCGGGGTTGGCTCAGGCAAGTCTCGCGCTCGCGAAGCGGCCATTTCCGCTATTTCTTCGCCCCTGCTCGAAACCTCAATTGACGGGGCCGGTGGGGTGGTCTTCAACATTACCGGCGGTACTGACCTGACCCTGCACGAAGTCAATTCTGCGGCTGAGATCATCTATGAAGCGGTCGATCCCAACGCTAATATTATTTTTGGGGCGGTGATTGACGAACGGCTTCAGGGCGAGATCCGGATTACGGTGATTGCGACGGGCTTCAGCGTCGATAGTCGGACTTCGCCCACTCAGGTCAGCCGAGTGACGCCGCTGAAGCGAACGCCTAGCCTAGAGCCGCCAACGCCGGTCGAAACTGAAAAGCCCGCATCGACCAGCCAGCCCGTCTCGCCCAACCTGAATATCCCCGAGTTCTTGCAGCGGCGACGACCTAATCGCTGACGATGGCCGTTACTATCCCGGTAGCGCTGACGATGGCCGGGTCCGACAGCGGTGGCGGTGCTGGCATTCAGGCCGATTTGCGGACGTTTGCATTTCACGCTGTGCATGGCGCTAGCGCGCTGACCTGCATCACCGCTCAAAATACCCAGGGTGTCAGCCGCGTCGAGGCGCTGTCGCCCGATATGGTCGTCGCTCAGGTCACGACCGTGGTTGAGGATATTGGCGTGCAGGCAGCAAAAACGGGAATGCTGCTCAACCAGTCTATTATTGACGCGATCGCGGACTACCTAGAGCGCAATCCGCTACCGGCGCTAGTTGTTGATCCGGTCATGGTCTCGCGGACGGGGGCGCAGCTGATTGATGATAACGCGATCGCAACCCTGCGACAGCGGCTAATTCCCCTGGCTACCGTACTCACGCCTAATCGGCGCGAAGCAGAGATTCTGGCGGGTATGGAAATTTTAACCCTGACCGACATGCAGGTAGCGGCCCAAAAGATCTACAGCTTGGGGCCGCAGGCCGTGGTCGTCAAAGGGGGGGGGTTTACCAACGAGCTGCGCGGCGTCGATATCTGGTTTGATGGTCAGGCGGCCGTACTCAAGACCCAGCCGGTTGAAACCCGAGATACCCATGGCACCGGCTGTACGTTGTCAGCCGCGATCGCGGCGAACTTGGCCCGAGGTATTCCGACCTATACAGCGGTCACTGCCGCCAAAGATTACGTCACCGCTGCGCTTCAGCATTCGCTGCGGATTGGCCAGGGTCAGGGACCGGTCGGCCATTTCTTTCCGCTACTAGACTCGAGCCGTAACCCCGATGACAGCTATTGGCGGTCGGACTGATCCCAGACCGATTCCCAGTCGGGGCAGGTCTCCTGGTCAGGACCATAGGGGTACATGGCGCAAATTAGGATGTTCTCACCATAGTTTTCGCCGTGGTAGTGACGACAGCCAATGCAGGTCGGGTGCTCCTGTAGCCAGGGCTGTAAGGTGTGCGTCAGGGGCGCAGCCGTATCTTCAACCCAGCGGTCTAAGTTTTCTTCTAAAAAGTCAATCCCCGGCTCTAAGATCTGAGCCAAATCCTCCGACAGTCGTTCGAACGTTGGCAGAACGGCATCTTCAAATTCGCTCAACGCCGATACGGACGCGTCTAGTAGCTCGTCCATGGCCTCTGAGGCGTCTTTGGAAGCGGCCAGCAGCCAGCGCTCCGACTGTTCGGCGACGGCTTCCAGGGTTTGGCTAATTTGCTTTAACCACGCTTCCATAGGCTTGCGGATAGATAGCTGATATGAATAAGGATGCGTCAGGCGAGATCGGACTATAAAGCCCAGCCTATTCTCGTTTCAAACGCTGGAGTTCCTGTCGCAGGGATTCCACTTCACGGCGCAGGACGGCGGCCTGCTGTTCCTCTGGAGTCGGGGTCGGCTCGGTTAGAGGCGCATTGGCCAGCGGCGCGTCGTCATCCAAAATTTCAATTCGACGGGGCTGCTCCGTTGCAGCCGGTTCACGGGGGGCGCTGGCCTGGGCTCGCTCGACCATATCGTTGATCATTTTCTGGGCTTCTTCGGCGGTCATCTCGCCGCGCTCCACCAGCTCATCGACCAGCTTTTGAGCCTGTCCCTGGAGGTCGGCCAGCCGACTGCCAGCCTTCTCGCCCGCGTAGGACGCCAGCCCCATCCCCAAATAAAACGCCTTCTGGACTAAATTACTAAAATCAGCCACCGCTTCAGCCTCTGCTTTACTGTCAGCCAATCCTATTGAGAAAGGCCACTCTTCCTAGGATAGAGACAGATTTTCCAGATGACTACAGAAATTATCGCTTTAAAACCAAAGAGACCCGGAGACTACGCCTATCGCAAGCATCCCGTATTGCTGCTACCTTCCGGTCCTGACAAGATTTGGGCGTTGCGATCGCGTAGTTCCGAGTCAGCTACAGCATAGCATGTTTACATAGGGTCGCTGGGGCTAAGGTCTGAAGGCGCGATCGCGGCGATTTCTGTCAGAATTTGAGCCGAGACAAAGGGCAAAATCGCCGGATTGTCGCTATGCGCTTGGCCTTCGGTAAAGACCACCAGCAGATAGGGGAGGCAGTCACCGCATTCAACATAGGCCGCGTCATGTCGCACTCGGCTAGTTAGCCCTGCTTTAGACCAGAGCTGGGCATGGGTCGGCAGCCCCGCCCCGAGGAAACCGGTCACCTGATTTTCGGGATCGGCCGCGAGCTGAGCCGGATCGAGGCGACGCTGCATTAGCCCCATCATCGCCTGGGATCGCTCGGGTGAGACCGAAACGCCTCCGATAATGCTGTGCAGCAGGCGAGCCGTCGCCTCAGTCGAAAGCTGATTGCGATTATCTAAAGTCGCTCCGACAAATTCTTGCTCTCGACCGTAGGGACCATCGCACCAGGTTTTTTGATTCAGGTTGATTCCGCCGAACTCGGGCCACTGCCAGGACTGAAAATAGCGATTGATTAAGTTGCGCTGATATTTCCAGGTCTCGTAGGGGCCGGGCGGGAGG
>NZ_JADEXG010000005.1 GCF_015207255.1 Vasconcelosia minhoensis LEGE 07310
CCACCACCCCATCACCCCGCCCGGTCCACCAAACTCAACCACAGCCGCCTCACTCCGCCTGGACTGCTGTAAAAGAGCAGGTCGATTAGCAGCTGCAGCGCTAGCTGAGCCAATTCTGTCGGTTCAGGCGTTTTGGCAGCGGGCAAAGCGGAGTCATCGACCATCCGCTCTAAATAGGTATTGCTAAAGTTATCTAGATAGTCGCCCAGGACGGCGGCTCGGTGAGGCGGCTGTCCCTGTTCCGTCAGCTGCTCCAGGCGGGCAACGGCCTGGCGAATCAGACCGTGGTGCGCCGTGGCTAGCCGACAGGTAATCAGCACCAGGGCTCTGGCTTCGTCCACGTCGAGCTTTTTGCGACCCTGCCCCTTACGCAGCGGGCTGGACTGGCGCAGCCGCCACAGGCTAACCCGATCGGGCAGCAGGCTGTCGAGCTGCAGTTCCTGAGCTGCGGCTAAAATCGCTTCCGAACCAATGCCGACCAGCGCCTCTAAGGCCAGCAGCACCAGATCGAGCTGGGCTTTGATACTGCTCAGCTGGGCCGGGGGTCGATCGGTCCGGGAAGAATCCACAGTGAAACTCAGCGCAGGGTTAGGCCAATTCTGCCATAGCTGGCAATAGATTTATCGATCTTGATAGGAGCTTCATAGGAATGCCCTAACGGAATGGCCTTCACGCATGCACAGTTTAAAACAGACTCTTTTGCTCTAAGACTGGCTCGGTAGCCGCTGCGATCGCGGGCATCGCTCGCCGCCGAGAGGCCAGCCGATCGGCGAGTCGGGTGGTTTCCGGCAGGCGATACTTTGGCGTGCACTGCAAGACATAGCGGAGCGCCGTTTCTAGACTGATCTGATGGCCCGCTGAGACGTACAGCGGTTTCGTCGCTGACCGGCTGCGCAGCACCGCGCCGATTGTCTCACCCTGGTCGAGCAGCGGCACCCAGGCTCCTTTTTCTTCAGGCAGGTCTGAATGCTGGCCGACCAGCCGCGATTTGGCGACGCCGATGGTGGGCCGTTGCAGAATCAGCCCCAGATGGCAGGCGATACCCAAGCGGCGGGGATGGGCGGTCCCCTGACCGTCGCAGAGGATCAGGTCGGGCTCGGTTTTGAGCTGGGCCAACGCTGCCAAAACGGCTGGAATTTCGCGAAAGGAAAGCAGACCCGGGATGTAGGGAAAGTCCGTTGGGCGGCGAGCTAGCTGATACTCCAGCGGCGCTAGCTGGGGAAAGCTGAGCACGACCACGGCTGCCCGGGTAACCGCGCCGTCTTGCTCGAACCCGACATCAACCCCCGCTACGGTTGACACCGAGTCGAAACGATCTACAGTGACAATCTGCGATCGCAGCTGGTTTTGCAGCGCGATCGCGCTTTGGGCATCGGTCGGCCAGCGGTTAGGAAAGTTAATCTTCACAGGGTCTAACGGGGCAAAAGGTCAGGGTTAGGATTGGGGCATACGGGCCTGCAATCGGCCCAAAACAGGGCAGAACAATGCGGTTAATCACAATTGTGGCAGGGGGACTGACATTCTTGAACCTAGGCTGGGGGCACCCGGTCGTCGTCCAGGCCGCCCGGCCGATTGAAATTGTAGCGTCATCGCCAATGCCAGGCGCTGCCGAGTCTTCTCAGCCCGCTGCATCAGCTGGAATTGTGGCAGCTGAGTTTGCCCCACAGTGGGCAATAGCGCTGGGGCTGCTGCTGGGCGCGGGCGGATTGGCGACCCGGCCTGCCGCCGCGAGGGCACCTCTAAGTTCTACGACGCCCTCTATAGCTACATCCACAGCTACGGCTTTAGTGGCGTCCAAAAGCTGTTCGAGCGGTTTGGCTATCGAATTCTGCCGTCTCCCTACAAGGAGAACGACCTGACGGCTTTAAAAGTGACGCCCGACTACAGCACCCGGCTTGCTCTCAGCCTGGCGAAAATCGCCTATTTAAGCTATCAGGACAAAAAAACTGTGGCAGAGATTGTCCGCCGCTGGGGGATCGATATCAAACATGACTTTCGCTATTTCAACAACCAGGGGCGCGATACTCAGGCCTTCATGTTTCGCAGCGAACAGTTTATGGTGCTGGCCTTTCGCGGCAGTCAGGAACCCCAGGACTGGGTAACCAATTTCAGTACCCAGCTGCGCAGCTTTACCATTCGCCGAGACGGAGCAACAACGCTTTCTTCTTACAAAGGCCGGGTGCATACCGGATTTTTTCTCGCCTGGGCCATTATCGAGCAGTCGGTTCTGCACCAGCTCGATCGCTGGCAGCAGCAGGCGTTCCTTCAGGGTAAATCGCTGCCACCGCTGTACCTCACCGGCCATAGCCTGGGCGGTGCGCTAGCGTCCATGGCCGCCGCGGCTCTCTCTGACAATCAGATCGAGGTGGCCGGGCTGTATACCTTTGGCCAGCCTCGGGTAGGCGATCTCACCTTTACCCGTCAGCTCAGTCAGCATCTCGATGGCAAAGTTTTTCGCTTCGTCAACAATATATGACATCGTGCCCCACGTACCGCCGCCGCTCTCGCTGCTGAACCTCACTCGGTTCTATGGGCACTTCGGCAAAATCAAGTATTTCAACGCTCGGGGCATGATCGTGGCCAACTACCGGCTCACAGCCCGTTTGTTGGACGCGGCGGCAATCGGTTTTATCAAAGGACTCTTTGACCCGGGCCTCGACCTGATTAACGATCATCGTATGGAATATTACATCAGCCATCTGAATATGGCCCTGCGACAAGAGCTCGAAGACCTGGCCAGCCAAATGCTAGACACGGCTACAGGCACTAGTCCCAGCCGCCGGCGCTAAAAAATACTGAACAGTCGCAAGATACCGAACAGGGGCGAGAGCACGGCCCCGGTCGTATCTGAGGCTCGGGCTAGGCCGGAGCGATTGACCACGACGGCGTCATTTGGCCGCAGGGGCGGATTGTTTTCTTCATTGACTCCGGCCGCCAGGTCAACCTCGATGGTGCGCTGAGTGGCTGTCCCGTCGGGATTGAGGCGAACCAATTCTACCGTCCCGGTTCTCGCCCGATTGGTAAATCCTCCAGCCGCCAAAAGCGCCTGATTTAAGGGTGTGTTCGGCGGCACCTCAACCGCGCCCGGCGACTCGACTTCGCCAACCACGTTGATGCTGATCACATCTGGAGAGAAGCTAGCCGAAGCCAGGGCTGCCGTTTCGCTGGCCTCCAGCGCCGTGGCGGTCGGGATGACCACTGTGTCGCCATCTCGCAGGGCTAAATCCTGGCTGAGATCGCCGGTCTTGAGCAGCTCCCACAGGTTGACGTCAATCAGCTGGGCCGCTCCCGGGCGGTTGGGCTGAGTGCGAAACACCTGAATCTCCCGAATATTGGCCGACTGGGTGATCCCACCCGCTAGTTGCACCACGTCGGTGACGGTGGCCGGGCCGGGCTCTTCAGTACTGTTGAGCTCGTAGGAGCCGGGCCGGTGAACTTCGCCCGCGATCGCAATTCTCACCGGACGAGCTTCCAATAGGCTCAGCGTGACTACCGGCCGCTTGACATAAACCGAATAGCGCTGGGTAATCTCTTCCTTGGCCTGCTGCACAGTCATCCCCCCCACCGCCACCGGGCCAATCACCGGCGGATTGATATGCCCGTCGGCAAGGACCTGGTATTCGCCGCTGTAGTCGGGAATGCCGAGCAGGTTGATGCTGATGCGATCGCCAGTCCCTAAGACATATCCCTGGTCATTGAAAACAGGCGTCAGGGGTGACGTCTGAGCTTCCGCATTGGCTGCGGGAATCGCAGGAACATCCGGAGATAGCCCACCGTTCTCATCTATTTCGGAATCTATCCCAGAGCTGCTGCCTGGGTTGATTTCGGGAAGTTGCGCCTGAGCCGGATAGGCCAACAGCAAGCCTGCCCCACTGACCAAGGCAAAAACACTTAGATATTTGTAGTTAAGATCACTAAAAAATCGGACGAACCGCATAGTCACAAAGCCGAATGAAGACGAAAATAAAGGGAAGCAGCTGAGGTAAAAGGCTAGCGATGACAGTAAGTAGCCCCTGGAATCTAGATAAGATAACGCTCTCTATACTCCTATAGAGGACGTTAATCATTTTGCCTTGTTCCTCATATATACAATATTAGCGAGAAGCGTTAGCCGCGAAATGAACTGTAGTCGCAGATACCTACTTTTTGAATCGATATGAAGTAGATTGAAGTAGGTTTAGGACGGTACGTTTAGCTACAAAAGCTCACACAGCTTTGATTAAGCTGAGCACTTGGACCGTAAAAAAACTTTGCATATTTCTTAAAAAGCTAAAAATTATACATTTAAATAAGGGCTATGTCAAGTCAACAGGGTTAGAAATATCAAAAACAAGCATAATTCAGCCGTTTTTATTAAAAGTCTACTAAACTCCGTGAAGTATATTTTTCGCTCGCTTTACGAAAACTTTATAATTATTAAGCGATATTACTGCTAAAAATGGCGTTATAAAGTCGTCTGTAGTTCAGAAGCTCGTTACTGACGATGTCTTAAATTGGATGTCTTGAATACGACATTTTTCACTAGGCTAGCGAAAAACATTGGATTCGAAGGCGCTCAGGTATCTATCAATTTGAGTATAATTTCAAGGATTTAGCGCATTCGATTATACGAGTCCAAGCTACGGCAGCAGGCTGTAGTTTCATATACAGAGATGGACAAAAAGGTTTGCTATGAAGATAGCTTTAGTGCATGATTATTTAACCCAAAGAGGCGGGGCAGAGCGTGTATTCGAACTGCTTTGCAAGCGTTTTCCAGAAGCCGATATATTTACTTCCCTATATGCCCCGGAAAGTACCATTGATCTCAGCAATCGCGCTGTTCAGACCACCCGGCTACAGAGCCTCCCAGGCGCATCGAAGTATTTTAGACTGCTGGCCCCGTTTTACTTTCAGGCGTTTCAGGCGCTAGACCTGCAAGATTACGACCTGATTCTCAGTAGTACATCCGCTTTTGCCAAGGCGGTGCGGTCTCGCCGGGATGCCAAGCACATCTGCTTTTGTCACAATACAACCCGCTTCCTCTGGGACACTCGCACCTATTTGCGGGAGTACGGCACTTACCGCCTTCTGTATCCGGCTATTGAGAAGGTGTTTAGCCTGCTCAGAGATCAGGATTTGCAGTTTGGTCAAACCCCTGACCTTTATATTGCTAACTCGACGACGGTGGCCAAGCGGATTCGCCGAATCTATGGGAAAGACGCGATCGCGATTAACTACCCGATCGACAGCCGCCGCTTTACCTTCTCGGATCAAAAGGAAGGGTTTTACCTGGTGTCGGCTCGCTTACTGAGTTACAAGCGGGTAGACATCATTGTGGAAGCCTTCAACTGGTTGGGGTTACCCCTGATCGTCATCGGCGACGGCCCTGAACGCAAGCAGCTTGAGTCTAGAGCTCTGGGGAACATTCGCTTCCTCGGCCATGTCAGCGATACGATGCGAGCGCAGCTGATGGCCAAAGCCAGCTTCGTGCTGGTGGCAGCCCTGGAAGATTACGGCCTGGTGCCGATTGAAGCAAACGCCAGCGGCACGCCGGTCATCGCCTACGGGGCCGGAGGCGTGCTAGACACTCAAATTCCGAGACAGACGGGGTTGTTCTTCATGCGACAAACGCCAGAAGATTTGCAGGCAGCAGTCCTTGAGGCTAGTCAGATGATCTGGGATCACGCCAAAATTCGAGACCACGCGCTCAGCAATTTTAGCGAATCCGTATTTTTTGACAAAGTCGATCAGACGGTCAAAGCGGCCTGTGGCGGAGTCTTCTACGGGAACACGTCAGAGCGCGAAAAAGTCAACCATTTAATCAGTTTGTAGCAGAGCCGCCCAGCCTACTTCAAACTGCCAGCTATGGGTTAAGTAGAACAAACTATGATTTCGTCCAATATTGATAAAACAACAGAGCCAGAATTAGGTTACGGTCAGCTGCTCGCGGTTCTAGTCCGACGGGGGAGCTGGTTACTAGGCGTGCTGGCAGTTACTCTGGCAGCAGCGATTGTTTTTACCCTGAGAGAAGAGCCGACCTATGAAAGCTCAATGCAGCTGCTGGTAGAGCCCAACTATCAGGGAGAACAAGACCCAGACGACCAGTTAAATCGCAGGCCAGATCGCAAGTCAGAGCAGGATTACGCAACTCAGATTAATCTGATGCGCAGCTCACAGTTTACGGAACAGGCCGTAGCCCAGCTGAAACCCCGATACCCCGATCTGACAGCGAGGGAGGCCCAGAATTCGCTAACGCTGCGTCAGGTGGCTGAAGACGACGTCGATACTCAGATTTTTGAGCTGACCTATGTCAGCGAGGATCCGGTCAAGTCGAAGGCATTTCTCGATACGCTCCAGGGGATCTACCAGGACTACAATCTTCAGCAGCAGGAGCTCAGGCTCTCTAAAGGCGTCAGCTTCATCAACAGTCAGCTGCAGGCCGCTCGTGAAGACGTCACTCAAACCCAGACTGAGCTAGAGCAGTTCCGCCAGAACCAAAACCTGATTGATCCCCAGCAGCAGGCGATTGCCCTGACCAATGCACTAAACCAAATTGAAGAGCAGCAGCAGGACATTCGGTCTGAATATTCTGGGGTTCAGGCCCGCTATCAGGCCTTGCAGCAGCAGGTTAGCCTGAATCCGGGGGCGGCCCTGATGGCAGCCCGGCTGAGTCAGTCTTCGCGCTACCAAACCCTGCTGAATGAGCTACAGGCAACCGAGCTGGAGCTGGCACAGCTGCGCTCGGTCTACACCGATGCTGACCCCAAAGTTCAAACCCTGCTCGACCAGCGACAAAATCAGCTAAACCTCTTACAGCAGCAGGTTTCCGAGGTTTTAGGAGATATTCCGGCTGACCTCGACACGTCACCCGAAAGACTTTTGGAACAGGGGCAGCTCAGCCAGGTTGATCTAGAGATCGTTAACAACCTGGCTGCGGCAGAAGCGGATCTCGTCAGCCTAGAAGCTCGGCAGCAGAGCCTGGCTGCCTCCTCCCAGGATCTGCGGGGGCAGCTAAATCAGTTTCCCAGCCTGATTGCCCAATACGATCGCTTGCAGCCCGAGTTAGAAATCGGACGGACGGTGGTTGAAAAACTTTTAGAAGCGCAGCAGGCACTCAGAGCCCAGCTGAGCCGGGGCGGTTTTAGCTGGCAGGTGGTGGAGTTTCCGAATTTAGGCCGAAAGACTGGTCCTAATCCTAAGCAGAATCTGCTTTTGGGCGCTATTGTTGGAATCTTTCTAGGCGCGATCGCGGCTTTTATTCGTGAGGCAATTGATGGTGTCGTTCACACCTCCGATGAACTAAAACAGCAAACGGCTCTACCGCTGCTGGGAATTGTGCCGAGCCTGCCGTCAGCCAGAGCGGGCCATTTCCCTATCGGCCTATCCCTGTTCTCTGGCCAGAATGGCGCCAATCAAGTTCAAGCCTACAGCTGGCAGCCCTTTCAGAATGCTCTCGATTTAATATACAAAAATATTCAGTTTCTCAACCCGCTGTCTGCTGTTAAATCTCTGACGATCACCTCAGCCCTCGAAGGTGAAGGCAAAACCACTCTAGCGGTGGGGTTAGCCCTCAGCGCCGCTCGTGCCAACCAGCGAGTGCTGGTGATTGATGCCGACCTGCGTCGGCCCTGCCTGCATCGTTATCTCAGCCTGCCTAACGAGCAGGGGCTGGCAGAGAGTTTAGAGAGCAGTTCTATCAGTCCCAATCCGGTTGAGGTGACGCTGCTCGGCTCAAATTTCGACGTCTTGACCGCAGGCAGCGTGTCGTCAGAGCCGGTCAGGCTGCTGAACTCCCAGCGGATGCAGACGCTGATGACGACTTTCGTCGCTCATTATGATCTGGTCATACTCGACACGCCACCAGTTCTAGGCGTGGTCGATGCGGTTCAGGTCGCCTCCTTGACCAGTGGCACCATTCTAATCGGGCGACTCGACCGGGTCACTCAGGATGAGCTCAACCAGGCCGCCGAGGCCCTGAGCCGACTTAACGTTCTAGGAATTGTTGCAAATGGTTCTAAAAAACGCTCGAATCAGTACACCTACCTGCCTGAACGCAACGGCAACACGCCAACGCTGGGGCTTTTAGCCGCTAGCAGTCCAAGCAGAAACTAGTAAAAATAGGATTCAGGATTCTCTAAGTTTTCTAGGTTTAAATTTTCACTTATTGATTACCAATCAGGGCTTATCCTCTCATGACCAAATCTCACCTCCTCTTGACCACATCTAGAATTTCTCTTTTAGAAACTCTCGAAGCCGACAGCGGTCAACGTTCTATTCCTAACTATACGCTCAAGTGGAAGGCCCGGCGGCTCTGGGTGAGCTGCAAATTGAACGAAACTGTTCGCGTTCCAGCGCTTAAGAGCAAACAGTGGCTTCAAGACTGTCTCAATCGGTCTTTTATTCAGGCCGTTTACATTGACTTGAGTGCTGGTGAAGCTGAACTTAAACAGTGGGCAGAGTCCTGCCATCAGGCTAATCTGCAGGCTTTTGTGCGGCTACCTACGCTGTCGAAATTGCCTCAAAAGCAATGGCCGCTAAAGTGGGTACTGAAGCGATCCAGCGACTGGCTGGTAGCAGCTCTGTTACTGCTGCTCTTGAGCCCGCTAATGCTTATTTTAGGGTTTCTTGTTCGGTTTACCTCCTCAGGTCCAATATTTTACCGACAGTGGCGAGTAGGCCATCGGGGCAAGCTTTTCCAAATCATCAAGTTTCGAACTATGAAAGCCGATGCTGAAAAGCTCCATAATCAGGTCATGGCAAACCAGCCAGGACTCCATAAGTGTAAGGACGATCCCCGAATTACCCAGATAGGACGCTGGATGCGAAAATTTAGCTTGGACGAGCTTCCACAGCTCTTGAATGTACTGCGCGGTGAGATGAGTTTAGTAGGGCCAAGACCCTGGGCGCTGTATGATGCCGTACGGATTGAACCAGAGCTACAAGGTCGGTTAAATGCAGTACCGGGGATTACAGGGGCATGGCAGGTGACAACGCGATCTCATAACTGCGATTTGGCATCTGTAAACCGAATGGACTTAGATTATCTTCATCAATGGACTTTTCGAAAAGATTTAAAGTTCCTATTGCTGACGGCACCCAAAGTTTTTACGGGGTTTGGGGCTTACTAAATCGGCTACCGATTGATGTTTTAGCTAGATAAACTCTTTCACTAGTTTCAATATGAACCAGCAAGTCACTGGGACTGCACATTTTCAAAGTTTAGATAAAGCTCTAAGGGATCATACCAACTTCGAAGATTCACAAACTTGGAGCCAAAATACTACAGTGAGTCAAACGCTTAAAACAGGAATTTTCGTTCGTAAGTACCAATTCCGGTTGCAAACCTGACATATTAAGTGCATCCCAATCTTGTAAGTCTAGGATTGAGACAGGCTTTCAATACCCTTGATTTGAATATGTTAAGCCCCAGAATATTTATGCTTATTGCAAAACTGGGATGCACTCAACTTACTCCTAAGATTCAACGAACATGAGATAAGAAAACGAACATGAGACAAGAAATTGAAGGCTTTTGATTCCTGTTCTAAAAACGCGACTTAGGATAAAGATGAATCTACAATCAATTAGTGATAAAGCCAAAAAACTTTTAGTCTTAAACAAACCACACATATTTTTTATGCGCATTCCAAAAACAGGAAGTACCTCTATCGATCTTGCAATAAGCCGGCATTATCCTGCAAATTCTTATGAAATAGATTCATTAAAATCCTTGCAAGCGACTGAAGCAATGCATTACGGTGAAAACATAGATTTCAATCAGTGTCTACAGTTACGAGAAGCATTAGCTGCTTATGCTATGTCAAAAGACATAAAATACATTTCCGGACACGTACCATATTTGAAGGCTCTTGCAGAGGCTCACCAAGAAAAATACGTATACGTAACTCTATTAAGGGACCCTGTTAAGCGGTTGATTTCGAAGTATTTTTTTAATTTTCAGAAGTCTGACAATCACTGCAGTATCGACATAAGTTTGTCAGAATATCTCGACTCAGAAAAAGGTATTCAGTCAGGTTGCGAATACATTAAGTATCTTAAAGGAATATCGAAAGCAAATAGCTACTCTCTTGAATCTGAAATTTCAATAGCGAAAAATAATTTGTCTAAGTTTAATGTCGTGGGCACTTTGGAAAATCTTGAAAAATTTGTTTCAGACTTTTATGGAAAAACCGGCATTCAATTAAAAATCCCTCACAAAAATGCAAGAGAAGGAGCTAATGCAAAACCACAGCTAGATAAAACTACCTTAAAGAATATAGAGAGTGTATGTCGGCCAGACATTGAATTATATGAGTACTTAACTCACATCAAAGGCTGATTATACAAAATAGAGCAGTGTTCTTCATTTAAGCAAGATTTCATACATGAGTTTACGACAGAAAGCAATTCGAGGAGCAATGTGGTCTGCAGTAGAGAAATGGGGCGCTCAGCTTGCTTCAACGGCTGTCTTTCTAATTTTAGCTCGACTACTGGGTGCTGAGGCGTTTGGGCTAGTGGCTCTCGCAAATGTATTTTTAGCCTTTATGCAAATCTTCTTAGACCAAGGATTTGCTCAAGCAATTATTCAAAAAGAGGAACTAAACCCAGAGCATTTGGACACAGCCTTCTGGACGAGCGTGCTGACGAGTATTCTGTTTGTTCTAGCGATGTTTACTGGAGCTGGATTTGTCGCGGATTTCTATGATGAGCCAGACCTAGCGCCGATTATTCGATGGATGTCGATTAGCTTCTTTTTTGGAGGAATGAGTAGCGTTCAGTCAGCCATACTGAAGCGGAACATGCTGTTTAAAGCTTTTGCGACTCGTTCTATAATTGCAACGGTGGCTTGTGGTATAGCTGGAGTGTGTGCGGCAGTATTAGGTTTGGGAGTGTGGAGTTTAGTTGTTAAAGAACTTGTCTTTGGCTCGTCTGGAGCTATTTTGCTCTGGAGTATTAGTGACTGGCGTCCTAGACTTCGTTTTTCTGCCTCACACTTTAGAGAACTATTTTCTTTTGGCATTAATATTATTGGCTTTAACTTCCTAAACTTCTTCAATAGACGATCAGATGATATGTTAATCGGATATTTCTTGGGACCAGTGTCGCTAGGCTACTACAGTGTTGCCTATCGCTTGCTTCTCATTATGATAGATCTTTTAACAAGAGTTACCTCGCAAGTGGCGCTGCCAGTTTTTTCAAGAATGCAGAGAGAACCGGCCAAAATGCGCAGCGCATTTTACCAAGTTACTAAGCTCACTAGTCTTGTTTCATTTCCAGCATTTCTAGGAATGGCAGTGCTTGCTCCAGAAATTGTATACTGCCTTTTTGGAGAACAGTGGATGCCAAGCGTACCTGTAATGAGGATTTTAGCTTTTATAGGTATTCTACAATCTGTTTCTCAGTTCAGTGGAACTATACTATTGGCCTCGGGTAACCCTTCTCGGAGACTGGCAATACAGTTCTTGAATGCCTCATGTAATGTACTGACTTTTATCTTTGTAGTTCGTTGGGGTATTGTGGCTGTAGCACTAGGCTACGTATTACGTGGATATATCCTATCGCCAATACCTCTAATTGTTATTAGAAATATAATTAAGATAAGCCTGACAAAGTACTACTCACAGTATGCACTGCCATTGTTTTCATCGGCAATAATGGTTACGACAATCTTTGGGGTCAAGA
This sequence comes from Vasconcelosia minhoensis LEGE 07310, assembly GCF_015207255.1. Lineage (GTDB taxonomy): Bacteria > Cyanobacteriota > Cyanobacteriia > Phormidesmidales > Phormidesmidaceae > Vasconcelosia > Vasconcelosia minhoensis. The sequence continues at coordinate 11,662 of NZ_JADEXG010000005.1, forward strand.
GTTTATTGAGTCATACACTAAACTCATACGCAGAGCTAACAATCCTTGCACCTCTCAGCATTCTGACGTATACGATTATAGTTCTTCTGATATCACCAGATCTTCTCGGCCAAATTAAAAGACTTATTATTTCAGCCTAAATCAACTGAGAGTTGGAGGCGAATGCATGAAACAGATTGATACATGGAAAAGTTTTATAAAGAGGAAATTAGCGAAAAATATTGCAAAATATTGCACCTATGGAGAATCTATTATCTTAATGGAAAAAAATGAGCATTTAAAAGAACGACTTAAGTTCTGTGGCAGGGGTGTTGTCATCAACGGACAAGTGACGGTTGTTTGTCCAGAGAATATTGTTATTAAGGATAACGTCCACATAGGAGAAAACTCTTATTTAGATGGCAGAGGAAGTATTGAAATCGGCGAAAACACTCATATAAGTCGGAACTTCGTTGTTCATTCATCAAGCCATAATTACAACGGTACAAAATTGCCTTACGATGACACTTATGTGCTTAAGCCTATTAAAATTGATAGAAATGTTTGGGTTGGAACGCATGTTGTTTTAGTTCCTGGGGTTTCAATAGGTGAAGGAGCAATTATAGGAGCAGGTACAGTAGTCACCAAGGAAGTTCCGGAATTCAATATCTTGGGTAGTCAACCTGCCAGAACTCTAAAGCTTCGTAATATTGAGCATTATAGACAGACCGACTTTTTGAAAAGATATGGTGGCGTTTCCGGCAGAGACATCAACTTATAAACCGCGTCCATGTTGAGACCCAAAGTTTTCGATGACATGACCGAAGAACTGAAAGCCTTATCTGGAGGCTGCTTCAAGCTAATCCTAAAAACCGCAGTTTTCAAGTTGGACGAGGTATAGTTCAAATGATTTTGAACAATAGTAGATTAAGGAGCTTGTTAGTTTGATTAAACTACCATTCATGAGAAGAACAGTAAGCCAGCGATTTTACGATTCACCTAATTCTATCGAGGGTAGAATATTTGTGGTCGGTTGTCCTAGATCTGGGACAACTCTATTGCAGAGATTGATAAGTAATCATCCTGAAATCACGTCATTCCCGGAAAGCAAGTTTTATCAAAGATTAGTTGACTCAAAATCTCAAAGAGCGAGATACGGTATAGTTTCGAAGCGCGCTAGAGAAACGGTGAGTTCTTTCTTAGAATTAATTGAGAGTGAAGAGCTGTTATATCTGTTTCCTAGCAGAATAGCTTTTGTTTCTGAGTATTCAAGCGCTTTTGTTAAGGTCCTAGATATTCTGTCTATTCAAAGCGGAAGTTCATATTGGCTTGAAAAGACACCTGCTCATTTGCATTATATCGACCTAATTAAAAAGCTTGTTCATAAAGCGAAGTTTGTTCATATTGTCAGGGAACCACTTGATGTTGTTGCTTCGCTTTATGAAGTTAATCTAAAATATCCTGAATTGTGGTGGGGTTCAGCAGATATTGACCGATGTATAGAGCGATGGCTACATGATGTTGAAATAACAAAGCGCTATTCGATTCTAGGGCAAGATCTTTATATTACTTACGAGGAACTTACGCAGCAAACAGAGGCTACTCTTGAAAACGTCTGTAAATTTATAGGAGTTGAGTTTACGAGTGAAATGCTTACTTTGAAAAATGAAGAGACAATTAAACTGGTTAGGAAAAGCGAAGCTTGGAAGGCCAGAACAAATCAGCCAATAGCATATACAAAGCATGAAAAATTCAACCGTATCTTTAATGACCACCAAAAAGAAAGAATTTGTGATAGCCTTTTAATGGCCGATCTATCTTTTTTGCCGGAAAGCTATAAAACTAATATTGTCAGTTATTTTTAAATTTAATATTTCATCTGTATATAATAAATTTCTTCGATAACTTTGATCCATTTTAGAGGTATATATATGACCGGAAAGAAGCGGCATGAGGATACTATTTGCGATGAAGGAAATGACTTTCACCCATTGGTCTCAGTGATAATCCCTGTTTTCAACGATTTTTCTAGATTGCTTCTGTGCTTAACTTCTTTGAGAAATCAGAGCTATCCGAAAGACTATTATGAAATTATTGTGGTTGACAATAATTCTACAAGTTTTTTTAATCTTTCCCACAGTGAATTTGGAGAAATTAAGTTATGCTTTGAGGCCACTCCTGGCTCATATGCAGCACGTAATAAGGGAATTTCTGTAGCCAAAGGAGATATATTTGCTTTCATCGATTCAGACTGTGTGGCGCAGAAAAGCTGGATAGCGAATGGAGTCGCGGCGTTAGAATCAGCATCAGCCCATTTAGTAGGTGGGCAGGTGACTTTTATTTTATCGCCTCAAAGAACACCGGCGGAAATCTATGATTCGCTAACTAATATGCAGATTGAGCGAAATATCGCAGAAAGGAAAGTCAGCAAGACTGCCAATCTGTTTGTACGCAGAGAGATATTTGACTCAGTTGGCTTGTTTCCACAGCATCTTAAATCCGGCGGAGACGTAGCCTGGACAAAGAAAGCTACAGATTCTGGTCACTTGTTAGCTTACTCAAAAGAAGCTGAGGTATTCCATCCAGCCCGCAAGCTACCACAACTACTGAAAAAGCAATTTCGCGTTGGCAAAGGACAAACTACGATGAGGTTGGCAGAGGGACAAACATTAAAGAAGATTGCTATTGACACAATTTTTTGCTTTAAGTATCCTAGAATTCAATTTTTGACTGACAAAATTGAACCAAAGTATGAAGAAGAGGTCATGTCGAGGCCGTTAGCAATTCTTTTAGTTATCTGGTTATGTAATATTTCGACGGGTCTTGGTAGATTCACTACAATATTAATTAAACTAGTAACTTCACTAAAATGACAAAACTTTACGATATTTTGATAAGAAGCGCTACAGCTGCGCTGCAGCTGCAAAATCAGGAAACAGGTTCTATGCCTGCTGGTCATAATGGCCCCTATTTTGACATTGAGACGCCAGTTCGCAATACCTCACACTGGTTGATTACTTTCCTGCATGCATATTCTTTTTCTCGCAAAAAATCGTTTTTAGCAGCTGCTGAGCGCGCCATAACGTATCTCTGCAGTAGAGATGCCCGTCCAGTAGGTGCAACATTTTGGCATCGTAAAAACTCGGCAAAAGATACGTGTAACGGTCTCATGGGACAAGCTTGGACTATAGAAGCGTTAGTTGAAGCAGCGATACAACTTGAAAGGCCAGAACTTATCAAACTTGCCGAAGAAGTTTTCTTACTGCATCCTTTCGATGACAACCTCGGTCTCTGGCAAAGAGTGAGCGTTGATGGAACTTATTTGGATTTTGACTATACATTCAACCATCAGCTTTGGTTCGCTGCAGCGGGTAGTATGCTTTCCAAGCATGCAAAGAGTGAAGTGGGAGCGCAAATTAAACGTTACATGAGCATAGTTCCGTTTTCATTGGAAGCTCATTCTTCAGGATTAATTCGACACAATAATAGTTGGAATAGGTTTAAAATTACGACCCGCATTATTAAAAGGTTGAAACTACGTCGTTCAGCAAAAATGGTTAAGTATTTGACGCATAAAGAAATAGGTTACCACAGCTTTAACTTATATGCTTTTAGTCTCATTAGAAGTTGCTATCCTAACCATCCATTTTGGGATTCCAGAAAGTTTAGAAGAGTGCTTCAATATATGACTTCGAATAACTACAAAGAGGAAATAGAGAACAATGAGTACGGTTATCCCTATAATCCACCAGGGTTTGAAGTTGCTTTTGCCATGAGTCAATTTGTGCCTAATTCTACGAAGGAGCAAGAATACTGGGTGTCGAGGCAGTTACAGCGGTGCTATGACTTCAAAAAAGATTTAATGTGTTTGATGACGAAGGATCACATGACTGGCTCAGCGAGAATATATGAAGCTACTCGTATATCTGACCTCGCACTGACTCAAAAACCAATCGCTTAGCTGAGTTTTACTGACGCGCTAACAAAGCTTATTGATTGAATTAGGCGAAAATTTGCCTAGTTGAAGTCTGTATTTATTCTTTCTCGAAGAATATGAAATCTATTTCTTACGAAAACTGAATCTATGCATATCACAAGTTCAGCTCTCATAGCAGTCATAGTTCCAGTATATAACGATCCAAAGCGCTTGCGGATTTGTTTGGAAGCTCTTGATAAACAAACCTTGTCCAAAGAACGGTATGAAATTTTAGTAGTTGATAATAATTCATCACAGAGTATTGAAGATGTTGTTAAAAATTTTCGACAAGCTGTGTTATGTCATGAGAAGCGACCGGGTTCTTATTCGGCTAGAAACAAAGGCATTTCTCTTACAAAAGCAAGGCTCCTAGCATTTACTGATTCTGACTGTGTTCCTGAAAGTGATTGGTTGGAAAAGGGGCTCCATTACTTGCTGTCTGCTCCAAATTGTGGTTTTGTTGCCGGCGGCATTGATTTCTTCTTTAATAAACCTAATAAGCCTAATCCTATAGAACTTTACGATAGCCTTTTCTATCTCCAACAAAAAATCTATGTAGAAGAGCAAGGGTGGGGAGCTACAGCTAATTTATTTACTCATAAGCATATTTTCGAAAAAGTAGGCTTTTTTAATGCGAATTTAAAGTCTGGAGGTGATGCAGAGTGGGGAAGAAGAGTTACAGCCGCTGGATACACTGCTGTTTATGCAGAGGATTGTTGTGTATTTCATCCTGCTCGCTCCTCGCTAAAAGAATTGCGTAAAAAGATCCGTAGGACATTAGGCGGAGTACTTGATATTGATTGTATTAGCCAGAATGACCAAATCCTTGAGGCATTTTCACGTAAAGGTAATCTATTATCTCATCTGCGACCACCGCTGCGCTCCTCATTCCGGAAGTCTTTCCAAAATCAAAGTTTGCATAGTCAGCATCAAAAGATTATTATCTTCATGATGGTTTTCTTCCTTCATTATCTCAAAGCATTCGAGGTCTATCAACTTCAATCTGAGAAGTTGACATTCCGCTAAATGTTATCTCCAAATATGCTATTAGCTAATAGAACATAAAAGCTATGAATAGGTAAATTTCACGCCAAAGCCGTCTTATACTACCGAAAAGTAAACCGAAAAGTAAAAAGTATTCTAGCCTCAGCCCTTAACTTATACCTCAGTACGCGTGTCCATGAAAGCCCCTGAAGTTTCTGTGATCATTCCCGCTTATAATGCAGCGTCATACCTTCCTGAAACAATCGAGAGTGTTCTGAAACAAACTTTTCAGGATTTTGAAGTCCTTGTAGTTGACGATGGAAGCGTTGACAAAACTACCGAATGTGTTTCTAGCTTTACTGACAGTCGAATTAAGCTATTTAACCAGGCCAATCAAGGCTGTGCAGCTGCTCGCAATACCGGCCTCGGTGCATCTCAAGGTCGATATGTCGCATTTCTAGACTCCGACGATCTCTGGGAAACAACGAAGCTAGAAAAACAGGTAAAATGCTTAGAGGAAAACTCTGAAATAGGCCTGGTTTATTCTTGGGTCGATTTCTCTGATGCAGATGGAAATCCTACTGGTAAAGTACGAAAAGTTTTTGCTGAAGGGAATGTTTTTAAGCAAATGATTGTTGGTAATTTAATTTCCTGCGGTAGTGTTCCTCTGGTTCGACGTGTATGTTTTGAGGCAGTGGGTCTCTTTGATACTAATTTGTGGACTGCAGAGGACAAAGATATGTGGCTACGAATTTCAGCTCACTATCCTTTCGCATTGATAAAAGAGCCTTTGGTTTACTACCGACAGCATTCCAACAGTAAATCTTCAAAAGGGTTTAGGCGGCGAGAGCAAGATTTCCAAAGAATTATGAGCAAACTTCCTGAATCTTTGCTGGTAGAAGGGTCGTTAGAGTGGAAGAAAGTCTACTCGCAGCAATATCTTTACTTCGCCTGGCGGGCTTATGAAGGGAAATCTTACAGAGAATGTTTCAAATACCTGCTTGATGCGGCTCGTTTCCATCCGCTTTCCCTCTTTTTAAAGGAGTTCATTCACTTATCAAGCCTTTTGTGTGTAAAAACTTTAATGGGGGAAAGCAGCTATAGGAAGCTAAGACGTCTCATTATAGGTTCCTCGAAGCATTGTAATCATTTATTGAAAAGGCAGCTCTAATAATGAAGGTCTCAGTCGTCATCCCGGCCTATAATGCTATGTCCTATCTACCTCAAGCGGTAAATAGCTTACTTCAGCAGACCTTCACAGACTTTGAAGTCCTCATCGTTGATGACGGCAGCTCAGATAATACCGCCGTCTGGGCCTCACGACTCCACGACCCTCGCTTCAAGCTCATCTCTCAACCCAATCAGGGAGCCGGGGCTGCCCGCAACACGGGTGTCAAAAATGCTCAGGGTGACTATGTTGCCTTCCTTGATGCTGACGACTTTTGGGCTCCTACAAAGCTTGCTAAGCAGGTCCAGCGTCTCGATCATCAGCCCGAGGTGGGCTTAGTCCACACTTGGATTACCTATGCAAATCCTGACGGCAGCCTGAGCGATCGCGTCATGAAGACTGCAGGCGAAGGTCATATCTGGACCCAGGTCGTCGTCTACAACCCGCTTCGGTGCGGCAGCACTCCTATGGTCAGACGGGAATGCTTTAAGGAAGTCGGGTATTTTGACCTGAGCCTCAAATATGCTGAAGACTGGGACATGTGGATTCGCATCGCCCGCAAATATGCCTTTGCAGTCATCCACGAACCCCTAACCTATTATCGCCTTCATCCCTTCAATAAATCCAAAAATTATGAAGGGCAGCTCAAAAGCTTTTGCCAAATCCTTGACAAGGCCTTTAAATCGCCCCCACCCCAATCTAGTCATCTCAAAAGCCGCTGCTACGCCAGAGCCCATCTTCACGCTGCTTGGCGCGCCTACTCTTCAAATGCCTACGAGCGGGCCAACACCTTAATGTTTCAAGCCATTGGCTATGACAAGCACCTGCTGCTTCATGGTAACTGCCTACACCTGCTGCTTAAGCTCTCAGCTATTCATCTGCCCCTGTTGAAGCTACCTATCGAGGTTCTAATTTTCCTGAGATACCGTCTGCTCGGAGGAAAAACTCTGTACTAAAGCCGCCTTTAATTCCCGCAACTCACTAGCTCATCTAGCTGTAGCATCGGAGTTATCAATGGAAAATCAGCAGCACCAAGGCTCTCAGCCATGATTGCTCAAAACCTATCTTAAAGCGGTTTACCTACCCATCTGTAAAATTGTGAACAACAGAGAGCGCATACGCCCGAAGTTTATACTGCCTATCCAACTTCAGCCTGCTCTAGAATGGAGCTTGATTTTGGGTTTTGGGCTGCTATGTGCCCTCTGCATATTAGTCGGAGTTTCTGCTCCCCTGCGTATTCTGTTTCCCTCAGGGGCATTATTGATTGGCACTGTTCTCTACAGCCGTCAACCCGTCCTTTATGTAGGCTTTACCTGGTGGCTGTGGTTTTTGTCTCCCTGGGTTCGACGGCTGATTGACTACCAGAGCGGCTGGCAAAATCCCAGCATTGTGCTGCTGGCGCCGCCGCTAGTCACTATGGTCTCTTCCATAACATTGCTCCGTTTTCTTCCCAATGCCCATCGCCATGGGGGACTACCGTTTACCCTTTGCTTTGCCAGCGTCTTCTACGGATTTTTGCTTGGATTGGTTCAGAACTCATTAGCTGGGAGTATCGTTGCATTGTTGAACTGGTTGCCCCCACTGGTGTTTGGTTTTCATCTGTTTGTCAACTGGCATCTGTATCCGGCCTACCGTCAAAACATTCAGCGCACATTTCTCTGGGGCGTACTGGTCATGGGAGCATACGGCGTATGGCAGTACCTCACTTCTCCAGAGTGGGATCGCTTCTGGCTAATCAACGTGGATACCCCCGTATTCGGCGATCCAGAGCCATTAGGTATTCGGGTATGGAGCACAATGAATTCTCCCCAGCCCTTTGCTGCAGTGATGATGGCGGGACTCATTCTGCTGCTGAGCAATCGAGGAAGCTTGAAGTTCATCGCAACTGGGGTCGGGTATCTCGCTTTCCTGCTATCGCTAGCGCGCTCAGGATGGCTGAGTTGGATGGTCGGACTGCTGATTTATATTCCCTCACTTAAGTCACATTTACAGATCCGATTACTCATAACCCTGATGATTATGGCCTTGCTAGTTGTACCCCTGGCCTCAATGGAGCCGCTAGCAAGCGAAATCGCACCCCGTTTGGAGTCACTTTCGCAGACCCGCGAGGACAACAGCTATCAAGCTCGCTTAGAGGGATATAATCAATTGCTCGAAGAAGCAACCACAGAGTTCATTGGCCAGGGTTTGGGCGCTGAAGTAGAAAGCGATAGCTTAGGGAGCCGAGACAGCGGAGTTTTAACGCTGCTGTTTTCTCTGGGCTGGATAGGAACCATTCCGTATATCACGGGGATTTTTCTTATTTTCTCGAAGCTTTTTCAGAGTGCTGAAGCCGGCTTTGATAAATTTACCAGCGCAGCTCGTGCAATTGCTTTTGGAATATTCGCTCAGATTGGCCTTAATGTAGCCATGCTTGGCGCAGTCGGCATGGTACTCTGGGGTTTTTTAGGAATTGCTTTGGCTGCATCACGCTACAATACTCAAATAAAAACCCTTCATTCCCAATCTTAAATTTTGGAATTGTCAAATGTCTAATTAGACCAAATATGCACCTAAGTTAAGTTGCCAACAATCAACGTATCGCATCAAGACAGCCTCACGGTTCTAGTCCTATGCAAACAGTTTTAGCTACTTGGATTCAACGTTATAAGTTTTTACTAATGCTTTTGATAACTGTACTGTTTGCCTGTAATGCTTCTTTACCTAGTCAATCAAAATTTTTGACAGAGCCCGCTAAAAGTGCCAATTCATTTGTTGATTCAGCTGGCGTGGTAGTTCATCTCAACTATAGGAACAGTGCCTACAAGAATTACAATAATGTCATCAAGCCAAGACTGCAAGAATTGGGCATTCGCCACATTCGAGATGGTGTAACGATAGAAGATACGGCAACGCAGCAAAAGTTTATCGGACTGGCATCTGTGGGCATCAAATCTACTCTGGTTATGGATCCTAGGGACCAGCCGAAAGCATCGCTCGCTGTTGATATTGCTAAAGCCATGCCAACTTCGGTTGAAGCTGTTGAAGGTCCCAATGAATGGGATGTTTGGGATGACCTAACTTATAAAGAGCGGCCTTTCCCAGAAGGGGTTCGGATTTTTCAAGCTGAACTCTATGACTCAATCAAAGGGGATTTAGCAACGGCGGAGCTTGATGTTCTCAGTCCGACAGTAGCCTACTGGAATAATGCAAACCAGCTAGGTGAGGTAGACTGTGACTATGGTGCAATGCATAGCTATGCCGGAGGAAATCCACCCGGGACAGACCTGGAGCAGCACTGGATTCCGTCGGCAAAACTAATATGTCCTGCCAAACCTGTGATTGCAACAGAGTCTGGATGGCACAATGCAATTTCTAGCACCTACGGACAACCGGGTGTTTCAGAGGATGCTGCTGGAAAATATGTTCCCCGGTTATTTTTAGAATATTTTAACCGAGGAATTCGGAGAGCCTATATCAACGAGCTAATTAATAGATACCAAAACAGCGGTATGGAAGGTAATTTTGGCCTGTTGCGCTGGGACGGCTCTCCTAAACCAGCATTTATTGCCCTCAAGAACTTTATTGCGCTTATTCGAGATGACGTAGAAGGTGAATTTTCTCCAAGCGCACTCAGCTATTCGATATCTGGAGGAAATTCAGATGTTCACCATACTCTACTACAGAAGCATAATGGAAATTTTTATTTGATTCTTTGGCAAGAAGTTCGAAGTTTCAATTTGTCAAGCAAACGCGATATCTTAGTGACGGCTCAGCCTGTCACAGTAAATCTAGCCTCGACTATCAGGCATGGAAAACTCTACTATCCTCTGCAATCAACTACGCCTGAGGCTGAATATACCAATCCTACATCGATTGACCTAGAGGTGAGCGATGCGCCACTTATACTCGAGCTGTCGCCATCAACAAGTTGAAATAGTAATCGTTTATCCCAGATGTAATCCGTCAGATATCCCTACCAATTATTACTAACAACGAGTGTCGTAATTTAACAGCATAGAATTCGTAATGTCCACCTAAGGAGTAGACCCATGCACAATCGATATATTAGTTTGTTTATTCCTAACCTTGACGGGGGAGGGGCTGAGAGAGTCATGCTGCATCTTGCTGAAGGGTTTGCCAATCGTGGATTTAAAGTAGATCTTGTTGTCGCACAGGCCCAAGGGGCCTATCTCTCAAAGATTCCAGAAACTATACGGCTGGTTAACTTAGATGCAAAACCTCCTATCATCTTATCTAAGACGCTAGCCTTGAAGCAGTATTTAAAAAGGGAACAGCCAGCGTTCTTAATATCAACTCTGGATATTCTCAGCGCTGCAACCTGGGCAAGACGTCTGGCAGGTGAAGATACAAGTACACAAATCATTATGTGTGTGCAGACAAACCTTTCCCAGCAGTTTAATGATCGCCATAGTACGCTGATGCGAAAGTTCAAGTGGTCTGCGGTGCAACATTTCTATCCCTGGGCCGACGCCATTGTTACGGCCTCAGCGGGAATCGCTCACGATCTGGAGAAAAATGCCAGAATTTCAATGCAGCAGATGAATATAATACATAATCCTGTAGTTACACCAGATTTTAATCAAAAAGCCCAGGAAAATGTGGTTCACCCTTGGTTCTCACCAGGTCAACCTCCAGTCTTGCTGGGAGTTGGCCGGATTGTTAAGCAAAAGGACTTTACCACTCTAATAGAGGCTTTTGCCCTCGTTCGTCGTCGTCATCCAGCACGGTTGATGATTTTGGGTGACGTTGACCCGCGTGAGCCTCAGGTCAAACCCGATTTGGAGTTACTGATTGATAAATTTAAGCTAAAAGACGACATCGAGTTTCTGGGATTTGTCGAAAACCCCTATGCTTACATGGCAAAAGCCAATGTTTTTGTTTTATCCTCTATATATGAGGGATTTGGTAACGTGGTAGCGGAAGCGATCGCGACCGGGACACCGGTTGTATCTACTGATTGTGAGAGCGGCCCGGCTGAAATTCTAGACAATGGCCAGTATGGTACGCTTGTCCCAGTTGGTGATTGTAAGGCAATGGCCGATGCCATCGTGAAGACCCTCAATCAACCACTAGATCCTGACCTGCTTAAGCAGCGATCGCAGTCCTTCACCATCGATTGCATCGTTCACCAGTATCTTGAGGTGTTGAATAATTTACGGTCAATTCAACATCCAACCGCTGGAGCTGTATAGTGCGAGTCCTACACATTCTTAACCATATCCGAAAAGTAGGCAATGGTATTGTCAATGTCGCAGTAGATCTAGCTTGCCTTCAAGCTCAAGCCGGGCATCAGGTGAGTATTGTGTCTGGCGGTGGCGAATATGAAACCCTATTGACTCAATACGAGGTTGAGCATTTTTTGCTAAATCAAACCCGAACCTGGCCTAATTTGGCTCGTGCAGCTGTGCAGTATCGGACTATTGTTCGACAGGTGCAGCCGGACATTGTACATGCCCATATGATGACAGGAGTCATATTGGCTCGTGGCTTGAAACTTTGGAGCCAATACGGCTTAGTCGCAACGGTTCACAACGAGTTTCAGGAGAATGCTAAGCTGATGAGGCTGGCCGACCGCGTTATTGCTGTGAGTCAGGCCGTAGCTGAGTCAATGCAGAACCGTAGGATGCCTGCACACAAGTTGCGAGTTGTAACCAACGGCACGATCCAAAGCCCTCGGTTAGGCTTACTGAAAGAATGTAAGCCTGCTTTACTACATCGTCCTGCTATCACAACTGTAGCAGGCATGAATTTACGTAAGGGAATTGCTGAGCTCATTGAAGCTTTTGAGCTCATTGCTTTAGATTTCCCAGAGGCTCATCTTTATCTTGTTGGTCATGGCCCCGATCAAAAAAAATTTCAGAAGCAGGCCCGTCAGACCCGCGTGGCTAACCGTATCCATTTTGAAGGTTTTCAGCCGGACCCTCGGGCTTATTTGCTATCTTCAGATGTGTTCGTTCTAGCTTCTCATCGTGAACCTTTTGGACTTGTTATTTCAGAAGCTCGAGAATCAGGTTGTGCAATTATAGCGAGCAATGTAGATGGAATTCCTGAAGTCTTAGAGCACGGAAGAGCGGGACTGTTAGTTCCGCCAGCAAACAGTTCAGCCCTGGCTACTGCTATTGTAGAGCTACTCGAAAATTCCAACAAACTAAATTATTGGAGAACCCAGGCCCAACAAAACTTGGACTGGCTCAACGTTTCTCGTACCTCTACTGAGACCCTAAATGTGTACCATGAACTAAGGCAAGTGAACTAATAAGAATACAGGCAATTTTTCTAAACCAAGATGCTGATTTTGTTAGCCTGTCTCAGCTGAGGTAAATTGAGGAACTAGGCATGAATAAACTGCTTGTTCAATATTGAGAGAACATCTTATACGACAAAAACATGAAGATCTTGTTTCTGGATCAGAGTGGAAAGCTTGGGGGTGCTGAACTTTGCTTAGCTGACATTACCCAACATTTCAGACAAACAAGCCTGGTAGGAGTCTTTTCTAAAGGCCCTTTCCCTGACTACCTGCGCCAGCTCAATATTCCCGTTAAAATCCTGGCTGACCAAACCTTAAATGTTCAAAAAGCCAGCGGTTTATTGGCAGTATTCAAAAGTCTCAATCGGCTAATTCCCCTAATAACGGCGGTTACCCAGCTCAGCAAAGGCTTCGACCTGGTCTACGCCAATACCCAAAAGGCCCTGGTTGTGGGCGCTATTGCCAGCTTTGTCAACGGTCGCCCCCTCGTTTATCATCTTCACGACATCGTCTCCCCCGATCATTTCAGCTCTACTAACCGCCGCATCATCATCACACTTGCTAACCGGGCTGCACTAATCATTGCCAACTCTCAGGCTAGTCGGGATGCTTTTATTGCCGCTGGAGGACGTGCCGATACTATCCAGATTGTCTATAATGGTTTCCGGCTAGAATCCTATCAGATTAGTGCTCCCCAGCAATCTGTCATCTGCAACAGCTTTGTTCTAAACGATAAATTTGTCATCGGACACTTCAGCCGCCTCGCTCCCTGGAAGGGACAGCACATTCTGATTAAGGCTTTAGCACATTGCTCTGAAAAAGCGGTTGCCCTTATTGTTGGCGATGCTCTGTTTGGCGAAGATGACTATGCTACTTATCTGCACTGCCTCGTCAAGAACCTGAATCTACAGCACCGAGTCCACTTCTTGGGTTTTCGCTCTGACGTACCTGCCCTCATGAAAGCCTGCGACCTGATTGCGCATACCTCTACTGCCCCTGAACCCTTTGGTCGCGTTATCGTTGAGGCTATGCTGTGCAATCGACCAGTCGTTGCTGCTGGTGCTGGCGGTGCCGTAGAACTCATCGAGCAGGGCCGTACTGGTTGGCTTACTCCCCCCAGCGATGTCCCAAAACTCGCTGACATCATTACTACGGTCTACACTCAGCCTGAGATAGCAAGGGCAATCGCCCAAAAAGGGTACTTACAAGCTCAGCAGAGATTCAATCTAGCGAATACTAATGAGAAAATTGAAACTCTTCTATATCAAATAAGGTCTTAGATTGTATGGAAACTATCAACGGTTATCTACAATGCCTCAACTAGAGTTTTACCCAATCTGTCGGAAAGACTATTCTACCCTGCCAAAAATGCTTCTAGCTCTTGGTATAGGCGTTACTTTGATGCATCTAGCTTTTTTAAAACCTTTAATATGGGACCTTGATGGTAACGAGGTCCTCAAGGTTTCCTATTCGCTGGTCACTGACCAAAGCTTCAGCCTACCGCCAGGGTCTGGTGGAATGTTGGGGCCTGATGGACAAAGCTATTCAATTCGATATCTATTACTGCCCATTCTAGTTGCTCCTTTTGTAGCAATCGGGATCCTTATCAGTTCGTGGCTAGGCTTGCCGTGGATTTCTACAACGGGTATTTTTGCAGTTAGCTCAACGGTTTTACTCACAGCCTCTACAACGGTTTTGGTTGCTTTATTGGCCCTGAAGCTCGGCAGTACTAAGCAAGGAGCCTATGTTGCAGCTCTTGGTTTTGCGTTTGGAACTATAGCCTTAACCTATGCTCAGACATTATTTTCCGAACCGCTGCTGGCGTTTCTAATCATTGCCTGTGTTTATTTGGCCTTTGATGAATCCCGGAGTTGGATAGGCTGTAGCTTGCTGGCGATGCTTTCTATTTTGGCCAAACCAGCAGGAATCATCGTTGGCCCAATCATATCTATCTACTTTTTATCAAAACGGTACCAAATTTCTGCTATCTTAGGACCTATCATATTTCCCGCTTTAGGAATCCTTTTATACCTGACCTATAACTACCTAAGGTTTGGCAATCCGTTAATAACAGGGCAGCCCTTATCCGTAGGACTGAGTGCCTTCGAGATGCCCCAGCGTCTGCTTGGATTTCTGTTTGGATTTGGCATGGGTGGCGGCTTGATCTGGTATTGCCCACCTGTAGCAATGGCTGTCGTCGGATTTTTCAAAGCATCAAAAAGCAAACCATTAGAAGCTGCCGTACTGGCAGAGATAGGATTAGGCTTTTTAATGCTACATTCATTCTGGCATTGTTGCGGTTGGGACTGGGGACCCCGGTTTCTAGTGCCCCTGCTCCCCCTGCTTCTTGCCCTGACTGGGCTGATTGACTACAGAAGTCGCAAATGGCTTGTTGCTCTATGTATTGTAGGATTTATAGTTAATGCTCCAACATTGGTTTCATTTTACCAGCGGTATTACTGGGAGCTTGAAGCCACAGGTCATCAGGTCTGGCAACTGAGTCTCTGGACTAACATAGCCGATGCTCCCTTGTCCAACGTCTGGGCAGCGACATTTCGTCAAATTAGTGAAGCCATGGTAACCGACGTGAAAGTTTTTTTGGCAGGAAGTGATTCTGTCACATTAATGCAAATTTTACCCGTGTGGTGGTGGATACTGCCTGCCATTGGAGTGCCTGTATGGTGTGGTGCGACCGTCGCAGGACTACTACTTGCCACAGGTATAGGGGTTTTGTGGAGAGGCTGGCCAAAACTAGAGCCGTCCGCCCCATCGATTTGATCAGCCACCTTTTGTATCCTGAGGACGGAGCCTAAACGCAAAGCTGGCTTTTGCCATGAATAATTATGGATTTAGCTTGCTGGCAATAAATTTACCTACAGCGCTTTCTGAACATTTTTCATCCCACCAGTCTACTGATTTCTGGTGCATTTCTTGTAGAAAGGTCTCGTCCTCAATCTTTTCCAATAGCCTTCCAAGCTCACCCCATTGCTTGATATGGATAACTGGAGACCCATCATAAAACCATCTAGATGGTAAAGCCTCTGTCACAACGATACATCCATATCTTAAAGCTTCAAAAAATCGATATGTCTCGAATGTAGCACCTCGGGGAATCAGGCAAATCTTTGTATTCATCATGTCTTCTGAATACCTCTTTGAGTCCGTATTGTTGGTCGTGTGAAATCCATTTGTTATAGTGAGCTTAATATTAAGGCTGGGGTTCGTAATCATTAGTTTCTGGACACTTTCTAACATTTTTTTTCGCGAAATAATTTTAGGATCCTGAAGCCAGTATTTAAACGACCTTATTGAGTACGTGTGATTGACAAGGCTACCGTCGAAAGAAATATCATAGATGCGCTTGCTGATATCGCGGATGGGTAGTTCGATCTGCTTATAGTAGCCTAGTGGAATGTCATAAATGGGGCCGGATTTGGCCTTTGTTACCGCACTTCTAAAACGAGAGAATCTGTATTTTAATAATCCCGGAAGGCCGATTATACATATCTTTATAAATCGTAGCGTTGTCAGGAGATTTAAATAAGAAGGATTGAATAAGAGATTACATCCAAGCATAGGACTGACACCATAGCATTTAAATATAGCTTTTACCTTATCGAAGTATCGTGGAATACGACTCCACTCATCGTCAAGTACAATTGCAACCACGTTTTCCCCGTACGATGGCAACTGATTTACATCTGTGGTGATATAAAAAACGAGTCCCTTAAGCTTTAGCTCTTTCTCCATTGCCTCAAGCACTCTGCCATAATAAACACAGCTTGGCGATTTACTTTTGGTGGCGTCTAGAGAATTCCACGGAATCGGCCTTTTTCCCTGCTGGTAGAAAAAATATTGATTCGACGGAGAGTGGCATGGTGGCATGATTCTATTGCGCTTATAGGGAGTATGTAGAGCCGATAAAGATGATGACGGGTCGAAGTGAACAGGAACGTGAAACCAGTAAGCGTGGGATGCGTCATACAAAAGGTACCACAAGTGCCGAAAGCTATGAATTGACCCTTCTGAGGTCATTCTCTGCCCCACAGTCACGTTTGAACTAGCCAAGGTAACTAGCGATACAATTGTGCTCACTGTCAGCATCCTTTTACATCAACGATCAGCATGCTCTACTATCGCCGCCGGAATAAGTCTGGCCATCTCTAGCAGCAGACGAAAATGGTGAAACGATTGGTCGTGAGCAACTTCAACTCCGTTACTCCGTGTAGATATCTACATCTAATTTGATATGCGGAAACGACTCACATAAACTTTACGTAAATTTTCCGTTAGCCTCCTAAAGTCTTCAGTGCTACAAATATTATTGTCTGCGACTGTAAATGCTCTGTCCTTCGGACTAATTTACTAAAAGCATCTAGGGGCTCAGAGGGACTCAGTGTTCAATAACTCTAAGACTTTAGCTGAATAGATCAAGCAGCTATTGGATGCTCTTTTGAAGTTAAAAACCAGCTGTGTCTTAAACCTAAAATACAGAAGCAATAAACTTTCGCATTACAGCACTTGGATTATTTTTCTCAGCGAAACACAACGATAACGGATGCAAGACCATGAGCATTTCAACGACTCTCTCATCTAAAAAGGCAAAAAAAGCCAACAATTTTATCGACTCAATTGGTGTTAATATCCACCTACATTACCAAGATAAAGTCTATAGCAAAAAGTACGACGATATCATTAAGCCCAGGTTGATTGAGCTCGGTGTTCGCCATGTCCGTGATGGAGCAATGACCTATGATGGGATCAGTCAAAACACCTTTTACTATCGGCGCGTACGCGATCTAGCTAATCAAGATATTCAGTTCACTTTTATTGCCCCAGCCCTGAAGACAAGTTGGGGTGAGCCGACAAACTACGACCTATTAGACGAAGTATATCAGTGGAGCAATGGCGCAATAGCTGCTTTTGAGGGTACTAATGAGCCTGAATTGCAAAACGTTTCTACATGGGTAGAAGACACACGCAGTGGACAAAAGCAGCTATACCAAAAGGTCAAAAGCGATCCGCTACTAAGCCATATTCCAGTAATTGGGCCATCAGTGACCGTTCTAAATAATGGAATTAACAAGGTTGGTGATCTCTCGCAATGGTTAGACTATGGAAATCTCCACAACTACTTCAGTAGTTATAATCCTGATACTGATGGCTGGGCTTCAAGTATAAAGGGCTATGGAAGCGTCGAATGGAGCCTTTCTGAGGCTGAAAAGGTGAGTGGGAACAAGGCTGTCATGACCACAGAGACGGGTTGGGACAACAGTCTACCATCGGCTAGTGGAAGTCAAGGCATTCCCGAGGATGTAACGGCGAAGTATATCCCTCGTCTGTTTTTAAATCAGTTCAATGAAGGCATTGTTCGAACCATAGCCTATGAGCTGATTGACATTGGAACGAATCCTAAAGTGCGAGACCAAAATCTTGGTCTATTACGAAATGATGGCTCACCAAAGCCAAGCTTTATCGCTCTTAAAAATCTGATTTCCCTCCTCGAAGACCCCGATCCCAACCTAAATTTTACCTCGGAGAAACTAACCTTTGCCCTAGAGGGCGAAATAGAAGGTATTGAGCATACGCTACTTCAAAAGAGCAATGGCGATTTCTATCTGGCCCTGTGGCAGGCTGAGTTGGGCTGGGATGCCAGCAATCAACAGTATCTGAAAGTAACAGATCAGGCAGTAACGCTATCCCTGCAGGATATTCAACAGGCAACGCTGTATCAATTCGATTCACAAGGTAGCGTGAAGACTTCGGCAGGCGCGATCGCAGATAATCAGCTAAAGCTAAGTATTAAAGACACTGTCACAGTTATCAAACTGACACCAGAATCAGCTAGGTCTGCTCCAGTGTTAGCTCAATCATTGCTTTCTCCTGTGAGCTACGAAGCTGAAGGCTTAACACTCAGCGGTGGCTATGTAATTGAATCTCACCGAGGTTCCAAAGCATCCAATGGCCAGTTCATTGCTTTGAGGAAAGGAAATAATGGAGCTGCTGCTGGGTTCTTTCAAGGAGATGCAGGTATCTACGATGTAAAAGTTCATTACTTTGATGAGAATGATGGAGTCTCATCTGCTTCAGTTACAGTAGCAGACAACACAAAGTCTTTCCTGCTCGACAAAGATTTACCTGCTAACTATGCGAGTTCTAAAGCTTTGACTAGTCGCGTCACTCATCAGGACTTAGTCCTCAATCCAGGTGACCGTTTTGAGCTTAAAGGAACGAAGAACAGAGGTGAATATGTTCGATTTGACCGCATCGAGTTTATTCCAGTGGGTCGTCCAGTAGATAGCATTGTGGCAGGTCGCTCAAGTTTGGGTTCAACGTCTAACCAGGCTCTGTTCTCAGGCTTGGATAAAACTGCGTATAGCGGTTTACTTGATTACAAAGGGACTGAGGCTGGCATTGCGTCAGTTTCTACCGACACCGTGAGTCTGTTGTGATGTACAAATTTTCTCCAAGCCTAATGACGTAGGCTGAAGGGTAGCAACGTAATGAGCCGGGAGCGATCGCTCCCGGCTCATTACGTTGCCGAAAACGGTGCCGTTTTAACTTCGGACAGCCCGGCTAAAACTTGGTCAGCCGTGGCCGTCCAGCCGAGTAGCGCATCCTGCGATCGCACCATCGCCAGAGTCGCCTGCTTGAATTCAGGAAAGTAGCTGTCAGTGGCGTCTTCGATTAGCAGGCAGCGGCAGCCCCGGTCGTTGGCCTCCCGCAGCGTAGACTGCACGCAGACTTCCGTGGTGACGCCGGTGATAATGAGGTGCGTAATTGCGTTGGCTTGCAGGATAATCTGCAGCTCGGTTTTATAAAAAGCCCCTTTGCCGGGTTTACGAATGACCGTTTCACTCATGTGGGGTGCAAGCTCGGGCACAATCTTGTTACCGGGTTCGTCCAGCACCAGAATTCGCCCCATCGGTCCTGAGTCCCCAATCCTCAGCTGTCCCCGACCGCGATCGCGCTTTGCCGGATGACAGTCTGACAAATTCGGCTGATGGCCTTCGACAGTTTGGATAATCGGTAGGTTGCGATCTCGAAACGCCTGCTGCAAACGCTGCACCGTCGGCACTATTGCCTGCAGCCGGGACACATCATTGCTAAGGGCCTCGCCAAAGCCGCCAGGCTCTAAAAAGTCTCGCTGCATGTCAATAATCAGCATCGCCATGTGAGGCTCTTCGGGGAACTCGTAGGGATAGGGGAGGGCGGCAATCTAAGGCATAGGCTAGTGGGTTTCTAACTGGCCGGCCATCCGCTGACTGATGGTGGAGCGGTCCCGTCATTTCGCTGGACCCGCAAATTTTTAACGCTGAGCACCGGATGAGAGGCCAGGTCGATTAGTTTATCCACGGTTTGAGGCGGGCGGGCCTGACCTAGCATCATCTCGGCCAGGACCTGATTTGAAAGATCCTGAACCCTTCCCTGCTCGCTGGCCCTTACGTAGAATGGTCACCTCGTCCGCAAACGCCTGAACCTCGCGAAACTTATGGGTAATTAGCAAGATACTCAGCTTCACCTGCTTTGCCTCAGCTTTCAGCAATCCCCGCACCTCATCCGCTTCTCCCGGCGCTAGCACAGAAGTGGGCTCATCGAGAACAGGCAACCAAACCGCTTGGTCATGTCTACCATATCGAGCTGGGGCGGACGGCGGTCAGCAGAAACGGGAGTCGGAGCTGGCGCAGCAGCAATATCCAGAGCTAAGCCTGAATTGCCTCAATAAAGTCGGCTGATTCTGCGATCGCGCCAAAAACGCCGTCCCGCATCGTGATCATCTTCAGCGCGGCCTGATAGTTGCCTTAGTCAGCCGCGCCGGCGCAGTCAGAAAGAACTAGGCATTCGTAGCCGCGATCGTTGGCTTCGCGCTTCGTGGTATGGACGCAGACATCGGTGGTGATGCCGGTCAGAACCAGGTTTTGAATTTGCTTACGGCGCAGCAGCAGGTCTAGGTCGGTGGCATAAAAAGCACCTTTACCCGGCTTGTCAATCACCGTTTCTCCCGGCAGCGGCGCCAGTTCGGGAATAATTTCCCACCCCGGCTCACCCCGCACCAGAATTTTGCCACAGGGACCGGGGTCGCCGATGCCAGCGCCGACCTGCCGCGATCGCCCCAGTTCAACCCCTTGTCAGCTTCATCAGCTATGAGGCTGAAAGCCTAACCTAGGCGGTGGCTATGTTACCCAAACGGGGCAATATTCTACAGCTTCTAAGGGTAAATTTATCTCTGTAGAGAACATGCTAAAGGGAACGGCTGAGGCATTGTTTCAGGGTAAAACAGGGGCTTACAGCGTGAAGGTTCACTACTTTGATGAAAATGACGGTGCTGCATCTGCGTCAGTTACCGTCGGTGGAGAAAAGCAGTCCTTTAAGTTTGATAAAAACCTGCCTGCTGACTTTGCGAGCGCTAAAATCTTGACCAGCCGCGTTGAGTAGTCATTCAAAATAAATTACACAACAGAAAAGTAATAGCCCTTGATATGTCATCGATATTATCAGAATGTTGTGCAATTTTCATTGCATAGGTACTTACCCATCAGGACATAGTCCTCCACCCGAGCGATCGATTCAAAATTGAAGCAATGCGACATCACGGGGAAGCTGCCCGGTTTGACCGGATTGAATTTATCCCAACAGAAAGCACTGTGGCAGGTCGCTCTAGTCTTGGGTCAACCTCCAGCCAGGTATTTACTGGCCTGGCCCAAACCGAGCATAGCGGTCTGCTCGGCACTGAGGTTGGCTTTAGCGCTGATGCGGCCAACACTATAAGCTAGCTGTAATTATGGGTGGCTTCAAAGCTCGGGGAGTAAAGCAGACTTGCAGAGAGTGAGACGCGATCGCGCCTACCCTTTTCGCGTCGTTGCCCATCGGCTCAGCACCATTCGCCATGCCGACCGCATCTATGTGATCAAGTCGCGGTGCGAAGGAATGCCCTGAGGGTGGCTCTAATTCGGCGAATGCGGCATAATTTGAGGCAGCCCCACTGCCCCGACAGACTGCCTCCCCGTCAGCACCTTCTATCCGTCAGGTCCTGAGCTCGGCAATGCTACCTATGGCTCAAAACTTACCCTCACCCTGGCGCTGGCGACGGTTCGGCGGATGCGCGGCGTTGGGTGCTTCATTCGCTGCGATCGCGAGCTGGGGACAGGCCGCCGAGGCCCAGCTGCCCGGTGCCCAAGCGCTGCTGGAGCCAGAGCCCGCTATTTCAATCCAGTCAGGCCCTGGGGAAGTAGAATCATCGTCAGCCAGATTACAGACTGGCCTGAGGGGGCCATCAAGCCGTGGCGCGGTGATTGCGGCTATTCACGTTCGCGATGGCAGTGACGATCGGGTGACTAAGGGCGGAAAGCCCCACGCTGGCATTGTCCAGCTGTTTAACCTCCAGCCTGGAGACGTCTACGGTCCAGCCAAGGCGCAAGCCGACCTGGCGCAAGCTACAGCGTTATCGACATCAGGCCAGGCAACGCTGACGCTTGAACCGGCGGCTGAGCCCGACCAGGTGGTGATGGTAGTCACCGTGGACAAGCCGAATGCCTTCTTCTATGGCTTTGGCAATCTGCCCCGGCCCACGGCTTTGCCAGGCCCCGTCCGGCCCTCTACCGTCCGGACTGCCTCCAATCGGGCCCGAGGAATTGCGATTCGGGCCTACGCCGGGTTTGACCATCTGGGGGGCAACAATCAGCGGCTGACCCTGGGAGCGGTTGGTGGCGCAAATGCTTTGGGAGCCGAGCTAGACTTTCGACAGTTCTACGACAACGGTTCGGGCTATGGTGTTAACTTTGAAAATCGGCGAGGCGTGGAGCCTGAGTTCGACGGCGGCGAAGTTGAGGTAGATACGCCCGGCGGTGACGACCCCTGGGTGCATCGGTTGGGCGGTGGCGCTGAATATTTTCGCCCCCTAGCCCCCGACTTAGAAGCGGCATTGGGCGTTTCCTATCAGCGGGTGTCGGTCCGCGACGATGTTTTTACCTCTGATATTGTTCCTAGCGATGAACTCGGCAATGCGCTAACGGTGAGTGACAGCGGCCAGGATGACCTGCTGACGGTGAATTTCAGCGGCAATTTTGATCGCCGTAACGACCCGCAGCTGCCGACTCAGGGCTTTAGGCTGCTGTTTGGCATGGATCAGTCTATCCCCATCGGCGATGCCGATATTCTCTTTAATCGCCTCAGCGCAAACTATTCCCACTATATTCCCCTCGATCTGTTTGGGTTCACAGCGGGGCCTCGCACGCTGGCGCTCAATCTTCAGGGGGGAACTATCATCGGCGATGCCCCGCCCTACGAATCCTTTAGCCTGGGCGGCTCCAGCTCGGTGCGGGGCTACAGCCTGGGTGAGTTAGGCACCGGGAAAAGCTATCTCCAGGCCACCGCCGAATATCGCTTTCCCGCATTCTCTTTTAACGCCCTGCGTCAAGACGTTGACGTCGGTGGAACGCTGTTTTTTGACTATGCCACCGACCTAGGAACCGGAGACGACGTGATTGGCGAGCCCGCCGAGGCTCGGGATAAGCCTGGGGAGGGTTTCGGCTATGGGCTGGGCATCCGGGCGGTGACTTCGGTAGGCGTGTTCAGAGCAGAATTTGGCATCAGCGATGAAGGCGAGTCTCAATTCACCTTTAGCATTGGCGATCGCTTCTAGGATGTGGTTCTGGAAATAGCCAACCCGCTCTACCAACCCGCCCTGTGATCAAATCAGCAGCGGCGACTTAAGCGGCAGCCAGACGGTAAAGCAAGTCCCCTGCTCAGCAGATTCAATCAGCAGCTCTCCGCTGTGAGCTTCGACAATGCGTTTGACGATGGCCAACCCCATCCCGGTTCCGGCTGCCTTGGTCGTGTAGAAAGGCTGCGTCAGCTGCGGCAAAACATCGGCTGGAATGGGAGCACCGCCGTTCTGAACGGAGATGGAAATCTGTCCGACTTAACCGTCTGCAACCGACCATAGAATCGTCTCTCCGGGTTCGACCGCCTCACAGGCATTGCGAATCAGGTTGATGAACACCTGCTTGAGTTTGTCTCGATCGCCCAAAATCTGCATCGGTGAGGGCGCAGGGACGTATTCAATTTGCCTCCTTTGGGCAGCGGGAGCCGCTTGCAGGGGTACCAGCAGCTCCTGGATTAAAGAATCAACTTCAATTTTAGACAGCTTCAGCATTTGAGGCTTGGAGTAGGACAGAATCTCTTGTAAAAGATGGGTGAGTCGCCTAGCTTCATCTGCTGCCAGGGCTAAGCGAACCCGGGCCGATTGGGGCAGATCGAGCTTCTTGAAATAGTCCAAGCCTAGCTGAACGGTCGTCAGAGGGTTGCGAATTTCGTGGACGATCATCGTGGCTAATTCGCCAATTGCCGCAAGGCGTTCATGCTCAATTAGCTTTGCCTGGGCAGAGCGGAGTTCTATCGTTCGCTGGGTCACCTCAGCCTCTAACAGACCGCGATCGCTGACTCCCCTAATTGGCAAAAATCTGCTGCGGATCGGTCAGGAGTCGATTGCCAACGTAATCAAGTCGTCGCTGACCATCCTATTGTTCGCAAAGGCCTGATGCTGATGGTTAAGTATGAGCCTGGCATGGAGACGGCAGCGGAGGCGAGCAGCGGGGCGGAGGCGATCGCGCAGTTTCACCAGCATCGGCCCGACGTAACGCTGATGGATTTACGCCTGGGTGACATGAATGGCGTGGACGCGATCGCGACGATCCGCCAGGATTTTCCCGATGCCCGAATTGTTATTCTGACTACCTACGATAAGTACCTGAGCATTAAAATTTACATAGAAGAAATTGTCATTCCGAGCATAGCGTAGACGCTTGCGGCTTCCCGCAGGGTGGAATCTCTCAATCACTGACGCTTCTGGGATAGATGCCTCGACAGGCTCGGCATGACATCAGGCTCTCCTTTGTAAAAAATGTGTAATTAATTTTGTTCGACTACTTACCCTCTGGCAATCTGATGGCCATTATTTTGTTCTCAAAGCAGCCGATTCGGCGGGAAACTGCCGAGGTATTTAAGCCCCTGGCGATCAACGCCAAGATGGCCGTATTGCCGTTCGACCCGGGAACGATTTTCACGCCGTCTCTACAGAGATAGGGGCAGACCTGAAATATCTATTTTCCAGACCAGGTGACGCCTATACCTTTATGCTGCTGGGGAGACAAATTTCGCTAGAGTCCAACTGCTTAAAGCTAATTTGGAAGGAATTACTTTGCGTGAAGCTAAGCAACGCCTACAGCTATGGGCTGGTCATCCTGCCGCTGATGGTGCTGTCGTGGTTGATCAAACGGGGGCTTGAGACTCCAATGGCTACAGCTATAGCTGCCAGTAAGCCAGCCGCACTAAATGCCCGAGAACTTTATTTTTTAGCGGACGCTGCTTTAGAGACTGCCGCGTCACCGGTTTGCTATTGGCAAAACCCTGCTCGAAGAATGCCTCCATCCGCTTGACCAGATCCGGCTCGGGGCTGGCAAAGTTGAGCTCGTCGTTTTGGTAAAAGCTGCGCGGATCGACGTTGGCGCTACCTAGGCTAATCCAGGCATCGTCCACCAGCAGCATCTTGGCGTGGAGCATACTAGGCTGATATTCGTGCAGTGCCACCCCCCGGGCCAGCAGGTCTGGGTATCGCAGCTGCGATACCCAGCGAATGTAGGGCTTATCGTTGATCGCGCCCATGGTCAGAATGCGCACGTCTACGCCTCGCTGAACTGCCTGGCTGAGGCTCTTCCGCAGGTTTTCGTCGGGCAGCAGATAGGGACTGGCAATCCAAACCCGCTGCTGGGCCGCCAGCACCCACATTTCAAACAGGGCGCGGATGGGCGAATTGCGATAGCTGGGGTACTCGCCGGTGGTGATCAAAATCGGTCCCGACTGCGGCAAATCGTGGGTTAAGTCTGGGGCGGGTGTGCCAGAGCTAGCGAAGTCAGCCGCGCCGCCAGCATCGAGCCAGTGCTGAATAAAAAAGCCGTGCAGGGTCGAGACCACGTCGCCCTGGAGCCGCACTTCAAAGTCAAACCAGGGCGTACCGTCGCCCACACCCGCGCCGTCCCACATATCAGAAACGCCCGCGCCGCCAATCAGCGCCTGCTGCTGGTCGATTAGCAGCAGCTTGCAGTGGCTGCGACGCAGATAGTCAATTGGGGAACGCCAGCTGGGCGGATTGAACAAATGGACTTCGATCCCACCCCGGCGCAGATACTGCCAGTAGGCCGACGGCATCTTGCGGACGCCGTAGCTGTCGGCGACGAACTGCACCTTGATGCCCGCCTGAGCCTGGCGGATCAGGGCCTCGGCAAAGTCTTCGGCCCGCTGGCCGGGCGTCATGATGTAGGTTTCAAACTGGATAATCCGCTGGGCAGCCGCGATCGCATCCAACCTTGCCGCAAAGATCTCCTCCGCCTTGAGCCAGACCTGGGTTACCGCACCGCTGCTCTGCAGCGAGTCTGACAGGCTAGCAATGACTGGCAAAAACCGAGCCGACGTCGGGTCAGGTAAATTAGAAAGCCGATAATTTGGCCGTCGCCGAAAGGCGCCTCGAAGGTATAGCAGGAGCAGGAGGCCAGCCAGTAGGACGGCTAAAACAGCCAGCGTTATGGACCAAAATAAGGGCACTGTCGGAGTCGCTGTAAAGGCTTTTAGCTACAGAGATTGGTAGCCTTGCCCATCCTACCCAACCCTGAAGGGCCTTTTCGCATTGAATTGCTTCGCTCTGCTCTATTTGCCTATGCCTGTCCTAAGCGCTCTGCCGCAGTCTGTAGGGCTCCAGGTCACTTGGCAGCTTCGGCCAACCTCTGATTCTTGGCTCAAGATTTGGCATTTCTTGTCTACAGTGGAGGCAGTACCAATACCTTTCCTGATGGCGAATCTGCTGAATCAGTCGATGAGAGCAGCAAGGACAGGTGTTGGTGTTATGGATAGCTCTGGCCATTTTAGAGGGTTCCTTATTGTTTTCTTAAAGATGAGACGGCTTATATGTTAGGTGTAAGCAAAGTTAGCGGTTTATGGTTCCATCTTGGGTTATAAAGCGCTATTGAGCTTAACCTTAAGCAGGTTGACCGCTCAGGCTTCAGCCCCTGACTTTCAGCCCCTATTTCTAAAGTACCCAGAAGGAAAACTTAACCTCGGGTACAGAAAATGTTTAAAAGCTGTCGTGTACGCTCTAGACCATGCGTTTTGTTTCTGACCCACCGATCACCGTAAAAATCGACCGCATGAAAGAGCGGATCTGCTGGCAGCATCCACTTATGTTGCAGCAGCAGATTGACCAAACCCGGCTGGCGTTCGAGTCCGACCCCTTTACGCCGGAGCTAGCCGACGGCTCATTTTCTTTTCTGGCATTTGGCGATAGCGGCTCTGGCAATCATCGTGGCGACAATCCCCAGCGGCGGGTCGCCGAATACCTAGGCCAGCATAGTCAGGACTGCCAGTTTGTACTGCACACGGGTGACGTGGTGTATCTGGTCGGTTCCAGCGAGCAGTATCCCGATAATTTCATTAAGCCCTACCGGGAGTATATTGCCGGCGGCGAGCGCCCCGACCAGATTGCCTACGATCAGATGGTTTTTGAGCTGCCTTTTCTGCCGACGCTAGGCAACCATGACTACTACGATTTACCCTTTATCTACGGCATGTTGGCCCAACTTGCCCTGCCCCTACGCCGCCTGTTCAACCGCCAGATCGACATAGATGTGGGCTGGCACGGCTCCCGCAAGGGCGATGCCTATGCCCGCGCTTTTCTAGACTATCTACAGCCCCTGAATGAGTCTCAGCTACGTCAGCACCTGGACCAGCATTATACGGTTCAAACTCCGACCGGGCGGTGTATCCGCTATGTTACCGGTCATTTTACTCGGCTGCCCAATCGCTACTATATGTTTCGGCGTCAGGGCATCGACTTTTTTGCCCTCGATACCAACACCTTCAATGCACCGCAGCCCTTGCCTAGCACGCCCGCTGGCCAGCGGCAGCGGCAGGAACTCAAAACCCGGCGAGAGGAGCTAGCCCAGCAAAAGCAGGCGCTGCTGGCCGAGGCAGCGCTCCCGAATATGCCTGATAGAGATGATATGAATCGTTCCGAGGACGCCACCCGGGTTGATGATATCTACGTCAAAATTGAGCAGATCAATGAGCAGCTGCGCGATATCGAGAAGCAGCTGACCGCTTCGAGTACGACCAGCACAACCGATTTTGAGCAGCTCGACTGGCTGCGGCATCGGCTGGTCGATTCCTGGCAGGATCCCGCCGTCAGGGGGCGGGTACTCTATTTTCATCACCCACCCTATGTGACCGAGGCGACTAAGTGGGATCAGGGCCAGACGTTGGCGGTGCGATCTCGCCTACGTGAAGTCCTCGACCGGGTTAAGTCCGAAGTGGATGAGAAGGCCCAGGGTCGAGCCCTGATCGATTTGGTGCTATGCGGCCATGCCCACTGCTTCGAACATATCCGCACGGGCGATACCGGCCACGGCGACGCCAATATCGACTGGCTAATCTGCGGCGG
Organism: Vasconcelosia minhoensis LEGE 07310; assembly: GCF_015207255.1. GTDB lineage: Bacteria > Cyanobacteriota > Cyanobacteriia > Phormidesmidales > Phormidesmidaceae > Vasconcelosia > Vasconcelosia minhoensis. The sequence goes on from NZ_JADEXG010000005.1 coordinate 39,506, forward strand.
CAGCGGCTTTAGCCTGCGGCGACAGCGGCCCGAAGGCCCCAAATTGGAGGAGTCGGGACAGGTTATAGCAGAGTCAAAGCAGTTTATTGGGCGCAGCGGTCAGGGATCAAACAAGCGACGCCCCTATTCGGCCCTGCGGATCGACGTTGAGCCCGGGACGCCGCCTCGGTTCACAGTGCGGCCCTTTGTGGCTGAGCAGCAGCGGCGGCGCTGGAGCACCTACGAGATAGAGCCGATTCAGCTCAATCCTTCCCAAGCGAGCCTGTCTCCATGAGGGATGAGGAGGCGACTCGCCAGCCCAGGCGCGACCCGCCGCGACCGTTCATCCTGGTATAGGCTGGGCCGTAGAATGGCCGGAAAGCGGTAAGGATTTATAATGACGCTTATAGGCCAATTGAAGTGCCTGCTGTACCGGATCAAGTCTCAGCTTTCTGGTTTTTAAATCACAGACTTTGGGCTGCACCGCCATTCGCTGAAACTATCCGCTGAGCAATCTCCCCCTTGAGGACCCCCGATGACCGCTGCGATGCCAATGATTCAGTTCAATAACGTCACAAAGGTCTATCCGGGGGCGCCCCAGCCCTCGGTAAAGAATCTGACCATTTCGGTGCCCGAGGGTGAAACCTGTGTCGTGATTGGACCGTCTGGCTGCGGCAAAACCACGACAATGAAAATGGTGAATCGGCTGATTGAGCCGACTGAGGGCGAAATTTTAGTCGGCGGGCGCGACATTATGAAGCAGTCGTCGGTTGACCTGCGCCGGGGGATGGGCTACGTCATTCAGCAAATTGGGTTATTTCCCCATTTTACAATTCGAGACAATGTGGCCACCGTGCCCAATATGCTGGGCTGGAAAAAGGAGCGCACCTACCAGCGGATCGACGAGCTGCTGGAAGTGGTGGGTTTGGATCCGGTGCAGTTTCGCGATCGCTATCCCAGCCAGCTCTCCGGCGGTCAGCGGCAGCGGGTTGGCGTAGCCCGGGCGCTAGCCGCCGATCCGCCGGTGATGCTGATGGATGAGCCCTTTGGCGCAATCGACCCGATTACCCGCGATCGCCTGCAAAACGAATTTCTGCGGCTGCAAAAGCGGATGAAGAAAACCATTATGTTCGTCACCCACGACATCGACGAAGCGCTGAAGATGGGCACGCTAGTCTGCATTTTGCAGGTCGGCGGCGTGTTACAGCAGCTCGACAGTCCCTCTCATATTCTTTCGGCTCCGGCAAATAAGTTTGTGGCTGACTTTGTCGGGTCTGACCGCGGCTTGAAGAAACTCACTCTGGTGCGGGTCAGCGAAGTGATGAATACGGAGCTGGTAGTCGGTCGGCACGACCAGTCTGCCGATGAGCTAGCCGCTCGGATGCGCCAGCGGGGCGAAGACAGCCTCTTTATCGTGGACGAGATGGAGCACCTGATCGGCTATGTCAACTTAGAAGACGCTCAGACTCAGCCTGGACAGCGGGCTAGCGCCATTTTGCAGCATCCCATCGCCGTGACCGAGGCCGAGGCCACGATGAAAGATGCGTTCTCTCAAATGCTGAGTAATGGCATCCGCTATCTGCCCGTGCTGGATGGTCAGAAGCGGCTGGTCGGCATGGTCACCGCTGACGACGCTCAGCGCCTAATTGAGAAAAAGCAGCCCGCTCTATCGAGGTCAGCATCGTGACTGCCCTACTCCAGGATCTGGCTAATTTTTTCATCAGCTTCAAGGATGGTCTGCTCTATTTTTTGCCTCAGACGGGCCGCCCTGATCGGGTCGCAGAATTTCTCTGGGGTCATCTGCTGATCACCTTTGTCACGCTCTTTTTCGCGATCTTGATCAGCGTTCCCATGGGCGTTTTGATCACTCGTGTGCGCTTCCTTTACGATCCGGTGATTAAGCTGGCTGGGATGCTCTACACCGTACCGAGCCTGGCCATGTTCGGCATTCTCATCCCAATTGTGGGAATTGGCTTTACGCCGGCGGTGATTGCGCTCACCCTCTATTCCCTGCTGGCGATTATCCGCAACACGGCCGTAGGCATTGATGGCGTAGACCCGGCAATTATCGAAGCGGCTCGCGGCATGGGCATGACGGCGCGGGGAATTTTACTTCAGGTGGAGCTACCGCTGGCGCTGCCGGTGATTTTTGCCGGCATTCGCATTGCCGCTGTCTCGACTATCAGTCTGGCGACGATCGCGTCTTTTTTTGGTTCAGACAGCCTCGGCAAGCTGATTTTTGAGGGCATTTCTGCCGGTGGCACCCGTAACGATAAGGTCATGGCGGGAGCCATTGGCGCGGCCCTTTTGGCTATCCTCTTTGACCAGGTGATCAGTCGAGTGGAACGAGCGCTTCCCGGCTCTAGAGCTTAGGAGGAGGAGACCCCATGCTGCAAGACATTGCCACCTATCTGCTAGAAAACTCGCAGGACTTTACCACTGCCCTCAGCCAGCATTTACAGATTACCTTTATTGCCCTGGGCATCTCCATCCTCGTTGGCCTGCTGTTTGGCATTATTGGTACCCGAATAGCCTGGCTGCGCGGCTTTTTGCTTGGCGTCGGCAAGATTGGTAACACGATTCCTAGCCTGGCCGTTCTGGCTTTGGCGCTGCCGCTGTTGGGGATTGGCCGACCGCCTACCCTGCTAGCGCTCACCTTTATCGGCACGCTGCCGATCTTGATCAACACCCTAATCGGCATTGAACAGGTCGATCCCGATATTAAAGAATCGGCCCGGGGGATGGGGATGAAGGACCTGCAAATTCTATTTCAGGTAGAGCTGCCGATTGCGGTTTCGGTGATTATGGCCGGGGTCCGCACCGCTGCGGTAGTGGTGGTGGCCGGGGCGACGCTGGCCGGGTTTATCGGCGGCGGCGGGCTGGGCGATCTGATCCTGCGCGGACATGCCCTCAATCAGGATCAGATTATGCTGTCAGGGGCAATTCCAGCGACGCTGCTGGCCTTCTACTTTGAGGAAACCTTTGGCCGCTTGGAGAACTGGATGACCCCTAAGGGGCTAAAGGTAGGTCAGGTGACCCGTCAGACCGGCGGCCTGATTGGGCTGCTGGCAGCAGTGACGGTACTGCCGCTGATCTTTGGCGTAATGCTACCTTGGGAAACGGTGGCTGGCTCCGGCGGCGCGAGCATCCTCACAGGACTGCATGCGGAGTATCGCAGCATTGGCCTGCCGGTGCTGCTGCTGGGTTTGATTGCGGCCCTTTGGCCCCGCCGGGGCGAAAGCGGCAATGCCTGGCCGATTACGATTGCCACCTTTGTGGCGGCCCTGCTGGCTTTTATCTGGCTGGTGTTTGGCCTAGTAACGCGGCTGCCGGGGATAGATTCTGCCGGGATTTTGGCGCTGCTAGTAGCCGTTGTGGGATTAGCAGTGATTACCGGCGCAGAACTGGTCCTGAGCTATCGCAAAGGTCAGACTGACCGCGACACCGTGCAGCTCCAGCAGGCGGCGTCTTGACTGGCTTACCGCGATCGCACAATTTTCAATTTCAACTGACTAAGGAACCCAATTTATGAAAACTATGCTGAAGCGTCGAGTCTTTTTAAGCGCGCTATTTGTGACGTCACTGGGCGCGATCTCGGCCTGCTCCGGTGGCGGCAGCGGTGAGACCATTCGGGTCGGGGCGAAGGACTTCACCGAGCAGTACATTCTCGGCAATATGTACCAGATGGTGCTGGAAGACGCCGGGTTTGACGCCACCTATACCTCCATCGGCGGCAGCAGCGAAAATCATCAGGCGCTGCTGTCGGGCGAAATCGACGTCTACCCTGAATATGTCGGCACGGCGCTACTGACTCACCTGGGCGGGACGTTTGACTCCAGCATGACTGCGGAAAGCGTTTATGACACCGTTAAGGAGCAGTATGCCGAAGAATTCAACCTGGCTATCTTAGAACCGACGTCCTTCAGCAATTCCTACGTCTTTGCCATGACTCAGGACGAGGCCAGCAGTACGGGGATTAGTACTATCAGCGAGCTCTCTCAACAGGCAGGCGACCTGACCCTGGGGACGACTCAGGAGTTTACCCAGCGCGATGACGGTATCCCGGGGCTGAAAGAAGCCTACGGCGGCTTCAATTTTGAGGATGTCAAGGCGTTAGATCCCGGCCTGCTCTATTCCGGCATCGAAGACGGCAGCATCGACGTGACCACCGGCTTCGGCACCGACGGGCAGATTGCGGCCTATGACCTAGTGGTTTTAGAAGATGACAAAAACTTCTTTCCGCCCTACCCGGCCGTTCCCGTGGTAAGGCAGGAGGTGCTCGACGCCAACCCCGATATCGCCGAACCGCTCAACCGGGTTTCAGCTGCCCTCGACTCTGAAACCATGAGCGCCCTGAATTGGGAGGTCGCTGGCAACGGTCGCGAAGCCGATGAGGTCGCCCGCGAGTTTCTAGAAGCGCAGGGCCTGATTGGTAACTAACTGTCCGAAGTCGATTAGTCCCAGACGGTAGGCTGAGAGATGCTGAGTGCGAAGCGGTTTTCTCACCTGTCTGACAGCCTCCAGCCGCTGCTGACAGATATCTACGATTGCTATCGGAACCTGACCGAGGGTAGCTGTCCCGCTGATCTGCCCGCGATCGCGCATCCCCATGCCTTTGCGATCAGTCTGGTCGATCACAATGGTCGCACCTACAGCATCGGGGAAACCGATGTGGCATTTCCGATCCAGTCGATTGCCAAGCCCTTTGTCTACGGTCTGGCGTTAGAACATTGGGGCGAGGCCGTGCTCAACAAGGTCGGCGTTGAACCCACCGGGGAGCCATTTAATTCGCTGCTGGAGCCGAATAGCATCACGGCCCGGCAGTACAATCCGATGGTAAATGCGGGCGCGATCGCGACCACTAGCCTGATCCCCGGTGAGACCCTGGCTCAGCGGCAGGCCCTTCTACATCGGCTATTTCAGAAATATATGGGCCATCCGGTCGAGGTCAACCAGTCGCTGCTGAACTGGCGGCAGCAGCAGGATCATCTCAACCGCGCGATCGCCCATATGCTGTTCAACTTTGGCCTGCTGACGGGCGAGGTCAGCGACATTCTCAGCCTTTACTTCTATCAATGCTCCCTCAGCGTCACCTGTCAGGATCTGGCGATGATGGCCGCGACTCTGGCCAATGGCGGAACTCATCCCATTAGCGGGGAGCAGGCGCTTGCCCCTGGCTACGTGCAGCAGGTACTCAGCATTATGTATACCTGTGGGCTGTACGACTTTTCAGGCCAGTGGGCCTACCGGGTGGGCATTCCGGCCAAGAGCGGCCTGTCTGGTGCGATTCTGGCGGTCGTGCCGCAGTGCCTGGGGATTGCTGTCTTCTCGCCGCCGCTGGGCGTTCACCAAAAAAGCCTGCGCGGTGTAAAGGTGCTGGAGGCGCTGGCCGAGAGACTGCGGCTGCACATTTTTGACCTCGGGGCTCAGAACATCGCGGGCGAGCTTGACTGCTCTCCCCCCTGTAGCGTGACGCCCGATCCCTCGGCCCAGCTGCCCGCTCGCCAGATCGATAGCTACCTGGCCGACCTCTACCAGCAGTATCTGCCGCTGCGGACCGGTTCCGTCTATGTTAGCGAGCCCGACCTGCTCCAGCTTGATCCCGATGGGTTTGGCATTAGCCTAGTCACAGTCGAAGGTCAGATCTATTCCGTCGGCGACTCGCAGGTCCCGTTCTTAATTCAGTCCATTTCCAAAGTCTTTTCCTACGGGCTAGCCCTAGAAGACCACGGGCGCGACTATGTATTAACCAAGGTCGATGTTGAGCCCAGCGGCGATACCTACAATTCCATCATCAAGCTAGAGGCCAACTCAAAACGGCCCTATAACCCCATGGTGAATACGGGCGCGATCGCGACTACCAGCCTGATCCAGGGCACCAGCCCGGCGGTGCGGCTACAGCGAATTTTAGCCATGTATCGCCGCTACATTGGCCATCGCGTTTTTGTCGATACGCCAACGCTGGTTTCTGAGCAGGTGATGGGCGATCGCAACTGGGCGATCGCCTACCTGCTGCGCCACTTCGACATGCTCAGCGGCGACCTCAAGCAGACTTTGGACCTTTATTTGCAGCAGTGCTCTGTCCTCATTACCTGCCAGGACCTGGCCGTCATGGGAGCCACTTTGGCGAATCAGGGGATCAATCCGCTAACCAGCGAACGGGCGATTCAGTCTGGCTATGTGCAGGACTTGCTCAGCGTGATGAATACCTGCGGCATGTATGACTATGCGGGTGAATGGGTCTACCAGGTCGGCTTCCCAGCCAAGAGCGGCGTTGGCGGCGGCATCATCGGCGTCGTTCCGGGCCGTATGGGGATCGCGGTATTTTCGCCCCGGCTGGACTCACGGGGAAACAGCGTGCGGGGAATCCAGGTCTGCAAAGCGCTTTCCCAGCGGCTGGGGCTGCATCTCTTTGCGTCTGGCGCCAATAATCTACCTTTGGCGTAAAACAACCTGGTATATCCCCCCATTAAAAGTAGTTAAGGTGTTGTTCCAGAGGAAAGAGATGGCTGAAGCTAACAGTGCCAAAAACGTTTTAGGATCGGAGCTCCAGGCTTGCTGCACCGATCCGATGACCGGCTTCTATCGAGACGGCAGCTGCCACACTGGGCCGCAGGATAGAGGGTCCCATGTGGTCTGCGCCCGTGTTACCGAAGCCTTTCTCAGCTATACCAAGGCCCAGGGTAACGACCTCAGCACGCCGAGACCGGAGTTCAACTTTCCGGGACTCAAGCCCGGCGACGGCTGGTGTCTCTGCGCTGCCCGTTGGAAAGAGGCTCTGGATGACGGTGTTGCCCCGCCCGTTGTCCTAGCGGCTACCCATGAGGCCGCCTTGAAGACTGTCTCGCTAGACGATCTCAAGGCCAACGCAGCAGAGTAACGTCCTATAGAACACTGGTGTAGGCTTCTCTAATCGGAACGGGGAAGACAATTTCGGCCGTGATCTGGCCGGTGGTATATTCGAGCTGCCAGTCTCCGCCAAGACTGGCGCTGCCCGTACGCCTGGCCGAGGCGGCGATCTGGGCTCCCGTCAGCGCATGCAGCAGTTTGATAAACCGAGCACCGGTCCGCCCAGCGGCGACCTGACAGCCATACAGCAGCAGATTGGTCGCTTCGCTAGCCCGCCTCCAGCTGCGGAGAAGCTCTGCGTAGCGCTCTAGCGTGGCCAGATTCAGCTGACTGCTGCCCAGGTTCAGCGCACCGGGAAAGCCGTTGCAGATGATGTGGATGCTGGAAAAATGCGATCGCTGCTGCAGATGTTCGGTAATTTGCACAATGCCATCTCGCTCTGGGTCAAGCAAGATCACTTCAGTGTCGGGCTCAATGCTGGATACCAGAGTCGGGTAGTCATCTACCTGGGGATCAACAAAAACAATCTGGCGGGTTGTACCTTCCGAAAGATTGTCTGGTAGACCGTCTGGCGGCAGAGCAGACCGTTTGATGGGCTGATTCGAAGCGGCCTGGCTTGAATCGGTTTGCCTTAAGTCGATAGCGGCGATGGGGATAAAGTGGGGGGATTGCACTCGTAGATACCTCTGAAGGTCGTCAGTTAGGAAGGTTGGAGCGCGCATAGTCCAGGGGGCAATAACCCTTTGGGTATGGCTGGCGCTAGTGCTAGCGCTAGGGCGGAGCCTCTCCTCAGGAGAATCGCGTCTCTGCTCAAGTTGTCTACTGGCCTCGTCTACTGGCCTATCCGGTCGGGCCTATGCTTCAGCTCCGAACCTTAGACAGGGGTTCTTTAGAAGAATACGTCGCAGCTCAGCAAACGGATTTGATTCAGGCAAATAGGCAAATATTTGGAGTTAGCTCTCACGCGCTAGCTCTAGCGAGAGCTTTGTCAGGCTTGCGCAAACTGCATTAGCCTAATTTTTAGGCGCTGCGCAAATTCTCAAAAGCCGCTGTAGGCCAATTTTTCAAGCGGAAGCCCCGATTGAACCGAAAATCTACCTTTGGAAATAGCTGTTTTTGAGGGGTGACGTCTGGCAGCAGCGTTTTCGAGCATTGTCAATTGTCAAAATTTTGATAGGGTTAGACGCTGATAGCTTACCCAAAAAATATGTCATTTTTGTTAAACTGTCACTACAGCTATGAGTGACAGAAAAATATTCATGGGCTATTCCGAAATAATGACAAAAATAAACGATGGTGGCAGAGTAGTGATTCCTGTCGAATACAGAAAAGCGTTGGGAATTGATGTTGGCGATGAGATGCTGATGTTCTTAGAAGATGAGGAAATCCGGCTCGTGCCCCGTCGGGTAACCCTTAAACGCGCTCAGCAGCTGGTCAAGCGATATGCTAAATCTCGTTCGCTCAGTGACGAGCTGATTCAAGACCGGCGTGCGTCCAATGAGTAAGTACGTGCTGGATGCGTCTGCCATCCTGGCTTTTCTCAACGAAGAACCCGGCAGTGAGCGGGTTGCCCAGGTGATTGAAGGGGCGTCTGTCAGCACAGTGAATTTAAGCGAAGTGATCACCAAGCTGATCGATACTGAAATGCCAGAGGATGAGATTGCTTTGGTAATGGATTATCTTGCTGTCCAGATCCAAGTCTATGACCCTGAGGATGCCTGGCATACGGCAAGGCTTCGCGCTGCGACTCGAAACCAGGGACTTTCACTGGGCGACCGGGCCTGTTTGGGTCTGGCTCAAAAGCTGGGACATACCGCTTTGACCGCTGATAGAGCCTGGGGAGAACTGGCAATCGATATACCAGTAGAGCTGCTCCGCTAAGCCTTTTTATGCTTCTTGATCAATATTCAACTTATTGCATATAATAAGGCAGCGTCATTGGACAACTCTAGCCATGGATAGTGTTTCTCAACCGACTAATAAGACCTATTCTTCCGAAGTAGCTCAACAGATTTTGCAGCGGGCGCTGGCTCGGCAGTCGGCTGGAGACTTCAGCTACGACCAGCTTCAAGAAATGGCGGCTGAGCTGAGCATTTCTCCTAGCCTCCTGCAGCAGGCAGAGCAAGACTGGCAGACGCAGCAGGCCCAGCAAAATGCGATCGCGGCCAAACAGACTAAGCGGCGACGCTGGCTGAAGCAGCAGCTGATCACTTATGCTGCCGTCAATACCTTCTTGATTGGCTTGAACATTATTATTGAAGGAACCGTCACCTGGGCAATTTATCCGCTGTTGGGCTGGGGCCTATCCCTGCTGCTCAGCCCCTACAAAAGCTGTCAGGGTACCCAACAGACAGGCAAAAGCTGCATTCAGTCTACAAAGCTGACATCTTAGCAGTAACCTACGGCGTCGCTGCTTTGGCTAAATATTCGTGGGACAGGTAGGGCACAGCGACAACCTCAGCCGTCGCCGCTCCAGCCTGTACCGCTAGCCCGGCTCCCCCTGCCTTTGTGCGCAGATAGCCCAGGCCGACCGCGCCCTCATCGGTGGCGATCGCGCTGGTAACGCGCCCGACTCGCTCTCCGGCCTGCTCAATCACAATACCCGGCTCGACCAGGCCGCTCAGCTTTAATCCCCACAGGCGTTTTTTCACCCCCTGGTAGGTATTCAGCCGGGCAATCGTTTCCTGGCCAATATAGCAGCCCTTCTCAAAGGAGATCGCGTGCCACAGCCCGGCTTCCAGCGGATTGTCTTCCTCAGTCAGCTCATGGCCAGGCAGCGGGCGTCCCTGCTGAATCCGCAGCTGCTCCCAACTGGCCTCAGACTGCGGCTCTAGGCCTGCTGTGAGGAGGGCTTGCCAGACCACTTCAGCCTGCTGGCTGGGGCCAATCAATGTATAGCCTGGTAAAGCTAAACCGCTATCGGCCGCAATTAGCAGCGAGGTATTAGCTAGCTCTGCTGGCCTGTGATCCCAGCGGGAAAAGCTATCTATAGGAACCCCTAGCTTTTCTAGTACTGCGGCGCTCCCTTTGCCTACCAGCGTAAAAGCAAAGGTTTCTGCGGTAATGTCCGCGAGCTGTACTTTGTCGGCAAAAAAGATATAGCGATCCATCCATTCCACTAGCTGCCCGGCCATCTCCGGCGAGGTCAGCAGCAGTACAGACGCTTCCTCTACATAGGCCGTCACCAGGTCAAGCGTTCGCGCTGTAGAAGTGACGAAGACGGTCTCGCCGCCCTGCCCCGGCTGGAGCCGCTGAAAGTCCTGCGTGGTCTGGTTGTGCAAAAACCTGATGCGGTCGGCGTCTGAGACCCGGATACGGCCCCAGCGGCTGCGGTCGAAGAGGGCGATTTTGGGCATAGATCTAGGTTCGGGCTACTGTGCCATCTTAGCGATTTGGGGGAGCGAGCCAGAATAGTGAGAAAAATAGTTTGGCAGAATGATATCTACTTAACAATTTATTCTGGGAAGATTAACTATTATTGCAGTTTTAAACCATCGAGTACTGTCGGCCCCTATGACTTTCTCCATTGTTGCCTGGGACCCTAGCACCCACATGACCGGCGTCGCCGTCGCGACTAAGCACCTCGCCGTTGGCGCGCTGGTTCCCCATGCCAGAGCGGGGGTAGGCGCGATCGCAACTCAGGCGCAGACCAATCCGCTGCTCGGTATTCTGGGTCTAAAGCTACTCGAAAACCACCGCCACCTTCAAGTCAACGAGCTGCTCGACACGCTGCTCAGCAAAGAGAAAGAAAAGGAAGACCGGCAGCTACACATCGTCGATCGCTATGGCAATACGGCCGCTTGGACGGGCTATAACTGTATCGACTGGGCAGGCCACCGCACCTATCAGAATTTTTCGGTGGCGGGCAATATGCTCGTTAGCGAAGCGCCGCTAACTGCGATGGCTGAAGCCTTCAACAGTGCTACCCACCTGCCATTTTGTGAACGACTCGTCCAAGCCTTGGAAGCGGGCGACACTACCGGCGGCGACAAACGCGGTCGGCAGTCGGCTGCGCTCTACGTCGTTCACGAAGACGACTATCCCCATCTGGACCTGCGGGTCGATCATCACCCCGATCCAATTGCGACCCTGCGGCTGCTCTACGACGAGGCTCAAAAGGACTACTATCGCAGCTTCCGACAGGCAATGCCGTCCCGGCGAGGGCTGCCGATGTCGCTGTCGCAGATGGCCCTTTAGAAGGACTCTAGTTTCTGACTGGTGGCTGCGGGCTTGAGGCTTGGTGGTCGCTTTTGAGTACCAGCTGCACTCCCCTGGCGGGTGCGAGCGTCACGCCCCGCCGCCGAGGCCGCTCAGGACGGCTATCGGCCAGCTCGAATTCGCCCTGGGTGAGCAGCGTCGCCAGCACCAGCTTCATTTCATACAGCGCTAACGCCTCACCGACGCAGCGGCGTGCTCCATTGCCAAACGGGATAAATTCGTACTGCGAATATTTGCGCTCTAAAAAGCGCTCGGGCCGGAATTCCTGGGGATCGCGATAGAGGTCGGGCCGCTGATGGGTTAGATAGATGCAGCCGGTGAAGATGGTTCCAGCGTCGAAGGGCACACCCATAACCACAACGGGTTCCTGAGCCACTCTGGGGAAGGTCAGCATCGCTACCGGAGAGCGCCGCAGCGTTTCCTGACAGACGGCCGTTAGGTAGGGGAGTCGAGCGATCTCTACCGGGTCGGGCTTACTGCCCAGGGTAGCTAGCTCCGCCAGTAGTTTGGCCCGAACCTCTGGCTGGCGGTGGCTCCAGTACAGCGACCAGGCCATTGCCGTTGCCGTGGTCTCGTGGCCCGCAAAAAGCAGCGTCATCAGCTCGTCCCGTAGCTCCTGATCGCTGAGCCGCTGCCCGGTTTCATCCTGGGCCGACATCAGCAGGGAAAGCATATCAGTGCGGCTAGGGTCGGGATGGCTGCGGCGATCGCGAATCTCAGCATAAAGTAGCTGGTCAATCTGCTGCCGCAGCCGCAGAAATCGCCCCCAGGGACTCCAGCCACCCAGGTCCTGCTGCATCCAGCTAAAAAACAGCATGGCCGAGGTCAGCGGCGAGCCAAAGCGGTCGGCGGTTTCGGTCAGCAGCTGCCGAATGCGCGCTGCCCGCTCGCCCTCATGCAGGCCAAAGACGACCTCGAAAATGACCCTGAGCGATATCGCCTGAGTCATCTGTCGCGCTGAAAAAGGCTTACCCATTGGCAGCCGCTCAGCCGCTTTCGCCGCCAGGTAGCAGATCAGCTCGCCATAGGCGCTCAACCGCTCACCGTGAAAGGGGGGCAAAACCAGCTGCCGCCGCGAGCGATGGCGCTGACCGCTGAGCATAAGGATGGAGTTAGCACCGACAACCGGCTCTAGCAGTGAACTCAGATCGCCAGGGGCAGAGAGCTGCTTGCGATCGCGGCTAAGAATATCCTGGATTGCTTTGGGATGGCTGGTCACGACCAGCTTTTCACCAAATCCAATTGCGTCTCCGCCAAAGAAGTCAGGAGACCGTTTGAAGTTTTGCTCTAGAAACGTAACAGGGTCAAAGATCCACTGTAGCCGCTGTATGAGCATGGGCAGCTCAGCCTGCTTGACAGGTCTCATTGAGCTTCTCCTGGGGTGGCGAATATCGGTTTTGAGGCCATCTTTATTTTAAGAGAAACACTGGGTTAGCTTCCTCTAAAAGGATGAAACTTCAAACGCAGAATCCTCATATTGAAATTAGCAAGCCTGTTTAGAGCATAGCCCTGGTCCTATACAGGCGTTATTGGGTGGCTGCGTCTGCCGCAATCACCGACCGATTGCGTCCTTTCTCCTTTGCCTGATAGAGGGCCTGGTCCGCAGCTGTAATGATTTCTTTAGGCGATGACCCAGGAGAGGGAATCAGGCTAGCCACACCCAGACTTATCGTCACGCGGTCACTGACGCTAGACTGGCTATGGGGGATCTTAAAAGCGCTGAGGTTGCGTTGAATCATCTCAGCCACTTGTAAGGCCCCTGGAGCAGAAGTGTTGGGCAGAATCACAGCGAATTCCTCGCCGCCATAGCGGGCGACCAGATCCGCCGGGCGGGTAGCTGCTAAACTGAATGCTTCGGCAACCGTCTTCAGACACAGGTCGCCAACCTGGTGGCCATAGGTGTCGTTATAGACCTTAAAGAAATCAACATCTCCTAGAATTAAAGTCAGAGGGTTCTGCTCCCGACTCAGACGCTGCCATTCTTGCTGTAGATACTGATCAAACCGGCGACGATTGGCCACCTGCGTCAAGCTATCAATGGTTGCCACCCGATAGAGTTCCTGATTGGCTTGTTGTAGTACCTGATTTGACTCTGCTAGCGCTTGGGCCAGCTGAGCCTCCCGGAGAACCCGTCGCATCCGTTGGCGCAGCACCGGCCAGTGAATTGGCTTGATCACATAGTCAACGGCTCCCACTTCAAAGGCTTGATCCACTGAGGCTTGGTCCTCTAGACCCGTAATCATCAAGAGTGGTATGTTTCCACTCCCCGGTAGGCTTTGCAGCTGTTTACAGTAGGTAAAGCCGTCCATTATCGGCATCATGGCATCTACCAAGATGAGACTGGGTCGCAGACGCTGGTAGGCCTCCAATCCCTGTTCCCCATCGTTGACAGCCTCTACCCGGTAGCCTTCTTGCTGAATCATCTGACTCAGTTTCAGCCGCATATAGCGGTCATCATCAATCACTAGGATCAGCGGAGGCTCGTTATCACTGTGCATTGTTAAATATCTCTATGGTCTGATCATGCTGCGACTCGTCTGGAGGGCAGCCTTGACACGCTCGTACTCAGTCTCGACCTGATGAGTCAGCTGACCCGCTGCCTCAGTCATTACCCCCGACCGACCTAAATCTTCCAGACCTTTGCAGAGGTTAGCCAGAAGAACGGCTCCCTGGTCGGCGCTACTGGATTTAAGCGTATGGGCAGCCTGACGCAGGGCTGCTGAATCCTGCTGGCTGACAGCCACAGTCATGGCTTGCAGCAGCTTAGGAGTCTCCTCAAGGTAACAGTCAACGAGTTCTCCGACCAGAGTGGCACCATTGTCACCAAGTAGGGTTTGCAGGTCCTGTCGGACTTGCTCATCAATCGCTGGAACGTCGGCAGATAGAGGCTTTTGATTCGGCTTTTGCGCTGGGCAAGGAGCCCTACAGCAGGGTTGGCACTGCTGTAGGGCCAGCTTTAAGCTCTCTAGCTTGATGGGTTTGCTGATATAGTCGGCCATTCCGGCAGCTAAGCATTCCTCCCGAGCCCCCTGCAGAGCATTGGCAGTCATGGCAATTAGCCGGGGCCGGTGCTCTGAGGGCCATTCCTGGCAAATGCGGCGACCGGCCTCTAACCCATCCATTTCGGGCATCTGCACATCCATCAGGATGACATCGTAGGGCTGGTGGTGTAGCGCCGCTAAGACTTCGCGGCCATTGGCTGCCAGATCGGCACGATATCCTAATTTTTCTAAGAAGAGCAGGGCAAGTTTTTGATTCACCAAGTGGTCTTCAGCGAGCAAAATCCTTAAAGGAAGTTGTTGAGCGAGAGGCTCATCTGTCGCATAAACTGAAGCAGATATAGGGGCAGGTTTAAGCTGAACTGGCTGCCCTTTTAAAGCCGCTGTCAGGACATTGTAAAGCTGTGACTGTTTAATCGGCTTGCTGAGAAAAGCTGCAAAATCGACATTGGCTTTCTGAAGAAGAGTCTGATCGGGCCGCCCCATCGAAGATAGGATCATCAGGGGCAACATCTGACAGCTAGGCAAACGGCGGATTTGGGTGGCTAAGGTGACGCCATCCATTTCAGGCATCTGCATATCGAGGATTGCCAAGTCAAACCTTTCTGCCTTTCGCAGCCACTCCAGAGCTTCAGCGCCTGAGGCCACCGCATAGGGAATCATCTCCCAAGCGTGAGTTTGCAACGTCAATATTTTGCGGTTGGTGGCGCTATCGTCGACGATGAGCACTCGTTTGCCAGCGAGCCAAGAATGATTGTCTGGATGACGAGCCTCCAGCAGCCCGACAGCCGGTTCTACCTGGATGGTACAGAAAAAGGTGGAACCTTTTCCCAGTTCACTCTCTACCCACATCCTGCCGCCCATCATCTCACTGAGGCGTTTACTAATCGCCAGTCCTAAACCGGTGCCACCGTATTTGCGAGTCGTTGAAGCATCCACCTGAGAGAATGACTGGAACAGGCGATCCATGCGCTCGGCGGGAATGCCAATGCCCGTGTCTTTGACAGCAAACTGAATTTCATAGGCACGGGGCTGGCTACCGAGGCACGGTTGAGCCGTAACAATCGCCGAGACTTCTCCCTCAGGGGTGAACTTAATTGCATTTGAGAGCAAATTGACTAGAACCTGCCGCACTCGGGTCACGTCTCCGATGACAGAATCCGGAACATGAGGCTCGATTAAGCCGGTCAGCTCAATGCCCTTTTCAATCGCTTTCGGGGCTAGCAGGTTAAGTGACTCTTCTAAGCAGGCTCGCAGGTCAAAGGGCTGGTGTTCTAGCTCTAGCCGATCAGACTCGATTTTGGAGAAGTCCAGAATATCATTGATGATGGTGAGCAGGGCATTGCCACTGATCCGAATAGTTTCGGCAAGGTCTCGCTGCTCTAGGGATAGGTCTGTGTCGAGGAGCAAACCGGTCATCCCAAGCACCCCATTCATCGGGGTGCGGATTTCATGGCTCATGGTAGCCAGAAATGCACTTTTGGCTCTAGTGGCGGCTTCTGCGGCTTCTTTGGCCTGTTTTAGAGCTACTTCGGACTGCTTGCGCTCGCTGATATCCCGGGAGTTGACGACAATAGCTTGCACTGCCGGGTTCTGGAGCAGATTATTGCCAGTCGATTCTAAGTAGCGCCAAGTGCCATTCTGATGCCGAAAGCGGAACTCTATTTGCAGAATGTTACCAGATGATTGCACGAGTTCCTGAAAGACAGCCAAAACCTGTGCCTTGTCATCGGGATGAATCGACTCAAAAACGTTCTGGCCGACTAAATCCTCTGGCAGATACCCTAAGACTGCCTCCAGAGATGGACTTTCGTAGAGTATAGTGCCATCGCCTGACAGCAGAGTAATAATGTCACTGCTGTTTTGGATCAGAGAACGGAATTTGGCTTCATTGACGCGAAGCCTGTCTTCCGACTGCTTCTGAGCACTGATGTCGCGGATTATCTTTGAAGCGCCAATGACCTGGCCACTTTGATCTTTAATCGGGGAGACGGTCAGAGAAACATCAATCAGAGTGCCATCTTTGCGTCTTCGCACGGTTTCATAATGGTCGATGCGCTCCCCTCGTTGTTTTTTTTTAAGTATATGAGGTTCCTGATCGGAATAGTCGGGTGGGTGCAAAAGCTCAATCGATCGACCTATGATCTCGGCAGCCCTGTAGCCAAACAGCCGTTCTGCCCCCGCATTCCAGCTTAGAATTTTGTTATTTAGAGACTTACTGATAATGGCATCGCCTGATGACTCGACGATAGCAACCAATTGAGAACGAGCCTCCTCAGCTTTTCTTCGCTCAGTAATATCTATCACTGTTCCTTCGTATCCTAACGCGTTACCATTGTCATCTCGGATCATCCGAACATTTTCAGAAATCCAGATCACACTGCCATCTTGCCGATAGACCTGGGATTCAAAATTTTCAGCCCTCCCCTGCTCCTGAATCAGGCGCTGGAACTCACTGCGGCGGTTTGGATCGACATAGAGTTGAGATTCAATACTGTTAACAGCAGCAATGAGTTCCGTTGGCGAGCTATACCCGTAGATGTGTGCCAATCTAGGATTTGCCGTCAGGAAACGTCCATCGAGTGTAGATTGAAGGATTCCTTCCGTCGCATTTTCAACAATGCTGCGATATTTTTGCTCCGTTAGCTGAAACGCTGTTTCGGCCTGCGTACGCTCGGTGATATCACGGTAGGTGGTGACAATTCCCGCGATACTGGGCTGGCTGATTAAGTTGTTGGCAATGACTTCAAAATCTCGCCAGGACTGCTCAGTGTGCCGTAAGCGAAACTCGGTAACAATGTTAGTCGCTGGATTTTGGAGTACCTCTCTCAGCAGCTGCTCCAGCCGGGAAAGGTCGTCAGGATGCACAAACGCGCTGACTGGCTTTCCAACAAAGTCCTCAGGCTGATATCCTAGGATAGGCTGAATCGAGGCACTGGTGTGACTGACCATGGCATCAGCTGTCATGATCGTCAGCACGTTTGATGAATTTTGCACCAGGACCCGATACCGTTCTTCACTCTGACGCAGCGCTGCTGCCTGGGCAGTCTTGGTGTAGATCCACTGATCAAAGAGGGATGCGGCTAGCGCCAGGGCCAGAATAAGCAAGGTGGTGACGACCGTTCCAAAGGCTAGCGCGGGGGTGCCCATGGCATCGGATACGGCCTGCTGAGCCGTTAACGCCTGATTCAAAGGCAAGGGCTGATAGCTGACGGCGGCCATGCCGGTATAGTGCATGCCGGCAATGGCAAAGCCCATAATGATGGCGCTGCCGATTTTTTTGGCGCTGCCGATCAGCGAAGTTTCCTGGCGTAGATGAAAGGCTAACCGTAGCGCCACCCCAGAGACGAGGATGGCTATCCCGACTGAGAGGGCGACAACGCTTAGACCGTAGTGGGCAATCGCGGGCACCTGCATCGCGACCATACCGATGTAGTGCATCGAGGCAATCCCGGTTCCCATAAATAGGCTGCCTAAGCCTAACTTCAACCATCCCAGCTTCTGTCTGCTGACCAGAAACAGCGCCAATCCAGAAGCGAGCACGGCTGCCACAATAGAGAGCAGCACCGTAGGCATGTCATAGGCCATGGGAATCGGCAAACGATAGGCCAGCATCGCCACAAAATGCATGGACCAGATGCCAATGCCCATCGCGACTGCACCGCCCGTCAGCCAGACCTTCTGAGCGGTGCCCTGATTGACACTGACGCGTCCGGCCAAATTCAAAGCGGTATAAGACGCCAGAATTGCGATACTAATTGACAGGATGACCAGCCCCACATCATAGGTGGCTGCTAGCCAGACGACATTCTGGTTCATGAGATAGCTTCCCTCTAGAGATTAGCGGTTGCAAATTTTGGGACCTTTGTACACCACACCGCGTTTCCGCGCTTAGTACACCCAATTTGATTCACAAAAGCGCTACTAGCAGTCGTATTTCCGATTATCTACTGACTTATTCCGAGAACGGCTGACCTGGACATTGAACTTAAAAAATCTTTCCTAAGCCGAGACGCGGCTGCCTTGAGCCCGCCTAGCAGCGATAGTGACAGATGCAGGCCATCGAGTTCGCAGAAGTTATATTTTTCCTCTGGACGGGGGCCATGGTAGTCGCTGCCGCCCGTCGCGAGCAGGACTTAAGTTAGGCAGGGGAGTTCTAGCATTTAAGCAGATTGAATCAGGGTAAGCTCCTGAACGACTCGGGCTTTGCTGGCGCTGAGGTGGGACTGAATGGCGGTCTGGGCGGCGGCGGGATTTTGATGCGCGATCGCGTCACAGATCACCTGATGCTCTTGGCAAATTTCCAGCACTCTGGGGTTGTGGCGGGTGGTCTGCATCCGCAGCAGGGCCATTTTGCCAAAGACCTGATCGAGTAGGGAGATCAGACAGTCGTTGTTAGAGCTAGCCGCGATCAGGCTGTGGAACTGGTAGTCAACTTCCAGGAGACGCTGGCCGTGGTAGACCGTCAGCGTCTCCTGGCTGAGCTTTTTAGCTTTTTCAACCAGCTGTTGAAGCTTTTTCACCTGAGCTGGCCTGGCCTGTTCGCAGGCCGCCGTCACGGCCAGGGTTTCCAGCGCCATCCGGCAGTCGTAGAGCTGCTCGGCCTCGGCGGCAGAAACGGTGATCACCCGCAGCCAGCCATTGGCGTCAGCGGCAACTAGCTTTTCGCGCTGGAGCTGGCGAATGGCCTCGCGAATCGGCGTCCGGCTGACCTGGAGCTGCTCGGCCAGCTGGGTTTCGACCAGGCGATCCCCCGGTAGCAGCTCACCGGCTAGGACGCTGTCGCGCAGCGCTTGGTAAGTCTGCTCGTAAAGCGATTTGCGGCGCTGGAGGGAGCGGGATAGCTGAACCAAAACCGGTTCTCCTTAAAGAGTGAGGGGGATGTTTGGGTCTTTGCTATCATTCTAAAGTTACGCTGAAGCCAATGCATACAGAATGCAGACGGGTTCGAGCAGTCTTTATAAACCCATAGGTCCCATATATAGGTTTAGAGACGGGCTCTAGTTGTGATAGTGCCGCTCTTCCAGCCAAACCCGCAGCGCGTCTTCCGATACCTTGCGAATGGTTTTGCCGCTGGTCGGGTCGTAGGCGTTCCACAGGGTGCCCTGCTTGTCCTGAGTTTTCCACACCCGGGGCTCGCTGGAGCCGCTGAAGAACGCGATCGCGCCCTGCAAAAATGACGGCGTGTAGCTATTTTGATCCGGTTTAGGATAGTTGAGATCGGCGGAGGTGCCTAATTGCCAGGCTTGGTCGTACCAAAATGAGGATTTCATAGTGAGTATCTTTTGTGTTTCAACATAAGTATCTTAATAATTCTGTCGCCAAATATACAAAAAGCGGCGTTCATCGCTTGCATGAGTAGCTTCGATGTTGAGTTCTAGGCCGTTTGGGGAAGCATGAAAGACAATTCGCAAAATCAGATCAAGCTATCGCAGCTGCGAATTTTAGTCGCGGTGGCGGAGCAGGGAAATTTTAGCGAGGCGGCTTTGCAGCTGGAGATGTCGCAGTCGGCAGTGAGCCACGCGATCGCGACTCTCGAAGACCATCTCGGCGTCATTCTGCTATCGCGCGGTCGGCACGGGGCGCGGCTGACGCCTGTCGGGGAGCGAGTTGTCGGTCACGCTCGCGAGATTGCCCGGCGGACGGAGCAAATTTCCAAAGAGGCGGAACTGGCCAAAGGGCTGAAGGGCGGCCAGGTGCGAATTGCCTCATTTCGCAGCGTCGCCGCGCAAATTTTGCCGCCGATTATTGCCCGGTTTCACCAGCGCTATCCGGCGGTTTCGGTGAGCATGGCCGAATTTGACGACTATCCCCAGGTGGAGCGGGCGCTGCTAGAGGGGCGCGTAGAAATTGGCTTTACCTTCATTCCTTCAGATCATGAGGCTTTTGACAGTCGCGAGGTGCTGCGGGATGAGTTTATCGCCCTCTTCCCAGCGGGCTTTACCCCGGCCAGCGGTGAGCTCACTTGGGAAGAACTCACCGACCAGCCGCTGATTATGCCGCCGGTGGACTACATTATGATGCGGCCCGTCTACGACCATATCAACGCCTATGGCTATCGGCTGAAGGTGGCCTATGAGGTTGAAACCGACGCCACGATCGTCAGCCTGGTGGCTCAGGGACTGGGTGCGACGATTTTGCCCCGCCTGGCCGCACAGCCGATCCCGCCGGAGGTGCAGGTCTATCCGCTGCCGGTGCCGCTGGAACGGGTGATCAGCGTAGTTATCCTGGCTGAAGCGCTGCATTCTCCCGCTGTCTATGCTTTCCTAGATAGCCTGGAAGCGTTTAAGCCGCTGGGCGAACCTGAAAGGATGAGCACTCACGAGTCGTCCCAGCGCTAGACCAGAAACAAATTTCAGGTAGAGACCTACAATCAAATCAAGTGTTTCACAAATGATGCGATGCCGTCTCCCTTCCCTGGCATGAATCCCTATTTGGAGCATCCCGAGCTGTGGCCAGAGGTGCATCATCGGCTGATTACGGCGATCGCGAACTGACAAGTCAGCGCTTGCGCGATCGCGCTTCAGCCTGCCCTGCTCCCCAAATACCGGGTCGCGATTGAAAAGCGAACCTACATCAGCACCGATGAGGATGCTTTGCTGATTGGCATCCCTGATGTCTCAGTCATTTCCGCTCAAACCCAAGCTACCTCAAACACATTTGTCAGCTCGGATTCTGCCATGAAACCAATGACGGTAACCTTGCCCATGCCCGTAGAAATAAAAGAGGGCTATTTGGAAGTTAGGGAAGTTTCAGGGGGCAGGGTTGTCACCGTGATCGAAGTGCTTTCGCCGACAAACAAACAACCCGGCAAAGGAAAAGACGAATACGAAGAGAAGCGGCTTGATATCCTGAGCAGCTCAGCCAATCTGATCGAAATCGATCTGCTACGAGAAGGGAAAGCGCCAAGAGTGGTTAGCCCAGTTCCGCAAACCGATTACCGCATTCTAGTCGCCCGCCGAAATCGCCGCCCTCAGGCTGATCTATATGGCTTCAGCATCCGACAGACCATTCCAACGTTCAAATTGCCGCTGCAAAGAGGCGATGTTGAACCCAACGTCGATTTACAGTATCTACTAGCGGAAATTTACGAGCAAGGCGGCTTTGACCTGGCCATCGACTATGCCCAAGATCCATTTCCACCGCTAAAAGCTGATGACCAAGCTTGGGCAGATAATCTGCTGCGCGACCAAGAACGCCGATGACTCGTGAAACCCTCAACCCTCTGAGCATAGGCTAACTTGTTGAGTCGTTGTCAGAGGGGACCTGGCATGTAAGTACCTGAGCATTAAAATTTACATAGAAGGAATTGTCATTCCGAGCATAGCGTAGACGCTTGCGGCTTCCCGCAGGGTGGAATCTCTCAATCACTGACGCTGCTGGGATAGATGCCTCGACAGGTTGCTCTTTCAGAGCGGCTACGCCGGTTCATGCCCCTTGGGCTATACGGCATGACATCAAACTCTCCTTTGTAAAAAATGTGTAATTAATTTTGTTCGACTACTTAACGGTGAAAGGGTTAGATTTGCGCGGTGCCCAGCGTTAGCCGCTGCGCGGTGGTCCAGAGCTGGTGGGTCTGGCTGGCCGACTGAGGAGCCGTCCCGCAGGCATTTCCTAGAGACTGGCTGAGCTGGATAAGCTGTTGGGTTGTCCAAATTTGAGCGTTTTTCATAGGGTAGTCTCCTGAAGGTGAAGGGATTTTGTCTTTCGACATTTACATTCTAGAAAACCGTATCAATAGTTACAAAAACCAGGGTACATGGCTTATATGAGCATCTTTGATAGTAAGAGCTGAGGCCCTAGCTCCCCGTCACTGACAAACCGTTCACAGCAACGCTAGGCGTGTAGGTAGAGCCGTTCCAAACGCTGTCACTGCCCAGGCCAATCAGATGCTTCAGCGCGGTATATACATTCCCGGCGATCATCGTGTCTTTCACCCGGCCAACAATGTGTCCCTGCCTGACGCGGTAGCCTAGTTCCAGGTTGACCGACAGCTCGCCTGAAAGGCCACCGCTGTTGCCCAAAACCTGATCGATCACAATGGCGTCATCCAAAGAGCCGATCATCTGCTCCCAGCTCAGCGACTCCGGTTCGACAATCAGATTTAGCAGGCTGGGCTGCGGATAGCCGCCCAGACCCGGACGGAAGCCATTGCCGGTCGAGGCCAGCCCGAGCTGACGACCGATTTTGAGATCGCAATACACCCCCCGCATCACCCCCTGACTGACCAGCTCAACTGGCTGAATCAGCGTCCCCTCATCATCAAACGGACAGCTGTAGGGGCCAGCCGTCGGGTCCTGCCGCAGCGAAAGCGGCTCTGCAATCACCGTCTGGCCGAGCCGTTCACTCCAGGGAGAAGCGCCCTCGGCAATTCGCTTGCCGTTTAGCGCCGCGCACAGCGTATCCCAGAGCAGGTCTGCGGCCTTGGCGGTAAACACCACCGGCACCTGGCCCTGGGGCGGGGCGACCGATTGTTTGGCCCAGGCCAGCCGCTGGATAATGTCAGCCGCGATCGCGTCCGGCTTAAGCTGATGCCGGTCAACCTGCCCATCGCCGACGTTCAAAAAGTCATCGCCGCGAATCCATTCCGCGTCTACATAGCCGCTCAGCGTTATGTCCTGAAAGCGATAGTCAAGGCCAAGGGAGTTAACAATCCGCGTTTGCTCTTGCTCACAGGCCAGCTCAGCCGCGCAGATGGCCTCCGGGTAGGCATCGCGAATTTGCGCGATCGCGCTTTCCCCGTAAGCAATCAGCTGCTTAACCGCGATCGTCTCCCCGACGGCGGCAAACTGCTGCGAGTCACCCGCCGTCAGCTCGGGCGTTTCTGGCGAATTCAGCTGGCTAAGCGTTAGGGCCTTTTCAACCAGCAGCTGCGGCTCGACTGCGCCATAGGCCACCGCCAGTCCCGGTCGGCCCTGATGCCAGAGCCGTAGCGCCGTGCCCTCGGCCTGCGAAGTCTCAATCTGCTTTAGCCGATTCGTCTCAAAAACCACCGGCTGGGTCAGACTTTCAGTTTGATAAACCTCCGCCGCCTCAGCTCCGGCCTGAGCTGCCAGCGCTAAAAGCTGTTCGGGGGACAGCGAACTGGTTTGAGCGAGTTCTGGGCTCATGACTTTTGAGATTTAGAGCCAAATAGGGATGACATTTTCTGGCCTACTTTGCCCCAGGCAGACTGAACGCCCTTTCCTAAGCCGGGCTCGACTGCCAGCTGAATCGGGTCGTCCTTAAACTCCTTCAGCCGATAGCCATACTCTAGTCGCTCTTGATTCTTTTTCAAAACGGGATAGAGACGAAAGGCCCCCTGGAGAAGATTATCCCGGCTGCCGAAGATGGCTCGGTTGATCTGGCTAGAGCGCTTCACCGCAATCACGCCGACGGGGTACCACTGGGTCTGCCCCTGCACTCGGATATAAACCTCATAATCAGGCGTCCCATCGGACTTCATTTTCTCATACCGCTCCGTCGCTTTTACGCGCTCCTTCGAGCGCTTGGAGACCTTGGGCTGAGACTGCTTGGGTTTACCGAATCCGAGATTGTCAGACATGTCAGTTGAACCGTGGAATTTATAAAAGTTTACTTTTTTCTCAGTATTTTGTATAGCGCTGCTGCCTTAGCGTAGCCAGGACATCTAATCAAAAATGATGCGCTAAGCTATCCAAAAGCTAGCAGGACCTATTCTGATGCTTGAGCCAACTAACTTTGTCCTCTTTCGCGTCCGCAGTCAGCGCTTCCGGCCCTCCAATGAGAAAAATACGGTTCCCTGACGTTTCCAGCCGGGCGGCTGCTAGCACAAAGTCAGCCAGGGTTCGGTGTGAAATCCATGAAATAGGCCAATCCGGCTGAATGGGATAGGCAAATACGCCCTCCTGGACGATTGCGGGTGCTGCCCAGGGCGCGGCCAGATTGTCCATATACACTGTGGGCTGGAGAGTGATGACGCTGATATTGCTAGCTTGGACGCGATCGCAGACAGCTCTGAGCACCTGAGATACGGGTCGGTCATCATCTTCAAAGATCTCAGCAGCGCTGTTGAACACAATTCGACGCACTTCAGCCTGTTCTGCCGCTTTAATAATCTGGTCTGCAAGCTGCTCGCGTGCACCAGGTCGATGGTCGATTGGGGAGGTGAAGACTACCACTTCTGCCTGGTCAAAAGCCCGAACTAGGCTGGCGACGTTTGTGAAATCGACAATGGCCGGTGCTGCACCCATAGATTGAATTTGCTGATGCTGTGCCGCGTTCCGAATTAGCCCTCGAACCTGATAACCCGCCTCAATGAGTCGATGGATAATGCTGCTGCCCTGAGCTCCTGTTGATCCAGTGACAACGGCGAGGGGAAGAGTATCAGTCATGCCTATATGCCTACTCAATTGATATTGCCAATATTAAAATGTAGGCCTACAGGCAACCAGTACGCACATTTATCTCACGTAGTATCAAAATGAATACCGTAAGCAGTCCTCAGAATAATGCTGAAGCGACTCCAGAAATTTGCGATCTACCCTGCCCGGTCGAGACGACCCTAAAGGTGATCGGTGGCAAATGGAAAGCGCTGATTTTGTTTCATCTCCAGTCTGGGCCAAAGCGATTCAACCAGCTCCGACGGCTGATTCCCTCGGTGACCCAGCGGATGATCACGATGCATCTGAGAGAGCTAGAGCGGGATGGCATTATCCATCGGCAGGTGTTTGATGTGGTGCCGCCCCATGTTGAATACTCGCTAACAGAGCTAGGCTGGACCATTACGCCAATCCTGAACGCTATGGCAAAATGAGGCAAAGACTATGAGGCTGTCTGTCCTCAGAGCCAGGTTACGGCGGATTGAAATGGCTATCGACAAGGAATTGAGCGGTTAGCAGTCAAGTGGCTATAACAACATTGCATACATTTGCCTTAGTCTCTGCTTTCAATTACTCAAACTGCTCCCAGTAAGCTGGATTTCCAAACCGTTCGGCAAGAAAATTAATAAATGCTTTAACTCTTAGCGAATGTCTGCGATTTGGCAGATAAAGTGCATAAATTTCTCTGTTTGTATCAGCTTGAGGGTGGATTCGAAAGTCGGTTAACACCGCCTGTAACCGTCCTGCCCGAATATCCTCTCCGATCAGCCAAGTTGGCATTAAGATGAGTCCGCCGCCGTCTAAACATACCTGACGTAACATCTCCGAATTGTTGGCCACCAAAGAGCCCTGTATGTGCACATCACACACTTCAGCCTCTCGCTGAAATCGCCAAGTATCGTACCCTGTAGAATATGCAAACAACAGGCAGTTGTGCTGCGCTAACTCATTCGGGTGTTTGGGTTTTCCATATTTCTCAAAGTAGGCTGGACTACCGCAGACCAAGCGAGTATAGGACGCTAGCTTACGAAGAATCAGATTGGCACCGGAGCGATCGAGATTGCCCATGCGAATCACTAAATCAAGATCCTCTTCCACCAGATTGGCCAATCCATCACTCAGCCGCAGCTCAAGTTTGACGTCTGGATATTGAACCAGAAAGTCACTCAAAATTGGAGCAACGTGGAGCCGCCCAAACGCAACAGGCAGGCTCACTCGTAAAATCCCTTGAGGAACATCACCCTGTTCCATAACGCAGAGGTTGGCTTCTTCTATATCTTGTAAGATCTGCACCACCTTGGCGTAATATTTGTAACCCTGCGGCGTAAGTGTGATGCTTCGAGTAGAGCGGTTGAGTAGCTGAGTGTTCAACAGAGCTTCTAAAGCATTGACTTGACGGGTGACGGAAGATACTGCCAGTTTCAATTGCCGTGCGGCTTCCGAGAAACCTCCTCCGTCCACTACTTTGACAAACGATCGCATTGCGGCAAGCTGATCCATTGCTTGAGCCACTCCTAATTTTTGCAAAAAATGCAATAGACATTGGCATAAAAGGGATATTAACATTCTTTGTAAGTTGAATTAGGGTTGAACTGTCGCAACTTAGGCAGGGAAATCAATCATGACATTAACGATCGGCCTTACCTCTGACTTTATTTGTCCCTGGTGCTGGGTCGCAGAAGCACGATTGCATCGAGCAATTGAGCAACTGCCTTCCATTGAAATTCATCAGGTTTGGTATCCGTTCGAGCTCAATCCAGATATGCCAGAAGCCGGTATGGATCGCAAAACCTACCGCAGCAATAAGTTTGGCAGTTGGGACTACTCGCAGCAGTTAGATGCAAAAACGATACAGGCTACTCAAGCCGACGGCATTGAGTTTCGGTATGACTTGATGAAATTGACGCCTAACACCCTCAAAGCTCATCGCCTGACGTGGCTTGCTGACAAAAGTGGTAAAGCGACTGAGATGGTTAGACGAATTTTTCGGGCTTACTTCAGTGAGGGACAAGACATTGGCGATGTAGAAACGTTGGCTAGCCTAGCAGCTGAAACTGGCCTGGATGCTGAGCAGGCTCAAGCGTATCTTCTATCGAACACAGGAACTCACGCAATTCGAGAATTAGAGCTGCAGGCAGCTGCCCAGAATGTCCATAGCGTTCCAACCATTCGCATCGGGAATGAAACTTTGTCTGGTGCACAGCCCATCGATGTTCTAGTAGCCGCTTTGCAGAAAGCTGCCCATGAACTGAAGAGGGCAAATAGTAAATCTCATGTGTGAGGACCAGACCACTACGGCTATAAAACCTATGACTCCCTCAAATTCACGTCCTGATCGAAAAGTCAAACTCTACGGCCAACCAAATTCAGCAGCAGCTTATGAAATCCGGGACTTTCTCAGCCGCAGCGTCGTCGAGTTTGACTGGATTGAACTGACCTGTGATGAAGACTGTCATCGTCAGCTAGGCTTTTCAAGCCTGAGCGAGATTCGCTTGCCGATTGTTGAATTTCCTGATAGCGATCGGCTTTTCGCTCCTACTCTTCAAGAAGTTGCCCAACGATTGGGCTGGATCACTCAGCCCAGATTCAAAGAGTATGACCTGTCGATCTATGGTGCAGGTCCTGCCGGGTTAAGTGCAGCAGTCTATGCAGCGTCCGAAGGTATACGCACCGTTCTGATTGAGCGCCAGGCTGTTGGTGGGCAAGCGGGTACCAGTTCATTGATTGAAAACTATATGGGCTTTCCTGAAGGCATCAGTGGTGCCGACCTGGCAGAAAGAGCCCGTCAGCAGGCAGTCAAGTTTGGCATTGAAGTACTGCTTTTACGAGAGGGCGTTAAAGCCGAGTTCAAAAATAATCGGATTTATGTCGATATGGCAGATGGCAGCAAAATGATTGCTTGTGCCAATATTTGCGCCACAGGGGTTGAATATCGACGGCTCAATCTTCCTAATGAAGACCGATTTCTTAATCTCGGATTGTTTTATGGTGCAGGTGCTAGCGAAGCCCCGATGTGTCAAAACGAGCACGTTTATGTAGTAGGCGGCGGTAACTCGGCAGGGCAAGCTGCGATGTATTTCTCTCGCTATGCTAAACAGGTGACGATGCTGGTTCGCGGGTGTAATCTGGCAGCTTCACTGTCGCAATATCTGCTTGAGAGGATTACTCAAACCAGCAATATTGAAGTGTTGTTTAATGCTCAAGTTGCCGATCTCAGTGGAGATCAAACCCTGCGACGAATTACGATTGCTAATTCTCAAGATGGGTCAGAGCAACAAAGCGAAACCCAACGCCTGTTTATCTGCATCGGTGGCGCGCCCAACACAGAATGGGCAAAAGATACCCACATTATTCGAGATGATTCAGGCTATCTGATCACGGGATCAGATTTGCTTAAGGAGGGTCGTCTACCCGCCTGTTGGAAATTGGAACGAGATCCTTTCTTTCTAGAAACCAGCGTTCCCGGTGCTTTTGCGGCTGGAGATGTTCGGCACGGCTCTGTAAAACGAGTAGCTTCAGCGGTTGGCGAAGGGGCAATGGCAGTCACATTTGTGCATAAATATCTGGAGGAGACGAGATGAACCCGATGTATAATCGCGCCATTGTCATCGGTGGCTCATTAGCTGGGCTATTCGCCGGAATACTACTGCGCTCTATCGGATGGCAGGTAGACATTTACGAACGGTCTCCTCATACGCTGGATAGTCGTGGTGGGGGCGTTGTGCTACAGCCAGACGTAGTCGAGGCATTTCGACGGGCAGGCATTCCTCAAGAAGCTTTAGGAGTAGTTGCCCATGAGCGCTACTACCTGAAGCGGGATGGCGGCATTCAGCGAATGCCGATGCGCCAAACCCTGACTTCTTGGAACCTGCTCTATGGTTGGATGCGACGGCATTTTCCGGACGAGCATTATCAACAGGGAAAAGTACTGACGAATTTTCAACCAGAAGACAACAGCGTTACGGCAATTTTTGCCGATGGCACTCGCGAAAGGGGCAATTTATTGATCGGAGCTGATGGACCCGGCTCTACAGTTCGTCAATTGCTTTTGCCGACCTACACTCCTCAGTATGCTGGCTATGTGGGCTATCGAGGCTTGGTAGATGAGCAGGATTTAGACCCAGAAATAGCGGCGATTTTCACAGAGCACTTCGTGTTCTATCAATTTCCGAATTCTCACATCCTGCAATATCTAATTCCCGGAGAGAATGAGTCGCTAGTGCTAGGGGAGCGTCGGTTTAACTGGGTGTGGTATGTCAACTATGACGAGGCGACAGAATTGCCCCGTATCCTGACCGATTTGAAGGGTAGGCGTCGCGACTATTCTATTCCACCTGGAATGATGGCTCCTAAAGTTGAACAAGAGATGCGGGCCTATGCCAGTCGGGTTCTGGTTTCTCCATTTCAAAAGCTGGTAGCAGCGACGAAGGAGCCGTTCGTACAGGCCATTTTAGATCTGGGTATACCGCAAATGGCGTTCGAGCGTATTGCACTGGTTGGGGATGCTGCCTTTATTCCGCGTCCCCATACTGCCGCTAGCACTTCAAAAGCGGCAGCCAACGCGATCGCACTTGCAGATGCCCTCATCAAACATAATCACGATGTTCCAGATGCCTTGAAAGCTTGGGAAGGCAGTCAGCTGGCGCTAGGAATGCATCTCTGGCAGCGGGGTCAGAGCTTGGGTGAAAGCTCGCAGTTCATGCACGGCACAGACCGAATAGAGGAGTAGCCGATTGGTACCACCCCATGTTGAACACTCGTTGACGGAGCTGGGCTAGACCATCACGCCAATGCTGAATACTATGACAAAGTGGGGCAAAGGGTATGAATCTGCCTATCCTCTAGGCTCTAGCTTTGCGGGGCGAGTGTAAACAACGATTCTCCTAATCGGAGGTTCTCGAGGGTGAATATGTGACTGAACCCCGTCGAGGTCGCTAATCGAAAAGTTTTGTACCTGCCGAGACCCTTAAGGCGTTCAATTTGGGCTGCATCAGGCTTAGCAGTATAATCGGAGCAAGTGACTTAGCTCACCACTTCCGGAAACTACAAGGGATGAATATTCCAAAAGAGATTCGAACAGCGCGTTTGCTGCTGCGCTGGTGGCGACCTTCTGACCGAGCACCTTTCGCTGCAATGAATGCCAGCCCTCAAGTGAGGGAGTTTTTCCCAGACCTGCTAACTCAAGCAGAGAGCGATGCGTCAGTAGACCGCTTTGAAGCCCATTTCGCCCAGCATGGATTTGGATTTTGGGCGGTAGAGATTCCTAACGCTGCGCCATTTGCAGGATTTATCGGGTTGAAGATTCCCAGCTTTGAAGCACATTTTACGCCCTGCGTGGAAATCGGCTGGCGACTGGCTGAGCAATACTGGGGCAGAGGCTATGCGACTGAGGGAGCCCGGGCTGCTCTGAGGTTTGGCTTTGAGGTGTTGAAGCTGAAGCAAATTGTGTCTTTCGCGGTGCCGAACAATCTGCGATCGCGCCGCGTCATGGAAAAAATCGGCATGACTTATAGCCCAGCGGACGACTTCTTGCATCCACTGATGCCAGCAGGGCATCCGCTCCAAGCACATGTACTGTACCGGATTAAGGCGGATGACTATGCTCGACAAATCGGTTGACCGGTCTTGCTGACTTTTATAATGGAGCTACTAGCGCTCAAGCGAGACCCACTATGGTTGCGCCAGATCTCAAATCCGGCTTGCTGTCTACTGAAGACCTGCCCTGCTCGGATGATACGCCGGTGGACAATGAGGAGCAAAACCTGCTGCCCAATCTGCTGCTGCTGGTCCTAGCCTACCTCTGGGCAGAGCGGATGGACTGGTATTTCGGGGTAGATATGGCGGTTTATCACACGACCGGAGTGAGCCCCAAGGTGCCTGTGGTGCAGATGGATTTCTCAGTTTGGGAGTTGCTCGCCGAAAGGGAGGCAAATCTCGTAGCAGCTATGCCGTCTGGGAAGAAGGGTGGCAGGTTCCCATCCTGACCCTAGAGATGGTTTCGCACCAGCCGGGTGAAGAATACGATACCAAGCTGGCGCTCTATGCCAGGCTAGGGGTTTTGTACTACGTGATATACAATCCTGAGTTTTGGCAGCGCGATCGCGCTCATCACCACTGCGAGCCAAGAGGACTCTCGCGGGCTAAATCGAATAGCCGCCCAGAGCAGCGGAAAAATCATCACATACTCAACCGGCGCGGTACCATCAAAGGCAATTAGACCAATGATGATCAGCTTGGAAGCAAGTCTTCGAAGCCCTTAGCGAGGACAGTGGCAACGAATATCAGAGGATTGATGCCACCATCGTTTTCGGTTTACTACGATAAAACCCCCTACAAAGCGCGACATCTGATAGAGAACTTCTTCGCCAAATTGGAGCAATACCGGGCGATTGCAACGCGCTTATGATAAGCGAGCCATCAATTTTTTAGGGGCTGTTTATCTGGCCGCTTCTGTGGTTTGGCTTAATTGATGATACGCCCTAGTAATCCTCAACCAGATACCCTGCAATTTATTCATCACAGACTTCGACAATACAGCCCCATGCATCCTGACTGCGGGTGCATAAAGACTGGTCACTCTCATTGGCTCACCGGTAGGGGGAGTAACGTCTTAGAGGTAAAAGGCTGTACAGGGTTGAGTACTATTACCTTGCCCAATCTCACAGTAGGTAGGACTAGTGTCATGCACTAGGTATTCAGGTTCATTAGCCAAGCTGGCGGTAGCCCAGAGTAAGCCCAGACTCGGTAACACAAGACTAAATAGTTTTCTAGCATACTTCTACATAGTCTCCCCATTGATTACGACCGACTACACAGGAGGGTCGGGTCATCCCCTCTATAACTGCGGCGGCGATCATCCCGGTGAAGAGCATGGCAGCTTCCTGCTCCTGAGCCGCTAGCCTCTCCTGCTCTTCCATATAGGCCCGGCGCTGCTCTGGTGTCATCGCATTCCACATTTCCCGACGCTGCTCGGCTTCCTGAAGCGCGATCGCGTTTGCGGTGCGTTCTCGCTCGGCCTGCAGCTCAATCGCCTGCTGCCGCTCTTCCATAGAAGCTTCGTGGACTTCCTGACGGCGCTCGCCTTCTCTGTGCTGCTCATATACCCGCCCGGCCTCTCCGGCACCTCGGATAGCTTCCCGAACACCGTCTAGAAAGCCAGCATGAGCGGGACCCTGTACTAAAATCACTGCCAGTGCACCTAGGCTAGCAGCAGCACGAGTTGTGAAGTAGGTTGACATGACAAAAGTTCCTCAGATAATAGCAGTAGACTTTGGCCTCGCTTGTAGATTAATACATCCAAAAAAGAGGGTCAAATTAAGATTTTATAAACATGTGACAGAACTATGGAGCTAGGCGTGCCTTCCCATAACGCTTGTCCAGGCAGTACCTGGCAAGCTCAGGCATCCAGTCCTGGAAGAGCTCCAGCAGCTGCTCGCAGAGCCAGCGAATCTCCAGCTGGGCATCTGCCTTCGAGCATAGGTCTAGCACATGCATCAGGCTGCTGAAAATTCAGTCAAAACACGGTTGACGCATTGAGAATATAGGCATTTTTACTAAAAACCATTTCAAATGCTTTAAATCAGACTGAGCAGTTTACTTTTAATGCTTCTAGACCCGCTCGTCAAAACAGGTGCGAAAGCTGCCGTACTTGATCCAATACTGATATAGGTTGTGGTGAGGGGTATGAAGGCTGGCCTTAGCGTGGTAAAGAACGACGCGGCGGTGGTTGCCAATCCAAATCTTTTTCAGCGGCTCGACCGAGATCAGCGTGCCTCCCAATGCCTTGACGCAAGCCTGATATTTTTCAACCGTAGAATATTCCACGGTTTCCAGGATAAAAAAACTGCCTGAGCAGATCAGATGGCGGCTACGGATCCAAGCCTGCATTTTTTTCTGGGCCTGGGGCGGCAGCATGGTTGGATGGGGTAGTCTGATTCTTCAACTATATTGGAGAATCAGACTTGTAGCGCCTTTCGCTATCCTTCGGGGCTACGCAGCGTTGAGACGACCTGAGCTACGACCTGCTGGACCGATCGGTCGGCATCTTGCAAGAGAGGCTCTAGGGCCGCAGCGGCGTTGGGATCGTTCAGCTTGCCCAGGGAGATTGCGGCGGCCTTGCGCACATCGGCATTTGTGTCGCGCAGGCAGGCGATCAGCGGCTGCTAGGCTGACTCATACTGGCGGCGGCCCAGGGTCTCCGCCGCCGCGGCCCGCACCTCCGGAGCCAAGTCATTTAGCGACTCAGTGAGGATTACCCGAGCCTTTGAGTTGGGCTGATGATGGGCCAGGGGCGCGATCGCGCTCATCACTGCCGCTCGTACCGGTGCTGCCGGATGGCTGACCAGGTTATAGAGCGGTTCAGCGATTTCACTGCTGAGATGACTCAGCACCCAGGTCGCCTGCCCCCTGGCTTCCTCATCGGCGGCGGCGGCGACAATCTGCTTTACAAGTGTCTGCGCCGCTGGTTCACCCATCCGCCCCAGGGCGCTAGCGGCAGCGCTGCGAGTCGCCCGGTCCTCATCGTGCAGCAGGGCTCGAATCAGCCCTGGAACGGCTTCAGCGTCGTCAATCTGGGCCAGTGCCTTACTACAGCAGCAGCGCACCGTCGGGTGGGGATGCTGGGCCAGACCATCGAGTAGAAACGGCGTTGGGGCTTCGCCAATTCTGCCGAAGGTGGCAATCAGCGACTGCCTGGCCGTCTGTCGCGAGTCGGCTAGGCAGTCGATTAGCTGCTCTAGCCGAGTAGAGGTGGGCTCAAATATCAGCAGTTCGATTTCTTCATTGACCAGCGCAATCAGTCGGTCAGTGCGGTGCTGTGCTTCTGACTCTGCCGCCGACGGCTGCGGAATGGCCCTATCCTCTATCAAAGCTAGACCTCAGAATGGGGAAGGCATGAGCTGCCCTCATTATGGCTTTTCACGCCGGGCGATGGATATTGCCGAAATTTAAAATTTACCCAATCCGCAAAATTAACAGTTCGTTCTTAATACTGTGGCGGGTTGGGCGGAGCTGACTTTAGGCTGCTTCTAGATAGAGCAACCGGTTGGGCAGATTAGCCTGCAGACAGATCAGCGCCGGGCGGAGTTGCAGCTTTTAGGTAAATCATCTAGGCTGATTGTTAACAAATGTTTCATTGTGCTCGTATCGCTTGACTGAGTCAGGCAATATTTTACCTATGGGTTCAATATCTATGGCCTTTCCCCGCTCAACTGCCCCCCATCCCTCTACAGATGAAGCGATCGCGCTTCAGTTCTTCCGACAGTCCGCTGGCGAATGGGAGTCCCAGCGTCGCTACTACACCCTCAAGAGCGGCGAAACCCAGGAAGTGGTCAGTCAGATTACGGTCGAGTTTTTAGAGCCGGGCCACGTCCATTTGTTAGCGCTGGCTGAAAAGCACAACCTCGAACCAGAGCAGCCGCTGCTGGGCGGAGCTAAAGTGGTCTGGGAAAGCAGCTATATTGCGACTCAGCGCAAGCCTTCTAAGGGGTCTACCGTATTTGGTGTGCGGGGCAGCATTCTGTATCGAGATCGCGGCTTTGCTACTGCTAAGCCCGTAACCGCCGACTATCAGTTCCGCGATGCGCAGACGATGGTACTAAAGACGGCCTATGGCGATTCATCCTTTGAAGAAGAGCTGAAGCTGATCGGCAATCGCTACCGCACCCGACAAACCATCATCTCCCGGGCGGGTGAGGAAGTAATGATTGGGCAGTATTTAGAGAAACGGCTAGCTTAGAACCTTCATTGGCCGTCAGGTAGCTAAAAGCAACCTTATTCGTACGGTTTGGCGGCCTCTTAGGCCGAAATGCAGGAGACTGCCGCGCCGTGTACAATTTGTAATATTTATGTCCCCCGCTGGCGGTGTATAAATAGACCTGAAGGCCAGACTGACATGGGTCAATCAAATGCCCAAGTCCCCTGAGAGCGGGTTCTTGAGCCCATTTCAGGGGAGTGAATTTTTGTTAACTTTCTTAGATTTCTCCCGCTTCGGCTTTAATCTTTAAAACGGGCGGGTGAGTTTATCTAAGCACTAACTGGGAGCTTTCGAGCCCTCTGGTCAGTCTGTGCTCAGCCTCTCCAGCGTAGTCGTCCGCGACTGCGTAGTGGGCAGATTTGCCCATGTTCGAACTAATTAGATTCAGCGAATCAAATTTAGGAGATTAGATTATGTTAGATGCGTTTGCTAAGGTTGTTTCCCAAGCAGATGCTCGGGGTGAGTACCTCAGCTCTTCCCAGCTCGATGCGCTATCAGCCATGATTTCCAATGGCAACAAGCGCATGGATACCGTCAACCGGATCACCAGCAATGCTTCCAGCATTGTGACCGACGCCGCTCGGTCACTGTTTGCTGAGCAGCCCCAGCTGATCCAGCCCGGTGGAAATGCTTACACCAACCGTCGTATGGCTGCTTGCCTACGCGACATGGAAATCATTCTGCGCTATGTCACCTACGCCATTTTCTCTGGCGATGCCAGCGTTCTCGACGATCGCTGCCTCAACGGTCTGCGTGAGACCTACGTGGCTCTAGGTACCCCTGGCTCCTCCGTCGCAGCTGGCGTGCAGAAGATGAAGGAAGCCGCGATCGCGCTTGCGAATGACCCCAACGGCATCACCAAGGGTGACTGCAGTGACCTCATGTCTGAGGTCGGCGGCTACTTTGACCGGGCGGCTGCAGCCGTTTCGTAGGGTTCTGTTGGTGCTTTTAGCATCAATATGACATCGGCTAGCCAAGTCGCAGCAACGCGATGTTCGCTAGTGCTCTGTTCCATTGGTAAATTATCTGGGAGATATCCACAAAATGAAAACTCCTTTGACTGAAGCAGTTTCTTCTGCTGATTCTCAAGGCCGTTTCCTTTCTTCGACTGAGATGCAAACCGCTTTCGGTCGTTTTCGTCAGGCTGAAGCCAGCCTGGAAGCTGCTCGCAAGCTGACTCAGAACGCTGACAGCTTGGCTAAGAACGCAGCTCAAGCCGTCTACAACAAGTTCCCTTACACCACTCAGATGCAAGGGCCTAACTACGCGGCTGACCAGCGCGGCAAAGATAAGTGTGTCCGTGACATCGGCTACTATCTGCGCATGGTGACCTACTGCCTAATCGTTGGCGGTACCGGCCCCATGGATGACTACCTGGTTTCGGGTCTGGCTGAAATTAACAGCACCTTTGACCTGTCTCCGAGCTGGTATGTCGAAGCGCTGAAGCACATCAAGAGCAACCACGGCCTGAGCGGCGACCCCGCAGTTGAGGCTAACTCTTACCTCGACTACGCGATTAACGTTCTCAGCTAAATTGGCCCCTTAGCCTCCGTGGTTAGAGCCCAATTTGACCCAGAGAAGTATGCGATTACTGGAAGCCTCTAGTGATTGTTTGCCTCTCTGGGTTTGTTATTGTGGGGCTGTGATTGTTTCAGTTTTGATGTTTCATGTCTGATATTGCCGATGCGCCGCCGCTGACGATTGACCAGGCGATCGCGAATCTACAGCAGACCGACGACCCCGGCCTGCGCTACTATGCCGCCTGGTGGATAGGCCGATTTCGGGTGAATCACCCCGACGCGATCGCGGCGCTACTGGCAGCGCTGGAAGACGAGCAGGATCGCTCCCCCGACGGTGGCTACCCACTGCGGCGAAATGCGGCCCGAGCCCTGGGCAAGCTCGACAGTTCTCTAGCCGTCCCGGCCCTGCTCAAATGCCTGGACTCCAGCGACTACTATGTCCGCGAGGCGGCGGCCCAGTCGCTAGAAATGCTGGGCGACCCGGCGGCGGTGCCGGGTCTGCTGAATCTGCTGGCAGGGGGAGTAGAAGCCGCGATCGCGGTGCCCGACAAGCCCCACCTGGTGCAGCCCTACAACGCGATTATCGAAGCGCTGGGAACGCTCGGCGATTGGCCCTTGGTACCTGAAATTATTCCCTTTCTCGACCATGACCAGCCCCAAGTGCGTAACGCGGCGGCGCGGGCGCTCTATCAGCTCACCGGCAAGCCTGAATATGCCGAAAGGCTAGTCGAGGTGCTGTACTGTCCCGACCTGCAGCTGCGGCGCTCTGCCCTGATGGACCTGGGGGCAGTGGGCTACGGGCCAGCGGCAGGCGCAATCGCCCGTACCCTGGCCGAAAACAGCATGAAGCTGATTGCGCTCAAGGGCGTTCTGGAGCGTCAGCTCTGCCCCGATGACTTTGAAGGCCGACTTGAGGACTATGCCAAACGTTTCGACCCGCTGTCTCTATCGGCCCCGGCAATAGAGACCATGGCCCTGATGGACTCGCTGCTGTAGCCCTATGTCAGACCAGTCAGATCAGCTTCAAACCTGTCTCACGGCAGTAGAACAGGCCGACTCAGCTGCCGGTCTGGCTGCTGCTGTGGCTGCCTTAGCCGCCCTCAAAGATGAACGGGCGGCTGAGATGCTGATCCAAACGCTAGGATACAACAACCCCGGCGCGGCGGTCGCGGCGGTAGACGGCCTGATCAAGCTGGGTAGCCCAGTGGTGCCGCTGCTGCTAGCTCAGCTAGACAGTGATAATTACGGGGCGCGGGCCTGGGCGCTGCGAGCCTTGGCAGGCATCGGCGATCCGCGCGGGCTAACGCTGCTGCTGAAAACGGCCACCGATGATTTTGCGCTTAGCGTGCGGCGGGCGGCAACCCGTGGGCTCGGCATCATCCAGTGGGAAGCGCTGGAGCCGAAGGCACAGCAGGCGGCCCAGGCAGAGGTGAAGACGGCGCTGCTGCAAGTCGTCCGCGACCCGGAATGGGTAGTGCGCTATGCCGGTATCGTGGCAGTTCAAGGGCTGGCTATGGCCGTTGACGACCACAGCACAATCGCCGCGATCGAGGACTGCCTCCAAGAGCGTATTGCAGCGGACGAAGTCCTAGCCGTCAGGGCGCGGGCGCAGTGGGCTGTGCAGCAGCTGGCCCCAAAGTCAGCCCCAGAGCCCGCTTTAGACGAGCAAACCCCAGACTGACATGTCAGCTCCCAGACGCTACGCCATCATCGGCACTGGTGCAATTGGCGGCTATTACGGGGCGCGACTCCAGCAATCAGGCTGCGAAGTGCATTATTTACTCCGTAGCGACTATGACCCGGTCCGCCAGCAGGGACTACGGGTTGACTCGACAGCGGGGGACTTTATGCTGCCTCGGGTCAATGCCTATAGCAATCCAGCCGACATACCCCCAGTCGATGTCGTCATCATTGCGCTCAAAACCACTCAGAATGATCGGCTAACCGAGCTGCTGCCGCCTTTACAGCCGGAGACGATCGTTCTAACGCTGCAAAATGGGCTGGGGATTGAGTCAGACATTGCCCGGCAGCTCCCCGGTCGGACTATTTTGGGAGGGCTTTGCTTTATCTGCTCAAACAAGATCGGCCCGGGCCACATTCGCCATTTGGACTATGGTCAGGTTTTGCTTGGGGCCTATGATGCAAGCGGCCAGCCAGTAGGAATCACAGAAATCATGAGCGCGATCGCGCAGGACTTCAGCCAGGCCCAAATTCCTATAGACCTAACCGCCGACCTATTTATGGCCCGCTGGCGCAAGCTGGTCTGGAACGTGCCCTACAATGGCCTGTCAGTGGTTCTGGATGCGACGACCGACGAGCTGATGGCCGATTCCGGCACCCGCGCCCTGGTTGAAACGCTGATGGCCGAGGTGGTTGCTGCTGCCAATGCCTGGGGTGAGCAACGTTCTCCTGGACAGAATCGCACCCTGCCCCCGTCGCTGATTGCCGAAATGTTGACGACGACTGACCAGATGCAGCCCTACCGTACCAGTATGAAGCTGGACTATGACGAAGGTCGGCCGCTGGAAGTCGAAGTGATTTTAGGCAATCCGGTAAGTGCCGCTTTGCAAATGGGGGTTGCCGTACCACAGATGCAGATGCTCTATCAGCAGGTTCGGTTTTTAGATTCTCTAACCCATGGGCGGGGTTCGATTGCACCGTAGAAAGATAACGAAGCCCGAATCATTTTTCATAATCAATAATCAGGCTCAGTGCTCTTAGCCGCATGTCCCTTATTGATTAAACAAATGAGAACCTCGATACAACCTAAATCCAGATGGTGGAGAAAGCCCGTAATCAATCGCCGGGCCTGGACTTGGGAAGATGCTAATAACATGCAGCGCAATGGGCAGTGGTGGCAGCACGCGGTGATTTACCAGATCTTTCCCCGCAGCTTTCAAGACAGTATGGGCAACGGCGTCGGTGACCTCAATGGGATCATCAATCGGATGGACTATATCGTCTCGCTGGGCGTAGACGCGATTTGGCTCAGCCCCATTTTTGAATCGCCGATGGAAGATATGGGCTACGACGTCACCGACATGCTGGATATCGACCCCCTGTTCGGCGATATGGAGGATTTTGACCGGCTGCTCGATGTCGCCCACACCATGGGGCTGAAGGTGCTGATCGATCAGGTGTGGAACCACACCTCTGACCAGCATCCCTGGTTCGTCGAAAGCCGCAAGAGTCGGGACAATGAAAAGGCAGACTGGTTTGTCTGGGCCGATGCCAAGCCCGATGGGTCGCCGCCGAATAATTGGCTTTCGGCCTTTATGGGCGAAAGTGCTTGGAAATGGGACGACGTGCGCGAGCAGTACTATTTCTACAATTTTTTACCCAGCCAGCCGGAGCTAAACTGGCACAATCCAGATGTGGTCAAGGCCATTCTCAACCGGGCTAAATTTTGGCTGGAGCGCGGGGTCGATGGCTTTCGGATGGACGCGGTGAACTTCTACCTTCATGACAAAGAGCTGCGTGACAATCCCATCCGCCCGGACAACGGCATCTTTCCCGATGGGGTCGATCCCGACAACCCGATGGTGCAGCACATGTTCCAGTACAACTTTTGCCAGCCCGAAAATATTGAGGCGCTGAAGCCGATTCGCCAGCTGGTCGATCAGTACCCCGGCACGGTTACGCTAGGCGAGGTGACTCTCTGCGAGGACTCGATTGACTTGTCCAGTCAGTATGTGGAGGATGGCGATCGCCTGCATCTGGCCTACAACAGCGCGCTGCTGGTAGATGAGCCGCTCAGCGCCGAGCTGATGAGTAAGACCGTGGGGCGGGTGCAAGAGCACTTTCTCCAGGGAGGGCAGTGCTGGATGGTGGGGAACCACGACTATGGGCGGCTTAGGTCGCGCTGGACCGGCAGCGACGCCGAGGGCTTTCCCTACCCAGATGAGTTCTATCGCATGAGCGCAGCGCTGTTGCTATCTTTACCTGGGGCGCTGTGTCTCTATCAGGGCGATGAGCTGGGGCTGCCAGAGGCGAAAATTCCCAAAGATATCCCCGAAGATAAAATTCAGGATCCGTTTGGCAAAGCCCTTTACCCTAAGGTGCCGGGTCGGGATGGGTCTCGCACGCCTATGCCCTGGCAGGAAAATGCGCCCAATTCTGGATTTACAAAGGAAGGCGTGGAACCCTGGCTGCCGATTCCTAAAAAGCATCGGGCACTGGCAGTCGATGTCCAAAATGCCGACCCAGATTCGCTGCTGAATACCTGGCGGCGGCTGATGCACTGGCGCAGGCAGCAGCCCGCCCTGATTTCTGGCCACTTTGAGCTGATGAAAGCAGAGGAGCCGGTATTCGTTTTTATTCGAGAGTACGCCGAGCAGCGGCTGCTGTGCGTCTTCAACATCAGCAACCAGCCGGTCAAATATGACCTGTCTGAGTTTGAGCGCTATGAGCCGACCGTCGGGCTGAGATTCTACTCAGAAGTTTGGGAAGATGTGCTGAAGCTGCCCAGCTACGGGGTATTTTTTGCTGATCTGTAGCGTGCGATCGCCAAATAGGCTTGTAGAATGCTTGAGAAGCAGCCGTCAAGTCAGTAGGTATGAATTCAACTTCTCAGCGCCCGCCGCTTTTACAATCTCAGGACTGGTGGCGCAGTGCCGTCATCTATCAGGTCTATCCCCGCAGCTTTCAAGACGCCAGCGGCGATGGTATTGGCGATCTCAAGGGGATTACGCAAAGGCTCGACTACATTGCAGCTCTTGGCGTCGATGCCATTTGGGTTTCGCCCTTTTTCAAGTCGCCGATGAAGGACTTCGGCTACGATATCTCCGACTACCGAGCCGTCGAGCCGATGTTCGGGACGCTGGCAGACTTTCAGGAACTGCTAGCAGCAGCCCATCAGCGTCAGCTTAAAATTCTGATTGACCAGGTTTGGAACCATACCTCTGACCAGCATGCCTGGTTTGTCGAAAGCTGCCAGAGTCAGAACAATCCCAAAGCCGACTGGTACGTCTGGGCCGATGGCAAATCCGATGGCTCGCCGCCGACTAACTGGCAGTCGGCCTTTGGCGGCAGCGCCTGGACCTGGGAACCGCTACGGCAGCAGTACTACCTGCACAATTTTCTAGTCGAGCAGCCCGACTTGAACTGGCACAATCCAGAAGTGAGGGACGCGATCGCGCAGGAAGCCATTTTCTGGCTTGATATGGGCGTAGACGGCTTTCGGCTCGACGTAATTAATTTTCTGCTGCACGACCGCCAGCTGCGCGATAATCCCCTCCGCCCAGAGGACCATCCTCTTCCAGCAGGCGCGCGTGAGGGCGATCCCTTCTTCTTCCAAATCAATCAATACAACTTCGGTCGCCCCGAAACACTGGAGCTGCTGGGGTCAATCCGCCAGCTAATTGACCGCTATCCCGGCGCAACTCTGCTGGCCGAGATTAGCTCTGAAGAAGACTCCATCCTCACTTCTAGCCATTATGTGCAGGGCGACGACCGGCTGCACATGGCCTATAATTCGTCGCTGATGACCGATGAGCCGCCCACCTATGAGAATCTGCGTCGGACGATTGAGCGGGTCGAGCAGCATTTTGGCGAGGGCGTGATCTGCTGGACAGCGGGAACCCACGATTTTCCCCGGCTGAAGTCCCGCTGGCAAAAGCACCAGCTGGGGAATGAGTTTGGCCAGGAAGCTTTTGACCACATGTTTGCGGCATTGCTAATTGCCCTACGCGGCAGCTGCTGCATCTATCAGGGCGACGAGCTAGGGCTGACCGAAGCCCAAATTCCCTTTGAAAAATTGCAGGACCCCTTTGGTATTGCCGGCTATCCAAATGTATTGGGTCGTGACGGCTGCCGCACCCCGATGCCTTGGCAGCAGACGGCGGAAAACGCTGGGTTTACGACTGCCTCAGAGCCGTGGTTGCCGATTCCGAAAGAGCATCGGGCTCACGCTGTAGACCAGCAAGAGCAGATTCATGACTCTCTATTGAACAAGTATCGCCGGCTGATCCATTGGCGCAGGCGGCAGCCCGCTTTACTGCGCGGCAAGCTGACGCTGATAGATACTGCAGAACCGCTGCTGGGTTTTATTCGCGAGAGTAAAGAGCAGACGCTGCTATGCCTGTTTAACCTTAGTTTGACACCGGCCTACTACGATCTTGCCGCCTATCCTGACTGTGTCTCAGCCTCTGATTCAGAATTCTCTCCCAGACGCTATGGGAACAAGATAGAGGTGCCAGGCTACGGAGTCTTCTTTGGCTGTATAGGATAGATACAGTCCTATCATTTGGCTTATGTACTGGCGAGAAGTTGCAGGTAACTGGTTTTTAGTCCCTGAAAATCCAATCGCGATCGTTCATTTTTTGGGTGGGGCCTTTGTTGCGACGGCACCCCATCTGACCTATCGGTGGCTGCTGGAGGCGCTGTATCGCGAGGGCTACTGCGTGATTGCGACGCCGTTTGTGAATACGTTTGACCATAGCGCGATCGCGGCTGAAGTCCAGACCACCTTCGAGCAGGGGCTGCTGTTTCTACGTAAGCAGGTTTTGGGCAATCGCTACTTGCCGATCTACGGTCTGGGCCACAGCATGGGTTGCAAGGTGCATCTGCTGGTCAACAGCCTTTACGACGTAGAGCGAGCGGGGAACATTTATCTGTCCTTTAACAACTATCCGGCCCGCAAATCGATTCCCTTACTAGAACAGTTTGTAGCCTTTGCGCCAACCTTCCAGTTGGAGTTCACCCCTTCGCCCGAGGAAACCCTAGCACTGATTGCCAACCGCTACGGTGTCCGGCGCAATCTGCTGGTCAAGTTTCGCGACGACACGATTGACCAGACCCGGCCCCTAAGCGAGGTGCTCTGCCGCCGCTTTCCAGACCTAACTACGGTGCAAATTCTGAAAGGCTCCCACACGACGCCGATTGCCCAGGATGTGGCCTGGAAAGCGCAGGATTCCTTTAGTCCGTTGGACGCCGTTGGCCAGTTTTTTAAGCAGGAATTCTATCGCGATCTGAATCAGCTGAAGCGGACCATTTTGCAATGGTTAGAGCCGTTCCCAGTAGAAGAGTAAATAGCGCGATCGCCAGGTCCCCGAGTCTCCAGCGACTCTGCC
Organism: Vasconcelosia minhoensis LEGE 07310; assembly: GCF_015207255.1. Taxonomy (GTDB): domain Bacteria; phylum Cyanobacteriota; class Cyanobacteriia; order Phormidesmidales; family Phormidesmidaceae; genus Vasconcelosia; species Vasconcelosia minhoensis. Next base: position 82,235 of record NZ_JADEXG010000005.1, read on the forward strand.
GTAGGCCCCAGTAACCGCCGTCCTTAAGTTTGAGGTTTCTCAAAGCTAGCCTGGGCTGCAACCCGTCTACCAAACCCATCAGTCAGTAAGGGACCGAGCAAACAGGTCAGCACAATGTAAGCCACAACGGCATTGAAGAGCGCTTCATTGATTAATCCAGCTTCCTGCCCAAACAGGGCAATCACTAACACCAATGCCGCTCTGGGAACAGTCAAGCTGAACATCGTCATGATTTCAGCTGGGGAATAGTGAAATAACTCGCCGGCAATCCAAGCCGCTAAAAGTTTTGCCCCTAGAGCTGCCACCACAAAAGCAAAAACAAAACCCAGATTGCCTGGATTGGTAACTAGAATGCTCGGATTTGACAAAACCCCCACTGAAACCATAAAGGCTGGAATGAAGAGACTGTTGCCAACAAACTCTATTTGTTTCATCAATGGGCTGTTGATGGGGACCAGGCGATTTAAGGATAAGCCGGCAATGAAAGCCCCAACGATAGAATCAACTTCCAGTAAAAGGGTGGCAGAGGCTAATGCGAATAGGCAAGTTAGGACAAATCCAAATTGAGTGACCAGTGAGTCAGCCGATTTGTCGAACACAAATCGGCCTAGCTTTGGAATCAGCCAGAAGCTGATCATCACTAAGCAGGGTAGTAAAACGAGTAGCTTAATCCACAGCAAAATGCCGACGTTGCCCCTAGTGGTTGCCTGAACAATTGAGAGTCCTATTAGGGTTAGAATCGACGTCACCACAGTTCCGCCGACGGTCACCCCAATGACTTCCCGCTGAGCAATGCCTAGGCGAGTCATGATCGGATAAGCCATCAGGGTATGGGGAGAATAGAGAATCCCCACCAGTAAGGCGCTCAGCAGGCCATAGGCCATGATTTTGCCAAACCCAATGCCGACGGCCAGCGGGATCCCAAACGTCAGCAGTCCAAAAATCAGCGATCGCGCCCCCAATCGCCTAAAATCACTCAAATCCATCTGCATGCCTGCGATCAGCATGATATAGAGCAATCCAATTGTCTCTAGCAGAATCAGCTGAGCATCCCGTTCCAAAAGGCCTAATCCATTACTGCCAAAGACAGCACCTAGAATAATCAGCACTGCTAGGGGTGGAAGCCGCAGGCGAATGGCAATTACCGGCGCGACCTGAATGATTAGCAGGATTAAGCCAAAAACGTAAACTGGCCTGGTTAAGGGAAGGTCCATATTAAATTCGGGCGGCAAAGTTCTGCGATCGCGAGGGAGAGAGTTCTCGGGCTTTGAGAATAGCGGCCACCAGGAAGGCATAGGCGATAACGCCGACAAACGCCAGACCTAACGGACCTAACGGACCTAGCGTGCTTGCGGTAGCATTCCAGAGGGCATGAACGGTCGCAGCGGTGAGATAGCCAATCCCGAGAATTCGCCAGCGCTTAGAAGGCTTGAGCACGCTTAAACCGATAAAGTAGCCGAAATAGCCGCTGTAAGCCATGTGGCCAGCGACTGACCCCAGAACGCGCGGGATTAGCAGCTGTAGTCCTGCCAGCTGGCCCGCTCCTGTTCCTGACATCGCGGCAACCTGCTGAGCGACAGCTGGCACAAATTGCCCTAAAGTTTCCAGCCAGGTAAACCCCAGGGCCGCAGCGGCAGCTAATAAAATCCCATCTAAGGGCTCTACCACACCAACGCGATCGCGCCAGTGCCAGCTCAAGCTTCTACCTATCCAACACAGTCCTAGAGCAGGCAGAGCTTTCAGCAGCTCCTCCATCAGCCCAGCTCCAAAAAAGTGGGCCACGAACTGAGAAATAAACCCAGCCTGTTCAACCCGCTCAGTATTTCCTGGCAACACGACTCGAAATATGTAAATAAAGAGACTGAGAGTCGGACCATAGTACAGAATTGCCATCGTTGCGATCGCCGACCCCATTAGAATCCACCAGGGTTTACGCTTTCCACAGAGCTGGTAGATAAAGAAAAAGCCCGCTCCTCCTAGGTAAGCTGCTAGCAGCAGGTTGAAAAGGGCCGGTGAGTCAGCCGCAACGAAGAGAAAGACAACGAAGATAACAGTAATAATTCCAGGAATCAAGTAGGCTTTTTGAACTAAATCTCGACGGGTAGAGACGACGAGAACCAGATGATTCCAGGTCAGCGCCGTTTCTGGCCGGGCAGAATCTAACCGGTTAAAACCAGCAGCGCTTTTACCAGGGAGCTTCTGATTATATGTCTGACATTCAAACACCAGCTCAGGACCGTTTTGGCCTCCCAGTGTAATGCGATCGCCGACTTGCAACGTTTGACAGTTCTGAACCCGCTGGCCATTGATAAATGTGCCATTGGCGCTATTCAGATCGCAAATCTGCCAGGTCGGGTACGCCTGATTATTTTTATCCGTCTTTTGGGAGGGTCGAACAGCAGCATGACGGCGTGAAACTCTATCATACAAGCGAGAGTCAAAAATGATTTGACATTCCGGTTCTCGCCCAAGTATCAGTTCCTGAGTTTCAGACAAGATATGGTGCGGCTGGTCCATTCCCGCTAAACTCCCAGGCGAAACCGGTATAAGCAGCCCTTGATAACGATGGCTTTCCGTCATTTTGGATGGCTTCGGCGTTTGGTGAAAGTTAAAGATTAGATAGCGAAGGTAGGCACTATAGTTCAGGCACCATAGTTGGGGAGGACAGCGATATCAGGCGATGAAATTATGGCGATAAAATTGTCAAGTTAACTTAAATCTTAGTTATTTGGTTATCCAGCTAAGTTAGCCATCCAGCTACGGATGTAGCCGCTGTTCATTCACGAGTTTTTGAACTCTTGTTAATCCTATGAAGCTCACCCTATGAAGCTCACCTTATAAAGTCAGGATATAGTAATTTAATAATCGGAATATTTAAGTTTCTGTAAATATTATTTAAAGCGGCTAAGTATGCTTGACAAGCGCGAATGGGGAGAGCTGAAATAGGGGTATGTATGCGTTTTAGCGTATGCATCGAGGCTATCTCTTCAAGTAATCGCCCAATGAATGAACTAATGTTACAGTGGCAAGAAGCCGGGCAGACTAAAACTCGGAGACTCTACCACCAGCAGCCCAGCAAACATCCAGGAACGATTCGCTTGGGTCGCGACCCGGCCCGTTGTGACATTCTTTTTCACGATCGCTCCGTGTCGGGACTGCATGTTGAGATTTACTTTAGCCCACAGCAGCAGCAGTTTTATCTGCGAAATTTGCGCCAAACCAATCCGCCATTGATCGACGGCCAACGGCTGTCTGCGGGAGAAGTTGCCTTGCGTTTAGGCACCATCATTCGTCTAGGCAAAGTAGAGGCAGTGGTTGACGCTATCCAAGTCAGTGGTCTAGTTAGGGGAGCCTATGGCCTGCGATGCCCTAATCCTGAATGCGGTAAAGTGTCTCCTTACACCCATCAGCATTTGCAAGAGGGGTGCCCTATCTGTGGCTTTGCCCTGGATGCAGCCAAATCTACTTTGATCACGTCTTCCTTACTCAGGAAGGACCCTGAGCAATGAGATCGGGTACCTCACAAATTCGGCTCAGTTGGCAAGAACCCGCCACAGGCGAATTGCGGGAACCCTTGCTGACCTTACCCGTAGCCCTGGGACGGGTGCTCGACCAGATGCCAGCCCAGCTCCAAGGGCAACCGGTGTCGCGAATCGTTCTGGATAGTGGTCAGCTGTCTCGTTTTCACGCTCTGCTTACTCTAGAGCAAGGCAATTTGACTCTCACCGACCAAAACAGCACCAATGGGACTTGGATTAATGGTGTCCGTCAGACTCGCGGCATCCTCAATAGCGGCGATAGCTTCCAGATAGGACCCTACCGGATTGGGATAGTTGCGGCTGGAGCCAGGGCGGCCGCTCGGACCGTCCGCTCCAGTGAGGAGTCCTTTATCCAACTTGATGAACCGAATGAGCCTGAGCAGGCGCCTGAACGGGCCACCTCGAACTTTCCGCCTGCCTGCTTTCGATCTCAGCAGGTGAGGGTTCAAGACCTCTATGCGACGGGCCTACCTGTCGAAGAAATTGACTATGCCGGTGTCGGTGCAGGTCTGGGCAGCTTTATCTGGGTCGATTATCTGAGAAACTTTGGCGTTAGCCGTCAGCAAATTAAAGTCGTTGGTTTAGAACTCGAGCCCTACGCCAAGTACCAGCGGCTGTGCCTAAATTCTCAGATTCCAGCCCACGAGCGGCTGCGGTCTAATTCAGATTCTTGCCCTGACAATCTTTGGGGTTGGCCGAGCTATGCCCTGCGGGAAGCCTGGCATGACTTCCAAAAGGGAAGTATGGCTTCGGCTTGGCGTTATCTCTGGCAGGTGTTTGCTGAGCCGACCTTGGCCGAAACCTATACCCCTCGTGCCGGGAACGTATTTGCCTCGATAGATCGGGAAGCGGCTCGCATTGGCTGGGAGCAAATGTACCAGTACGGCAGAGTCCAGGCGATTCGCAAAACCAATGATGGCCGCTATGCGATCGCCTATTCTCGGGGCCGAGGAGACCACGCTTTTTTAGTAACCCGCTATCTGCATCTCGCGACTGGCTATCCAGTCGTGAAATTTCTGCCCGATTTGCAGGAATACCGGGAACGAACCAACAATTTTAAATCAGTCGTCAATGCCTACGAAGCCCATGACCATGTCTACCAACAGCTAGAGCGTCAGGGAGGCACGGTGGTCATCCGAGGACGGGGCATCGTTGCCTCGCGAATTATTCAACGTCTCTATGAAGCCCGTCGGCGCAATCCCAATATTGCCCTACTACACTTAATGCGATCGCCCAAACCCCAGGGGAATAAGTTTGGGACGGCCCAGCGAACGGTTGAAAATCACTTTGAGTTTCAACCCTTTAACTGGCCAAAAGCCTGCTGGGGCGGCGAACTACGAGTTCAACTAGAGCAAGCTAGCCCGGAGCAGCGGCGCAGCCTGATCAGCGACTGGGGCGGGACTACCACGGCAGACCGGGGAGATTGGAAACAAATTGTACAGGAAGGTCTGAATCAGGGCTGGTATCAAATCAACTTTGGCGAGGTGATTCGGGTAGAACCAGACCCGCAGGGTCGGCCTACCACCTATATCCGCGAAAAAGGACCGAAGGGAGAAATCAAACTGGATGCTGACTTTATTATTGATGCTACTGGGCTCGATGGCAAGGTGAAGTCCAGCCCACTCCTCAATGATTTAGTGACCCATTACAATCTACCCCTCAATCCCCTAGACCGGCTGGCGGTCACTAACCACTTTGAAGTTGCTGAGATGCGGAATGACCGGGGGCGCGTCTATGCAGCTGGAGCCATCACTTTCGGCGGTCCCTATGCTGCCGTGGATAGTTTTCTAGGTCTGCAGTACTCAGCGCTTTGGGCAGTGGATAGCTTAGCCGCTGCTCGCGCCCCCCGACTGAAGTCGCTCAAGGGATGGGCTTCCTACAAACAGTGGTTAAAGTGGGTGAGGAATCAAGCACCATGACACCAACTCTTCTAGGCCGTTGGCAAACTCGAATTCTATTATTCCAAACCGTAGGACTCTTGGTGACGTTGCTTTTCACCGAGGGAGTGATTGGGCCAGGAGGAGGTGTATTCCTCTGGGTACTGGAGTACCTTTTCATATTTGGTCTGGGTTGGGATGTCTTGTACAACTATCTCCAGAAATTTCGCTGGGATCGAGACTGGCCCGGCGCTTTGCAGCTTGCTGCTGGGGTTTGGGAAGCCTTCTTTATAGTGCTAGTGATTGGATTTTTTGGCCTGCCTGGCATTTTCTTCTTGGATTTGGGCTGGTTTTTGGTGCACTACAGTCTGGTCTGGCTCGCCATTTACATCGCCTCCCAGTCACTCATGAGAATTTTATTTCCCCGCTGGCGGTTTCGGGGGGGTGTGTGGCTTTAAAGCAAGGTTATTAGATATTTAAGGAACCGGAATTTAAGGAATTAGAGACGAAACCCATGGAAACAACCCTACTAGGCAACCGCTATCAGGTCATTCAAAGCCTCGGGAGTGGCGGCTTTGGCGAAACTTTCTTAGTCGAAGATACCCACATGCCGGCTCGTCCGCGTCGAGTCCTCAAGCGGCTGAAGCCCGTGACTGACAATCCCAAAGTTTATGAGGTTGTCCAAGAGCGATTTCAGCGGGAAGCCGCCATTTTAGAGAAAGTGGGCAGCATCCATCACCAGATTCCCAACCTGTTTGCCTATTTTGCTGAGGGGGGTGAGCTCTATCTCGTGCAGGAGTGGGTTGAGGGTCAGACCCTGACCGAAATCGTGAACTCCGGAGGCGCGCTCCCTGAACAGCGGGTTGAGGAAATTCTGATATCACTTCTATCGGTGCTCAAATTTATCCACGCTGAGGGCATTATCCACCGGGATATCAAGCCTGACAATATCTTGTATCAAACAGAACAGGGGAAACCTTTCCTAATTGATTTCGGAGCCGTCAAGGAAATTTTGGGAATTCACCTGGACTCGCAGGGAAATACCGCTAGCTCGATTGTGATTGGAACCAAGGGCTATATGCCATTAGAGCAGGCCAGCGGTCGTCCGGTTTTTTCTAGCGACCTCTACAGTTTAACGATGACGATGATCTATCTGCTGACTGGCAAGTGGCCTCAAGAGCTAATTGACCCGCGGAATGGGCAAGTCCAGTGGCGCTCTCATACGCTTGGCGTTAGCTCAAGGCTTGCCAATGTCTTAGACAAGGGCCTCCAGCCTCATCCCCGCGATCGCTATGCTACGGCTCAGGACATGTTAGAGGCACTTCAGCCCAGCAAAAGCACGGTGCCGGAGACGGAAGTCAGCTCCTCGGGCCATCAAACGGTGCCGAAGACGGAAGTCAGCTCCTCGGGCCATCAAACGGTGCCGAAGACGGAAGTCAGCTCCTCGGGCTATCAAACGGTGCCGGAGACGGAAGTCAGCTCCTCAGGCAATTACAACGATGTCCACCGTCACGGTCAAAGCGGGTTTGGGCAGTCGGGCAGCTCTGAATCTACTGGTCAGGTAGTGCCAGATGAGATTCGAGGCTGGAATTGGGGCGCATTTTTGCTATCTGGGATTTGGTGCTTGCCCAATCAGGTTTGGATTGGACTGCTCTCCTGGGTTCCCCCGGCTAGTTTTGTGATGCCGTTTGTGCTGGGCGCTAAAGGCAATGAGATGGCCTGGAAAAGCCGCCGTTGGAAGAGCGTTGATGCGTTTAAATCTCACCAGAAGGGCTGGACGATTGCCGGTTTGGTTACGTCAGGCTCAGCATTTTTTATCTTCTTCATAATTGCGCTTAACGGCGGTATGCCAGAAGAGCCTCGGAATCAAGGGGGCACCACGCAGAGGGGACCTACTTTAACATCTCAGGGGAACTTGTCTGCCGAAGCAGTTGAATTATTTAATCAAGCCGTAGTCAAACAGGATGCCGGCAATTTTCGCGGTGCTATCGAGGATTATACCCGTTATCTTCAGCTTAATCCTGAAGATGCCGATGCTTACTTCAATCGGGGAAATGCCTACCTTGATCTAAATAGCCCGGTAACTGCTATCGAGAACTATACCAGAGCGATTCAACTTGATCCCGATTATGCTAATGCCTATTTCAATCAGGGTCTGGCCCATTATGATTTAAATAATCTCCAGGCCGCGGTTGAGAGCTTTAGCCGTTATCTTCAACTTGATTCCGATGATGCCGATGCCTATTTTCACCGGGCTAATGCCTATGACGATCTGGGCAATCTGCAAGCTGCTATCGCAGACTACACCCAAACCATTCAGCTTGATTCTGCCTATGCCCCTGCTTTCTACAACCGAGGTCTTGCTCATGTCGATCTGGGCAACACGTCAGCGGCACTTGACGATTTCGATATAGCGGCTGAGCTTTATATAGAGCAGGGGAATGAAGAATATTACTATGATGCGCTAGATAGAATCAACGAACTGGGAGGCTTCGATTAATTCAAAGGTAGCCATTTCAGCCATCGGGGAACTGCCAGCAGGATATGTACTCGACTTTTTCACTGCCACAGCGGCAGGGAGCGCCAGCAGCAGACTCAACCCACTCATAGCCGCAGGTTTTGCAGTGGCAGAGGATGTTATAACGATTGGCTTCTGCGATCGCGGCCCGCCACTGCTGGAGTTCGTCTGGCCTCAGCTGCGGCGGGCGATCTGTCGGGGAGGAACTCATGGCAAAGCTGGAAAGGGGTTTAGTTTATCCGTGACGCCAGCGGCGGTTTCTCGAATCAGAGAATCGACCACGGCAGCATGACTGCCGGTTTTCTCATAGGTTTGGCGCTGTCGCTGGGCGGCATTGCCCTGCCGAATGGTGCGTTTGACTAAGCTAGAAACTTCTTCCCAGTCTCCGTGCTGCTCCAGGGCCGGGCGCACTTTGACCAAGAGCTTTTGCACCGCCTCGATCGCCGGTAGGGGCTGATCTGACTCAAAGTCTACCAGCTTGCCTTTAAGGCCATAGCGGGCGGCACACCAGATCGCGCCCCGCAGCATTTCTGATCGCACTTTAGGATAGGGGCGCTTAGCTTGCCAGTCCTGATAGCAGGTTTGGGCGATAGCGCGGCACAGCCCGGCCTGCATCACCGCTTCATCGACGGTAGCGCAGACATCGGCAACGCGAAACTCAATGGTGGGAAAGCGCTGAGATAGGCGAATATCCCAGTAGATTTTGGTCGGGTCGTCGGTGATTCCAGCCGCAATCATCTGATCAATCAGAGCGTTGTGCTCGTCGTAGCTGTCAAACAAGGGCGGTGGCCCGGCCGTGGGCAGGCGACACCAGAGCTCCATCCGGTAGCTGTTGTAGCCAGAGTCTTCGGCAACCCAGTAGGGAGAATTGGCGGAAAGCGCCAGCAGCACCGGCAGCCACAGCCGACTGCGGTTAACCACGGCCACGGCAGCCTCACGGTCGGCAATGCCCACATGGACGTGGCAGCCAAAGATAATCAGCTCTCGAATTAAATGCTGGAGATTGTCTTGCAGCTTGCGGTAGCGATCTTTGGGGGTGACCCGCTGGTCACGCCAGTCGGAAAAGGTATGGGTCCCGGCAGCCGCGATCGCGCTTCCTCGTTCCGTAGCCGCTTCGATCACACCTCGCCGGGCCGCTGACACCGCCTGCCTGACGTCTGCTAAGGATTCACATACATCGGTGGCAATTTCGACCTGGCAGCGGTGCATCTCTGGATGCACCAGCCTCTGCCCCGGGTCTACCTGCTCCGCCGCTGCGATCAGCTCACTGGCCCCACCCCGCAGCGATCGCGTTTGGGGATCGATCACCTGATATTCTTCTTCAACGCCTAGCGTGAAGGCTTCAGACTGGGTCACAGCTGGCAGACCCTTGAGGTCTGATGAGGGATTAAGCTTTATTCTAGAGACAGTGCAAGCTGTTATGCCAGATCTGTGTGTTTTCTGCGGGTCTATAGATTACCCAAGGTAACTCAACCCTATGACGACCGTTCTCAACCTGCAACCCCTGACTCGTAGCCTGACTAGAGAGCAGTTCGTATTTCTGTGCCAGAACAATCCCGACCTTCAGCTGGAGCGTTCCCCCCAGGGAGAGCTGGTGATCATGAGTCCAGTCGGGGGTGAGAGTGGTAATTGGGAAGCGAACTTAATCACCAAGGTCGGTATCTGGAATGAGCAGGCTCAGCTGGGCTATGTGTTTAGCTCGTCTACCCTATTCAGTCTGCCGAACGGAGGAGAGCGCTCTCCCGATCTGGCCTGGGTGACCAAACCCCGTTGGGAAGCTCTCAGTCCCGAAGCGCGGGCTGCTTTTCCACCCATTTGCCCTGACTTTGTCATTGAGCTCCGCTCTCGCAGCGATCGCCTCCCGCCCCTGCAAGCCAAAATGCAGGAATACTTGGCTAGCGGACTCCGGCTGGGCTGGCTAATCAATCCCCAAGACCAGCAGGTGGAAATTTATCGACCCAACCAGACTGCTGAGGTTTTGACCTACCCCATAACGCTGTCAGGAGAAGCGGTCTTACCTGGCTTCGAGTTAACCCTTCAGAAATCATGAGCTGGATCTCCCTTGAGCAGCTGGTCAGTGCGGTCCAGTCACAGCAGGCGCTGATTAGCTTTCCGACCGATACGGTGCCCGCCCTTGCGGCGGCTCCGACCGCAGCTGAGCAGATTTACACCTTTAAGCAGCGACCGCCGGACAAGCCGCTGATTCTGATGGGGGCTAGCTTTGCCGATCTCTCTCTATATATAGCCGGTAGTGAGACCGAGCGGTTGGCCTGGCAGGCGGTGACCGCTCAGCACTGGCCTGGTCCGCTAACGCTGGTACTCCCAGCCAGCGATCGCCTCCCCCCTGTAATGAACCCGACCCAGGACGAGACAATTGGCATCCGGGTGCCCAATCAGCCGCTGGCCCAAGCGCTGCTTAGCCAGACCGGGCCGTTGGCGACGACCAGCGTTAACCTTTCGGGTCAGCCGCCGCTCCAGTCATTGGCAGAGGTAGCGCAGCGGTTTCCCCAACTGCTAATGCTGTCTGAGGACGCTATTCAGGCGCTTCAGGCCCGCTCCAATGTGGACTTAAGAACAGCAGCAGCAAAAGCTTCCGGGATTCCCTCTACCGTTGCAAAATGGACAGATGGCCAATGGCTCATTCTGCGACAGGGCGCGGTCAGACTCTGAACCCGGTGGCCAGCCAATAGTCCATATCCCCTTACCGAGAGCAGGCTGACGCAGTGGATACTAATTTTGTGACTTTGCTAATTGGCGTGGCGACCGGCCTGGGGATCAGCTACATTTTGCGCCGTCCCACGGCAGAGAAAATTGAGCCGGCTCAGCCTGAAGTCGCACCGCCCGCGATCGCGCCACCCAGCCCGCCGCCGTCACTAGCCTATCAGCGGCTGGCGGATCTGGAGCGTTTCAAAAGTGGCTATCTGGCTCGCACGGCCCACGAACTGCGATCGCCGATCAATAGCCTGATTAGCCTGCATCAGCTGATCCTCGAAGACCTCTGCGAAGGCCCAGAGGAGGAGCGCGAGTTTATTGCCCAGGGCAAAGATACCGCACTCAAAGTGCTGGCCCTGTTCGACACGATTATGGCGGTCTCTAAGCTGGACATCGGGCGCGAGCAGCCACAGCTTGAGCCAGTGCCCTTAGCTCCCATGCTGGCCGAAGTCAAAACCCTGACCGAGCATCAGGCCGCTAACCGCAGTCTGCATCTGACCATTGAGCAGCCCGATGAGTCAAAGACCGGTGAATCAAAGATCGTAACCGACCCAGCCTGGCTGAAGACGCTGCTGGTCAGCCTGGTGCAGGACGCGATCGCGAATTCCGCAGAGAATACGCTGCGGCTTTGGGTCGAGCCGCTGGATGACGGTGTGGGAATTTGCCTAGAGCGCGATCGCACTGCTGCCCAGCTTCAAAACGAACTTGCTGAAGTCGCCGACGGCACGCTAAAGGAAGTCGAGCGCACCGCTGCCCCGGTTCAGCTTTCCACCGGCCTGGTACTGGCCACAGCTCAGCTGGCGCTGGAATATCTCAACGGTCAGCTAGAAATTTTGCCCCACTCAGCAGAAAACCACAGCATTGTGCGCTGTCGATTTGATACATCCACTGATAGATAAGGCTTCTGTCTATACCCGACTAAAACAGTCGGGTATGTTTGCTCTATTTTGTACCCCGTGCTACCATCAGCCAAGCTTGGGTAAAAGGTTCCTTCTGGGCGCTATCTGAGCGATTGGTAACTGACTTACCCCGTTGTAGCTAGCAGAGATTAAAAAAGATGACTCAGGCAGTTGATACTCCCAGAACCGCTTCTCGCCAGGCGACCTTTACCGGCCTAAAATGCAAGGAATGTGGCGAAACCTATCAGCCTGAGGCTAAGCACGTTTGCGAAGATGTCTGCTTTGGGCCGTTAGAGGTGGCCTACGACTACGACGCGATTCGGCGGCAGGTCACCCGCGAAACGATTCAGGCCGGCCCCAACTCGATTTGGCGGTACCGGGCCTTTCTGCCGGTTGAGACTGATACGCCGATTGACGTAGGCACCGGCATGACGCCGCTGCTGTCGGCTCAGCGACTGGCCCGACGGCTGGGGCTAAAGCAGCTCTACATCAAAAATGACGCAGTCAATATGCCGACCCTGAGCTTTAAGGACCGGGTGGTGTCGGTGGCGCTGACCCGGGCGCGGGAGCTGGGCTTCACCACGGTTTCCTGTGCGAGTACGGGGAATCTGGCGAATTCGACGGCTGCGATCGCGGCCCATGCCGGTCTAGAGTGCTGCGTTTTCATTCCTGCTGATCTGGAAGCCGGCAAAATTCTGGGAACGCTGATCTACGATCCGACGGTAATGGCCGTCCAGGGCAATTACGACCAGGTCAACCGGCTCTGCTCTGAAGTCGCCAATACCAAAGGCTGGGGCTTCGTCAATATCAACCTGCGGCCCTACTATTCCGAGGGGTCTAAGACGCTCGGCTTTGAAGTCGCCGAGCAGCTAGGCTGGCAGCTGCCGGACCACATCGTCGCGCCGCTGGCATCCGGCTCACTCTTCAGCAAAATTCACAAGGGCTTCCAAGAGTTTATCAAGGTCGGCCTGGTTGAAGACAAGCCAGTTCGGTTTAGCGGTGCCCAGGCTGAGGGCTGCTCGCCGATCTCTCAGGCCTTTAAGGAAGGGCGCGACTTCATCACGCCGGTTAAGCCCAACACCATTGCCAAGTCTATCGCGATTGGCAATCCAGCCGACGGCGTGTATGCCCTGGACATTGCCCGCAAGACCAACGGCACCATTGAAGACGTCACCGACGCTGAGATTATTGAGGGGATTAAGCTGCTGGCCGAAACTGAAGGCATTTTCACTGAGACGGCGGGCGGGACCACGATCGCGGTGCTGAAGAAGCTGGCTGAAGCCGGTAAAATCAACCCTGATGAAACGACGGTGGCCTACATCACCGGCAATGGGCTGAAGACCCAGGAAGCCGTCAAGGGCTACATCGGCGAACCACTGACGATTGAGCCCAAGCTCAACAGCTTCGAGCGGGCCTGGGAGCGGGCCAATACGCTCAACCGCTTGGAGTGGCAGCAGACGTTGGTCTAGTCAGTTTTAGGCGGTTGGTTCATCTGAGCTGACCGCTGATTCAGGCATTCATTTACAAAACTACCGTTTAACGTTCTAAAACACCGCTATGTCCGTCAAAGTTCTCATTCCCACCCCGCTGCAAAAATTCACCCAAAATCAGGCCGCGATTGAATCTAACGGCAGTAGCATCACCGAGCTGCTCAACGACCTAGAAAGCAATTTTCCTGGGATTAAGGCTCGGCTCTGCGATGAAAAGGGCGATCTGCGCCGCTTTATCAACTTCTATGTGAATAGCGAAGATATCCGATTCTTAGACGGTCAGGCAACGCCGCTCAAGGATGGCGATGAGGTCAGCATCGTTCCCGCTGTGGCCGGTGGCTGAGCCTAGATGGCTCAGACCGCCTAGACTTTGCTTTCCAAAGACTTGAGGTATTCGGTATTAACGCCCGACTCGCGAGTTAAGGCAATTTTTCCAGTCCGGGAGATCTCCCGAATACCAAAGCGGTTCAGCACCTGAACGATAGCGACCATTTTGCCCGGATCGCCGACCACTTCAACCGTCAGCGAATCCTCCGACACATCGACCACGCGAGCCCGAAAGATCTGAATCAGGCCCACCACCTCAGCCCGATTATTGCTGTTGGCGTTGACCTTGAGCAGCATCAGCTCGCGCTCGACGCAGGGCGTCTCGGTAATATCCTGCACCTTAAGGACGTTAACCAGCTTGTAGAGCTGCTTAGTCAGCTGCTCGATGACCCGATCATCCCCGGGCACCACCATCGTAATTCGTGAAATGCCGACCTGTTCGGCTGGGCCAACGGCCAGGCTCTCAATGTTAAACCCTCGCCGGGCAAAGAGTCCGGCAATCCGGGTGAGGACGCCTGCTTCATCTTCCACCAGGACTGAGATCGTGTGCTTCATAACTCAAACTTGTGCGCGTAGTCTCTCATCTTAGCCTGCGGCCCTGAGTCTGTTAAGCCTTTTTCCAGCAGTCATGACCTCTGCTCTTTCCTGAAGGCTTGGCGCCAGCTAAATCGTATCAAATTGCAACGAAAACGGGTGAGATCGCGGCGGTTTGATTCTAATATTTAGGTAATTTTCAATGGGCTTTCAACCTTAGGTCGAAAGCTAAACTTGTCCTGTTGATTATTTGCCGATGCGTAGCACTCGAAACGTTCCACCGATTAATCACAATATCAGAGTTCCACAGGTCCGGGTGATTGCAGCGGACGGTGAGCAGCTGGGAATCATGTCTCCCAAAGAGGCGATGGAGTTAGCCGATGAGCGGGGTTTGGACCTGGTCATGATCAGTGACAAGGCCGAGCCGCCGGTCTGCCGGATTATCGACTACGGCAAGTACAAGTTCGAGCAAGAGAAAAAGGCCCGTGAGGCCCGTAAGCGCCAGCACAACGCCGAACTCAAAGAAGTGAAAATGCGCTACAAAATTGACGACCACGATTACCATGTGCGCGTCAACCACGCCGAGCGGTTTCTCAAGAGCGGCGATAAGGTCAAGGCCACAGTCATGTTTCGGGGCCGAGAAATTCAGCATACCGATCTGGCTGAAAAGCTGCTTCAACGGATGGCCAAAGATCTGGAATCGGTCGGAGAAGTGCAGCAGCTTCCCAAGCGGGAAGGTCGCAATATGATTCTGCTGCTCTCACCTAAGAAATGAAGCCGCTCTGGCCCCAACCGACTAGGATGCCTTCTGCGAATCGTCGGCCTTGGTAGAGCGCTTGCGAGTCGTCTTTTTGGCAGTCGAGCTGCTTTTCTTAGCCGCCGTCGCCCGCTTAGTCGAAGTCTTTTTCGCCGTAGCCTTCTTCGCTGTGGTTTTCTTCGTCGTGGTGGACTTAGTGGACTTGCGCCGAGCGGGCTTTGACCCCGCCTTCTCGTCGATCAGCTGAACGGCCTCTTCTAGCGTTACCTCCTCAACTTTTTTGCCTTCAGGCACAGAGACGTTGGTTTTGCCGTGCTTTATGTAAGGGCCGTAGGGACCGTCGTAAATGTTGATGGGCTCCTCATCAGCAGGATGCTTACCCAGTTCCCGTAGGGGCGTCGCGGCCTTTTTGCCCCGACCGCGCTGCGCCTTGGGCTGAGCTAGCAGCTCCATTGCTCGCTCAAAGGTAATGGTCAGAACATCGTCGTCTCCCTTGAGCGAGCGATAGTCCTTACCGTCTTTGCCCTGGTCATGGACGATGTAGGGGCCAAAGCGACCCAGGCTAGCCTTAATTTTTTTGTCAGTGTCTGGGTGCAGGCCCAGCGTTCTCGGTAGAGAAAGCAGACCTACGGCCATCTCCAGCGTCACATCCTCCGGCTTGACGCCCTTGGGTAAAGAAGTGCGCTTCGGCTTAGGCGTCTCCTCCGTCACGTCACCCAGCTGAACGTAGGGGCCATATTTGCCGATTAGTAGATAAATCGGCTCTCCGGTCTCGGGATGGAAGCCAACCTTATCGGGACCTTCAAGCTTTTGCTTCAGCAGCACCTCGACCTGCTCGTCATCCAGATCGGCGGGACTGACGCCGTCGGGGATCGATGCGGTCACGGGCTCATCCTGACCGTTGACGACCTCAACGTAGGGACCATACTTACCGATGCGCACCTTAGCTGAGAGATCGGCTAGCGCTACGGTACGAGCCACGCTGGGATCAATCTGGTCTTCCCGGTGCTGTACCTGCTGTTCTAGGCCGTCTTTGCCGGAATAGAATGTCTTGAGATAGGGTAGCCATTCTGCTTCCCCCGTCGAAATTTCGTCGAGCGTCTGCTCCATTCGGGCGGTAAAGC
Source organism: Vasconcelosia minhoensis LEGE 07310 (assembly GCF_015207255.1). Lineage (GTDB taxonomy): Bacteria > Cyanobacteriota > Cyanobacteriia > Phormidesmidales > Phormidesmidaceae > Vasconcelosia > Vasconcelosia minhoensis. The sequence goes on from NZ_JADEXG010000005.1 coordinate 98,012, forward strand.
TGACGTCTACCAGGTCGGGGAAGTGCTTTTCAAGCAGTTCGGTCACCGCAAAGGCCGTAAACGTCGGCATCAGGCTATTGTTTACCAGCTGAGCGTAGTTGCGCTCGATAATCGTGCCAATCACCGTAGCGTAGGTGCTGGGGCGGCCTATCCCTTCCTTTTCCAGCGTTTTGACCAGGGTGGCTTCGGTGTAGCGAGCAGGCGGCTGGGTTTCATGACCAATCGCTTCTAGGTCTGAGCAGGTGGGGCTGTCGCCGACTTTCAGCGACGGCAGCGTCACCTCCTGGTCTTCAATCGCGGCGTCGGGATTGTCAGAGCCCTCCACGTAGGCCCGGAAGAAGCCTGGAAAATCAATCCGCTTGCCGGTTGCCTTGAAAGTCGCATCGTCAACTTCAATCTGAACCGTAATGTGGGTCTGGCGGGCGTCGGCCATCTGGCTAGCGACGGTCCGCTTCCAGATCAGCTCGTAGAGACTGAGTTCCCGACCGGAGAGGTTGGTTTCCTGGGGTGTGCGAAAGATGCCGCCAGCGGGTCGAATGGCCTCGTGGGCCTCTTGAGCCCCCTTAGACTTGGTCGAATACTGGCGCGGCTTGGGGCTGAGGTATTCTGTGCCATACTTGGTCTCGACACAGCTGCGAGCAGCAGCCACCGCCTGCTTAGAGAGGCTGACCGAGTCGGTTCGCATGTAGGTGATGTAGCCCTTTTCGTAGAGGCCTTGGGCGGTCCGCATGGTATCGCGGGCCGACAGCCGCAGCTTGCGGTTAGCCTCCTGCTGGAGGGTAGAGGTGGTAAAGGGCGGAGCCGGCTTGCGGGTGGAAGGCCGCTCGTCGATATCGGTTACGGTCCAGGCGCTGGTCAGTAATCGCTGCTGGAGCGATCGCGCCTGTTCCTCATTCAGCAGCGTCACCTGACGGCCTGCGGTAATCTGGCCGGTGGCTTCATCAAAGTCGCTGCCGTTAGCGATGCGGGTGCCCGCTAGGCTCACTAGTTTGGCTTCAAAGGGGCTCTGCTGCTGGAGTAAGGTCGCCTTCAGATCCCAATAGCTGCCCCGCCGAAAGGCTCTGCGGGCCTTTTCTCGGTCAACCAGCAGCCGCACGGCCACCGACTGCACCCGACCAGCAGAGAGCCGCCAGGCAATTTTCTTCCACAGCAGCGGCGATAGGGTATAGCCCACCAGCCGGTCGAGAATCCGCCGCGTTTCCTGGGCGTGGACGAGCTGCTCGTCGATATCCCGGCAGTTGTCCAGCGCCGCCCGAATGGCATCCTCGGTAATTTCGTGGAAAACCATTCGCTTGGTCGGTACCTTCGGCTTAAGAATTTGCAGCAGGTGCCAGCTAATGCTTTCGCCCTCGCGGTCTTCGTCCGTCGCCAGGACTAGCTCATCGGCGTTGGCTAGCGCTTCTTTTAGCAGCTTCACCACCTTCTTTTTATCCCTCGGGACCACGTAGAGCGGTTCGAAGTCAGCTTCTGTATTGACGCCCAGCTGAGCCCACTTTTCTTCCTTAACCTTAGCCGGGATCTCACTGGCCGACTTGGGCAGGTCGCGGACGTGACCCATCGACGCCTCTACCCGATAGTCACGGGGCAGATAGTTGCGGATGGTCTTTGCCTTGGTGGGGGACTCAACAATGACGAGCTTGGACATACGGCCAGAACGTTCTTAAACGAGGTGATGGGTGGGCGGCAGCCTGTCTGCTGCTAAGCGACGAAGGGTGACCTGAGCTTTCTCAACGCCCTCATTATTTATCAGGGAGCTCGAAATCAGCAGGACGAAACTATATCAAAGCATTCCCAATCCCGAAGCAAGCTGCAACGGACGTTCAATTCGATTGCGGGCCGATCGCGGATGGGCGGAGCTTCTCTATTTATTCAGAGATAGATCAAAAAGGCAGAGTCCGTCCACCTTTTTTTTAGAAACTAGGTCTTTCATAGGTCATTCAACCGATGTACCCGTGGCAACCTGTATTCGCCACCATAGCGCCTTAGCCCCCTTTTTAGCGCTGTCTGACGAAATATCTGCATTAACTTTCTTTAATTGTGCCTATTGCTCAGATTGCAATAAAGACTTTTTCGAACTGGATTTTCTACCCAATCCCGTGGGGATTCGCAAAAATACACGGTAAGATTCCAAAGAAACCCCTACTTTAAGTCTTAGTCCATGGACGTTGCCAATATCGCCGCTCAGCTGAATGCGGGCAGAATTTTGCCAGAGGGTATTATCATTTTTACCCTGATTGTGATTTTAGTGGGCGACCTAATTGTGGGGCGGAGCTCGGCCCGCTGGACGCCCTATGCCGCGATCGCGGGTCTGCTCGCCGCCATCGGCGCGCTGTTTTACCAGTGGGGCGCAGTCAACCCAATTGCCTTCTTAGGCGAATTCAACGGCGACGACCTGAGCGTGGTCTTTCGCGGCATCATTGCCCTATCAGCCGCGGTGACGGTGCCGATGTCGGTACGCTATCTGCAACAGTCGGGCACGCCGCTGGCGGAGTTTCTGGTGATTTTGCTGACGGCCACCCTAGGCGGAATGCTGCTTAGCGGCGCAGATGAGCTGGTCACCCTGTTTGTTTCGCTGGAAACGCTGAGTATTTCGTCCTACCTGCTAACGGGCTACATGAAGCGCGATCCCCGCTCTAACGAGGCGGCCCTGAAGTATTTGCTGATTGGCGCGGCTAGCTCAGCCATTTTCCTCTACGGCACCTCGCTGCTCTACGGTCTTTCCGGTGGCCAAACCCAGCTCAGCGCGATCTCGACCAACCTGGCACAAAACAATACCGAAGCCCCGATTGGCCTGGTGATTGCCCTGGTGTTTGTGATCGCCGGGATCGCCTTCAAGATTGCGGCGGTTCCCTTTCACCAGTGGACGCCCGATGTCTACGAGGGATCGCCCACCCCAGTGGTGGCTTTTCTATCGGTGGGGTCTAAAGCCGCTGGGTTTGCGCTGGCAATTCGGCTGCTGGTAACGGCCTTCCCGCTGGTCTCGGAGCAGTGGCATTTTGTCTTTACGGCCCTCGCTATCCTGAGCATGGTGCTGGGCAACGTCGTGGCCCTGGCCCAGACCAGCATGAAGCGAATGCTGGCCTACTCCTCCATTGGCCAGGCTGGATTTGTCATGATCGGGCTGATTGTCAATACCGACGCGGGCTATGCCAGTATGCTCTTTTACCTGCTGGTCTACCTGTTCATGAACCTGGGCGCGTTCACCTGCGTCATCCTATTCTCGCTGCGCACCGGCACCGATCAGATCAGCGAATACAGCGGCCTCTATCAAAAAGATCCGCTGCTGACCCTGGGACTGAGCATCTGTCTGCTTTCCCTGGGCGGAATTCCACCCCTGGCGGGCTTCTTCGGCAAAATCTACATTTTCTGGGCGGGCTGGCAGGCTGGGGCCTATGGCCTGGTCCTAGTCGGCCTGGTAACCAGCGTGATTTCAATCTACTACTACATCCGCGTCGTCAAGATGATGGTGGTTAAAGAGCTGCCAGAAACGTCCAATGCGGTGAAGAACTATCCGCCCATTCGCTGGAATTTGCCGGGGATGAGACCGCTCCAGGTCGGGCTGATTGTCGCTGTAGTCGCGACTTCCCTCGCCGGTATCTTCTCAAATCCGCTATTTACCTTAGCTAATAGCTCAGTCGAACGGACCCCCATGCTGCAAAAGCTGGTCAATGTCTATCCGGCGGAAGTAGCTCAGATTGAAGAAATGCCTATCCGGCGCAGCGAGTAAACAGGGCTCTATAAATCGGGTTGCCTTTTTCTAGGGTGACCCGTTCTCGATCGGTCTGGGCTGGCAGCGGATTTTCCGCCAGCCAGCCTTTTTCGCGCTGTTCAAAGCCGGCATGGCTGGCAAAGCGATCGCGCATCTCCACCGCCACTTCCTCAATGTCTGACTGCAAGAGCACCCAGCCATCCGCAGGCAAAAATTCCGCTAGCACCTCGACCAGCTGGGGCTGCACCACCCGCCGCTTTTGATGACGCTGTTTAAACCAAGGATCGGGAAACTGAATGCTCACCTGCTGTAGTGGACAGGGAGGTTCCCAGCTTTCTAACAGCGGCCTGAGGGAGTTGTTCGCGTTGCAGAAGATGAAATGCAGGTTGGAAAACCGGGCGCGATCTCGCCATGCCAGCGCCTGCTCAACCAGCGGCTGCCGAATTTCCAACCCCAAAAAATTCCACTCGGGTACCTGCTCCGCCATCTCGCGCAGAAAGTAGCCCTTGCCGCAGCCGATATCTAAATGCAGCGGCTGCTGGGGATTGGTGTAGACCTGCGACCAGTCCGGTGGCACCGCAGGCGTACGGTACTTTTCATTAAACGGATTGACGTGCTGACGGACGCGGCGAACGCGGGGCAAGGGTATCTCCTGATGAACAATCTTTAGTCAATTTGGCAAACCCGAGACCGGCGCAAAGCCAGCCGGCGTTTTGCGATACGATCAGAAGGCCAAATTTCAAGCGAGTTTATGGGCAATACCTTCGGCCATCTTTTTCGGATTACCACCTTCGGCGAATCCCACGGCGGCGGCGTTGGCGTGGTGATCGACGGCTGCCCGCCCCAGCTCGAAATTTCTGAGGCCGAGATCCAGCAAGACCTGGATCGTCGCCGCCCCGGCCAGAGCAAGATTACCACTCCGCGCAAGGAAACCGACACCTGCGAAATCGTTTCAGGCGTCTTCAACGGCAAAACCCTGGGCACACCCATCACTATCTTAGTTCGCAATAAGGACGCCCGCTCCCAGGACTACGATGAGATGGCGCTGAAATATCGCCCCTCCCACGCCGATGCCACCTACGATGCCAAGTACGGCATTCGCAACTACCAGGGTGGCGGGCGGTCTTCGGCTCGGGAAACGATTGGCCGGGTGGCGGCGGGCGCGATCGCGAAAAAAATTCTGCACCAGGTGGCCGGGGTTGAGATCGTCGGCTATGTCAAGCGCATCCAGGATATCGAAGCCAGCCTCGACCCCAATCAGGTGACGCTGGCCGCAGTCGAAAGCAACATCGTCCGCTGCCCCAACGCTGACCTGGCCGAGCAGATGATCGAGCGGATCGAGCAAATCCGCAAGGAAGGTGACTCGATCGGCGGCATCGTTGAATGCGTCGCCCGTCAGGTGCCGAAAGGGCTGGGCTCCCCGGTGTTTGACAAGCTCGAAGCCGACCTGGCAAAGGGAGCGCTCTCCCTACCCGCCAGCAAAGGCTTTGAAATTGGCTCTGGCTTTGCCGGGACGCTGCTCACCGGCAGTCAGCACAACGACGAGTTCTACACCGACGCCAGCGGCAATCTGCGCACCCGGACCAACCGCTCCGGCGGTACTCAGGGCGGCATTTCCAACGGCGAAAATATTATTATTCGGGTTGCCTTTAAGCCTACGGCCACCATCCGCAAGGTGCAAAACACCGTCGATCAGCGCGGTCAGGCCACTCAGCTGGAGGGCAAAGGCCGTCACGATCCCTGCGTCGTCCCCCGAGCTGTCCCCATGGTAGAGGCGATGATGGCGCTGGTGCTCTGCGACCACCTGCTGCGTCAGACCGCTCAGTGTGACGTGCTGAAATAAGGCTCATGAAGCTCACCCAACTAACCCAGCTCCCCGAAGAAGCCGTCTCCCACAATCCCGAAATCCGCAAGCGGGTGATGCTGCGCTCGGGTGACCTGCCTTACCTGACCAATTTTTCCCAGGCTCGGTTTGCGCCGGGTCAGGTTGCAACGGCCCACGCCCATACCGACATGTACGAAGTCTTCTTGGTCGAGTCCGGCAGCGGCACTATCCGCATTGACCAGCAGCCCTACCCGCTCACCCCTGGCGTCTGCGTTGCCGCTGAACCCGGCGAAGTCCACGAGGTCAGCAATACGGGCCAGGAGGTACTGGTCCTGACCTACTTTGGTATCCAGACATCTACTTAGCTCTAGAACGGCCTATCTGATGTCCAACCAAATCAAAACGCTACCCCCCGGCAATCTCGGCCTGTCTAGCCTTGGAGACAGCTTAGATTTTATCCGTGACAACGGCGGTTTTGCGGCCAAGCGCCATGCCCAATACGGCCCGGTTTTCAAAACTCGGCTATTTGGCCAGCCCATGGTTTTCGTGCGCGGCGCTGAGGCAAATCGCTTTATCCTCAGTCAGGAAAATCAGAGCGTTAGGGTCGATTGGCCATTCAGCGTCAAAGCTTTACTGGGACGGCGATCTCTGGCGCTCCAGGCTGGCGATGTCCAAAAACAGCGCCGCAAGCTGATGGCCCAGGCTTTTCAATCGAGGGCATTAGAAGGCTATATGCCAACGATGTATGCGATCGGAGAGCGGTACTTTGAGCGGTGGTGCCAGGTCAGAACGCTATCTTGGTATCCAGAGCTGCGGAAATATACTTTTGATATTGCTGGAAAGCTCTTGATAGGGCTAGACCATGCCGCAGAAACCGATTTGGGCCATTGGTTTGAAGAATGGTGTGGCGGATTGTTTTCACTGCTGCCGCTACGTCTACCTGGCAATCGGTTTAATCGCGCCTATCGCTGTCGTGAGCAGCTGCTCTACGGTATAGAACAGCTGCTCACGACAGCGCCAAGAGCAGCCAAATCTGGGGCAAGATGCTCTGGGCATTTTGCTAGAGGCTGAGGATGAATCCGGCCAGCGGCTTGGGATTGAAGAACTCAAAGATCAGCTTTTACTGCTGCTGTTTGCTGGGCACGAAACGCTGACCTCAGCCCTAGCTTCCTTTTGCCTGCTGCTTGCTCAGCACCCAGAAGTCAAGGCAAAAGCAAGATGCGAACAGGCCCAGTTTCAGACAGCCGAACTCTCTTTGGAATCGCTCAAGCAGATGACCTACCTGGATAGCGTACTCAAAGAAGTACTGCGCCTGATAGCGCCGGTGGGCGGCGGCTTTCGAAAAGTGGCAAAGACCTGCGAGCTAGGCGAGTATACGCTACCTGAAGGCTGGACCGTGCTGTATTCAATCAATCTTACACATCTGGACAGCGAGATTTTTCCCAATCCAGAGCGGTTTGAGCCGGAACGATTTCGCGATCGCAGCCCGGAACCCTTCAGCTATTTACCCTGCGGCGGCGGCGTCCGAGAATGCCTGGGCAAAGAATTCGCTCGCTTAGAGATGAAGCTCTTTGCCGCCCAGCTGCTGCGACAATACGACTGGGAACTGTTGCCCAACCAGGATTTAGAGCTGAAAACGATTCCCACGCCTCGACCCAAAGACGGTCTCAAGGTTCGCATCTGGGAGTTGGAATAGTCCTATCGGCTTTCGGCAATAATAGAAATGATGGCGGTTACAGCCGACCCAACGCCTTCAGGTTTCGCAAATCCAGTTCAAAGTCTTCAACATCATAAGAGTAGAGGGGAATGTCTCGCTGCTTGAGAAGCTGGCGAAAATCACTGCTAGACATCTCCGCTAATTTACTCGCATAGCCTACCGTTAAGCGGCCTGTTTGAAATAGATACAAAGCAATCTCTTGGCGAAACTCACCCGGAGTCAGCTGAGACGCCTGTAAGATTTCGTCTGAGATACCAAAGCCCATTTTGGATCTACTTTTCAGTCTTAAAAACCTAAATACCACCTTCCATTTCATCAACGTCCTCCGGCGTTAGAGGTGCTTGAGCACCATGGCGGAGATATAAAATGTAAACCGTGGTAACTCGAATCGTAAAGAGCACTCGATATGCACTTTTAGCTTTTCCGTATAAGAGTTGCCGTACTTCTTCTGGAAAAATATCATGTTCAGTTGTTAAAGCACAGCGATGAGGCTTCTCTTTCAGAGTGGCAATAGTATTCATTAAGCCTCTAAACCAGCGATCGGCGAAATCAGGATTCCGCTCTCTGTACCAAAGATAGGCTTGTTCAATTTGAGCTTCCGCAATCGGAGTAATTTCAACCTGAAATGCCATACTTCTGCTGCATTTCTAAAGCAAAATCTTCAACCGGACGAGATTGCCTTGAATTGACCTCCTCAAAACCTTTTTGAATTCCTTCGATGGTTTCTAACCGATCTATCAGCTGACGGAGTTTGACAGAATCAATTTTGTCAGGTTCTAGAAAAGTAACAAGTACCTCGGATTTAGCGCTAACATCTCGCGGCAGTCCAGTAGACTGGGCTTTTACGTTTTGACTAGCATCTCCGTTTTTTTGAGTTATAGCTATCTTCACAATATGTAGCCATTTAGCTAATTTACCAACTTCAAACCATGCAAAAATAATTACCCCAGACAGGAAAAGCGTAATCCCAGAATTGAGAATAAATTTTAAGTTTTCAGCATTCCATGAAGATATCCATACTTGCACAATTACACCAAGTGTGGCGGAAATTGCGATTAGGATTTTCCAATCGTCGCTAGAATACTCAATATCCGTTTTGACAGTTTCTAAATCGTTTTTTTGGTAAGGAGAGAGTTTAGTCGCACATTCGTACTTTCTCTTCTTAAAACTCTTATTTTTGGATATATTACTGTTTTTTTCAAAAGTCTGTAAAACCTCTAAAATTTCCTCTTTACCATTGGTATTGTCAACTATGCTTTCAGTCATGACTTTGCGTTTGAATATATATGAACTTATGGTGCAGAAACTTTTTTGAGTGTCAAACGCCCTAATCTTGTATTCGTTGAGTTAACTTTTCCATGAAGCACGTTCCCGGTTGATGTACGCTTGAGTATCGAGCCCTTGCCACAATTCTTTCCCTAATCTCTTTAGCTCCATGATGCTACGCTTCGGATTAAGCTGCATCCGGTGACGCGCCGCTAATTCTTCCAAGAGCTGAAGTTTCTCGTCTGAAGCAAGATTTTCAATCTGGCGGCGGATATCCTGATAGGTTGCCATAGTCCCTAACCGATGTTTCTACTGTCGATCATGCCACATGCCTATAGACTCAGCACCTTCCTTTTAGTCCAGCCTTCAGGTCGCGGCATCGGGCTCTACCCAGTGAAATTTCATGCGCTCTTGGGGGCGGGGGCCATGGGGCTTTTGGGTGCCTTCTAAAATTTGCATCCGTTGGGAAATTTCTGGCCGGTCTCCGGGTAGAGCCCATACGGCTTCTGTCAGCTCGACCGGTGGCGAATCCGGCAGAGTTTGCCAGACCTGCCATTTCCGAAAGCCCTCCGGCACATCCCACAGGATTAACTGAATTTTGGACCAGGTATTGAGGGGCTGGTCATTGAGCAGTGATCCAATGACGCCGATACCGCCGACACCGTGTTCATCCTTTAGCCGCCGAGCGATCGCGCTAGCCTGCTGCCACCACCGTTCGCGCTGCTGCGCATCCTGCTGCTGTTCGCGGGCTAGCCGTCGCAGGACCCGCACCCATTCATAGCCCGGCATGAGTTTGACGGTTTCTACCAGGCCCAGGCTCATCAGTAATAGCGCGATCGCGTTTCGAGTCCCAGTCACGCCACCAACCAGTGGGAAAGGCCCCCCTTCCAGCTTTGTCTCAGGGCACCAGGCAATAAACTGCTCGGGACTAATCGGCTGAGGTGCTAGTCCCACTACGGGCGCAAAGGGCAGGCTGCCGTAACTTAGCTCTGCGCCAGGTTCCTTTCGCAGCTGCCACTGGCGGGGCTGGTTAACGCAGGTAAAGGCAGACAACTTTTGTAAATAGGGCGATCGGCTTTCTTCATAGGCCAGCCAAAAGATGCTTGGGCTGAAGCTCAAATTCGCAACACCCCGATAGCAGCCGTCGGGGTCAAGGCGGCCAGACTGATATCCGTCCGGTGTCCATTGCCAAAACTGAAACTGCTTTAAAGCCGGATCGACTATCCAATAGTGCGCGACTTGAGCTCTTTCGTATAGGTTCCGCCTGATCTGCTGATCGACTGTGCTCTGCTCGGGCAGGCCGATCTCGATAATCAGGTGAGCCGCGACCTCGGTGTAATAGTCATGGGAAATGTTCTGGGATAGCTGCTCAGCCGTCAGCAGGAAAATATCCGGGATCAGCAGGTCCTGTCCGAGCTGCATACCGTAGTTTGGCCCAAAACGGCTGCCCAGGTAGCTACGGCTGAGCGCAGAAGAGAGCGCCTGAATCAGGTAGTCGCGAATCCAGCGGTGCTCTCCAACGTACTTTGAGCCGAGGGGCGGGTGGGTTTCGTCGCGATAGATGGCTGATAGCGGCAGAGACTCGGCCCAAAGGAGCCAGTCTGCCTCAGTTTGGCAGGATACGCTATAGCCTAGCCGCAGGGCTTCCCACCAGCGATCGAGCGGGGCAAAGGCAATGGCGCTTTCCAACCCCCAGCCAATCAGCGCCTCCTTTAGCAGCCAGCGGCTGCCGTCCAAAGTCCCGCCGACCAGAAATTGACCGTTGACCAGCTCCAGCCGAAATTCGGGCCATTGGCAAAACTGTAGGTCGATCGCCTGGGAAAAGCAGTGATTTTCTAATTCCTCCCGGGGTGAACGGTCAGGCGGCTGACTGGGCATAGGCATCACAGGTACTAGCAATAGAAATGGCGGTCGTCACCCATTGAAACCTGGCCTGAAGATGGCCTTAGCGATTTGCAAACCATACCGCATAGAGCTGAACAGGTTTGTAATTGGAAGACTGTTTGTCCATTGCTGCCAAATCGCAGAGGGGGAAATCATATCTCATACGCTCATGTCTGATGTTAGCAAGCACACCATATAGATCATCAACGTCCGTGATTCCCTGCACCGTGACCCGATCGCCACTACGGATCCCGCCTCGCTCTTGCCATTCGGTCACTTCTGCCGCAAAAGGAAATTTCAAAACCTTTTCCAGATGAGCCATCCACGCTCCGAGTACAGCCCATTCATTATTGGGGTCAGCGCCAGACAGTATCTTCTGAATCTCTCTGCTTTCTTCACCCAAATGATCCCAGGCGTGTTGCATCTCAATTTGGCTAGTGGCCTGAGCGACTTCTTTCTCAGAGTCCCTGGGAGTGGCTAACTCTACATCTGTCGCTAGAAGGTTCATCTTTCGCCATTCCAGCCCTTCTTCTTCACAGTCAGCAATCATTGAATCTGGCATCTTTTTAAGCGACAGGCTGTCCCAACTAACACAGATAATCTCTTCTTCCAAAACCTCAGACACTCTACCCTGCCAGCCACCGATATTGACACCAAAATCAGGGTCTTGGACAATTGGGCTTAACAACAACAGAATCACCTACTTTAATAGTCATCTTAAGCCCTGCCGTCTATCTGCTTTACCACCGACTTCAGCTGATGCATAGCCTGATCAACTCCCGCACGCTTGTTACATCTTCAAACTGCCATGTCCTAGATTCTAGAGCGCTTTGCTATATCATGGGGGAGCTAGCCCGATCGCATGTTCTAGTCTCACCCCTTCTCGCCTGTCCCAATGACCGTTAGCTCTTCGGTGCCGCAGCTGCGTCCTTATCAGATTGACCTGATCAATGACCTGTACCGTCAGCTCAACCAGGGACATCGAAAGATTGCCATCGTGGCCGGGACAGGGGCGGGTAAAACCATTATTAGCGGTCAGATCTGCGCCCATGCCGAGGCGGCAGGGCATCGGCTGATGTTTTTGGTGCATCTCGACGTGCTGGTGGGGCAGACCTACGAAAAGATGAAGGCGTTTGGGCTCAGGTGTGGCTTCATCAAGGCGGGGTGGGAAGAAAACCGGGACGCGCCGATTCAGATTGCCAGCATTCAGACCATGGCCAAGCGGCGCTGGTGGCAGAAGTGGCCTGCGGACGTGGTGTTTTATGACGAGGGGCATATTACCCTATTCAGTCAGGTCGGCAAAAAGGTGCTGCGCCAGACCCATCCCAACGCCGTGCATTTAGCGATGACGGCGACGCCGCTGCGGTTGGGCAAAGAGCAGCTGGGCGACTATCTGGATACGCTGGTGGCCTCACCGGTGCCCAGCACCCTACAGCAGATGGGCTACCTCTCGACCATGAAGTACTACAGTATGCCGCTGGACAGCATGGCCGATCTGAAGCCCGTGCGCACCGTGCGCGGCGACTACGACGAGAAAGACTTGAAAACCGCCTGCGATCGCCCCGAGCTGGTCGAAAAAATCGTTCAGGAATGGCAGCGGCTCACCCCCGGCAAGCGCTCCATTGCCTTCTGCGTCGATATTGAGCACGCCCACCACGTCGCCGCTGCCTTTCGTCAGGCTGGCATTACTGCCGAGACTGTAGACGGTAATACGCCGATTAAAGAACGGCGACAGCTCTACGACGCCCTGGGGGCGGGTGAGCTGTCGCTGCTGACCTCCTGTAACGTGATTAGCATTGGCTTTGACGAGCCCAGCGTCGAAGTAGGGCTGATGCTGCGGCCCACCAAGTCCAGCGCTATGCACTTTCAGCAGCTGGGGCGAGTCATGCGAATTTCGCCCCAAACCGGCAAAGAATGCGGCATCATTCTGGACCAGGCGGGCAATCTCCAGCGGCTGGGCTTCCCTGAAGACATTGAGGAATATACGCTGCCGACGCGTAACCAGTCCTCCTCAGGCGGCGGCGCCGCGCCAACCAAGCCCTGCCCCGCCTGTGGCCGCATCGTCTATGCCTTTATCGTCAAATGTCCCGACTGCGGCCATCAGTGGATTCAAGACCGGCCTATCTTCGTCGAAGACATGGTGGAAATTTACTCTAACGACCAGGCCCGGCAGATTAAGGATATTCCCACTCTGATCCAGCTGTTTCACGGTCATCGACGGCGGGCCTTTAAGCAGGGCTACGCGCCGACCTGGGCCGAGCGGGCGTTTTTTGAACAGTGCGATCGCGTGCCCCGCCCCGAATGGACCCACGGTTCCCTCTTCGGCTCGCGTCCGACTATGGAAGAGCAGCGTTTGATTCTGGCCTATTTGCAAAACAGCGCCCGGCGGCTGGGTAAGAGGGCCGACTGGGTCGTGCGCGAGTTTGAGCGCGAAGTAGGGCCAGGCAGCTGGGAAAGCGTGGCTCAGTTGCAAAAATCTAGATAAATTGGGAATTAATCTGGCCTTTTGGCTTCTAGCTCAGCCAGGGTTTGGAGGACGAGCTGTTTGGCCTGGAGTTTCCAGCCGCGTCGTTGTACCGCGATCGCGGCTGCCCCACCTACCACTGTCGCCACAAAATCTACCGGCTGCCGAAAGGAAATACCGAACAGCAGCCCCAGCCCGGCAATGCCCCAAAACGGGAGGGCGATTGTCTGGCGCTGGTCGGCGATTAGCTTGTTGACAAAATCTGTTGGCATCTCTGCTTCGAGGTCGGCCTTGGCCTGTTTTTGCTGCGCCGGAGGCACCATCACCCCAATTTTCTGCCGCAGCTTCTCAATCTTCCGCGCATCCGTACTGTACTCCGCTAGCTGATCCTCCGCCAGCATCACCATCTGCTCAGCCTTCGTCATCCCACCTTCCTCCCTATCCCAAAACCCATTTCTTAAACCCTATCATCCCTGACGCGACGCTTCGCGAACACCTTATGAGGGCATGGCAACCATGCCCCTACCCATCACCCGATCACCCGATCACTCCCCTACTCATCCACCCGATACCCAAACTCCGCCAGATGCATCCGCGACTGCCGCCATCGGGGCTGCACTTTTACAAAAATCTCCAGATACACCTTCCCGGCAATCAGCTTCTGCATCTGCTCACGGGCGGCGCTGCTGATGGTTTTCATCATGCTGCCCTGCTTGCCAATTAGAATTCCTTTCTGCGAATCGCGCTCCACGTGAACCGTCGCCAGGATGCGGGTGATTTTTTCATCCTCTTCAACCCGGTCGATTGCGATCGCGACCGAATGGGGCACCTCTTCGCGAGTATTCAGCAGCACCTGTTCGCGAATCAGCTCACCCATGATGAAACGCTCGGGCTGGTCGGTAATTAGGTCGGGCGGGTAGTAGTAGGGACCGACCTCTAGCCGCTCGATCAGCATTCTTTGCAGTGATTTCAGGCCGTCACCGGTCAGGGCAGAGAACTTTACAACTGGCCAGCCGTGAGCCTGGGCCAGGGTCTCGTAGCTCTGGCCAATCAGCGCTACTTTGTCGGGCTCAGTCGGCTGCTGGTCAATCTTATTCACGCCGAGGACGACGGGCACGTCGCTTTTGCTGACCAAGTTGGCAATAAAGGCATCGCCCCGACCCGCTGGCGTGGAGCCATCTACCACGAACAGCGTCACATCAACAGAGCTGATGGCCATCTGCGCATTTTTCACCAGCACCCGGCCCAGCTCATGGTGCGGCTTATGGATGCCGGGCGTATCGACAAAGATAATCTGCGCCTGGGGCGTCGAGAGAATACCCCGCAGCCGATTGCGGGTGGTTTGGGCAACGGGGGAGGTAATCGCGACTTTTTCGCCGACAAGATAGTTCATCAGCGTCGATTTGCCCACGTTAGGGCGACCGACGATGCCGACGAAGCCAGAGCGAAACCCTTTCGGCGGGGTAGGAATGGTTGACCCCAAGTAGGCGTCTACGATACTAGAAGAATCTTGCGGCATAGACTAATGGCCGGTAATGTGAACAACGATTTCGCGGGTATGACTGCGCTGACGATGCTCCCAGACATAAATTCCCTGCCAGGTTCCCAGCGCGAGCCGACCGTTCATAATCGGGATTTGCTCAGACGTATGGGTCAAGGCAGTCCGGATATGGGCGGGCATATCGTCGGGGCCTTCGGTACTGTGGCGATAGTCTCTCCCTTCGGGTACCAGCTGGGAGAAGAAGTTTTCCATATCCTTCAGCACATCCGGATCGGCATTTTCCTGAATCACCAGGCTGGCTGACGTATGGCGCAGGAAAATACTGCAAAGTCCAGTCTGGACGCCGCTTTCCTTGACGGCTTCCTGCACCTGGTTTGTGAAGCGGCCTAGGGATTTGCCTTCGGTACGGAGCCGGATCGTGGTTTGGTAGTGGGTGGGAGTTGTGGTGGTCATGGGTGGTTGGAGAGGGAAGAGGGAAGAGGGGTAGGTAGTGGGTTGACTTCTTATAGGATAGGTCAGGTGCTGGAGTGACTGACGGATCGATTGGTTTGAGGGTCATGATAGGAGGTAATCGATGACGGCTTGGGCGATCGCGTTTCCTCCATCCTTGGCAATCTGCCGATCGGTCTGCGGCGGCTGCAAAGGTTCTTGTAAAAACGACCAGTCTCCGGCGAAGAATGCTTCTGCGTCTAGGATCTGATGCCGGGTAACCTGCTGCATTCCGGCAACCAGGACGGCGGCTTCGGCGAAATCCTGACGGGGTATTGTGACGATGCCTTTATCCAGGCGGCAGGCTTCGGCAAAGGTGCTGTAGCCGGGCTTGGAGACGACGCGATCGCAGATCGGCATCCAGTCCACCGGGCGCATTCGGCGGTCGGTCACCTTGTAAAGATTGGGCAGGTCTGGGGCCTGGTGGTCAAAGGTAATAAACTGCCAGTCTGGAAATTTAGCCAGGCTGTCGTAGGGAATTTGAGCCAGCCCTAGTCCACCAAAGGTCAGCAGGACGGTGCGCTCAGGCGGCTGCTCCGGCAGCAGGCGCGATCTCAGCTCTGCTTCAGAATAGGCCGGGTTTCCTCCCGTCAGCCCGACATCAGTAACGTGGGGAAAGGCCGACATTGGTTCGTGGAAGGGCAGGCGAAATAAGCGATCGCACTGGCTGAAGCAGTCGGCAATCCAGTCGGCAATCTCGGCAAAGCCGCCGCCCCAGGGTCGATAGATGAAGTCCCAGCCAAAGTTGCTCATCATCCAGCAGGGAATATCGGCAGTGTGCGCGATCGCGGTTGCCAGGGGCGGAATATCGGCCAGCACCAGGTCAACGCCAGCGGATTGCAGAAAGGCGGCTTCCTCTGCCACTAGCTCATCTTGATTGGCGCGGATTTGCTCCAGCTTCTCCAGCGTCGCGGCCTTATCCATGTTCAGGCTGTCGCTCTGGATGACGCCAACGTCAAAGCTGCGGGGTCTCAGAGTGAAGGACCGGAGCAGGTAGGACTTCAGCAGCCATTCGGGGGCCGTGGTGGCAATGATTAATTCTAGATCGGGGCAGCGCTCTTGAATCCTGGCGGCGGTGGCAGCGGCGCGGGTGGCATGGCCGAAGCCGTGGTTGGTGATGGCGAGGTAGAGGGTGGGCATGGGGAGGGGAAGGTAGTGGGTGGTGGGTGGTGGCTGAAGTGGGAGGTGTTCGCGCAGCGTCGCCGTAGGCGTTAGGGGTAATGGGGTAGGGGCATGGTTGCCATGCCCCTGTGCAGTGGCGCGTTAAGGGTAGATGGGGTGATGGGTGAGCAATAGAAAAGGCTCATCCTTGTCGGATGAGCCTTTTATAGCAGAGGCTATTGAGCGGCTAGCTAGAGCTGAGGGACGAAGCGCTCTTTTTCGGGGACGTGGGTGTGTTCTGCAACGATTTGGCGCAGCTCGTCACCGTCGATTGACTCGCGCTCGATCAGCAGATCGACCAGCCGGTCGATCACTTCGCGGTTGTCTTGCATGATTTGCTTAGCTTTGTCATAGCAGTGCTCGACGATGGAGCGCACTTGCGAGTCAATTCGCGTGGCAATTTCTTCGGAATATTCTGAAGAGCGCGACATCCAGTCACCGCCCAGGAAGACTTCGCCCTGCTGGCTCTCTAGCGAGAGCGGCCCCAGGTCGGACATGCCAAACCGGGTAACCATCTGCCGGGCCATCTGGGTTACCTGCTGGAGGTCGTTACCGGCCCCAGTGGTGACTTCGGCATCGCCAAAGATGATGTCTTCCGCAGCCCGACCGCCCAGCGCGCCGGTAATCCGGGCGAGGATCTGCGATCGCGAAATTAGCATTTGCTCTTCGCTGGGGGTAAACCAGGTTAAGCCCTGGGCCTGACCGCGGGGAATCAGCGTTACCTTCTGTACGGGGTCGTGGTCTTTCACCAGCGTACCGATGATGGCATGGCCAATCTCATGGTAGGCAATCAGACGCTTACTCTTGCCGTCTACCAGCGGCGTGCCTTCCATCCCGGCGACGACGCGGTCAATCGCAGCGTCTACCTCTAGCATGGTGATGGCTTCTTTACGGCGGCGGGCGGTGAGGATGGCGGCCTCGTTCAGCAGGTTAGCCAGGTCAGCGCCGGTAAAGCCAGGCGTGCGCCGGGCAACCATGTCTAGCGAAATCTGGTCGTCTAGCTTCTTATTGCGAGCATGGACTTCCAAGATTTCCAGCCGACCCTTCATATCCGGCGGGTCTACCGTCACCTGACGGTCAAACCGACCCGGTCGCATTAAGGCAGAGTCGAGCACATCGGCCCGGTTGGTCGCCGCAATCACGATAATGCCGGTGTTGCCTTCAAAGCCGTCCATTTCGGTCAGCAGCTGATTCAGGGTTTGCTCCCGCTCATCATTGCCGCCGCCGATACCGGCCCCACGCGACCGGCCAACCGCATCGATCTCATCGATAAAGATGATGCAGGGCGCGTTTTCCTTGGCTTTCTTAAACAGGTCGCGTACCCGAGAGGCCCCGACGCCGACAAACATTTCGACGAATTCAGACCCGGAGATGCTGAAGAAAGGCGTCCCGGCTTCACCCGCGATCGCTTTTGCTAGCAGCGTCTTACCGGTTCCTGGCGGGCCGATCAGCAGTACCCCTTTAGGAATGCGAGCCCCAACGGCGGTAAAGCGCTCCGGCTTTTTCAAGAACGTGACGACTTCCTGAAGTTCTTCCTTGGCTTCTTCAATCCCAGCGACATCGTCAAACATGATGCCGGTATTCGCCTCCATCATGAAGCGGGCCTTGGACTTACCAAAGTTCATCGCCTGGCCGGGACCGCCGCCAACCCCGTTGGAGCGCCGGAAAAGGAAGAACAGGCCGCCAATCAGCAGGAAGGGAAACAGCAGGTTACCCAGGATGCCCAGCAGCGCCCCATCATTGCGCGGTGGATGGGAGTCTAGGTTGACGTTGGAGCCTCTGAGCTGCTCAACCAGTTCGGGCGCATTCCCCGGCAGCTCTACACGCCAGCGCTGAATCCGATTGTCAATCTGCGGATCAACTGCTTCAATAATCGCCGTCCGGCCGCCGTCGTAGAGGTCCACCGAGGTGACCCGCCCGGCCTCCAAATAGTCTAGAAAGCGACCGTAGGTCATGCGCGTGCTAGCGGTATTGCGCCCCATATCGGTCGGGCCACTACCCACGGAGCTCTGCCAGAAGAAAAACCCAATCACTAATAGCGGCAATGTCCACAGGAGGACGACTCGCCAAGAAAACTTCATAACTCAGTAGCCTCTGTACGTTTAATCAATTTACTTCAACTCCAGCGAACCAGCGCTCCGCTGGCCGCGCTCACTTTTTATGAGAATAATCTTTACTAAATTTAACGTAATTTTCCCGTTAGGGACAACAAATGTAAAATAGAGCACCTATAGCCCTGCTTCGGGATCTGGTTTAGGAAACCGAACGGCCCACCGAGATCGCGCCTTCCAGCCGCTTCCGGTCGTATCCGCGCCGGTGCAAAATCAGCCAGGATTCCACCAGGTCAGGCCCCTGCATTGTGCCCATCAGCGCTGCCCGCAGCGATTTCATAATCAGCCCTTTCTTCACGCCCTGGGCCTTCGTCACCTGGTTAATTAAGGCTTTGGCGTCCTCTGTGGTTGTCAGACCGGAGCTGTCTTCCAGTGCAGATTTCACCGCTGTCATCAGCTCTGGCACGCCTTCCAATGAAAGCTGCTTTTGGGCAGCATCGTCGTAGTCTACAGTCGGGGTGAAGTAGAACCGGCTGAGCTCGATGCAGTCCTTGAGCCGGGTGAGGCTGGGGCCAATCATCGCCGCTAGGGGCAGCAGCCAGTCGCGATCGCGCTCCAGCTCAAAGTCATAGTCGGCGGACTTAAGATAGGGCACGATCATCTCCAGCAGCTGCGCCGGCGGCGTCTCATGCAGATATTGGCTGTTAATCCAGTCCAGCTTATCCCAGTCGAACTTAGCCCCGGCCTTGTTCACCCGGTCAAAGCTAAAGTGCTCAGCCGCTTCGGCCAGGGTAAACAGCTCCTGCGTATTCGGTGGCGACCAGCCCAGCAGGGTCATATAGTTAGCCAGCGCCTCAGCGGTAAAGCCCATGGACTGGAAATCTGAAATCGAGGTGACGCCGTCACGCTTGGACAGCTTTTGACCCGAGCTGTTCAAAATTAGCGGCGTATGGGCAAATTTGGGGATATCTACGTCCAGGGCTTCGTAGAGCAAAATCTGCTTGGGCGTATTGCCGATGTGGTCTTCGCCGCGAATCACGTGGGTAATCTGCATATCGGCGTCATCCACCACCACCACAAAGTTATAGAGCGGCTGCCCGACTTCGCCCGGTGCGGCGGCTCGCGCCAGCACCATATCGCCGCCCAGGTCGCTGCCCTGCCACTGCACCGGGCCGCGCACCAGGTCGTTCCAGGTAATGGTGCGATCGCGATCAAGCTTGAAGCGAATCACTGCCGATCGGCCCTCGGCCTCGAAGGCGGCAATCTGCGCTGGCGTCAGGTCACGGTGCTGATTGTTATAGCGGGGCGCTTCGCTGCGGGCCTGCTGCGCCTCTCGCATGGCGCTCAGCTCCTCAGGGGTTTCGTAAGCCCGATAGGCCAGACCTCGATCGAGCAGGGACTGAATCTGCTGACGGTATAGGTCCATCCGCTGGGACTGGTAGAACGGTCCTTCATCCCAGTTCAGACCGAGCCATTTCAGCCCGTCCAGGATATTTTGCGTATATTCCGGTCGCGATCTCGCCTGGTCAGTATCCTCTATCCGCAGGATGAACTCTCCCCCCAGGTGGCGGGCATAGAGCCAGTTAAAAACCGCCGTACGAGCGGTACCAATATGTAGACTGCCAGTGGGACTGGGAGCGAGTCGAACGCGAACAGGCATGGGTTTTTCAGCAGGAGTGAGCAGACAGGCGCCCGCAGTTAGGAACCTGTATTGAAGTCAAAGCCTATTGTAGCGACCGGCCGTCCGCAGAGGGTAAAGGACGCTTAGGATTCGACCTGGACCCCCCGCCAAAAGGCAATATAGCCTTTGATGTTGCTCGCTGCTTCCTTGGGGTCTGGGTAATACCAGGCGGCGTCCGGATTTTTCTCGCCGTTGACTTCCAGGGTGTAATAGCTAGCAGTTCCTTTCCAAGGACAAAAAGACTGCTTATCGCTGGGCTTGAAATACGCCGAAGCGATTGCATCCGGTGGAAAATATTGATTGCCTTCCACCACCTCGCACCGATCGCTCTCGGCTAAAATAGCGCCATTCCAGATTGCTTTTGGCATATGACAGGTCCCGATTAATCCGCTTCTAAAATGGTAACCACCTGCCACCCTAAAACCTGTCCCTTATATCAAGATTTTCTGCAAACTTGCTGAGCTACGCTAATCAATGCTGGACAATCAGCAATAGGGGACTACAGCACCTGAAGGAGGAATCCATGTCAGCCCTACGCGCGACCCTACATCCTGAAGAACAAGCCAACCTCAGTCGCGCCGCTGACTACAGCTCTGTGCAGGCCATCCCAGAAATTTGGCCGCTGGCGGCGCAGCAGTTCGGCCATGTCGTCGCGCTGCACGATCCCCACAGCAGCCCGCCGGTAAAAATCACCTACGCCGAGCTGGCTCAGCAGATTGCTCAGTTTGCGGCGGCCTTGCAGTCTCTGGGCGTTCGGCCCGGCGAAAAAATTGCGCTGATTGCCGATAATTGTCCTCGCTGGCTGGTTGCCGATCAGGGCATCATGACCGCCGGGGGCGTCGATGCCGTCCGCGGGACGCAGGCGGATGTAAGAGAACTTCAGTTCATTATCGACCATAGCGATAGTATTGCCCTGGTGGTGCAGGACCAGGCCACCCTGGACCAGTTAGCATGCCATTTAGACTTAGCCAGACTGCGGTTTGCGATCTTACTGACCGACGAGGCACTGCCGTCAGAGACGCCGCTCAAGGTGCTGAACTTTTCTGAGCTGATGGCGCTGGGCGATCGCGCCCCTATGCCCGTCAGCTTTAGCCGAGACGATCTGGCCACGCTGATGTTTACCTCGGGCACCTCGGGCATGCCCAAGGGGGTAATGCTCAGCCAGGGTAACCTGCTGTCGCAAATTTCTGGCGCTTGCAGCGTCGTCACCATCCGCCCGAGCGAAAAGGTGATGAGCATTCTACCGATCTGGCATGCCTACGAGCGCTCGTTTGAGTATTTTGTCCTATCCCAGGGCTGCACCCAAATTTATACAAACATTCGCCAGATTAAAAAAGATCTGAAAACCTATCAGCCCAAATATATGGTGGCGGTACCCCGGCTGTGGGAGTCAATCTACGAAGGCGTGCAGAAGCAGTTTCGCGAGCAGCCCGCCAGTCGGCAGAAGCTGGTCCGGTTTTTTCTGAAGCAGAGCGATCGCTATATCAAAGCTAGGCGCACCCTAAATCGTTTGAACCTCGATGATCTTTCTCAATCACCGCTCAAGACCCTCACCGCTGGCCTCCAGGCGGCGGTCCTCTGGCCGCTCCATCAGCTCGGCGATCGGCTGGTCTATCGCAAAGTGCGAGAGGCAATGGGCGGCCAGGTCGTCTTTCTGGTCAGCGGCGGCGGCTCCATTGCTGACTATTTGGAAGACTTCTACGAAATCGTCGGTATTCCCATTCTAGGCGGCTATGGCCTGACCGAAACTTCGCCGATTACCCACGTGCGTCGGCCCTGGCGCAACCTCCGGGGCGCAGATGGTGAAGCGCTACCGGGGACCGAAACCGCGGTCGTCCATCCCGAAACCCACCAGCCGTTACCGGTAGGGCAGCAGGGCTTAGTGCTGATTCGCGGGCCGCAGGTGATGCAGGGCTACTACAAAAATCCGGAGGCGACCCACAAAGCGATCAGCTCGACCGGCTGGTTTGATACCGGCGACCTGGGCAAGGTCACGCCTGCGGGCGACCTGATTATCACAGGTCGAGCCAAAGACACTATCGTCCTCACCAATGGCGAAAATATTGAGCCCCAGCCGATTGAGAATGCCTGCGTCCGCAGTCCCTACGTCGATCAGGTGATGCTGGTTGGCCAGGATCAGAAAACGCTGGGAGCGCTGGTCGTGCCAAACTTTGAGGCGCTGGAGCAGTGGGCGCAGGAGCAGGGGTTTAAGCTGGAGCGTCCTGGCCAGCCAGGCTCAGAGAAACCTCAGTCAGGAAAGCCGATCAGCTTGGACTGCTCACCCGTACAGGCCCTTTTCCGCCAGGAGCTGAATCGCGAGGTAAAAAATCGTCCCGGCTACCGAGCGGACGACCGGATTGGGCCATTCACCTTGCTAGATGAGCCCTTCACGAATGAAAATGGGCTGCTGACTCAGACATTAAAAATTCGCCGTCCGGTAGTGACGGAGAAGTATCGCGATAGAATCGACGCGATGTTTAACTGACATCCTGGCCAATCAACATCAAGAACCAAGCCTCCTTTGGGAGGCCATAACCGCAAAGTCCTTCATTGAATCGTTTTCTATGGATGTTCCACAGTCTCAGCTCCTGCTCAAACGCGTCATCAATATCAAAGCCGTGGTGACGCCGCTCTGGAAAGAAGAGGCGCAAAAGCAGCTGCAAAACCAGCTCAACCAGATTGACGGGCGGCTTCAGCAGCTCGAAATGCAGGGCCAGCGGATGGTGTCCGAAATTCAAAAGCAGGGCACTGACCCTAGCGACCCAGCCGTATCGCAGCAGATTAGCAGCGTCCAGGGCAAGCTAAATCAGGACAAGGGGCAGCAGCTCCAGCAAAAAAATCAGCTTTTACAGCAGCTGCAGCAGGTGCAGACCCTAGAGCTAAACAAAGAAGTCAGCCAGGGCCAGATCGACGGCTTCTTTCGAGTTGCCGTCGGGGATAACATGATTCGCAAGCTCCAGGTTGAGATTCTGCTGCGCGATGGCGTCGTCGAAGAAATTCGCGGCGAGCTCTAATCGATCGGCTCAGGCGATACAATATGGTGCTGCCAACTATTGTTTACTTATAGTCATTACGGTCTCGGAAGTCACCATGATTCGCGAAGTCTTTATGCCCGCTCTCAGCTCTACCATGACCGAGGGAAAGGTGGTGTCTTGGGTGAAAGCGCCCGGCGACCGGGTCGAAAAGGGCGAAACGGTGGTGATCGTCGAATCTGACAAGGCTGATATGGACGTGGAGTCCTTCTATGAGGGCTTCCTGGCTTCAATTGTGGTGGAAGCCGGAGATACCGCGCCGGTGGGAGAGGCGATCGCGCTTTTAGCCGAGACCGAAGCCGAAATTGAAGCAGCCCAGCAGCAGGCCGCTCAATCTGCTGAACAGTCCTCAAAGTCCCCCTCAAAAGACCTGGGGACACCCGCTCCCGCTGCCGCTACGGCGGGTGACGAATCCGTGACGGCAACGGCAGTGGCTGCGCCAGCTGAAACCGCCGAGCAAAACGGGGGGGCGTCTGGAAAGCGCGATCGCACCATCGCCTCACCCCGGGCCAAAAAACTGGCTAAGCAGCTCAAGGTCAACCTTGACAGCCTTCAGGGCAGCGGTCCCTACGGTCGGATTGTCGCTGCCGATGTCGAACAGGCGGCGGGCAAGTCCACCGCTTCTCCTGCCCCTGCCAAGCCCTCAGGCGACGTTCCTACGGCTACCCCCATGCATGTCGCTGCGGCCTCTGCTGAACCCCGTCCGCCGGTTCCTACCCCTGCCCCCGCCGCTCCCGGTCAGGTCGTTGCCCTGAATACGCTTCAGCAGGCCGTTGTTCGCAATATGGAGGCCAGCCTGTCGGTGCCGGTCTTCCGCGTCGGCTATACAATCACCACCGATGGCTTAGACCAGCTCTATCAGCAGATTAAGCCTAAGGGCGTCACCATGACGGCGCTGCTGGCTAAAGCTGTCGCCGTCACCCTCAAACAGCATCCGATCGTCAATGCCAGCTATACACCCCAGGGCATTCAATACAGCGGCAATGTCAATATTGCCGTTGCCGTGGCGATGGATGACGGCGGCCTGATTACGCCGGTGCTGCGTGGCGCGGATCAGATGGATATCTATTCGCTTTCGCGGCTGTGGAAAGATTTGGTGAAGCGATCGCGCAGTAAGCAGCTTCAGCCGGAGGAATACAATTCTGGTACCTTTACCCTGTCGAACCTGGGCATGTTTGGCGTCGATCGCTTCGATGCGATTTTACCCCCGGGGCAGGGCGCAATTTTAGCGATTGGCGGCTCCCAGCCTCAGGTTGTGGCGATGCCCAATGGTCTGATGGGCGTTCGCCGTCAGATGCAGGTGAATATGACCTGTGACCATCGGATTATTTATGGCGCTAATGGGGCTGCCTTTTTGAAGGACCTGGCTGAGCTGATTGAGGGGGATGCGCAGTCTTTGACGCTGTGATCGGGTGTTCGCGAAGCGTAGGCGTTAGGGGTGATGGGGTGATGGGTTAGGAGCTTTCGTAGTCGCCGCCTGAGCCGTACATTAGGGCATCGCGCCAGCGCTCGAAAAAATATTGGGTCTCCTCAGGTAGATGTTTGGCCTGGCTCTGGAGCGCCTGGGTTAGCGGATTTAGGGCGCTGTAGGCGGCCAGTCCGGCGTAGTGACCGGTCCAGCTGACGACGGCGGGAATGCCGACCTGGGGCAGGATTTTGGCGACCAGGGCGGGGTGATGGGTGGAGGTGCGCAGCAGGGTTTTGGCCAGGGCGGGGAACTGAACGACGTCCTGAAGAAACGGTTGGAGCACCTCGTCACCTAGGGCGGCCATGTCTTGGAAGATGGTGGAGAGCAGCTGGTTAATCTGATTCTCAGGCAATTTCTGATCCACGCTGACGCTCATCGCTTTTTGAAATAGCCAGGTAACCGACAGATTCGGCTGGTAGGGCTGGAGCCAGCTCAGCGATCGCGCCCCGAGTAAATCGTGCTGTAAAGCCTGATCGACCCCCCGGGTCAGCCGCTCCAGGTGGCGGATCATTGCCCCGAAGCCGCCGAAGCTGAGCGGTGACTGGCTGCCGCTGCTGTCGCCAATGGGCAGCGTGCGGCCCCAGGGATAGCTGAGCGGGCTGTCCTGGTAGCAGGGGAAGAAGCCAAACAGAGCCCGCTGAAACGTCAGCTGGTCGAGCGACACCTGCTGATATTCCGTCAGCAGCTTGAGATAATCCTCAAACAGCGCTGCCAAGCTAGGCCGACTGGGATGGGCGTCCAGATAGGTAAACAAATAGGTGGTGCGGCCATCCCGGGCGGGAAAGGCTTCCCAAAAGTACTGGCACTGGTTTTGGATGGGCGTGAAGGTGGCGATCAGGTCTCCCGTATCGTTTTGGTCATAGCCAGTGGCACAGGTGCCGACAACCAGGCAAACGGCGTCTGGGGTCTGTCCCTGGCGGGCCTGCTGCACCAGGGGCGAGAAATGCCCCATCGCATCGACCAGCAGCCGCGTCTGGAGAGTCTGCTGGCCCGCCTCTACCCGGACGCCGTCAGGATGTACCGTCGCTGACTTAAAAGGGGTTTCTTCTAGTAGCTCGCCCCCCGCAGCCAGGAATTTTTGCTTCAGCAGATCGAGCAGCATAACCGGGTCAACGCCGATGTTGAGCACGTCTTTCACCCAAACCGGGTCGCCGCCGTGGAAGCAAATACGGGCCGGATTGTATTGGGTCGCGATCGTGCTTTCCAATTCCGCCTCGGTCAGCAGTCCCAACTTCACAAAGGTCTGAAGCTCCTGCCGCGAAATATTCCACTCCTGCGCCCGTCCCCGCAGCTTGCCTCGCTCAACTAGGGCGACTCGCCAGCCCCGCTGCGCCAGACCCGCCGCCAGTAAAATACCGAGCGTTCCGCCAACAACGACGACATCATAGGCCGCTATGTCGGTGGGTTCAGCGCAGGTTTGAATGACCTCTGGGCCAGAGCGCGTCCCTTCCCGGTAAGCTCGCCACAAACCGTCGGCTTTTTGCAATCCTTTCAGGGGATTGCCGGGAATCTGAGTTAAGACCTGTTCGACCAGAGACATGATCACTTTATGGAAAAAAAGCGAATTTGTACGGAGGAGGACAAAAGCCTTTCCGAGAGATTATTGACACATTGGATACAGACCTGCCATATTCCCTAGCGATGAGCCAAAGGCGGCTGTGTTTCTACCCTAAAACACAGCCGCTGTTTTACAACCCTTCAGAAGATATAGAACCAGTGGCAGTCCCAAGCTAATTCATCTAGCATTCTCCAACTCTTGAGAGTAACCCGTTTCGTTGGGACAAGAGCGGCTTTCAGAACATTCATTTTGTAAATTGGTTCACTGCAAAAAATCAGGGGCGTTTCAGATTCTCACCGATAGGCCAGTCCTGAATCGTTCAACCGCATCAAAGTAGCAGTTGTTCATAACCGTAGAAGCTGCTGCTCACATGCGGGCAAGCGCTCCTACCTTAGTCCGCTTGTCGGCATCCAAGCCGTCGAGCTCGTCGAGCTGTAGCCAGCCTTCCCGGACTAACCTGGCAAAGACAAAAATGAGATTTGAATAGCGATAGTCGTACTTGCCATCGATGTCATGTCGTTTGGCACTTAAGAAATCGTGCAGCCGCCACATATCTTCGGGAGCCGCGATCGCACCTCCCCTTTCACGAACTTCGGCCATCAAGGCATTGAGCTCCCGTTCGTGAGCTTTATCAAAAGCGCCTTGGGCGACTTTTTTTTCCGCCTTGGACCACTTAACATCACTAGCTTGAATCATTACAGTCAAAATTTTCTGAGTCGTTACCCGGGCAAAAGCACCCGTTTGTAACATTATAATAAGCTCTGTCTCATAATTCTAATGATTAATCTTAAATTTTTCTAGAGAAAGGATTATTTAGCAAAAGAAAGGCGCTTCCTCAAGAAAGCGCCTCCAAATCAGCTGACGGATGAATCAGACTCAGCCGCAGAGCTTCTAGCGGGCTAGGTTTAGCAGCTCCTTAGGAGAAGCCAGCAGGTCAATCGCGACAAAGAAAACCTTGTTGTCGGGATTGAGTAAAAACCGCCAGGCCATGTTCATGCCAACTCCGGCCCCAAACCAGGGCGTCTGCACTTTGCCGGTGACTTTAACCTGGGTATAGCCATCATCCGCCGGTTCAGCAACGCCTTGCTTAGGCATGAGCTTAAGATTTTGGCATTCTTCTCTAAAGAATCGCAGGACGGCGTCGCGGCCTACGATTGGCTTCTGGAACGGCGGCTGAATAGCGCCATCAGGCGCGAATAGCTCAATCAGCGCATCGAAGTCATTGGCATTGAGGTAGTTCATATAGCTGAGAATGGTTGGATTATCAACCCCTTCAATGCTGACTTGAGTCCGCTGCGACATATCCTTGGGAACTTCAACCGGTTCAGAAACTCGCTTGTCGCTGCTCAGCTTGCTCCGATCGAATCCCATATCAACCACCGCGTTCCGCAGGACGGTGATTTGCTGACCGGGGTCGAGCTGCCTAATCGCTTGCAGCACGGCTGAGGCATTAGCAGAGAGCTTATACCCCTCGGGGATGGGTGCGACAATTCCCTGCTCCATCCACTGTCCCAGCTGATACCAAAATCCGAGCTTGATATTGGCAGACCAGGAGGCATAGGTGCGGCCAATCGGCGTATCAGCCCGGTTGGCTAGGTCGCACATCACCTGCGACTGCTCCTGAAAAGACATTTGCTTAACCTGATTCATAGTGGCTTCAGCGAACTGCATGTTTGCCGCGCCCGGTGCCGCAACGGTAATGTTGGTACCCATTTCAAGATAGGCAAACCAGATTAGGGCCAGCTGGTCCTCAGCGTTCAGCTGGGTAAAACGCGCAATCGTCGCGGGCACCACATCAGCCGCAAGCGTTTCAGGAAAAATTCCTCGCGCAGAATCGATCGTAAATGGCATATTACACACTCCTTATAATACAAGGCCATAGCTCGCGCGAATGCGCATTTGCGCGGAACTAAAAACCCAACTTTCATTCTCCAGATTATCACGCAATGTAAATAAAAGTTAAAATTTCTTGCATATTGATTACTCATGTAATAGTTTTAATGGCCCTATCTATTCGCCAATTCCCAGGTCTGAGACGCTGTGCCGAGACTATGGCGAGCCGACAAACCAGGGAAACGAAACTGGGCAAGTTCAGCTGGGGTCAGCGAGAATAAGGGGGAGCTGACGTTTCTGCCGCGATCGCGATGCCTGCCAATCCCCTGACCAAACTGACCCAACGAGCGTCGCTGCCGCCAGGGCTAATCGTGCGCACCGGCAAATTTGTCTGGAGTACGATGTGGCATCTGATGATGTCTCAGCTCGCCCCCCGGCAAAAGTCGGGAGCCTACGTGCGGCCCGAGAGTCAGTTTCGCGATCGCGTCTCCCCCGACGCCGCTCAGCCCGGTCGCTATCGCCTGATCGTCGGCATGGGCTGCCCCTGGGCACATCGCACTCTGATTACCCGTGCCCTTAAAGGGTTAGAAGCAGCCATCCCGATCACAACGGTTTCGCCCTCGGGTGAGCAGGGCATCTGGGTCTTTGACCAGCCCTTGCTAAACTGCCAGACCCTGCCCGAATTCTATGCCCGGATGCAGTCTGGCTATGCCGGTCGGGCCACCGTGCCGGTGCTCTGGGATGCAGAAGCCGAGACGATTGTGAATAACGAAAGCGCCGAAATTATCGAAATCCTCAACGCCGCCTTTAATTCCCTGGCCAACAATCCAGACCTGGACCTCTACCCGGCAGCTCAGCAGGCTGAAATCGACGCCTGGAATGACAAAATCTACCGCACGGTCAATAATGGCGTCTACCGCTGCGGCTTTGCTCAAACTCAGGCTGCCTACCAGGATGCCTTTACCGAGCTTTTCAGCACCCTAGATGAAGTTGATCAGGCCCTGGCTAGCCACCGCTACCTCTGCGGCGAAGCCCTGACGCTGGCCGACGTGCGCTTGTTTACCACCCTGATCCGCTTCGATGTGGCCTACTACGGATTGTTTAAGTGCAACCGCCGCCGCATTCAAGACTATCCCCAGCTCAGCGGCTACCTGCGGGATATTTACCAGCAGCCGGGAATCGCCGAAACCTGCGACGTTGAGGCTGTTAAACGCGACTATTACGGCAACCTGTTTCCACTCAATCCCGGCGGCCTGATTCCCCTGGGGCCAGAGTTGGAAGACTGGAATCAGCCCCCGGGCCGGGAGGCACTAGCCGCAGCAGGCCAGCATCATGGGTAGGGTTCCCGGCAGATGCCAAAGACCGATGTAAACCCATGGAGAAAGGTCGTACCGCCGACCGGGCCAATTTCGCCATTACAGAAAAAGCCGCTCAGCGGCACCGAGCCCAGATGCTGCTGAAATAAACCGGAGTCAAAGTTCGGTTCTTCGTACAGCCCTTCGCCCCGGCCCGTGCAGGCAAACATCAGCCCTCCCACCGGAGTTGCCGAGCGCGCCATGTTTTCCAGCTGGTATTGGGCCAGCAGCATTTCTAAGTCTTCGGCGGAAGTCTGGGCGTCGCGCAGATGGAACTGGATACGCATCCCCGGGCGAATTTTGTCTGCAATCGCGATCGCCCCGTTGCGCGGATCGATTCCCATCAGATTGCGAATCAGAAAATCACCCCGCTTCAGCTCGGGCTTGAAGCCGCTCTGGGCAACGCCGATGAACAGCGACTGCTGTGCTAGCTGCCGGTCTGCCTCACCCAGCTGCTGAAAGACGCCCTGAAGCAGCTCTAGCGGCGTTTGTGAGCGGCTGCCTTCGGGGTCATCCAGGACTTCTAGCCTGAGAATGATGTTGCGCTCGTGCTCGACCACCCGATATACCGGCCCAATTGGGCGGCAGCCCTGGGCCACGATGGATTCGATCACAATCCGCCCCGATAGCGCCACGCCAACTATCCCCTCGCGATACAGCCGATCGCCGCAGAACAGGCCGCTACTGCGGGTAAAGTTATCAATTCCTGCTAGCCCACCGATTTTGACTGCGCTGGGATAGGCAAAATCCATTCCCTGTAAGAGCTCATTCGTCCCTCCCGAAAACGGGTCTGCCATCAGAATGAAGTGCGGCTGACTAGCTGGTTCAACGCCAATCAGCTCAGTCCACTGGGCGGGCGGGCTGTCCAGATCGG
>NZ_JADEXG010000121.1 GCF_015207255.1 Vasconcelosia minhoensis LEGE 07310
TTCTCCCCCACCCCATCACTCCCCTACTCCCCCTCCCCTCCTATCCAACCGCGCCACAATCCGGCATCCTAAACAAAGACATCCCAAGGAGAAACAATGAGCGAAACTGACCCCGTCAAGCTGATGAAGCAAGAAGTGGGCCGCGCCGCCGCCGCCCAGGTCAAATCCGGCAGCATCGTGGGCTTGGGAACGGGTTCCACGACGGCCTATGCCATCCAGTTCATTGGCGATCGCATCCAGTCCGGCGAGCTAGAAGACATTCAGGGCATTCCCACCTCCTTCCAGGCTTCAGTCCTGGCCAAAAAGCACGGCATCCCGCTGACCACCCTCGATGAAGTTAGCCGGATTGATATCGCCATCGACGGCGCCGACGAAGTCGATCCGCAAAAAAACCTGATCAAAGGCGGTGGCGCCGCCCACACCCGAGAAAAAGTCGTCGATTCCCTGGCAGACCATTTCATCGTCGTCGTCGATAGCTCCAAGCTGGTCGATCGGCTGGGCAGCACCTTTGCCCTACCCGTCGAAGTGCTGCCGATGGCGATCGCGCCCGTCACCCGCGCCCTGGAAGCCCTCGGCGGCAAGGTTGAGCTGCGGATGGGGGTAAAAAAAGACGGCCCGGTGATTACCGACCAGGGCAATATGGTGCTGGATGTCACCCTTGAGGGCATCGACCAGCCCGCCGAGCTGGAGAAGACGCTGAACAACATTCCCGGCGTTTTAGACAACGGCCTGTTTATTGGCGTTGCGGACGAAGTGCTCATTGGCGAAGTTAAGGACGGCCAGGCTACGGTGCGGACGATGTAGCTGAGCTAACGGTAGACGGCGGGTCAATCGCGCCGCGCAAAACCAGGCTTGTGACTACAATCATAAAGGCTTAAGCAAGCCCCAAACGCCTGTATTGACCCGCCGATCTGACTGCCATGCTCTATCGCCGCTTTGGCCGCACCGAACTGCAAATGCCCGTCCTCTCATGCGGCGGCATGCGCTATCAGCATTCCTGGAAAGACGTGCCGCAGTGGATGATTCCCCAGAAAAATCAGAAAAACCTGGCCGCCACCATCCACCGTGCCATCGAGCTGGGCATCAGCCACATTGAAACCGCCCGGGGCTACGGCACCTCCGAAATTCAGCTGGGCCGCGTTCTACCGCAGCTGCCCCGCGAGCAAATCATTGTTCAAACCAAGGTGTCGCCCAAACCGCAGCCCAAAGAATTTCTCAAAATTTTCGAGCAGTCTCTCTCTAATCTCAAGCTTGACTACGTCGATTTGCTGGGCCTTCACGGCGTCAACACGCCGGCAATCCTTCAGTACTGCCTGGATGGCTGCCTGGAAGTCGCCCAGCAGCTCAAGACCCAAGGTAAAGTTCGCCATATCGGCTTTTCTACCCACGCGCCGACTCAGGTCATCCTCGATGCTATCGAGACCGACCAGTTCGACTACGTCAATCTGCACTGGTACTACATCTTTCAGGACAACTGGCTCGCCATTGAAGCCGCCCGGCGTCACGACATGGGCGTTTTCATCATCAGCCCCTCCGACAAAGGCGGCCATCTCTACAACCCTTCCCCCAAGCTAGTCGAGCTCTGCCAGCCCCTCAGCCCCATGGTCTTCAACGACCTGTTTTGCCTCAGGCTTCCCCAGGTACATACCCTCAGCTTAGGCGCAGCCCGCCCTAGCGACTTTGACGAGCATCTGCAAGCCGTATCCCTTTTAGAACGTGCCGACGAACTGTTGCCGCCGATCCTAGAGCGGTTAGAAGCCGCCGCGATCGCGGCCCTTGGCCCAGACTGGTACCACACCTGGCAAGAGGGCCTGCCCGCCCCAGAGAATACCCCCGGTCAGCTCAACATCCCCATCACCCTCTGGCTCGGCAACCTGCTCGACGCCTACGACATGAGCGAATACGCCCAGGCCCGCTATAACCTCCTCGGCAGCGGCGGTCACTGGTTCCCCGGCCAAAAAGCCGACCGCCTCTCCGATCTCGATCTCTCCGACTGCCTCAGCCGAAGCCCCCATGCTGCCAAAATTCCCGCCCGTCTCGCCAACATCCACCAGCGAATCAGCGGCACCCCCGTCAAACGCCTCTCCCAGCAATAGCCATTACTCCATCACTCCCTCTTCTCCCATCACTCCCCCCGCCCCAAAACCTCAAAATCCTCATGGTCCGGAAAGGGATAAACCCGCACGCTCTGATTCACCTGAATATTCAGCTTGCGGTAAAACATCGGATGCACCGCGCAGAGATCGCCGACCTGTAGCGGCAGATGGCCGTTCATGCTGTATTCAAAGTCGGCCTCGGCATAGCCCGCCTCGGTGTTCAAATGGCGCACCCGACCAATGATCCCCAGCTCCGAGACCAGCTGGCGGAAGCTGTAGGGTGAATATTCCCCCGGCGGCCATTCCGACGCCGTGAGCTTAGCTCGTTTGTCGAGCTCGTTGCCCTTGAACAGCATCGGCAGGCCAGACAGCGCTTCGATAATCCGGCTGACTCTGGGATAGACCGAGCTGTAGGAGTTGACCACCTCATCGGCGATCGCGTATTGCCCCTGCTGGAGTGCCTTGACAATGTCAGCCGGTTGAAAGTGGGGAAAACTTTTGCGCTCGACGGCGGCAGCCGCGATCGCGTTGCACAGCACAATCAGCTGCCGCGGTCGCATCTGGGTATGCCGTAGGACAAAGGGAAAGGTGCGCTCAGCCAACCCCTGGGCGTTGCGCAAACTGCGGCCAAAGTAGGGATACCACATTTTTTCGAGCACCGACTGGGGCTGATCCCAGTCCACGTGGCGCGACTCGGGCAGCAGCGTTTCCATCGCGTGCAGGTAGTTATAAAACCGCCAGCTAATCAGCCGCATCAGGTCCTTGGGCCGCCAGTGCAGATAGACCTCATGGCGAATCGACTTGAGCGGATTCAGGATGACTTCCTGCTTCAGGAACGGAAACACCTCCGCCATCGCAAAGATTTTGATATGGATACCCTGGCGGGCATAGTCGCGGTTAAACTCCGCGCCGCACTGGATCAGCGCTGCCGTGGCCTGCATCATGGTGGTATCGCGGACGGCATAGTTTTCTAGCGTATCGAAGGCAACGATCACCGGACGGCGGCGGGCCAGTTCCAGCGTTGCCTCCATCCCCAGCCGAATGCGGGCATCGGCGAAGATCGCCTCCAGCTCGTCGAGCAGGTCGTCTTCGGTCTGTAGCAGCCGATTCAGCAGCGCCTTGAGGGCATGGCGAATAAAGGTGGTGAGCTTGCCATCGCGGTTACCAAAGATGCAGGCCGCCCGGATGCGGGGATCATATTCCTGGAGCTCGCGAAAGATTACTGACCAAATGATGAACTGCCAGATTTTAGCAATCCGGGGGATCGCCACCTCGCGGCTGCGGGTAACGCTGAAGGTAATATCTTCGAGCAGCTTTTCAAAGGCGACGGGCTCATCGACGTCGATCGCGATCGCGTTCTGCATCTGCTTTTGGAACATGAAAAACTGAGCCAAGGCGGTCTTCCCCGCCCCGCGCCGCCCCACGATCAGGAAAACGTTGGGGTCGAGCGCTATATTGTTAAAACGCGTGTGGTAGAAGAAATAGCGGCTGTATTCCTGCTTCAGCAGCTTCACCTCCGACTCGCAGTCGGCCTCGCCAAAGGGGCTAAATAGCTTAGCCGTCTGTCGATTCATTGCCAAAGGCGGGTCTGTCTGAGGGGCCAAAGGATCTATCCCATCGCTGCTGCTGACATTTTGACAGGTTCATCCCAGCGCCGTCATCGCCCCGCTGGGTCCGTTTCAGATAAAAAGCTCTATGCCAGCCGTCTTCAAGGCCATTCTAGGTGTTTTCATCACCTTCGGATTACACATCATCGTCTGGCTGATCCTCGAAATTGCGACGGG
Source organism: Vasconcelosia minhoensis LEGE 07310 (assembly GCF_015207255.1). Taxonomy (GTDB): domain Bacteria; phylum Cyanobacteriota; class Cyanobacteriia; order Phormidesmidales; family Phormidesmidaceae; genus Vasconcelosia; species Vasconcelosia minhoensis. Next base: position 3,881 of record NZ_JADEXG010000121.1, read on the forward strand.
CTATCTCACCTATATTCCGACCTTGAGCGGGCTCAACTATGCGCTGACGCTATATAAGGTTTCGCTGGGGTTGAGTCAGCTCATTTACGTCTTTCCCCTAGTATGGTGCCTGGCCCGCCGTCAAAAATTCAGCTGGATGAGAGGAATCATTATTGGAGCTTTGATTACCGCTTTGTTGAACGGCGGGCTTTGGCTAATTGTTTTCTTTGTATTGAGTTAGCTATCGCTTTGCTCAGAGAAATCACTGCCATTAATAAATTCTTTTTAGGGCAAATTATGTGTTTTTCTGTAAACCAATCCCCCGAATCCTAGAAACCCGGTAGACAATGACGCAAGGTCAGAATCGCGGTCTTTATTGCCCATGCAAACTTTTCGACAGCCCGTTCCAAAAGAAAGCGAGACGCAGGAGCGGATATTGAAAGCGGCTCAGCGGCTATTTGCCCGGCGTGGCTATGGGGGCACAACGACTCGCGATCTGGCTCAGGCGGCGGGCGTTGCTGAGGGCACCCTGTTTCGCCATTTTGAGAATAAAAAGGCGATCCTGGTTGAAGTTGCGACCCAGGGGTGGATCGAACTGCTGACTGAGCTATTGACCGAGCTCAGCGAAATGGCCAGCTACAAAGCCGTGGCCCAGGTGATGCGCCGCCGCATGCTTAACCTGACGCAGAATACCGACATGCTGCGGGTGTGCTTCATGGAGGCCCAGTTTCACCCAGAGCTGCAAGAGCGCATCCAGGCCGAGGTGATCGACAAGATGACCGATGTGGCCGAAGCCTTTTTTCAAACGGCGATGGACCGGGGCACCTATCGACCGATGAATCCTCGGGTAGTCGCTCGGATTTTTCTAGGCATGTTTACCGTAGCGGGCTTTAGCCAGATGTCGCTGGCCCAGGATGCCAATTCGCCGCAGGATATGAAGGAGCTGGCGGAAACGCTGGCGGATATTTTTCTGAATGGCGTGCTGGTGCACGAGAAAGGGTAGGGAAGAGTAAAGAGTAGGGGAGTGATCGGGTGGCGCTAAGTAGTCGAAAAATTAATTACACATTTTTTACAAAGGAGAGCCTGATGTCATGCCGTATAGCCCAAGGGGCATGAGCCGGCGTAGCCGCTCTGAAAGAGCAACCTGTCGAGGCATCTATCTCAGAAGCGTCAGTGATTGAGAGATTCCTCGCTATGCTCGGAATGACAATTCCTTCTATGTAAATTTTAATGCTCAGGTACTTAGGGATGCGCGGGAAAATAAGGTCCCCAGTCAAGTAGGGCTGATGGTGATGGCCCACTTTGGCAGGTCTTCTGATGGGTGCCAATTAACTCGAAATGTCGCTAGTGTCTCAGGGTCTACCTTAATTCCTTTTTCATAGCGGTCAGTCACATAGTGAACGACAGGTTCGATGCCTTTCCACAGCATGCGGCTGGCCCATTGCAGCGTCGTCTCAATCGAATCGAGAATAGCGCCGTTCCAGCACTGTTCGAGGGCAGCCCAGCATCGTACCCTCCGGGAAGGCGGAGCCTACAATGGGGTTGTACTTACTGTGATAGGGCGGATAGTAAATCAGCTCAAGGGTCAGTCCACTGTCTCGGGCGAACGTCACTAGGCGTTTGATAAACTGAGTGCGGTCAGAGCGAGTCGCACTGCCGCTATCGAGGTTAATCGCTAGGGTCGTCACGTCGGGATAGTCAGGGCCGTTATCGTCCCACCAACGGGTGAGGCAATCCACCACAAAGTCAGGCGTCTCTGCCGATTCGCCGACATAGATATCCAATTCGTCCGTTTGGAGATTGAGAATGCCAAAGGGCACCAGCACATGCTGCCACTCGGTATCGTGGTCATCGGCTTGAGGGGCCTGCTG
>NZ_JADEXG010000122.1 GCF_015207255.1 Vasconcelosia minhoensis LEGE 07310
GGGGTAATGGAGTGATGGGGATCCTCAGGTTTCAGGCAGCGGTTTAGAATAAGCTTTAGCCCTTTGCCCCTTTCAAAGCTGCATGACTGAACAAATCGACCTTTTCTCCGACGCGGCTTCCGCTGCTGACTTTGACCTAGAGCAGATTCCGACCAGCGCCAAGGTTCCGATTCCGCCGGGGACCTATGACAGTCTGGAGAAGCTGGGTGAACACTGTCGTCACTGTCAGCGCTGTGGGCTGGCTGAGGGACGGACTCACGCGGTGGTGAGCCGGGGCAGCCCGACTGCACCGATTTTGATTATTGGCGAGGGGCCAGGGCAGAATGAGGACGAGCAGGGGCTGCCGTTTGTCGGTAAGTCGGGACAGCTGTTAGAGAAAATCCTGGCCTCGGTGCGGCTGGATAGCCAGAAAGACGTGTATATCTGCAACGTGGTGAAGTGCAGGCCGCCTGGAAACCGTAACCCCACTGCGGCGGAGATTTCGGCCTGTCGCCCCTATCTGCTAGAGCAGATCCGGATGGTTGATCCAAAGATTATTTTGCTGACTGGGGCGACGGCGGTGAAGGGAATTTTGCCTCAGGAGAAGCGCGGCATTACGAAAATTCGCGGCCAGTGGATGGCTTTTGAGGGCCGTCCCTGCATGCCGATCTTTCACCCGGCCTACCTGCTGCGCAATCCGTCGCGCGATGCGGGCAGTCCCAAGTGGCTAATGTGGCAGGATATTCAGGCGGTGAAGGAGAAGCTGGAAGAGGGTTAGGGCGGTTCGGGATGAGCTGACGGGGTAAGGGGCGCGATCGCGCCTGCCCGACAGTCCCTTAACCAAAGCTGGACAGCTTGACCCACGCTGCCGCTGCTGCTTTCTCGGGGCGGCAGCGGCGGGTGCGGTTCGCCAGGGCTGCCGCCGATCGTCGAAAACATTAAGGCTAGCCGCCAGCCGCTGTCGGTTTGGGTGAGAAAGAGCCAGTGATATTCCTGAAGCTCGCGCAGAGTCAGGCCGGCGTACTGCCGCTCCAGGGTAGTAAAAAAGACCTGAACGAGCTCGTCATTCGCCGCCGGTGAGGTTGTAAAGACATATTCATCCAGGTCAATCGGCTCAAATTCGGGCCGACCGGCCAGCACGACATAGCTAGGGCGATACTGAACCGGAATCTGATCGACCAGGGCGCGCTGAAGTTCTCGATTGGTATAGACCGGAATGTCGCGAATCAGCAGCGCCGTGAGCAGCTCAACGTCTTCTGGGCAGGCAAAGGAGGGTCGGATTGGGGCAGGAGGAGGGTCGGAGTCAGGCGGCTCGACCGGACTAGGCGCGGGTGGGTCTTCGGACGGCTCGACCGGCGCTGAGGGTAAGTTTGGCGGCGGTTCAATCACGGTGGGGGCGACCTCGGGGAGCACTGCTTGAGCCGGTGCGGCCCAGGCCGTCAGCAAGCCTGCCAAGATGGCGCCTAACCGCAGGCAATCAAGTTGCTTAACGCTCACGGACAGGGATATTCTCGCTTTCAATGTCTTGACAGATCTGCTCAAAGGCAGCGGCAGGGTCAGCGGCGGTGGTAATCGGTCGGCCAATCACAAAATAGTCGGCCCCAGCTCGGACGGCCTGTCCCGGGGTGAGGGTTCGCCGCTGGTCGCCGCGATCGCTCCCCGCCGGACGCACGCCGGGGCAGACTAGGCAAAAGTCATCACCACAGAATCTTCTAACCTGCGCCGCTTCCTGAGGAGAACAGACTGCTCCCGCTAGGCCACTCTCCTGCGCCAGCAGGGCCATTTGCAAGGCGTAGTCGCTGAGTTCCAACGGCACCTTTAGCTCAAACGCCAGCGATCGCGCCTCAATACTGGTCAGTAGCGTCACGGCTACTAGCTTAGGGGTTTGCTGCCCAGCGGCGGCAGCGCCCGCTGCCGCCGCCGTCTGAGCCGCAATCAGGGCCGCCTTGCCGGCGCTGGCATGAACCGTCACCAGGTCAACGCCGTACCGCCCGGCAGCACGGCAGGCCCCAGCCATGGTTTGGGGAATGTCGTGAAACTTCAGGTCTAAAAAAATTTGCTTATCCTGCGCCTTGAGCTGGCGCAGGATGGCCGGGCCGCTGCTGACAAAGAGCTCCAGCCCTACCTTCCAAAAGGTCACCTGGGGGAGGCGATTGATGAGCGCGATCGCGCCCTCCACGTCAGCCACATCCAGCGGCACAATCACCCGATCAGCGGCTCGCATCAGGGCATCAGCCGCACAAACTTTTTCTTACCCATCTGGAGCACCTTCCCGGCTAAATCTGCTGGTGAATTAAACACCTGATTCACGTCGCCCATCTTTTCGCCCGCTAAGCGCACCGCACCGCCCTGAATCTGACGCCGGGCATCGCTGCTGCTATCGCAGAGCGGACTCGCTCCGAGAATGTAGAACAGCTTAGCGGGAAACTCAATTGCCGCCAGCGAAAACTCGGGGACGGCAGCAGCCGCGTCGGTCTGTCCCTGCACCAGGGTGAGGGCATCTTGCTGGGCTTGACGAGCCGCATCAGCGCCGTGAAACTGGCTAGTCACTTCCAGGGCCAGCAGCTTTTGCTGCTCCCGCGGACTCTCGGGCAGCTGATCTAGGGGCAGCAGGGTCAACAGCTCAAAGTAGTCTTGAATCAGCGTGTCGGGCACCTTCTCGAGCTTGGAATACATGGGCAGCGGCGCTTCTTGTAAGCCGACATAGTTACCTAGAGATTTAGACATTTTCTGGCTGCCGTCGGTTCCCAGCAGCAGCGGCAGCAGCATGCCAAACTGGGGCGGCTGGCCAAAATAACGCTGGAGATCTCGCCCTACAGCAATATTGAACTTCTGGTCAGTACCGCCCAGCTCTACATCAGCCTGGAGCATGACCGAGTCATAGCCCTGCATCAGTGGGTATAGGAACTCGTGCAGGTAAATCGGATTGCCCTGTTCGTAGCGCTGGGCAAAGCCCTCCTTAGCCAGGGTCTGACCCACGGTCATGGTGCCGAGCAGCTCTAAGATCTGACTTAGGTCCAGACTCGCGAGCCACTCAGAGTTGTAGCGAATCTCCAGCCGACCGGGGGTCTCAAAATCTAAAATTGGCCGCACCTGGTCGATGTAGGTTTCGGCATTGGCCTTGACCTGAGCCGGCGTGAGCTGCCGCCGCACCTCTGACTTCCCAGTCGGGTCGCCAATCTGCGCCGTAACGTCGCCAATCAGCAAAATCGCCGTATGGCCTGCATCCTGAAACGCCCGCAGCTTACGGACAGGAAGGCTGTGGCCCAGATGGATCTCCGCCCCGGTAGGGTCGATGCCCAGCTTCACCCTGAGCGGTCCGGCCTGCAAGCGAACTCGCAGATTCTCCGCAGGGTCGGTTGAATCGGGCCGATCGGGGAAAACTTCACTGACGCCTCGATAGATCCCCTGAAATTCCGATGGCAGTTTGGCTGGTGACGATGGGGTAGGACTAACGGGCTGGGGGCGATTGTTGACAGCGGTCATGATTAAAAGGAGAAATTGTAGCGGGAGTCAGGTAATTTTGGGCAACTGCTCAGAAAAATGGGTCATTTACGGGACATTCATTTTAGATCCACTATATTTGACGAACAGTTTCACTAAGATTCCACTAAGATTCCTCCAGGTTAGATGTTTACAGCCCGGCAAACGGTTTAGGATAGATGCTCCCGATTTCTTCAGCCCTATCATACGTGACTTGGCCATAAGTGTCACAGGCTTTGGTGGCGGCTCTGCTCTCGGCCTGAACCGCCCCCCGATTCATTCCCTGGCGTTCCGCCATTCCCCCGCTAGCAATTAGGAAATCATTCGTGTCATCCAATACCTTCCGCAAGTCGCGATCGCGCCCTGAACGAGCTCCCAGCTCCCTCGGTCTGCTGCGCTTCATTCAAGAAGTGGGCCAGGTGAGCGCAACGACGCTGCTGACGACGACGATGCTGGCTAGCTCTGTCGTCGCGGGCGGATTGGTCGGGTTGGCCATCAGCTTTCGGAATTTGCCCGATGTGCGGGTGCTGCGCAACTATATCCCGTCTGAGACCAGCTACATCTATGACATTAACGGCACGCTGCTCGACAGCATGCACGACGAGGCGAACCGCGAAGTCGTTGCTCTTAACGAAGTTTCGCCTGACCTAAAGCGAGCTGTACTGGCAATTGAGGACAGCTTCTTTTATTCTCACCAGGGTATCAACCCCAGCGGCATTGGCCGCGCCTTCGTCGCCAACCTCCAGGCTGGTAGCACGGTTCAGGGTGGCTCTACGATCACCATGCAGCTGGTGAAAAACCTGTTTTTGACCCCGGAGACCAGCATCAGTCGCAAGATCGTCGAAGCGGTTCTAGCCATGCGGATTGAGCAGGTATTTGAAAAAAATGAGGTGCTCCAGCTGTATCTCAACCAGGTGTACTGGGGGCACAATACCTACGGCGTTGAGACCGCGGCTAAGAGCTATTTCAATAAGTCTGCTAAAGACCTGACCCTAGCCGAGTCGGCCATGATGGCGGGAATCATTCAGGCTCCAGAAGACTATAGCCCCTTCGTTGACTATCAGATTGCAAAGCAGCGACAGGCCGTCGTACTCGCTCGGATGCAGAAGCTCCAGTGGATTACGCCTGAAGCAGCGGCGGCGGCTAGAGCTCAGCCTTTGCAGCTTGGTCAGATTACCTCCTTTGGGGAAAGTCAGGCTCCCTACGTCACCGATGCCGTGATCAAGGAGCTGACCGAGCAGTTCGGCGAAGATGCTGTGCTTAAGGGGGGAATGCGGGTCCAGACCACGATTGACCTGAATCTCCAGCGGATTGCTGAAGATACGGTACGGCGCAGCTACAACACGACCTTTGGCGGTGGGGCCTATGCCGATGAAATTGCGCTAGTCGCCATCGACCCGCGCACCCATTTCGTCAAGGCAATGGTTGGCGGCGTAGACTACAGCAAGAGCCAGTTTAACCGCGCCATTCAGTCCCGGCGGCAGCCCGGCTCGGCCTTCAAGCCCTTTGTGTACTACGCTGCGTTTGCCTCCGGTCGCTATACGCCATCCAGCACGATTGCCGATACGCCGGTCTCCTATCCCGACGGCTATGAGACCTATTCGCCCCGCAACTATGACGGCTCCTTTCGCGGCAGCATGCCCCTGCGGACGGCCCTGGAGCAGTCGCGCAATGTGCCGGCGATTAAGCTGGGCCAGTCCGTAGGCATCAACCGAATTATTGAAATTTGCCGCGCTCTGGGCATCGAAAGCCCGATTGACCCGGTAATTTCGCTACCGCTGGGAGCCGTTGACCTGACCCCGATGGAGATGGCCGGGGCCTATGCCACCTTTGCCAACTATGGCTGGCATTCAAAACCGACGGTGATTGTCCAGGTAACCGACAGTCACGGTCGCGTCATTTTAGATAATACGCCCAAGCCGCAGCTGGTGCTAGACCCCTGGGCCAGCGCCGCGCTGACCAACGTCCTCCAAGGCGTGATTGCCCAGGGAACGGGAACAGCCGCCCAAATTGGCCGCCCTGCTGCCGGCAAAACTGGTACAACAGATTCGCAGCGCGACGTATGGTTTGTCGGCTATGTGCCTCAGCTGGCTACCGCTGTGTGGGTTGGCAATGATGACTATCGCCCGCTGGGGCGGGGTGCGAC
>NZ_JADEXG010000123.1 GCF_015207255.1 Vasconcelosia minhoensis LEGE 07310
GGTTTTAGGAAGAGGGGATGGGGGTGGGTGAGGGGGTGATCGGGTAATGGGGTGATCGGGTGTAGACGCGATAGCGGCTTCCCGCAGGGTACGGGTGATCGCGAAGCGTCGCTGTAGGCGTTGGGGGGATTAGGTGGTTGGTCAGGGGGGTGGATCAGTGAGGTCATGCGGTCGAAGGAGACCTCGCTTTGCTGGGTGGCGGCGAGGAAGCCGCCCAGGAATCCCAAAAAATAAGTCACAAAGGAGAGGTAGTAGACGAACAGGGCGAAGTCGCCGACGGTGAGGTCGCCTTGGGCTCCCAGGCTTTGAGAGGCGAGCAGGAGAATTAGGCCGGTGCCAAGGCTGACGATGCTTTCAAAGCTGGCGTTGAGAACAGCGCTGAAGAGCTGGTCGCGGATCACCTGCTGCTGGCGGCGATCGCACCTTTCCCTGAGCGCATTTAACATCCGGGCCTCTGCCCCAGCTACCTTGACAGCCTGGACGGCAGTGAACATCTCCCCAATCAGCCCGGTCACCTGCTGGGTAGACTGGCGGCTGGCACGGCGGTAGCGTTTGAGGCGATGTTCGGCTTGGTGGACAAGAACCGCGATCGCGCACAGCGGCAGAAATACGAGCAGCGTCATTCTGGCATTAACACTGAGCAGCAACCCAACAGAGACGGCAGCAAACACGGCTTCGGCAAAAATTTCGTTGGTGCCCACCACGGTATTTTCGATTTGAAGGGCATCATCTCGAAAAAAACTGAGAATGGCTCCTGGAGATGTCTGGGCATCAGCCCCACCCGCCGCTAGTTCCGCCCCCGGACGTTTGAGCAATTCATATAAAAGGTTGTGTCGAATCAGCCCACTCATTAAAAACCGATGCTGGGTCTTGGTAATGCGGCCCGTAAAAATGACCGCCACTCGCGCTAGCCCCACCGCTAACAGCAGCCCAATCCATACCCAGGGGGATGCCTGGGAAACTGAGCGATTGCTGAGGCTGTTGAAAAATTCGCGAATCAACACGCCCGGAAAAATTGGCAGCCCGACGATGCCTAGCCACAGCAGCGTATCGACCCAGTACAACCGCTGGGCATAGCGGATCATTTGCCAGAGCAGTTGCCAGATGGAGGGCACGGGGGTAGATGGGTAAGGGGCGAATGGGTAAGCTTGGGCTGAACACAACAGGCTAGGGCCTGGAATCACCTCAATCCGCTCAACTAAGTCAGGTTTGTTCCCATCCGTAAATGAGATCGTACAAGGGTGATTATTAATCAATCATACGGCTTCGCTACGGTTTCAGATAATCGGATAGAAGAGTTTTATGTTTCTGAAGCGAAATTCGTATGAATTCAATACTTTACCCAGAACAATTGTATCTGGGAAAACGCTGATTCGACCGTAAAGCTTGATTAGATTTGGCGCTAAACGAAATTCTTTTGCTCGTGAACGACATTTTTGGTCTAGGCTACCTTGATTAAGTGGGTTACCTGATATTGCTTGACGGGTTCCAGCCACTGCTCACCGCCTGAATTCCACATAGTGGTCACCTGGCCATGCGCTTCTATACGAGCTTCATAAGCACCAGAGATGTTGCCATCTGGTGAGTTGAAATCGATCCGAATTTCCGCCCTGTCGGGATAGTCAGCACCGGGGTCAGAAATTGCTAAGGCCTTTCCACTCTTGAGATAGTTGAGCCAATTCCATCCCACTTTGATCCATATTTCTCGCTCGGTAATTTGTTCAGCCCAAGCCAACCCTGACCAGCCACGATAGAACGATCGCAATTCCGAGACAGACGCCTGACGGCGCACCAGAACGTTTAATATTTCGGGAACTAAATGCCCCCAATAGCGACCCTCAGGCATATCCAGCAGCGTTGGTGCAAATTGATGTCCGCCAATATGAGTGCATCGCCAGATTCTCAGAGCAGAAGATGGAGAGCTCCTGTATTCATGACGTAGTTTCCGATAGAGAGGATACCCGAACCGCCCACAGACAACATCATAGCTGCCATGCGTGCAGAGCATCATATCCCGAGTATGACTTGTTGGCTGTTGGTAAGTGTCAAACTGGGATAGGTCGTCAGGTTGGTTGAGGAGGGCGATCGCCAGGGGGACAATTTCTGTTGACGGGACGAGAAATTCCTGTTTCTTGAACCGAGCAAAGCATTCAGTAGGTCGCCGATAGTGTAACACCCGGGGTTGACTGGGATTCGGGTCATAATCAGGGGCGATCGCCATCACTCTCGCTTTGATACCCTGTTCTTGCTGTAACACTTTTGTCATTTTGTGAATCACACCTAACTGCGAACTCACGGTTCGCTGAAATTATAGGAAAGAAAAGCGAATTGCCATAATGAAGCGAGGAATACCCTGAGGCATAGCACCTATGGCGCAGCTAATCGCTAATGAACGAGTCGATGATATCCCGCTGCTATTGAGTCAGATGGGACAGCTAAAGCTGAGCGAGCTGGCCGATGAGCACTTCGAGCGCCATGGGAACTGGCAAGGGTTGAGTCTAGGTAAAGTTTTAGTGGGATGGTTATCATACCTACTCTCGCAAGGCGACCATCGACTCAATCAAGTAGAAGATTGGGCCTCGGGATTAAGCGGCACGTTAGAGCGCAGCTTAGCGCCGACGGTGAGAAGCTTGGACTTCAGTGATGACCGCTTAGAGCGCATCCTAGACCGACTCGGGAATGACGCCCAGTGGGATCGGTTTGAAGGTGAGCTGAACCGTCATACGGTGCGGGTGTACGACTTGAGGGTAGGGTGTGTTCGGCTAGATACGACCACCAGCAGTGGCTACAGAGCGGTAACAGACGAAGGCTTGTTTCAGTTTGGTCACAGCAAAGATTATCGACCGGACTTAGCGCAAGTGAAGATCTCCCAGGCCGCCTTAGACCCGTTAGGGCTACCTGTGAGTACCACCGTGGTCAGTGGCAATCAAGCCGACGATCCGCTGTACATTCCAGAGATACAGAAAGTGCAAAAGTGCCTTCAAGCGAGCGGGCTGACCTATGTGGGGGACAGCAAGATGGCGGCGATAGAGACCCGTCGTTACATCGCTGAGAGTCAGAATCACTACTTGTGCCCGCTACCTGAGCAGCACATTTCAAAGGCTGACTTAGCCGAGTTACTAGTCCCTGTCTTCCGCCACGAGGAAATATTGACTCAGGTCGTCTCTCCGGATGACAACGGTGAGACGCCTGAGTTCATTGCTGAGGGGTTCACGCTGACGCTGCCTCAATCAGTCGAGGTCGGGGCAGCGCTGTTCACTTGGCCAGAGCAGTGGCTGGTGGTCCGTTCATTCAAGTCCGCTGAACGGCAACGAAGCAGTCTCGACAACCGCATCGAAAAAGCGACCGAGGCGCTGAACCAACTGAACTTGACCGGTAGAGGGCGAAAACGGCTATCCATCGAGGAAACCAGGGATGCGGCCAATCGGATTCTTCAGCGCTACCGCGTCAGAGACCTCATCCAAGTCGCCTACGAGACCACGACTCAAACGACTCACAAACGCGCCTACCGAAACAAACCGGCGCGTACCCTAACCGAAACCAAGGTGACGGTGAAGTCTACCCTTGAGGCAGAAGCTTATCAGCAAGCAACGCGGTTATTGGGTTGGCGAGTCTATGCCAGCAACGACCTTGAGCTATCACTGCCGCAGGCTGTCTACGGCTATCGTAACGAGTATCTGATTGAACAAGGGTTTAGACGCTACAAGGGCAAAGCACTGGGCCTGCGACCGCTCTATCTCGCTTCTGACCAGCGCGTCAAAGGCTTGATTCGGCTATTGAGTTTGGGCTTGCGTATCCTCTGCCTGCTTGAATTCTCAGTTCGCACGCACTTGGCAGCAGACCAACAGGTGCTCTCTGGGCTCTATGCAGGCAATCCCAAGCGAGCCACGAACCACCCGACCGCTGAGCTACTGCTCAAGGCTTTTCGCGGCATCACACTCACGGTTATGGAGATTGACGGTCGCCTACAGCGCTTTCTCTCTTCGCTATCCGACCTGCAACGGCGCATTCTACAGTTTCTGGATTGCCCTGATAGTATCTATCTCGCCTTGTCAGGCTAATTCGAAAAACCTTCTCCTTTTTTGAGCGAACCATGAGTGCGAATGCTCATATACAAAGTTTTTGAACCACGGTTCTGGAAACTCAACAAAGAGAAACTGATCATAGTTCACGGCAGAGCCAATGGGATCTTCGCCATTACTTTTGGACACTTTAGAGCAGAATCGGCAATCTTTAGTAATGTTAGTTTGAGTCATAGTTTTGTTGGGAGTAGATATCTAAACAAATCATCCAGAATCAAGTTAGCGGTCAGCGGACCGGCTCCTTGAATGTAATCTCCAACGGTGTAAACCCTACCTTGTTGAATGGCATTTAACTGAAGCCATAGCGGATCAGAGGTCAACTTTTCTAAAGCAGATCGAGCTGCTTGATTGTCCTGTTGGCTTCCTTGCCAAGTTGATATAAAAATTACATCCGCATTGATTTCATCTAATTTTTCCCGACTCAGTGCCCACGATCGCCAATCATATTTCTCCAGAGCAGGCGGCAGTGATATACCTGCTTTGCTCAAAATCTGGATTGGAAAAGTGTCCTTGGTATACGTGATTAAGACATTAGGGCGAACTTCGACAATGGCTGCAGTCATGGGCAGCTGATTGCCCATGACTGCTTTGAAACGCTCGATTCGCCCATCATAGTTGTTCATGACTTGCTGGGCTTTGTTAGCCTTATCTAAAGGGGAGCGCGTCATACTTCAACGAGAGAAAAAGAGTCCAGGTCGCCATTGAGATAGGCGCAGCGAAGCGCCAGGATCTGCGGCACCCGTTCAGGCTTCCAGCGTGCCCCCGTCACTTGAATGCGCTCATCAATCTGCTTAATCCAAGATTCGACCGAACCCGAACCAATCGGCAAACCTTCCAGCTGGTAGTACTCGTAGTTGGGAATACGACTGCGATGCGTTTGCAGATAGCCTTGAAAGCGGCCAGCCGCTTCTGTCTTAACTGAGGCAAACAAGGCCAGGGTCTTATCGACCTGCCCTCGCCAGAGCAGCGCTTCGGCCTGCTGCAAGCGCTTCAGCGACCCACCGACCTTGTGCAGATTCTCCATCAGGTGAAACCAGTCCAAGATTTCCTCAGACAGCTGCGGCACCTGAAGCTGTGCAAACAGCGACCAGATGCCCGGATGACCATCGCCCAGACAGTAAAACAAGCTGATGAAGCTCAGCTGATGAAGCCAGCTCACCAGCGCCGAGTTGTCCTGGAACCAGGCCATCCCAGCCCCCTTTGCGTTCAGCCGCACTGCTTTGTACTGCTTCCACTCACTGGGAGCGCCTTTGGGAGTCGCCAACCGCACCATGCCGCCATCCAGCGCGACTTCATTGACCTCAGAGTCAACTTCAGGCGCAACGACGAGTGAGCACCTGGAAAGCGCTGCATGGGCCAGCGCCCGAAGTAATGTTCATGCTGCGTCATGAACCAGGGGTGAAGGGACTGTCAGACTTCACCAAACTGAAGGGGATGGAGATCACCC
>NZ_JADEXG010000124.1 GCF_015207255.1 Vasconcelosia minhoensis LEGE 07310
CAAAACCCGAAAGCGCTCTCACTCAGGTGAGGGCGCTTTCGGGTTGAATATAGACCTGGCACCGAGCTATTTTGACAAGGGGCTACCCCCTCACTATCTTCGCCGCTGCAGTGTTTCACGGTCCGAGTTCGGGATGGAGTCGGCGTGGGTCCACTGCGCCATAGGCACCAGGAAAGGTTGTGGGTTGTAGAGCCCTGAAGGGCTGCATAGAAGTTTATGGAAAAGCGAATCAAAAGAGCCAGAGGAGGACAAGCCCTCGGCCTGTTAGTATTCCTCGGCTACATACATTGCTGCACTTCCACCTAGAACCTATCAACGGGTCTTCTTCCCGTGACCTTACTGGCTTTTGCCATGAGAACACTCATCTTGAGGTGGGCTTCCCACTTAGATGCTTTCAGCGGTTATCCGCTCCGCACTTGGCTACCCTGCGTTTACCGTTGGCACGATAACAGGTACACCAGCGGTGCGTTCTTCCCGGTCCTCTCGTACTAAGGAAGAATCCTCTCAATGTTCTTGCGCCTGCACCGGATATGGACCGAACTGTCTCACGACGTTCTGAACCCAGCTCACGTACCGCTTTAATGGGCGAACAGCCCAACCCTTGGGACGTACTACCGCCCCAGGTTGCGATGAGCCGACATCGAGGTGCCAAACCTCCCCGTCGATGTGAACTCTTGGGGGAGATCAGCCTGTTATCCCTAGAGTAACTTTTATCCGTTGAGCGACGGCCCTTCCACGCGGTACCGTCGGATCACTAAGGCCAACTTTCGTTCCTGCTCGAGTTGTCACTCTCGCAGTCAAGCTCCCTTCTGCCTTTACACTCTGCGGCTGATTTCCAACCAGCCTGAGGGAACCTTTGCGCGCCTCCGTTATCTTTTAGGAGGCGACCGCCCCAGTCAAACTACCCACCTGATACTGTCTTCCAGCCGGATAACGGCATGAAGTTAGAATCCTAGCCCTGATAGAGTGGTATCTCACCAGTGACTCACTACTCCCCACAAGGAGTAGGTCTTAGTCTCCCACCTATCCTGCGCAATCAGGGCCCGAACCCAATACCAGGCTATAGTAAAGCTTCATAGGGTCTTTCTGTCCGGGTGCAGGTAGTCCGTATCTTCACAGACACTCCTATTTCGCCGAGTCTCTCTCCGAGACAGCATCCAGATCGTTACGCCTTTCGTGCGGGTCGGAACTTACCCGACAAGGAATTTCGCTACCTTAGGACCGTTATAGTTACGGCCGCCGTTCACCGGGGCTTCGGTCGCCAGCTTCACCCCAAAGGGCTGACCAGCTTCCTTAACCTTCCGGCACTGGGCAGGCGTCAGCTCCCATACTTCGTCTTTCGACTTCGCGGAAACCTGTGTTTTTGGTAAACAGTCGCCTGGATCTCTTCACTGCGGCTAGCTCTCGCTAGCACCCCTTCTCCCGAAGTTACGGGGCCATTTTGCCGAGTTCCTTAGAGAGAGTTATCTCGCGCCCCTTAGTATTCTCAACCTCCCTACCTGTGTCGGTTTCGGGTACGGGCATCAATAAGTTATCGTGCTTAGAGCTTTTCTTGGAAGCGGGACATCAGACACTTCCCCGTCGTAACGGGTCGTACTCGCAGCTCAGCTCAGAGCGTTTTCGCCGCTCCTCATCACCTCGCATACTTAAACCGCTAACCATCATGCGGCTGTCTTAGCCTTCTCCGTCCCTCTGCACTACCTATTGACGGTACGGGAATGTTAACCCGTTAACCATCGACTACGCCTTTCGGCCTCGCCTTAGGTCCCGACTAACCCTCCGCGGACGAGCCTTCCGGAGGAACCCTTAGGGTTTCGGGGCATTGGATTCTCACCAATGTTTTCGCTACTCAAGCCGACATTCTCACTTCCGCTTCGTCCACAGCTGCTCTCGCTACTGCTTCTCACTAACGCGGAACGCTCCCCTACCACTTGTTATAAAACAAGTCCACGGCTTCGGTGGTATGCTTAGTCCCATTCATTTTCGGCGCAGGAACGCTTGACCAGTGAGCTATTACGCACTCTTTCAAGGATGGCTGCTTCTAGGCAAACCTCCTGGTTGTCTCTGCATTCCCACCTCCTTTCCCACTTAGCATTCACTTGGGGACCTTAGCCGGTGGTCTGGGCTGTTTCCCTTTCGACGATGAAGCTTATCCCCCACCGTCTTACTGGCATTGTGTTCACTGGGTATTCTGAGTTTGTCTCGATTTGGTACCGGTCTCCCAGCCCGCACCGAAACAGTGCTTTACCCCCCAGCTTTAATCAATACCGCTGCGCCTCAACACATTTCGGGGAGAACCAGCTAGCTCCGGGTTCGATTGGCATTTCACCCCTAACCACACCTCATCCGCTGATTTTTCAACATCAGTCGGTTCGGACCTCCACTTGGTGTTACCCAAGCTTCATCCTGGACATGGTTAGATCACCCGGGTTCGGGTCTATAAATACTGACATAACGCCCTCTTCAGACTCGGTTTCCCTTTGGCTTCGGGTATAACCCCTTAACCTGCCAGTACCTATAAGTCGCCGGCTCATTCTTCAACAGGCACGCTATCACACGTTGAATCGTGCTCTAACTGCTTGTAAGCTCACGGTTTCATGTTCTATTTCACTCCCCTCCCGGGGTTCTTTTCACCTTTCCCTCGCGGTACTTTTCGCTATCGGTCACACAGGAGTATTTAGCCTTACGAGGCGGTCCTCGCGGATTCACACGGAATTTCTCGTGCTCCGTGCTACTCGGGATTCAGCTCGTATCCTTAAACTTTCGACTACGGGACTCTCACCCCCTGCGGTGCAGCGCTCAACTGCTTCGTCTAGTCGCCAGATTCCTTATCGCTGTCCCACAACCCCAGCAGTAAAAACTGCTGGTTTAGGCTCTTCCCGCTTCGCTCGCCGCTACTAGGGGAATCGATCTTTCTTTCTCTTCCTCCAGCTACTAAGATGTTTCAGTTCACTGGGTTCGCTCATACCCGTCTATGGATTCAACGGGCTGTTTCTGGGTTGCCCCATTCGGACACCTCCGGATCATCGCTTGCTTCCAGCTCCCCGAAGCTTATCGCAGGTAACCGCGTCCTTCTTCGCCTCTGTGTGCCTAGGTATCCACCGTGAGCCCTTTGTAGCTTGACCTTCTACATTGGCTTCTTTGACTACCTTTGCTTTTCTTTCGCTTCTATGCAGTTTTCAAGGTTCTCGCTGACCAGATGTCAGCAGACTATCTCAATAGATACTGTGCTGACGCCTTCTCGCTATGATTGCTATTATTCTTGCTTGGTGGAGGTAAGCGGACTCGAACCGCTGACATCCTGCTTGCAAAGCAGGCGCTCTACCAGCTGAGCTATACCCCCCCACAACTGTGGACAACTGTGGACAACAGTGGGCCATCCTGGACTCGAACCAGGGACCTCACCCTTATCAGGGGTGCGCTCTAACCACCTGAGCTAATAGCCCCGACGGTGCTTAATAATAAACACCTAAACAGTTTGAAGATTAATCCACCAAACAACCCTCGCACGACCTAGAGTGACTTACTACCCACTCGCTAAAGTTGGGTCGAGTGGATATAAGTAGGTCTCCCTGTAAGGAGGTGATCCAGCCACACCTTCCGGTACGGCTACCTTGTTACGACTTCACCCCAGTCATCAGCCCTGCCTTCGGCGTCCTCCTCCTCGAAAGGTTGGAGTAACGACTTCGGGCGTGGCCAACTCCCATGGTGTGACGGGCGGTGTGTACAAGGCCCGGGAACGTATTCACCGCAGTATGCTGACCTGCGATTACTAGCGATTCCGCCTTCATGCAGGCGAGTTGCAGCCTGCAATCTGAACTGTGCCTCGGTTTATGGGATTTGCTTACTATCGCTAGCTTGCTGCCCTCTGTCCAAAGCATTGTAGTACGTGTGTAGCCCAGGATGTAAGGGGCATGATGACTTGACGTCATCCACACCTTCCTCCGGTTTGTCACCGGCAGTCTCCCTAAAGTGCCCAACTCAATGATGGCAACTAAGGACGTGGGTTGCGCTCGTTGCGGGACTTAACCCAACATCTCACGACACGAGCTGACGACAGCCATGCACCACCTGTCTCTACGCTCCCGAAGGCACCCCTCCCTTTCAGAAGGGTTCGTAGGATGTCAAACCCTGGTAAGGTTCTTCGCGTTGCATCGAATTAAACCACATACTCCACCGCTTGTGCGGGCCCCCGTCAATTCCTTTGAGTTTCACACTTGCGTGCATACTCCCCAGGCGGGACACTTAACGCGTTTGCTTCGATACTGACCGGGTCGATACGGCCAACACCTAGTGTCCATCGTTTACAGCTAGGACTACTGGGGTATCTAATCCCATTCGCTCCCCTAGCTTTCGTCCATCAGCGTCAGTCTCGGCCCAGTAGAGCGCCTTCGCCACTGGTGTTCTTCCCAATATCTACGCATTTCACCGCTACACTGGGAATTCCCTCTACCCCTACCGATCTCTAGCTGCTCAGTTTCCACTGCCTATCCAAGGTTGAGCCTCGGCCTTTAACAGCAGACTTGAACAGCCGCCTACGGACGCTTTACGCCCAATAATTCCGGATAACGCTTGCATCCTCCGTCTTACCGCGGCTGCTGGCACGGAGTTAGCCGATGCTGATTCCTCAGGTACCGTCAGAGCTTCTTCCCTGAGAAAAGAGGTTTACAACCCACAGGCCTTCCTCCCTCACGCGGCGTTGCTCCGTCAGGCTTTCGCCCATTGCGGAAAATTCCCCACTGCTGCCTCCCGTAGGAGTCTGGGCCGTGTCTCAGTCCCAGTGTGGCTGATCGTCCTCTCAGACCAGCTACTGATCGTCGCCTTGGTAAGCTCTTACCCCACCAACTAGCTAATCAGACGCGAGCTCATCCCTAGGCAGAAAAACTATTTCACCTCCCGGCACATCGGGTATTAGCAGCCGTTTCCAACTGTTGTCCCCGTCCTAAGGGCAGATCCTCACGCGTTACTCACCCGTCCGCCACTCGCTCCGAAGAGCTCGTTCGACTTGCATGTGTTAAGCACGCCGCCAGCGTTCATCCTGAGCCAGGATCAAACTCTCCATTTTAGTGGTTCCTTAAAACCTTGGATTCGGACTTCACTCCACAGCCAAATTCCCTATCTCTAGAAAACTCTTCGCTTCGCTCTGTCTCTCGTTTGCCTTTTACTCAATCTGTATCCGGCTTTTGCTTCTTTTCCCTAGCTATGCTAAAGTCAAAGCAATTTCAATTCATCTTGACGAGGGTTATTCGTCAATTAATCTTCAAACTATTCGCTTGTCTAGGTGCCGCAGCTCGAAAGTCGCTCGCCTCAGACTCTCATCCGTAGCTCGCTCCCTTCAGCGCTTAATCAATATAACGAAGCACAAGCTGGAGTGTCAAC
>NZ_JADEXG010000039.1 GCF_015207255.1 Vasconcelosia minhoensis LEGE 07310
TAACCCATGAGTCTTCTCTTGCCATATGGCGTCTCAGGAAGTCATGAGGAAAATGTAATCAACTTTACGCTACATGTGGCGTTTTCAGAATTTAGCGAACCACTAAAATAAATAAGCGAACCATGAGGTCATGCTGAGTGAAAGGAAGTATCTCGGTCTCATGGTTTCATATCCCCCCTTTTCAAGGGGGGTTAGGGGGGATCCTCAGGTGCTTGGAGGTATTGGGATCCCCCTCTGTCCCCCTTGAAAAGGGGGAGGGTAGAGCGAAAAGGGCGAGGGTATTGATTTACAACACCTAAGTCTATTGAACAAAGTGTCATGCTGAGTGGAAGGAAGTATCTCGGTTGAGAATGTTACAAACTGGGAGATTCCACCCTGCGGGAAGCCGCAAGCGTCTACGCTCACTCGGAATGACATACGGTAGGAGGTATTGCGGCAGTAGGTCAATGCACCGCTGGATAAGCTCTGGTGCGTTACGCGGGGCAATGACGCATCCTACGAATGAAAAGAAGCAGTTGAGTAAACCAGGCTTGCTCAACTGCTGGAAATATTAGGTCGAATTATCAAGAGACAATCTTTTGAATGAGCTGTTAGTTATGGAGCTGGATCTGCTGCTGGTTCTGCTGCTGGTTCTGCTGCCGCAGCAGCTGCTGGATTGCTCAAGTTTGTCCAGTCATCAGCACAAGAAGGGTCACCATCAGTGGGGAAAGTTGCTGTTGGTTGTGTTGTACCAGCAGTATCAGCCTCACATAGAACCGCTAGAGTAGTAGCATTTCCACCTGTTGCAGTCCCAAGTTTTACACCCCCTGCGTAAGATTTAAGTGCCGCAGACGTGGGCGTTGCCCCATTGAGAGCCTGAGTAGCTAGATCGGCTGCATCAGTAGGGATGGCATAAGTGTAGTTATTAGTTCTGGTGTTGACACCTAAGCCAAGAGTATCAACAGAATCGGTAAAGGCACCATTTTCAAGAAAGTAAGCCTGCTGAGCGCGGTTCATGGAACCGACGTAGGTCTTACCTTCGGACTGCTTAGCCTTGTTCGCCTGGTTCAGGAAAGAAGGCAGCGCAATAGCCGACAGAATACCGATGATGATAATCACAACGAGAAGTTCAATCAGGGTGAAACCGCCGGACTTGTTCTTCTTGGAAAAATGCTGGAGGAGCTTAGCTTTCAGTTCAGTTTTCATGGTTGAGGTTTCCTAGAGGGTCGAGGGAAAGTTGGTTTGTTGTCGTCGAATTCAAGTTACCCAGTTTGCGTCGGATTCTAATCAGTCAGTCAGAGAATCTTTTGCCGTTTGGGTGAGCTCTCTTTCCTTGTACGAGACTAAGTTACCCGCTGCTAAAACCCTATCGATCAGCTAATATACACAAACTAAAAAGGGGGCTAATACATTTCTCCGTACTTTAACGGATTGACGTTGCCCCCTCATCCCCCAGCCCCTTCTCCCACGCGAGGGGAGAAGGGGGGCAAGAACTCTAGCTAGCTCAAAGCCCCTCGCCCGACCTGGGCTACTGTGTATACATAAATCGGGGAATCAAGCGTTATCCCGGCAGCCCTCATCCCCCAACCCCTTCTCCCCGGGGAGAAGGGGAGCCAGAGATCAAAGTCCTTCTCCCCACTCTTCGAGAAGAGCAAAGCTCTACGGGAGAAGGATTTAGGTTGAGGGCGAACCCGAGGAATCTCAGCACTTTCGGTCATTATCTTTCAGTTGTGTATACACGGTAGCCCGACTTGGGAGAGGGGCTTTGAGTGAGGGCTAGACCCAATACGAGCCGTGAACAGCAGCCGGCTACACTAGCAAAGCAGGCCGGCTGGCATGGTAAAACTAATAGCATTAAATAAGTGGAGGTCACGAGCCGGGAGCATGTCAGGTTTGCCATACTCTGTATATCCCTCATCCCCCAGCCCCTTCTCCCCGGGGAGAAGGGGAGAAGGAAATGGCCAGAAAACTGAGTAAGACTCAAAGTCCCTCTCCCCGGGGAGAGGGATTTAGGGTGAGGGCTCAAAGGTGACATGCTCCCTCACTCGCTAAAATTCGATGGGGGCTGTTGGGAAGGCCTATTTTTTGGGAAGCTTTAGCCTAGGGGAATCTACTGAATGCACAATGGATGTAGACAGGGGTCATCCGTGGAAACACTACAATATACTCCTTGCTTTTTCGTATAGCGTGGTGCACCGCTTGTTTAGAGCTCAAAAAAACCTGAGTTTAAGCGTTCGGCTCAGTCTTGCCTTTGGTGGGATTGCCGTTTTGCTGACCCTAGTGATCGGTGAGATCGCCGGCAAACTGGCGATGAGCCGAACTGAGACAGAAATTGGGCAGGAGCTCGCTCACATATCCGAGCAGATGGCCGATGAGCTCGATCGCACTATGTTTGAGCGCTTTCGAGAAATTCAGCTGATTGCCGGGCTCGAACCGTTTCGCGACGCTCAGACCCCGGCTGCCGAGCAGCAGGCGCTGCTAGATCGGCTCCAGGAGACCTACTCCAGCTATTCCTGGATTGGCTTTGCCAATCATCAGGGAACGGTCGAATCGAGCACCAAGGCGCTTTTGCAGGGACAAAGCGTCGCCCAGCGGCCCTGGTTTATGGAGGCTCAGCGCCTGCCCTACGTCGGCGATGTCCACGAAGCGGCGCTGCTGGCTGAGCTGCTGCCTAATACCGGTGATGAACCGCTGCGTTTTGTCGATGTATCGGCACCCGTGTTTGGGCCTGAGGGCAATTTTTTGGGCGTCTTGGGGGCGCATCTGAGCTGGGAGTGGGCCGAAGTCGTCGGCGTTTCGCTACTCGACTCAGCTGCGACCGATGGGAAAGAGGTGTTCATCCTGGCTGAGGATGGCACCATTTTGCTAGGGCCGCCGGATTGGATAGACCGCTGGGCGAAATCGAAAAAGCTCGATCTAGAGAGCGTTCGGCTCGCTCAGGCACAGTACAGCGGCCATACGGTCGAACGCTGGCCGAATGGAGAGCTCTTTCTCACCGGCTACTCTCGCAGCCAGGGCTATCGCAGCTATCCGGGGCTGGGCTGGATTTTGCTGGTAAGGGAGCCGGCTGAGCTGGCCTTTGCCCCGGCGCAGCAGCTCTATCAGCAAATTTTAATCGGGGGGATGGTCGTCGGCAGCAGCTTTGCCGCTTTGGGTTGGCTGGCGGCGACCTCGATGACGCGCCCGATGCAGCGGATTGCAGCGGCAGCGGATCGGATTCGGCGCGGCGATCGCAGCTTTAAACTACCGGCGCTGGAGGGTCAGCGCGAGACCGCTAGCCTATCTCAAGCCTTAAATCAGCTGGTCACCAGCCTAGTTGAGCAAGAGCAGCTGCTCAAGGCCGAGCTGGCTGAACGGAAGCGCCTGGCCGATTCGCTTTACCGCAGTGAAGAGCAGCTGCGGCAAATTACCGACAATATCGATGCGGTATTTATCCTCAAGCCGGTCGGCAGCTCAGAGCAGATCTATAGTAACTCTCACTATCGAGAGGTCTATCAGTATCTGCTCGATATTCCCTTGCCCCAGCGCCTGGCGGCCTGGATTGAATCGATGCATCCAGACGATCGGGCCGCGATGTTGGCCAAAATAGAAGCAGAGAAGTTGGGTCAGCCGTCGCCAGAAGCGGAGTATCGGCTGAACCTGCCGGACGGCACGATGCGCTGGATGTGGAATCGCTCTTTCCCCATTCAGGACGAAAGGGGAGAGATTTATCGATATGCCATCATGGAGCATGACATCACCCAGCGCAGGCAGTCTGAAGCGGTTTTTAAGCGGCTGGTGGAACAGACGGCGGCGGCGACGGGAGAAGATTTTTTCTCAACGATTGCCGAGCACCTGGCCTCAGCGCTGGAGGTTGACCATGTCTTTATTACTGAACAGCTGGATGACGGGCTCAGAACGATTGCGTTCTGGTCAGATGGTGAACTCCGGCCTAATTTTACCTATGCGTTAGAGCACACCCCCTGTCAGCTAACGCTGCATGAGGGCACTTATTACTGTGCGTCTGGGGTGACTCAAACCTTTCCCCAAAATCCCTATTTAGCTGAGCTAGAGGCAGAAGGCTATTTTGGCGTGGCCTTGACCAATGCGCTAGGACATACCCTCGGTAAACTTTGTATCGTCAGCCGCCAGTCCTTGGGCGACCGGTCTCAATATTCAGCCATTCTCCATATCTTTGCCAGCCGGGCGGCAGCCGAACTGGAACGCCAGCGTTCAGAAGTGGCTCTGAAGGAAAGCGAAGCACGCTTCCGGCTGCTGGCCGAAAATGTCAGAGACCTGATTTGCCTCCACCAGCCCAATGGCCGGTTTCTCTACCTCAGCCCCTCCTGCCGCTCGCTGCTAGGCTTTGAGCCCGAGCAGCTGGTCGGGACCAGTCCCTATGCGCTGATCTATCCAGGCGATCGCGAGATGATTCGACTGGAGGCGAGTCAGGCCTCAATTAAGGGTCGCTCCATCCCAATTACCTGCCGGATGCGGACGCGGGAGGGGAAATATATCTGGCTAGAAAGTCTGATCAAAGCGATTACCGATAGCGAGGGGCAGCTGCTCTATCTGCAAACTAGCTCCCGCGACGTGACCGATAAAGTCCGAGTGCAGCACCAGCTCCAGTATGAGGCCCTGCACGATGGCCTCACCCAGCTGCCCAATCGAAATGCGCTGCTCAGACGGCTCAGTCTGGCGCTGGAACGCGCTCGCCAGCCAGATGGCGAACGATTTGCTGTGCTATTTGTAGACCTCGATCGGTTTAAGGTGATTAACGACAGCCTCGGCCATTCGATGGGAGACCGGCTGCTGGTTGAGATCGCGCGTAAGCTCAAAAGCGTTCTGCGCCCAGGCGACATCGCCGCCCGCATTAGCGGCGATGAGTTCGTGCTACTGCTGGACGACATTGACTCCGCTCAGGCCGCGATTCGAGTCGCCGAACGGGTGATGGATGAGCTGCAATCGCCGATCCAGCTCGGCCCGCATCAGGCGGTGATGAGCGCCAGCATTGGGATTGTGATGGGTAATGCCAGCTATCGCAATGGCTTAGACCTACTGCGCGATGCCGATATTGCCATGTATTCAGCCAAGGCTCAGGGCAAAGCTCGCTATGCCGTCTTTACCGGGGCGATGCATGTGCGGGCGATGCGGCAGCTGGAGCTGGAGAATGACCTGCGGCAAGCCGTTGAGCGGGGCGAGCTAGGGCTTTGCTATCAGCCGATAGTGACGCTGGCGACGGGTCAGCTGTTGGGCTTTGAAGTACTCGCCCGCTGGCAGCATCAGACCAAGGGCATGATTCCACCAGCAGAATTTATCCCGATTGCCGAAGAGTCGGGCCTGATTGTGCCGCTAGGGCTGTGGATTTTGCAGCAGGCCTGTAGCCAGATGGCGCGCTGGCAGACGCTATCGGCGGGAACCCGACTTAAAATCAGCGTCAATTTATCCGTCAAGCAGCTGAATGAGCCCGACCTGCTGGCCCAGGTCAAGCAAACCTTAGCCGCTAACGGCCTCTCGGGCAATCAGCTTTCGCTAGAGATTACCGAGAGTGTGCTAATGGAAAATATCGAGGCGGTTAGCCGGCTGCTGACCCAGCTTCGGGCCGACGATATTCAGGTGAGCATTGATGACTTTGGGACGGGATTTTCATCGCTCAGCTATCTGCATCGGCTGCCGGTCAATAGCCTCAAGATTGATCAGTCGTTTATCAGCAAGCTGTTTGACAGCCCCCGCAATCTGAATATTGCCGAGACCATTATTGGCCTGGGCGACCGGCTGGGCATCGACGCGATCGCGGAAGGGATCGAGACCCCAGAGCAGCTGCGGCAGCTCCAGGCTTTTGGCTGCGAACTAGGCCAAGGCCATTTATTAGGCTACCCAATGACGGCCGAAGCGGCTGAGGCGATGATTATTCAGCAGCGCATCGGCTAAAATTGCGACTGATACGCGACTGATGGGGCCAGACTGGCCGTGACCGTATGAGCGATCCGCACGAGACCGACCTGCCCCTTAGCGAAAGCGCTGCCGAGGAGCAGCCGCTAGCAAAACCGCAGGAACTGGGTCAGCCAAACCCATCTAAAGATCCCTGGTCAGGGTTTTCCAAAGTCCTGAACCAGGCCACCGGCCGGCTGACGCAGCTGCTGCCGCTGGAGCAGCTGGCCCAGGCTACAGGCTTATTCAACGTAGATGAGGCTAAGGTCGCAGAGATTCTCGCCGCCGTCCGGGCCGAGCTGCCGACCACGGAGGCGCTACTGATCGGCAAGCCTCAAGCGGGCAAAAGCTCAATCGTCCGGGGGCTGACCGGGGTTTCTGACGAGATTGTCGGGCAGGGGTTTCGGCCCCATACGCAGCATACCGAGCGCTATGCCTACCCGTCGGAGGAGCTGCCGCTGCTGATCTTTACCGACACGGTGGGGCTAGGTGACGTCGGTCAAGCGACTGAAGCAATCATTCAGGAACTCGAAGCTGAGCTGCAGCAGGAGAGCCGCCGTGCCCGAATTTTGATCCTAACGGTCAAAGTCACTGACTTTGCCCTCGATACGCTGCGGCAGATCGCCCAGCAGCTGCGGCAGCGCTATCCCGGACTGCCCTGCCTGCTAGCGGTTACCTGCCTGCACGAGCTCTATCCCGCTAGCGTTACCGACCATCCGCCCTACCCACCGGCGGTTGAGGCCATCCAGCGGGCCTTTGACGAAATTCAGTCGGCCTTTACCGGACTGTATGACCGAGCGCTGCTGCTTGATTTCACCCTGGAGGAAGACGGCTTTACACCGGTCTTCTATGGCCAGGAGGCGCTCAGAGATACGCTAGCTGACCTGCTACCCGAGGCCGAAGCGCGGGCGATCTATCAGCTGTTAGATAACGGGGCCAGCCAACAGCTGGGTAACCTCTACCGCGATGCCGGTCGTCGCTACCTGGTGGCGTTCTCGACGATCGCGGCTACGCTGGCGGCGGTGCCCCTGCCCTTTGCCACCATGCCGATGCTGACGGCGCTCCAGGTTTCGATGGTGGGCCTGCTGGGGCGGCTGTACGGCCAGACGCTGACGCCGTCGCAGGCGGGCGGGGTGGTGAGCGCGATCGCGGGTGGCTTCGTGGCCCAGGCGATCGGGCGCGAGCTGATTAAGTTTATCCCCGGCTTTGGCAGCGTCATCGCGGCGTCCTGGGCGGCGGCCTATACCTGGGCGCTGGGGGAAGGGGCCTGCGTTTACTTTGGCGACCTGCTGGGGGGTAATAAGCCGGATCCGGAGCGGATTCAGGCGGTGATGCGGGAGTCGTTTCAGGCGGCGCGGGAGCGGTTTAGGGGGAGAGGGTGATGGGTGATTGAGTGATCGGGTGATCGGGTGCAGACGCGATCGCGGCTTCCCGCCGGGGAAGGGGTTCGCGAAGCGTTGCGGTAGGCGGTAGGCGGTAGGGGCGGATGGTCGGGTAGGGGCTTGGTTCCCGAGCCCATGCAGTGGGGTCTTGATGCTGAATGTTTTAGAGCAGGTTCAGGCGGTTTTGGAGGCGCCGTTTTTTCAATTGGGGCTAATCAATTCGGAAGAATATAATCAAAATCCGGTGGACTGGATTCGGAAACATCTGGAAGGCCTATTTGGGCTGTAGAATGTCTGTTGGTTCAGATGAACGCCCTGAAGATAGGCTCAATAGAAAGGTTCAATGCTCGCGGTTAATCTTCACGAAGCTCAGGTTTTAGGACAGGCGGTATGCCTACTAGAAGAGCGGGCGCTCTTTCTGCCAGCTGAGCAATCACTGCTGGTATCCGATGTACACCTGGGCAAGGCAGAGACCTTTCAGATGGCGGGGATTCCGATTCCAACGCAGGTGAATCAGGCGACAATAGCCCGGTTAAAGCGGCTCTGTGAGCAGCTCTCGCCGCAGCGGCTATTTATCCTGGGAGATTTGTTTCATGCCCGTCAGGCGCTGGTCGAGTCGGTGCTGACTCCGTGGCGTCAGTTTCTTGCTGAGGTGGGCGCTGAGGTGACGCTGGTGGTGGGGAATCACGACCGGCGGCTGGTGCAGGAGCTGGCGGCTTTTGAGATGGCCTGCACGTCGGCGGTGACCCTGGGGGGCTGCCTGCTCAGCCATGAGCCGGTTCAGCAGTCGGCCGGGCTGAATATCTGCGGGCATATCCATCCGGTGATTCGACTCAGCAGTCGGCTAGACGCGCTGCGGCTGCCCTGCTTTTGGGTTGAGACGACGGCGCGGCGGCTGACGCTACCGGCCTTTGGCGACTTTACCGGCGGCTATGAGGTGGCGATCGCGGCCGGAACTCAGGCCCTGATCGCAGTGGAGGGCCGCCTGCTGGAGCTGTCGCGCTAACCCCGCTGCCGCTCCCGCCGCTCCCAAAAGAAGCCGGCGGCATTGGCGACCTGGGAGACAAACAGCACCGCCGTCAGCGTCAGGCCCTGCCGACTCTGGCCATGGGTGAAGGGATAGCGCAGCAGCCGCAGGTAGTAGCCGCCTTCAATTTCAAAGTTGCCCCAGCCTTTTTGCGATCGCGTCTGGTGAAAGCGAAAGGCCCCGCGACCGTAGTTGAAATGCTGCTTCCAGAAGCTGCGTAGGGTCATCGGGTGCGCGTGATAGATCACGACTTCCGGCGCGTAGGTCATGGGGTAGCCGGCGTGGATCCAGCGATCGCACAGCTCCCGGTCTTCCGAGGTGGTAAAGCTTTCATCGAAGCCACCCAGCTCAAGAAATTCCTGCTTGGGCACGACCATATTGTTAGAGGCAAAAAATCGAGCCTGGTCGCGTACGGCATTGTAGTGGTCGTAGCCCATGCTGATGATGTTCTGGCTGGTCATGGAAAAGGGATTGTTGTCTAGGGCGTTGACCGTGCGACCGCCGACGATGCAGACCGGCTTTTGCGCAAAGCAGGCTGCGAGCTTTTGCAGCCAGTCGCGAGCGGGCATACAGTCATCGTCGGTAAAGGCAATGTAGCGCCCCTGGGCCTTGTCAGCCGCTCGGTTGCGCGCCGCGGCGGGTCCCGCATTCGCCTGCCGCAGCAGAACCAGATTCAGCACCTTTTGAAAAGGTTCGACCACGGCGTCTAAAGGCTCGTCACTGCCGTCATCCACCACAATCACCTCAAAGCGATCGCGGGGATAGTCCAACCGCGTCAGCGATTCTAGACAAGCAACAATCTGCCGTGGTCGGTTATAGGTTGGAATGATAATTGAAAAGAGAGGTTGAGCTGAGTCCATTTCACTTTCTTATGAGTTCATCTGTTGAATAGCCCAGCATATGAACCGCAAAGACATAAACCGATAGTTCCCCTTTGCGGCAGCAGTCCCAGTGCTGAGCGCAATAGCAGGGCCTGGATTGGTCTGGCGATCTCGTCCCTATCCATTACTATTGGCAGTGGCTAAAGCCTGATTCGTTTCTGTTTCCGAAGGCGCTACATTCTGAGGATATCGACGGGCATAGCGATCGCTGACCAGGCGGTTTAAGCGATGGTCTAAGTACATCAAAGCCCTTTCTAAAACAGAAACCTTCCTGCCAAACGCGAGCTGCTTGGCTAAGGGTTTCACGTAGGCTTTATGCCGCCGAAATCCAAGCCTTTCGTAGCGCTTATGAAAATAGCCATCTTCTGCTAAGTTCCATTTTTTAATAAAATGCTCCAGGCTAGCCAAATCCCAGGCGTTGCTCCAGCGCAGCATAAAGAACTCTAGGTCAGACCATTCTACAGGCGGTCCTGGCACATAGGTTACAATGATGTCTCGCTCGGCAACAATGCGCCCACCAGCCTGAGCAGCTAGCATACAAAAATCTAGATGTTCACGGGTACTCAGCAGCTTTTCATCGAGCGGTCCAGTTTTATCAAAAATATCCGTCCGCACCATCATGCAGTGAAATTCAACATAGTCGCATTCCGCCCGGCTGAGACGGTCCTGAACATCTTCAATTTTTCGTTTGAAGTGACACTTATGGTGAAAATGTCGGACCAGCGTACCTTCGATCCAGTCCTCTTTAATCTCAATGCTGCCGCCAGGATTATGAATCATTTCATGGATCGGCTCACTGATACAAATTGTTGGCCCTACTACGGCTGCATTGGTTTCCTCTGCGCAGGTGACCAGTCGCTCGAGCCAGTGGGGAGTGACAATCACATCGTTGTCAACGAAAACGACGTACTTGGTTTTAACTTGACTCAGACCAACGTTGCGGGCCTGATTTGGCGAAAGATAGTGCTCCAAACGAACAACCTGAAACCCCTTTTCCCTAGCTGCCGCCGCTAAATAACGGCGAATATGGTCTGGAGATCCGGCATCTACGTACACTAGGCTAAAAGGAATTTTGGTATGTTCGTATATGCTTTCCAGAGATTGCCGAGTGTAGCTAAATCGCTCCCGCTGGGTGAGAACGATGGTGACGCTGGTTTCTGAGGTAGCTGAGGTGTTCATGATTTAGTCTCCAGAGATGATTTTGCTTGATACTGAGGCAGTGATTGATGCAGCCGAGCGCTAGTGGCTGCCAATAGGATTCGAAAACATCGATCTAAAAGCCCCTCCTAGGCGTCCCAGAAAATCGCGCCCTAACTTCATAGAAGTATGGCTAGGATGGAGAACAAAAGCCCAGGCTAGGCTTTTGATTGCTGGCCTGGTTTGGCCTAAATGATGTGAAGTTTGAGCATGCTTATAGACAAAATCCGAGAACATTTTGGGGTGTTCTAAGAATATCTGCCGATGCTTTTGTACCAGCTGATTAAAGCTCACCTGACGCAGGGCTGGATTACGGGAAATCCGGGGCCCGTCGTGGGCCATCAGGCGATAGGTGGTATTTGGAATACCTAAAATTGAGCAGACTGGATTCAGTCGTAGAAACAGCTCTGTATGCACCCGCGATTGAAACGCTTCATCATAGCCACCTATTTTCAGAAAAAGCGATCGCTCTACGACTAGAGTTTGTTTAGAAATGAATGACTTTCCAGGCTCGATTTCTTCCAGGAAAAAGTGGGATCCCCGGAGTAGAGTGGGGGGAATTCGAGTTTCAATCACCTGCCCTGCTGGGCTCACCACTTCTAGGCCGGATAAAACTGCGACCGGCGGCGGCAGCGTAGAACGCTCCAGCGCCTCAAGGGACAGTCTGGCCATGTCAGGCAGTAGCTGATCGTCATCGTCTAGGTAGCTCATCCAGCGACCTTGGGCGGCTTTTGCCCCGGCGTTGCGAGCCGCCGCCGTGCCCCGGTTCTCAGATAGTCGAACCACTTTCAGGCGGGGATGGGGCGCTAATACTACGGGGTCAGGCGAGCCGTCATCCACGACGACAACTTCAATATCGTCAATGGTCTGACTCAGCGCACTCTGGACGGCCCGAGTTAATAGCTGGGGTCGATCGTAGCTGGGAATGATGATTGAAAGTCTGGGGGAAGCTTGCATAACTCAAATTCAGCAGCCTTCGAAACAGGACGCAGTATTCAGCGGACGGTCTAAGGTGAGACGGGCAGCAGCCGACGAACTTGAAGCTTGAGGCCGGTTTTTAGCTCAGCCGTCAGCCGCTGAAAAGTTGAAACAGGTTCAATTTTCATGGCCCACAGAAAAGCTTTCGCTGCCGCTTGCAGCTGCCCTTGCTCGAGGGAAATTTGGCCGTGACGGTAGACAAATCGCGAGAATTGCCGGGGATGGGCTGCAAATGCGGCATAGTGTTTTTGAATGAGTCGATGAAAGCTTTCCTGGCGCAGCTGCGGATTGCTCGATACGCGATCGCTGTGATGGCTCACGTGGCGATAGGTAATCGTAGGAATGCCGATGATATTGCAAACTGGGTTCAACCGCAGAAAGAGTTCAGAATGGACGCGAGAACGGAAATTCTCATCCCAGCCGCCAATATTTAGCATGACAGAACGCTCAACCACCAGCGTTTGCTTGCTGGCGTAGGAGGAGTTGGGCTCCGGCGGTTCCAGAAAAAAGTAGCTCCCTTTTGGCGAAAGGTTAGGCGGAATCCTGACCTTGAGCAGTTTGCCCTCAGGCGTAATTTTTTCTAACCCAGAAATAACCGCGACCGGGGTTTCAAGGGAAGAGGCCTGGAGAGCTTGGAGGGAAACCTCCGCCATGCTCGGCAACAGGTCGTCGTCGTCATCGAGGTAGGTCACCCAGCGTCCACGGGCTGCCTCGGTGCCGACATTGCGGGCACCAGCTCCACCGCGGGATGCTTCCAATCTAATCAACCTCAGGCGGGGATCGTCAGGGAGCTGGAGCGGTTCTGCCGAGGCATCATCGACGACGACGACCTCAATGTTAGACACCGTTTGAGCGAGCGCACTTTCCACAGCGAATTGTAGAAGCTGTGGACGATTATGGGTGGGAATAATGATGCTGAGTAGAGGTTGATTCATGGCAAAACAATTAGGTGAGCCGATAACATGGAAAATTCACAGCAAAAATTCATTTCTATTGGATCCGACTCTTGGGCAGTTTGCCGTCTTTCTTGGCAGCATTCTTCAGCTTTAACTTGAGATATTGACGCTCCAACCACCCCAACTTAGAAGATTCATTGGCTTGGGACTTATGCTGTTGCAGCTGATCAACCCTATATTCATACTTTAGATAATCAGCCATAGGTCGCACTGAAGTTTCAAATTCCTCAATTTCAGTTGCTGTCCAGGCAGAGGTGGTTGGTACCTGCTGTTTAGCGTTGGGCGGACGTCGCACTAATTCATCGTAATAAGCCCTCGGTAGTTGTGGTTGAAAACCCAAAAAATCAGCTATCTCTAGATAGCGATTATGGGTCATCTGCTCAACTTTTTCAATTCGGTAGTGGCTAGCAGGAATATCTTGAAACTGCTTAATCACTTCTGAATTTAAGGCATTCCAGTACCAGGCAAGTTTGCCTACGCGGCTCATGGCCTGCCATTCGAGAAACCTATCTCCTGAAGGAATAATTCGTCCTAGAAAATAATGAAAATAGGCGCAGTTCACTTGAAATGTAGGGGCTAAGTTGGGATCTTTCCTTTCAATTGGTGCCTGATACCAGCCCTTTCGCAGATAGGAATTGACGACTCGCTCTGGGCTACGTACAAGCAAAATAAACTTGGCTCCGAATCGCTCGTAGAGTTCCTTGACTGACAGCGACAGATAGCCGCTGGCCTCAAAAGAGAACTGATGATCTGCTAAGTCCTGCTGGACTTCTAGCAGCT
This sequence comes from Vasconcelosia minhoensis LEGE 07310, assembly GCF_015207255.1. Classification (GTDB taxonomy): domain Bacteria; phylum Cyanobacteriota; class Cyanobacteriia; order Phormidesmidales; family Phormidesmidaceae; genus Vasconcelosia; species Vasconcelosia minhoensis. The sequence continues at coordinate 13,091 of NZ_JADEXG010000039.1, forward strand.
TGGTGTTGAGAAATCCTGCCGAATCAACAGGCAGCCCATACCACTTGCAGTACCGATGAAAAGCTTCATTCAGGGGGTTGCGTTCGTGTACGGAGGAGACATGAGGTTCTAAACCGAGCACTCGGCACATAAACTTGGTACCACATCGACCGGTGCCAATGGCAAACCCCACTTTGTTTTGAATCTCAATGCTCACCGTTCTCCCCCCTTGAATAACTAAGTTCGTTTCCCCTACGCCCTTGACACCCATACCTAATGGGCCTAGTGGGCCTAATGGGGAAAAGCGTCTGCTTTAGACGCGCTCTCCATGATTTTCCAGGTTCTTGGCTGATAAAAAACACATTTATTTTCCCGGCTTTTTGATTGCACTGTAAATTTAAAAGACTCGACAACATCGAAGGTATAAATAGAATCTTTTTTGATTTTAAGATTCATCGTATAGGCGCCTGCTTCTAGCCCGAGATAAGGAAGTTCGAGTCGAAGCTCGTATTGACCAGATTCGGTACTAAAGTAAACGTCATCATTTTCTCCGTTTAGGTATAAAACAGTGCCAGAATTATCTTCACCGCCAATTTTATTAATCTTGACATGCATGGTGATGCCTTCAAAGACATGATAGCTTTCGATGCCGACGCAAAAACTGACTGCTTCTCCCGCAAACAGGGCTTGCAGGATATTGCCATACTCATCTCGAAAAAAGAGGTCTCGGATGTCAAGCCCTAAACTTTCTGCTCTGGGTTTGGCAGGCAGACTCATGCGGTTACTGCCAAATTCAACCTCATCCAAAAACAGGTCTTTTTCGTACTGGGCGACAATCTCCCCTGAGTTGCCCCTTGCAGCCAAACACCCTTTTGATAGGTAAACGGCTGTATCGCATATGTTTAGAATCGCTTGGGGATTGTGATTGACTAAAATAAACGATACCCCCCTCTGTCGAATCTCGTAGAGGCGACGATAACACTTCGCTTTGAACCGAGCATCGCCAACTGCGAGGACTTCATCAATCAGTAGAATTTCCGGATCTGTGTGAATAGCACAGGCAAACCCAAGCCGAGCCGCCATGCCCGAGCTATAGGTTTGTACCGGCGCATCGATCGCTTCTTCGATCTCGGCAAAATCCACCACATCTTGAAATCGAGCCTCAATTTGGCTGGTGGTCAAGCCCAAAATCGACATGTTGGCGTAGATGTTTTCGCGTCCGGTGAGAATCGGGTTAAAGCCTGCCCCTAGCGCGATGAGGGGGGCAATTCTGCCGCTGACTCGGACTTTGCCAACATCGGGTTTAATCAAGCCGCTGATGATCCGCAGCAGGGTACTCTTGCCAGCCCCGTTGGTGCCCACGAGGCCAAGCGCCTCCCCACGATGCAGCTGAAAATTAATGTCTTTAAGCGCCCAGAATTCATGGGACCGCAGGCGATCGCTGTGTCGCCGCCCCCCGGTGAGATCAGCGGCGATGTCCTGGACACCGTAAAAGAGCGATCGCCTGAGGTCGCGGCAAAACTTTTTCGACACGCCCTCCACTGTAATGACCGGCGGGTTTTCAGGCAGATTTTCCGGAGCCGATTGAGATTGACTGTTCAGCAGCATTCTATGACGTTACCCTCTCGACCACGTACGGCATCGCAATTCGAAAGCCTACCCAGGTTAGGACCAGCCCAACCAGCGTCAGGCCGCTCACTACCCAAAACCCCACCGGATGGGTCAAAACCCCAGTCGTGGCCAGCTCGCGTATGGTAACCAATAGCGGCGTTACCGGATTCCAAGCGACCAGTGCCCCAAACAGGCCCTCCGTAGGGACGGGGTAAATCACCGGGGTGAGGAACAGCCAAAACCCCATGACCATATTCAGGCTTTTCGACACGTCCTGGTACAGCACACCCACTGGAGCTAGCAATACGCCCACCAGGGTACCCAGCAAAATCAGGTGGATCAGCGCTACCGGAGCGAGCAGTATTGTCCAGCTGACGGGGACCCGAAAATAGAGAAACAGGCCGACAATCAGAATCAGCTTGATGCCAAAGTTGAAGCCTACCTCCCCCAACTTGGCCAGAATAATCGCCTCCCGAGGAAAATTGACTCTGGACAGCATAGGCTTAGCCAAAATTACGGCCTGTACTGGTCCCGTAGCCGCATCTACGAAGGTCTGCCACAGCGCCGTATTGAACATCACGTAGGCCGGATAGGGAATATCCGTCGCGCCTACCGTGAAGACATTGGCCTCTTTGGCTAAGGTAAACCCGTAGGCCATGGCAATCGGCGGGATAAAGGCCCAAGCGATGCCTAAAAAGGCCTGCCGATACTGGGCGCTGATGTCCCGTACCATCAGCCGCCAGGCCAGCTCGCGGGCCGCGAGCAGGTCGCGCCACATCGTCCACAGCAGATACCGGGGACGGCGCAGCAAACTATCGGGCGTATAGACGACTTCGGGGGGCATGCGGATGAACGGGGTAAACTATCTTTAACGATTGGCAGAACTCGAGACCAGGTCTGGAGAAGCCACCTTCATAGACGGCTGCTCCGTCGGCTGATGCTTAGCGTGGCGAGTGGTTAAGGTCTGATTCAACAGTCGTTCTGGCTTAACCAAAAGGCTTTCCAGTTTGCCGCTGCCGAGTCCAAAAGTCAGCTTGCGAACAAAGGGGCCGATGATGGTGCCTCTGCGTCGCCAGCCCTTTTGCAACTTCTTGTACTTAGTCTGAAAGTAGCCATCTTCGGCCAGATTCCACTTGGTCTGCAGATGCTTCAGGCTCGCAAACGTCCAGGCGTCGCTCCAGCGCAGCATGTAGTAGTGCAGGTCAGACCACTGCAATGGCGGTCCCGGAACATAGGTGACAATACTATCGGGTTCAAAATAAACGGTGTCCCCCAGCTCGCGCACGCTCAGGCAAAAATCCAGATGCTCCTTCGTATTCAGCATGGCCCCATCAAGGGGTCCTAGCTGCTCGAAAATCGAGCGGCGAACCAGCACGCAGTGAAATTCAGCCAGCTCGGTTTGAGTCCGCTGCAGGCGATCGCGCACGTCAGCCACCCGCTTGCCCTGGTCATACATTTTCTCCCGCAGCCGCCGTCGTCCAGTTTTGTCCGTCCAGATGTGAGTTTCTCCCCCGGCAAAATGAACGACTTCATGGATGGGTTCATACTGGCACATCAGCGGCCCCACAACTGCCGCTCCCGTTTCCTCAGCGCAGTTCAGCAAAGCCGTTAGCCAATTCGGTGAGACAATCACGTCGTTATCCAAAAAGACCACATAGTCGGTCTCCACCTGGGCCAGCCCCAGATTCCTGGCCTGATTGGGATAGAGATATTGCTCGGTGCGCAGCAGCTCAAAGCCATGGGCATCGGCCTGCTGTTTCAGGTAGTCCCGCACCGGAGCGGGCGAGTTGCCATCGACGTAAACGAGCCGATAAGGCAGCTGGGTATGGGCCAGTACACTTTCTAAAGATCGTTGAGCACAGCTGAAGCGCTCGCGAGGGACAACCACGATGGTGACCCGGGGCGAAGGCAATTGATTGGTCATTTGAGGCGTGGTGGAGGGCATGGGAGTAGACTATCCTTCCATGATGGCTAAATTAACTGGAGAAAAGGGCTGGGAAAAAGGACTAGGAGAAGGGGCTAAGGGAAAGGGAAGCCTCTGGCTGGGACGCGGGCGGATCAGACTGGAGCAGCGATTCATAGAGTGAAACCAGGGCGTCGTTGAGGCGGTTGAGGTCGTAATTTTTTTCGATGAAGGCGCGCCCAGCCCGTCCCATCTCTGGCCAGCGTTCGGGATGCTCAATCAGCTCGACTAGGCGAGCCGTGATCGCGCCCGCGTCTCGCTCTGACACCAGATAGCCCGATACGCCTTCCTCCACCAGCTCTGGAATACCGCCGTGCAGGGTGCTGATGACGGGAAGCCCCATCGCCATTGCCTCCTTCAGGACGTTGACCGGCGCATCCTGATTGCCATCGGCAGCCGTTACGCTCGGCGCAATAAATAAGTGCGAGGTCTCTAGCAGGGCAATCAGCTCTGCTTGGGACTTTTGCCCGACTAGCTGAATTGAACCCTCGGCCCCCAGCGACTGAATCAGCTGCTCAAACTGCGATCGCAGCGGCCCCTCGCCGATGATGACATATTCCAGATTGGGATAGTGCTTCAGCACCTGAGCAACGGCCCGAATACCGTATTCAATTCCCTTTTTTTCCACTAGGCGGCCCGTCGTGGCGACCCGCACTACACCATCCTGGGGAAACTGACGAACTTGCAGCGGAAAGCGGCTATAGTCTAGACCCGAGCCGTGCACCCGAATTTTACCCGGCCGACAGCCCAGCTCGACTACGCGGCGCTTGAAAAATTCACAGTTTGCTAGAAAATAGTCCCCATTTTTGAAGAGGGGATCGTAGATATCTTCGCCCTGCTCCTGCACAAAGTTGCTAATGTCGTGACCTCTGAAGATGGTAATTAGCTTTGCTTGGGGAGAATTCATCGCGCGGAATGCCATGCCCCGAAAGCTAACGGTGCCAAACTGGCAGTGGACAATATCGTAGTCTTTTTCAAAGTTGGGGATTAGCGTATACAGCAGCCAGAGGGATAGCGCCTGCTTGCCATACTTCAGAAAATTCAGGGACTTCAACGTTGCCCGAGGCGCTTGAGTCAGGCAGGAAATGCTGCGGCCTACGCCTTTAATAGCCCGCCAAAGCAAGTTAGCAGGAATTTCAGGCAGATAGTAAGTTTGGTCGAGCAGCCGATAGTTTAAGACATCTTCATGGACTTTAGAAAGGTCGCCAGACCGATCGGCATAGATATCAACCTCGTGTCCCCGGTCAACCAAGCCTGTAATCTGGTTTAGGATAAATGTTTCGGATAAGGTTGGAAACGTACCGACTATAAATGCGATTTTCATGACGTTTAGCGCGGCTCTGGCAGCGGAATCTTGCTTAAATATGGCGTGAATGACGGCGATTAAACCCGGCTAGGTGTTCTACCCATCCTCAGCAGAATTTTGGCCCAGGCACCCGTATACCGAACGACCACAATCACCCAGGCAACTCGAATTTTTTCACTAACTCTGCTTAACTTCGGGCTGTTGAAGACGCTGATCACGTAGTTAACAGGGGGAATCAAATCCTGACCTAAGATCAGCGCGAAAATTAGATTTTTTTTAATCGGGTCGGGAATGCGCTTTTGGATAGCAAGCTTAAAGAAAAGCGAATCTTCATAGAAGAAGTGATAGAGGTTGCGATTGAGCAGATCGTAGTGCCCCCCGGCTAGCCGCACCGTTTTTTGTCGAATCTGCCGTAGGGAAGCCCGGGCCGGATGGGCAATGCGCACCTCGGGGGCATAGACCTGTGCGTATCCGGCGTCGTATACCCGCTTTCCCCAATCTAGGTCGCCGCCAGATTTGAGCGTCGGGTTGAAGCTACCCACGGCTTGAATGACGGTTTTCCAGGTGAACAGATTGGCCGTAGCGCCATACTTCATATCCCTCAGGTGCTGCTCCTGGGGAAAGGCAGTCGCCATTTCAAACAGCTCAGTCGTGGTTGGGCAGCGAGCATCCTGTGGAAAAATCTCAATCTGGCCTGAGACTAAGCCGCAGTTGGGCGTCTCCAGCAGCCGCCTGACGCCTGCTTCTAGCCAGTCGGCGGCGGGAATGCAGTCGGCGTCTGTGAACGCGATCGCGTCTCCCTGAGCCATCTCAATCCCCCGGTTGCGGGCCGCGTAGGAGCCTGGACGGCTCTCCTGAGCCAGCACGGCTTGAGCGCATCGGCCCACCAAAGCTTCTACCGCGGAGAGGTGATCCGATCCATTATCGACAACAATCACCTGATAGCGGTCTTTGGGATAGGACTGTTGCTCCAGGGCGGCTAGGCACTGGGCTAGCGGCTCTGCGTCATTGAACACCGGAACAATGATAGAAACTTGAGGATAGGGCTGGCTGCTTTGCATCTTGTAGAACCTATAGCCTCAGGCCAAGATTGCCTGGGTCTGCTCCTGCCGCTTTTTCTCAGCCTTGAGCTTTGCCCACTGGTCTTTAGTAAAGTCCTCGTGGTAAGAGCGCTCTACGTTCACGTTCCACAGGTCGTGGTGCTCGCCCAGAATGTTCTTGGCCGCAAGCAGACCGGTGAGCATGGAGTGGTCCTGGTTGTTGTAGCGGTGCATCCCGTTACGACCTACCGTTTGCAGATTTTGAAAGCTTTGGATGTAGTCCTGCATTACCTGTAGATGATCGCGATATTCGCCGTCGTAGACCGGATAGGCTTTCTTCTGGCGGATAACGGTGCCATCTTCTACTAAAGCCTGAACGGGGACAAGTCCCAATCCTACAATTTCCCGGCTGGCCAGCTTCACCAGTTCGGAATCTGACATTTCCCAAAGCTGGTCGCCTTCGCTACAGAAATATTCCATTCCCAAGCAGGTTTTCTCGGGATCGGGCACCATCTTAGGACTCCAGTTTTTGAAATTCTGGATGCGGCCTACTTTGAATTCGGGGCTGTGGATATAAATCCAGTTGTCGGGAAAGAGCGACTTTAGATTGACAATGATCGGCACGATTAGGAAATCGCGGTATTTCAAACCCCGGGCAGCCTTCAACACATGAGCAGGCGGCGCGGGGTGCAGACAGCGAATGAGCGCCGTAACCGGCATACTCGACACGTAGTCGTCACCCTCTAGCTCAAGCGTCTCATCTCCCTTTCGGGCAGTCACTTTTGTCACTCGGCCATTCTCATGCTCAATCTTCTCAACCCGAGTATGCAGGTGAACCGGCGATCCCTTGCGGTCTAGAATCTCCTGACAGCGCTCCCACATCATGCCGGGACCCAGAATGGGATAGTCAAACTCTTTGATCAGTGTTTTGGTATCGTTGCTGCCAAACATGGCGTTGACGACCGCCTTTTTCAAAGAAAGCCCTTTAATCCGCTGAGCTGCCCATTCGGCCTGAATTTTGTCGCAGGGAATACCCCAGACTTTTTCGGTATAGGATTTGAAGAAGGTGCGATAGAGCCGATTGCCGAACCGCTCGACCACCCAGTCTTCAAAGTTCTCAGCTTCTTCGCCCGGATTTAGCTTGGCCTTGAGCCTAGACTTGACATAGCTCAAAACAATCAGGGCGCTGTCAACCGGGCCGAGATTTTTCAGCGTATTCGAAATCGACAGCGGGTAGTCAAAAAAGCGACCTCGGTAGTAAATGCGGGACAGCCGAGGCACCTGAATAAACTCATCACCCAGGATTTCTTTCCAGACCTGCTGAACTTCGCCCACTTTAGTGAAAAAGCGATGGCCGCCAATATCAAAGCGATAGCCCTTATAGTCCTCAGTGCGGGAAATTCCCCCGACCCGATCGGCCTGCTCCAAAACAACGGACGAATGTCCATGCTTGGCCAGTTCGTAAGCTGCCGTTAGGCCAGCTGGACCGCCACCAATGACAACGGTTTGAGCATTTTTCATCCTAATGTTCTCCAAGGAGCAATGAGTAGGGGAGCAATGAGCAGGGGAGCAATGAGCAGGGGAGCGGATTAACCTTTGGCGAGCTGATAGCCCCAAATCTGATACCGCAGATGCCCAATGGCAAACGCGAGACCGCTGTAAAAGTAATAGAGCCAGTGCCATGGGATAACGCCCAGGGCAAACCAAAATCCCCGCTGCTGATAGAAAAATCGATAGACGGGCCAGTTGAGTAGGACTAAAACCAGGCTCAACAGCCCCGCGCCAAGCAACGCTGTGGGCCACCACCACACGAACAGCAGGCTCGCGATCGCGGCATAGACCAAAACCACGCTGAGGCGGCTGCTCGACTTCAGGTTGAGATCGCGAGACACCTGCTGATACTGCTGCGGATCGGTCTGCCGAAGCTGAAGCAGCAGGGCCGTCCAGGGAAGAGCCCGATAAAAAATATCGGCCCGCAGCAGTGAATAAGGTGTCCAGTGTTTCAGATGCTTGACCTGGATAGCTTTGCAAAGACGGATTTGGTATCCTGCCTGCTTTAGACGATATCCCAATTCAATATCTTCAATACAAGGCTTTCGGAAACGCTGATCAAATCCTCCCAAAGATAGAAAAATCTCTCGTCGAACAGCTCCACATGCACCCCAGAAGGTAGAGGCTTCCTCGTGCCCCCCCTGATGGGTGTAGTGGTGAAAAAGATTCTTGTACTGGGACAAAAAATTTGTCGCCCCCGGAGCATCGTCGTAGGAGCCAATCAGAGCAGCTAGCTCAGGGTTGGCCTGAAAGGCTCGAATAACGCCATCGACCGTGTTGGGGTGAATTGTAACATCGGCATCGACAAAAAACAGAATATCGGCCTCAGCCGCCTCAGCCCCGATGTTTCGGGCTCGGGCTGGCCCCTGCGTTTCGGGTAGGCGAATCAGCTTCGCGCCGAACGGCTCTGCCAACTGCCAGCTGCCGTCGGAAGCTCCATCGGCAACAACGATGACTTCGGCCCGCTCCAGCGCCCATTGGTTTAGGCTCTGTAAGCATTTCCGAAAACTCTCGCCGCCATTGTGCACCGGGACAATGATTGAAACCTCAGGCCAGCCGGACGCTTTCTGCACCTTATCTCCTAGATATGTCCACAAAAATTCTCAGTCTGTATGCAGCACACATACTAATCGAGTCGGTCAACATCCGTTGAATGTTCCTGGATAGGGAGCCTGAGCTAGGGAAGTTGCAGTTGCCCCCTGCATAGCTCTCCAGCTGCCCATCGACAATTCTACAAGAAATATTGTTAAGAAACGTTTACTACTCTAACCATGGTAGTCACCATGTCGGGTAATTACAGCGGGCAGCGCCCAACTTCACAGAGGGTTTACACGGATTTGAACTTTGGAAATAATTGATTGAAGCGCTCTAGCGTACGTACATAAATCCGGCATCTAGCCCTGCAGCAGTGTTGCGAAGACCAATCCTGGGGCTGACTTCGCGGACGCAGGGGAGCTCAGCCGACCAGCAGATCCTTCGCGAATTGAGGGGTCGCTGGTAAGCAACTTCCCCAACGGGCTGTAGGACCTCCAGCTCAGAGGCTGGTAAGGGCGGCGGCAAGAGCAGGTGAGACGGCCCGGAACGGACTGTAATCATGGCGAGTAGAGCCGCACTAACGGCTAGCCCAATGGCCCAGCGGCTGCGTTTGTAGAACCAGGATAGCTGCCGAATGTCCCCTATTGCGCAGGCCTGCTTTTGTAAGCAGGTCATGGCCAGCAGGCAGGGAACCAGAAGGACATAGCCCATGCCGAATCTGAACATGGGTGCTTTTAGCATCATGAACAGGGTGCCTACGGCAGCGAGTAGAACCAACCAGATTTGGGCATAGGCGCGACTAGGGGGACGATAGTGCCGAGCTTGGCCGATAGCGAAGAGCAAATAGATCGGGATGGCGACCAAAAGTGGCGCAATCAGCTTATTTGAATTGGAGCTTTGCAGCCATTTCCCCAGCAGCCAGAGGTAGCGATTAGCGCCCGGCGGGGGCTGACCAAACCAGGTCTGCCAGCCGTGGGTTTGATTGGCAATTCGCACTGTGGACTCGGCAGAGTGGGTCCAGGGTAGGTCCAAACATCCAAAGGTAGACGGAAAAAGCGGACAGCCGGAGGTCAGCGTGGAGGCCGTTAAAAACGGCAATAAGGCGAGGCCAAGGATCAGGCCGCCAGCAATCCATCGTCCCCAGCTCATCTTTCTAAGCAGATAGAACCCCAGAGAAAAAGCCAGCAGCGGTAGGGCAGTGAGCTTGATTGACGTGGCTCCAATCGCCAAGAGCAGCGGCAGCAGGTCGGGGCTGAGGGGCGTCTGAATGACTTCAGCAAATGCCCGGCTATTCTGCTCGTGGAGGAGCAAAATCAGCCAGGCCACCGTCCCGGTCAGCAAAATGACTGGAATGTCGGGTGAAGGTGAGAGCAAAATGACCGATAGGAAATGGGTTTGAGTAAACGCCAGGCAAACAATAAGCAGAAAAACTAGGCTGAACCAGTCGCTTGATCGCGCTTTCCGGAGCATCACCTGAGCTAGGCTGAGGCCCAGCTGCAAGACCGCTATCAGCAGCACAAACCCATTCATAACGGCTGCTGCCTGCCCCGCTGGGAAAGGGGCATTAAAGGGAGCCGCGATCGCGAACCAGGTGGAAATAAAGCCGAACTGGGAATTGAGCAGGGCCAGGCCAGGAACGGTGCCGAACTCAAACAGCCAGCGGATCAACCCGGCGTGGTAAAGACCGGTATCCAACCAGGTGACGGGCTGCGCCATCAAGGCCGCGATCGCAGCGGCAGCTGCGCCATACCCTAGACCCCTGCTCCAGCTGATCCAAGCCCAAACGGCGGCTATCTCAGCCCGGGTCTGCTTTTGTAAACAGGCGAGGCTACTCAGCCCTAAAATAACGACTGCCCCGACCGGAGCCGACAGCGAGAAGCGTAGCGAAGCCGCCATCAGGGCGATTGAGAGGACGACTAGACCCAGCCAGACTGAGAGGCTGACGCGATCGCACAGCCGATCTAGCGTATACCCCCGACAGAGTTGCAGGGTAACCGTCCCAACAAGGAAGCTGGCGATCAGCAGGCCGGTCCAGGCCAGGATGAAATAGAGCATGTGACGCTTCGACTATAGCGGGGATAGCCAACCTCAAGCTAGACCCAGTGGCGGCATGTGGCTCTAGGTGGGGATGTTCCTCAAGCCTCAAACATAGTAAAGCCGCCGCCCTGGCACAAGCGGTAAACTACGGATTCATAAAATATTTTTGTTGTCGTTAAGACTCCCTTGCAAATCCTAAAACTGCCCGGCTAGCGCCTGGACACAGCGATCGCACAGGGTCGGGTGCTCAGCCGAGGTACCGACCGTGGTGGAATAGTTCCAGCAGCGATCGCACTTTTCGCCTTCGGCATCGACGACGCCAATCCCAAAGGCGTCTGACTCGCTGTGGTAGGGCAGATTCTGTAAGGACTCGGGGGTTTCAAGCAGCGTCACCTGGGAGACTAAAAATAGGTAGCGGAGCCGATCGACGTGAGCCGAGCCGTCTGCCTTATCCTCGGGTGGATTCATCGCGGCCAGCTGCTGGCGCAGGTCAAGGTCTGCGACATAAAGCATAAGCTTAGCCTCCAGCGAGGAACCGATGGCTTTGGCGGCACGGGCCTGCTCCAGCACCTTATTGACCTCTTCACGGACTTTCCGCAGCCGCCGCCAGTCCTCTACCGGCTTAAACTGAGACCAGGTCGGGTCGAGCTTCACCCAGCCCGACTCAAAGACCGATTCATAGCCGGTGTGGTAGGGGATAAACTGCCAGATGTCTTCGGCCATGTGGGAGAGGACGGGCGCGATCGCCCGGGCCAGATTCTCGATTACGGCAGCCAGCAAGGTCTGGCAGCTGCGGCGACGCAGTGAGTTGGCGGCGCTAATATACAGCCGGTCTTTGGCGATATCCAGGTAGAAGTTCGACAGGTCTACCGTACAGAAGTTCTGCACCGTCTGGAAAAACTGGAAGAACTGATAGGACTCAAACGCGCCTTTGACCTCTGTGAATACCTCAGTCATGCGATAGAGCATGTAGCGGTCGAGTTCCGGCAGCTGCTCATAGGGGACGGCCTGGGCCGGGTCAAAGTCGTACAGGTTGCCCAGCAGGAAGCGCGCCGTATTGCGAATTTTGCGGTAGACGTCTGACATCTGCCGAAGATTTTTTTGCCCCAGCAGCATGTCGGAGGAGTAGTCCACCGAAGACACCCACAGCCGCAGCACGTCAGCGCCGTAGGGCGGCTCCTGCTTCTGGTTTTTGCCGCCCTCGATCACCACGCGGGGATCGACGCCGTTACCCAGGGATTTGCTCATCTTGCGGCCATGCTCGTCGAGCACGTAGCCATGGGTCAGCACCTGTTTGTAGGGGGCCTGGCCGTGGGTGGCGACGCTGGTCAGCAGGCTAGACTGAAACCAGCCGCGATGCTGGTCGGAGCCTTCCAGGTACATCTCTGCTGGGTAGTGGAGGCTGTCGCGCTGCTCTGCCACGGCGGCCCAGGAGGAGCCCGAGTCAAACCAAACGTCCATCGTGTCGGTGCCCCGGCGGTAGCTACGACCGTTACTGCGGTAGGGCTCTGGCAGCAGCTCGGCTACCGGCAGCTGCCACCAGGCATCTGAGCCTTGGTCAGCGAAGATGTGCTGAACGTGGGCAATCGTCTCCGGGGTCATCAGCGGTTCGCCCGACTCTTCGTCGTAGAAGACGGGGATCGGCACACCCCAGCTGCGCTGGCGAGAGATACACCATTCGGCTCGGTCCTGGACCATCGCCGTGATCCGGTTTTCGCCCTGGGCGGGGAACCACTGTACCTGCGCGATCGCGTCCAGGGCAGCCTCCCGAAATCCTTCTACCGAGGCAAACCACTGCTCGGTAGCGCGGTAGATCACCGGCTTCTTGGTCCGCCAGTCGTAGGGATAGTTATGGGCGTAGGCTGCTTCCTTAAGCAGCGCCCCGGATTCGGTCAGCGCCTCGATTACAGCCTCCGTCCCGTTAGTCAGGACATTGAGCCCGCTGAATGGCGCGGCGTCCTCGGTATAGCGGCCATACTGGTCCACAATCACAATTGGCTCGATGCCGTAGTGCTGGCCGACCTGGAAGTCTTCGGGGCCATGGGCCGGGGCGCAGTGAACCAGCCCGGTGCCAGTCTCGGCATTGATGTCTTCTCCCATCGAGACGACTGGGCTCTGACGCTCAAACAGCGGGTGCCGGTAGGTGCAGCCTTCTAAGTCCTGTCCCGCTACCGTGGCTTTCACGGTCAGCTCGGTGTCAAAGGTTTTGGCCAGCCTTTCGACCGCGTCGGCGGCGACTAGGGTGTATTTGGGAGCCTGGGGACTGACGGATTGGAAGCCTTCTACCACCGCGTAGGCCATCTCAGGGCGGCTGCGGATGAACTGGTTGGGGACGATCGTCCAGGGGGTGGTGGTCCAGATTGCGATCGCCAGCTCAGGCATAAACGGCGACAGAGCCGACTGACTGGCCGCCGAGAGCTCGGTCAGCGGGAAGGCCACGTAGACGCTGCGCGACACGTGGTCAGCGGGATACTCCAGCTCGGCTTCCGCCAGCGCCGTCTGGGAGCTGGGGCTCCAGTAGACCGGCTTGAGCCCGCGATAGATATAGCCCTTTAGCGCCATCTGGCCGAAGACCCCGAGCTGGGCGGCCTCGTACTCGGGCTGAAGGGTCGCATAGGGATGCTCCCAGTCGCCCCAGACACCGTAGCGACGAAAGCCCTGACGCTGATGCTCAATCGTCTCCTGGGCAAATTCTCTGGCCTTATGGCGCAGCTCCAGAGGAGAGAGCGATCGCCGTTCTTCGGGCTTCAGGGTCTGGAGCACCTTCAGCTCAATCGGCAGGCCATGGCAGTCCCAGCCGGGAACATAGCGAACTTTACGGCCCTGCAATAGCTGATATTTATTGACAATATCCTTGAGAATTTTGTTTAGGGCGTGGCCCATATGCAGGTCGCCGTTGGCGTAGGGCGGGCCATCGTGCAGCACAAATACCTCACCCGGATTCTGTTCGGAGAGGGTTGCATAGATCTGCTGCTGGTCCCAAAACTGCTGAAGCTCGGGCTCGCGCTTGACCGCGTTGGCTCGCATACTAAAGTCTGTCTGGGGCAGCAGAACGGTCTCTTTGTAGCTTTTGGAGTCAGTCACAGGTTAGGAAACTCAGGGATTTTTCGCGCCATCGAACCATTCTGCCTTGAAGTCTGGCGGGCTTCAAGGGGCTGGGCTAGTTGAGATCGTCCTCTAGCTCCTCTGCGGGCCATATCCCATCGGCTTCATCACTGGACTCAGGCTTAACCGATGGAATGGAGGGCGGCCGGGGCGGCAGCTCGATCATGGGGCGAGCTGGCTTGGGTCGGGTAAGCAATACCACCAACTCCTTAAGCCAGTCTGCAATAATCATAGCTTTTGAGATCGGTCCTTGAGGCGCTGAGCGGGTCGCTGCGGGCCGCGACTGTTGCGGGTCTGCCGAGCTTGGCGGAAGTTTGGCGTTTGCTGCAAGCGACTCAGCTTCAGTTGAGAGGTCGGGAGTTGGAATGACGCAATCGGGATCGGCTAGCTCAGGTGCCGCTGGAGATGGCTCTATCACGGCTTCTAGGGGTGCTTCTATGGATGCTTCGAGAGCAGATTCCTCTGGAGGCGGATCTAGGACTGCTTCTGAAGACGCATCTGGAGCTTCTGGAAAGGATTCTGCGGATTCTTTTGAGAATTCTTCTGGGGGGACCGCCAGCGACTCGTCCGCAATCCCTTTAGCCAGTCCCTGAGCGGATTCTTTGGCCGGTTCTTTGGCCGGTTCTTTGGCCGATGCTAGATCAATGCCGTCTTCGACAAACTCATATTCGTAGGCTCGTCGCCAGCCGCTAGAAGGGCCGCTGGTCTCGACCCGCTTGCGCTCGACCTGGGCGGCGCGAATGGTCTCGATGGCGGGGATCGTATCCTGAGCTTTGTCGAGCTGCCGACCGGCCCAGGCCGTCACCAGCTCAGGCTTGAGGACGACGGGGGTACGCTGTGGTAAAGGCGTCGTCAATCGCCGCAGGACTAACGTTTGCCAGCCCAATACAACGAGCAGTCCAACGCTGGCCGTTTGCCCCAGTAGGACCACCCCTCGAACTTGTCCGGCCCCGAACCACAGTACCAGCGCATAGAAAAATCCCAGGCCGCTCCATAAAAAGTCGGCCCGACGATGCACCTCGGGATAGATAAAGGCCGCCATGTAAAAGGCGAAACTGCCCAGCCCTACGACCATGGCTAAGATATTTGCCAGCATACGCGCTGCTTCTGATGCTTCTACGTCCTCTATTATTGTGAAGGCATTTTGAAGCACCAGCGAATTTGTTTGACGCAAAACGCAAAGCGACTGACAAAATCACTAGCCGGTGGCTGCTTCCGGCGACCCCGTCAGCCGTTTCAAAATCCTAGCCACGCGCGGCAGGCTATTGGCCTGATCCGAAAGCAACGTAAAAAGCGTTTTGACTGCTAAACGGCTCCAGAGTTGCGGCTGAAGAGAATTAAAACCGTCTTGGCAATCAGCTTCAGATCGTAGAAGAAGCTCCAGTTTTCCTGATATCTCAGGTCCAGACGGATAACGTCTTCAAAATTGGTGACCTTAGACCGACCATGTACCTGCCACTCGCCAGTCATGCCCGGTTTGACATTGAGCCGCTGCCAGGCCGACACTTCATACTGCTCAATTTCGTCGGGGGTCGGCGGGCGCGTCCCCACCAGGCTCATTTCGCCCTTGAGCACATTCCAAAACTGGGGCAGCTCATCCAGGCTGGTACGGCGCAGGAAGCGGCCGATGCGGGTAACGCGGGGATCGTTTTCATTTTTGAACAGGGGACCTTCGACCTGGTTGGTAACCTGGGCTTTGAGGGCTTCGGCGTCGGCAACCATCGAGCGAAATTTCCAAATCGTGAAGCGCTTGCCCATCCAGGAGCAGCGAGTCTGGCCGAACAGGATGGGACCCCTGTCTTCGTAGCGGATCGCGATCGCGATCGGCACCCAGGCGATGCCCGTGATCAGCAGTCCCACCAGCGCGCCAACAATATCCGTCAGGCGCTTGGCTTTAGACCGGACCGAAGGATGGGTAGAGGGCAGACCGTTAAGCCGACTTTGCGGTGGACTGAGGGGTGAGGCAGAGGGCTTGATGGTAAAAATCTTGTCTAGCTCAGTCATCTGTAGCGCCATCATCACCTGGCACGGCACGTTGTGCAGCTGCATTTGAGCTCCCTGAGCCTGGCTAAGACGATGGCAAATCACGAGGGCACCAATGCCGCTGCTGTCGATGAAGCTGGTTTTCTCGAAATCAAGAATGACCTGGTTGAGGCAGGTATTCTGCTGGAACAGTGCCTGACAGGTCTGTTTAAAGGCAACGGCTTCTAAGACGGTAAAGATTTCCGTGATGTAGATTGTGCCTACCTTTTTCTGAATAGCCGCTTCAAATTTAGGCATCTCAGGTGAGCTGGCCTCACAACCGGGGGGATCTGTAGAGCGAATGGACAAATTTATTCTTCCCAAAGTCTACGTGAGCTTCAAGCCTTTCTGACCATTCTCGATCGCGCTTGTCATCAGTTACATATTTAAACTCCGAAATTATGCCAAAGCTTGATATTTGGTCTTCCAATAGTCAGAATTGGAATAATCAAGAAGTTTTGATGAGCGGCCGTCAATGGCTGGAACTCAGAAAAACCCGATCGGCTTTCCTTAATGGCTCATCAACATATAGAGGTTTTCTGCATATTTTTTTGGAAATTACGCTATATATAGCTTTGTAATTCACTTTCCAGAGGCGCTCCGTGGATAGGCAAGGTTTCCTGCTTTCAGAAAGTCAACTCCGGGCTGTCGGCCAGTCGCACTACGAAAATTTTAGGGCAGCGGCTCCCGTTGGCACAGCTGAGCTGCGGGATTGGAAACGCCGGGTGGCAAAGTTTCAGACGACCGTTGGTTTAGCCCCCGCCGCTGAGCAGACGACCCTGTTTGATTTAGCGGCAGCAGATAGTCAGGCAGAAGGGCTCAATCCATTTGAGCTGCCGCCGCAGAATACTGAGTTCTGGCGCTGGCGATTCAGCGATGTCGGGGTGGCGGCGATGTATTTTGTGATCGACTATGCCGCGCCGCTGCTGCTCTACGTGGGCGAGACCGTGAAGTCGAATCAGCGCTGGAAGGGCGAGCATGATTGTAAGCGCTACCTGGTCAACTACCGGCAGGCCCATTATCAAAATCAGATGACCAGTCAGCTCGGAATTGCGTTCTGGCCCCATGCGCCGAGCCAGCGCCGAGCTCGCCAAACGTTAGAGTCTAGGCTGATTTATAAATGGCGATCGCCCTTTAATAAAGAAAACTGGGATTTTTGGAAGACGCCTTTTGTGAGTGGAAAGGGGGAGCTGCGCTGACCATAGCTGCAAACATCAAACAATCTGTCAATCACCGGCACTGTCTTTCACCGTGCCGTCACCTTAAGCGTCTTAGGCTGGCTGGGGTGGCCCTGGATTTTGGCCATCCGCTCATTGGCATCCAGATGCCGAATAATTTTATAAATGCTTTCAATTTGATCTGTAGCATTGGCCTGGCTGGCAATTTCGGCTAGCGCCAGCGGCTGATCGGCTTTTTTGAGAATATCCACCACCTGCTTTTGCAGCTCCAGCACGCTGGCGGCGGCTTTCTTACCTGCTTCCACGCCGGGCTGATGATAGGCATTGACGTTGACCAATGAACCGTAGAGGCCGACGGCGCGCTCATAGAGGGCAATCAGCGCCCCGACGGCGCGGGGGGTGACAACCGGGATGGTAATCGTAATCGAGTCGCGCTGATTGTCATAGAGGGCGCGGCGGGTGCCCTGCAGCAGTCCCGAGAGGTAGTCTCCCGAGGTCGCACCGGGCTCCACTTCCACCGAGTCGCCCTGGCGGTCCTGAAGCACTTCGATAAAGGTGACGAAGAAGTTAGGGACCCCTTCGCGCAGCTGTTGAACGTAGGCATGCTGGTCGGTGGAGCCTTTGTTGCCGTAGACCGCGATGCCCTGGTAAACCGTATTGCCGTCCAGGTCCTTTTCCTTGCCCAGAGACTCCATCACCAGCTGCTGCAGATAGCGGCTAAACAGCAGCAGGCTGTCTTTGTAGGGCAGAATTACCATGTCTTTCTCGCCTCTGCCATCGCCTGAAAAATACCAGGCTAGGGCCAGCATGGCCGCTGGGTTCTGGTGCAGCTCATGCACCCGCGTCGCCGCGTCCATCGCTTTGGCCCCGGCCAGCATTTCGCGAATCTCAATTCCCTGGAGGGCGGCTGGCAGCAGGCCGACCGCCGACAGCTCGGAGGTGCGTCCGCCCACCCAGTCGTGCATGGGGAAGGTGGCAAGCCAGCCTTCAGACTTGGCGATGTCCTCTAGCTTGCTACCAATCCCCGTGATGGCGACGGCCTGCTTGACAAAGTCTAGCTCCTGAGCCTCATAAGCCGCCTTGACTTCGACCATGCCGTTGCGGGTTTCGGGTGTGCCGCCCGACTTGGAGATAACGATCGTCAGCGTGGTCGATAGCCGTTCTCCAATCTGGGCGAGGGTGCGGTCGATTCCCGCCGGGTCGGTGTTGTCTATGAAGTGAATTTGCAGTTCTGGGCTGACGGCGCTCAGCGCCTGATCGACAAACTCGGGTCCCAGCGCCGAGCCGCCAATGCCGACGGAGAGGATATCGGTAAAGCGAGCCTGGCCGGGCGGGCTAATCTCGCCTGAGCGCACCTTAGCGGCGAATTCCTCTACCGAGTTTAGGGTCTCGACAATATCCTGCTTGAGCTCGTCTGAGGGCGCTAGGTCGGGGTCGCGCAGCCAGTAATGGCCAACCATGCGGTCTTCGTCGGGGTTTGCGATCGCGCCTCCCTCCAGCGCCTCCATCGCCATGAAGGCCTGCTCAAAGCGGGGCTGCATCTGCTCGACAAAGGCTTCGTCAAAGCGCATTCGGCTAACGTCAAGGTATAGACCCAGGCCCTCGTGATAGTAAAGCCAGTCCTGATACCGTTCCCAGAGTGTCGCTGCGTCTGCCATGGTTACCCGCTCCTAGTTGTCTCAATTTTCGCACAGTAGAATAGTATGCCGACGATTGTCGTCTTGGCTGAGTGACCTGTGAGAAAAAGCCCCAAGGTTTTAAGATTTAGCCGCTGCTGACGGCCTGGTATCCGCTGTAGGATAGGAAAAGCGTTAAGTTTGATACCCTTCTATGGACCTGGTTACCCTCCAAGGCTGGCTTGATAATGCATCCTTTGCAGTGTTGTTTGTGACAATGCTGCTCTACTGGAGCGGTCTTGCCTTCCCCAATCTATCGCTGCTGCCGGCGCTGGGGACAGCCGGGATGGCCGTTGCCAACCTGACCATGGCGACCCTGTTAGCGGCCCGCTGGATTGAGGGAGGCTACTTCCCGCTGAGCAATCTCTACGAATCGCTATTTTTTATTGCCTGGGGCATCACCGCGATGCATTTTATCGCCGAGCGCACCAGCGATAGCCGCTGGGTGGGCGTGGTGACATCCCCGGTGGCAATGGCGATCGCGGCCTTTGCCGCCCTGACCCTGCCCGACCAGATGCAGGTCTCCGAGCCGCTAGTCCCGGCCCTGAAGTCGAACTGGCTGATGATGCATGTCAGCGTCATGCTGCTGAGCTATGCCGCTTTGATGGTGGGGGCGCTGCTAGCGGTGGCGTTTCTGATTGTGACTCGGGGTCAGGCGGTGGAGCTGAAGGGCAGCTCGGTGGGGACGGGGGGATTTCGCGATCGCAAATACACCCTGCAAAAGGCGGCTGAGCACAAGCTGGCTCCCGGCCTGGCCAGCACCGCCGTCGGCAGCGGTGGCACGGCGGTACTTCAGCGTGAAACCACCACCGCCCCGCTATCCATGCAGCGGCTGACCCTAGCTGACACCCTTGACAACGTCAGCTACCGGATGATTGGCCTAGGCTTTCCACTGCTGACCATTGGCATCATCGCCGGAGCTGTCTGGGCGAATGAAGCCTGGGGCTCCTACTGGAGCTGGGACCCGAAGGAAACTTGGGCACTGATCACCTGGCTGGTGTTTGCCGCCTACCTGCATTCGCGCCTGACCAAAGGCTGGCAGGGCAGGCGACCCGCCATTTTAGCTGCCTCAGGCTTCGTCGTCGTCTGGATCTGCTATCTGGGCGTCAACCTGCTGGGTAAGGGCCTGCACAGCTACGGCTGGTTCTTTTAATTCAAAATTTATTGAATTGTCGCAAACTGAGCGTCGATCGGCTGGGGTGTTGCATTCTCGCGGGCGACGATTTCTACCACCTTATTTTTTGCCGCGGGCTCCGTCAGGGCCTCCACGCAGACCTGAGCCACCTGCTGACGGGGAATACTACCTTCAAATAGGGTATCGGCTGGGGCCATCACCACCGGGTCGCTGCTGTCCTCGCTGCGCAGGCCACCCGGTCGCACAATGGTGTAAGGTAGGCCGCTCGCCTTGAGATAGTCTTCGGCCTGCTTTTTCCAATAGAGCACCAGCCAGAATAGGTTCAGCGGGTGGAAAAATTTGGATACGCAGAGCGAAGAGACGATGACAAACTGCTCAGCGCCCGCTTGTTTGGCCGCATTAATCAGGTTTTTGTTGCCCTCGTAATCCACCTGATAGGGGCCGGTGGGGTCTAGGCTGGGCGTCGCCCCGGTGGCGCAGAGGACGACGGTGCAGGTCGCCATCGCCGCGCCTAGCGTCTCTGGTTTCATCACGTCTCCCTCAACCAGCTCAATGCTGGTCGGCAGCTGGTCCCGGCCCTTAGCTAGATCCCGCACCATTGCCCGCACGGGGATATCGCGGGCGATCAGCTGCTCGACAATGAGCTGCCCGGTGCGGCCGGTGGCTCCGGCGACAAATGCTTTCATGGCGGTAAATCCTGGATTAAAGGTCTATTGTTAGGAGCTTTAGTATAAAGGGCTGGCCATATTCGAGCTTGCCTCGCCGGGCGGAAATTAGCAGTAATGGAAGCCGCTGCTGCACCCAAAATTTAAAAAAATTGATATATTCTAGTCGAGGTCGGCTCTAGAGCGAGTGGGCAAACCACCCAGAGGCCACTAAACTATTAGACGATGATCCGTAGATCAACGATGGGCGCTGTTGGGGTGAATAGGTATTCTGAATCGAGAGTATGTTTTGTATCCCTCATTCGCTCGGCGCTAGCGTGGCTAACGTCGGTGAGTTTTTAAACCCTCAGCAGGAAGACCGCTCATCTATGCAAGTCCCCTCTAGCCATCCTTCTAAGTCCGCTCCCGGGCTCTTTAACCAGGGCGCTGGCCTGCTGCAGGCGCAGGAAATGACTCAATTGGATACAGACTCATCCCCCTTGGAGACGGTGCAGTTTCAAGGCAACTATATTGGGCAGATGGAAATGTACGCCGACGCGGCTACGGTAGCTGAGTACCTCGATGCTCACCAGGGCTGGTTTGGGCGCTGTGCTCGACCGATGAGCGTAGAGCCGATCGGTGAAAATGGCTATGCGCTGACGGTGGGCCGGTTTGGCAGCTTAAATTTAGAAATTGAGCCGAGAATTGGCCTGCATCTGCTGCCTCAAGATCAGGGAATTTACCGGATCGAGACGATTCCGGTTCCCGGCTTTGAGCCCAAGGGCTACGAGGTCGATTTCCAAGCCTCGATGACCCTCTGTGAAAACGGCCCGGAAAATGCTCCGCAAGATGCCCAGGTTGAGCGGGCCACCCACGTTGAGTGGGATTTGACCCTATGTACCCTAGTCCAAATGCCTCGCTTTATCCAGGCCCTGCCACACAGCCTAGTCAAGGCGTCTGGAGACAAGCTGCTGAACCAGATTGTCCGCCAGGTGTCGCGACGGCTAACCAAAAAGGTGCAGGAAGATTTCCATAATCGGCTAAATCTACCGGTACCAAGCTCGGCGAAAAAGGGGTTCTGGCAGCGGTAGCAGCAGGGCTGTCTAGCTGACCTCCGGACTCAGTCGAACTGATTGAACAGCGCGACGAGAGCTAAAACATGAGCAGTCTGAGTAACCACTTTTCAGACTGCTCATTTTTTAGTGCTAAACCCCAAAGGAGACATCTTTGGCCTGACTGCCCTGGGCTTGCTCAATTTCGAGCAGCCGTGCCACCCGATCTTCAGTCGAAGGATGGGTCGAAAATAGGCTCTTAAACATCTGCTGAGGCAGCGCGTTGACGATCAGCAACGGCTCAAAGGCCGGGTTGGCCTGCATCGGTAGTCGCTTAGCGCTGGCCTCCAGCCGCTTCAGGGCGCTGGCCAGGGCGCGGGGGTTGCCAGTCAGCTGAGCCGACCCAGCATCAGCGGCAAATTCCCTCGTGCGGGAGATGCCGAGCTGAATCACTGTCGCGGCCAGCGGGGCGAGAACGACCGTCAGCAGTAGCGCAATTGGATTGGACCCATTGCCTTCGCGATCGCGCCCGCCAAACCAAAGGCTGTATTGCAGCATCTGGGCCAGAAAAGCCACCGCGCCGCCAATCGTTGCGGCGACGGCCTGGGTGAGCGTATCGCGGTTGATGATGTGGGTGAGCTCGTGGGCTAGAACGCCCTCTAGCTCTTCGGTCGAGAGCATTTTTACGATTCCCTCAGTCACGGCTACCGCGGCGTGCTCCGGGTCGCGCCCGGTGGCAAAGGCATTGGCCGCATCCCCAGGGACAATATAGACCGCCGGCACGGGGATCTCCGCCCGCTGGGCCAGGCGCTCAACCATGCCGTATAGTTCTGGGGCCTGCTGCCGCGTCACCGGCTGGGCGCGGTAGGCTGAGAGGGCAATTTTGTCGGAGTAAAACCAGGAGCCGAGATTGGTGATGGCCGCGATCGAGATCCCAATCAAAACACCTCCCGTCCCGCCAAAAATAAAGTAGCTTACCGTAATCAGTAGGGCGCTAAGCAAACCCAGCAGTGCCACCGTTTTCAGTTGACCCATGGCCTTAAACCTCTTTTCGTAAATACAGTAATTTTATCGGGCTGGGTTCGGGCTAGATTAGACCGATAGTCCGAAAAATTAGGTACGGGTTCTTCCACCAGAAGGATTATTTTGATCAGTCCTGGGAATACGCAGAGGGAGATAGTGGCTCGGCGGACGGCTGCGACTGCTGGCGTCTGATTACCCGTTTTTCGGCTATGGCTTTACCTACCGTGACATTGAGCAAATCGCCAATCAGCATGACTAGCGACGTCAGATATAGCCACAGCAGCAGAATAATTACCGCCCCAACCGCGCCATAGACCTTGTTGTAGTTTCCATACTGGCTGACGTATAGGCGAAATAGGCCAGAGATCACGGCCCAAGACAGCGCCGCTAGAATTGCCCCCGGCAGCAGCGGCTTGCCCGAGCTCCAGCGGCTTGGCCCAAACCGGTAGACAAAGGCAAAGGCGGCTGAAACGATTCCAAGCGCCAGGGGCCAGCTAAACAGTCGCCAGACAGTCAGCACCCATTTGCCAACCGATTCTCCACTTTGAACTGCCAGATGCTGAACGACCAGATCGCTGATAAACACCAGGCTAGAGGCCAGAATCAGTAGCAAAATCGTACCGATGGTGAGGCCGATCGAAACCAGTCGGGCTTTCCAGAAGGGACGTCGCTGCTTGATTGGAATCTGATGAATCTGATCGAGCGCCCGCATCGCCGCGCTAATGGCACCCGAAGAAGCCCACAGCGCCACTAAAAAACTGACTGAAAATAGGCCCCGGTTCTGGCTAAAGCTGATGGCCTTGACGAACTCCTCAATCAGCTCCAGCGCTTGCTGCGGGGCTACTTCACTCAGTCGAGCCGCCAGCCTTGTGAAGGTAGAGTCGAGCGGGGCAAATAGACCAATTGCCGTCAGCAGCGCCAGAATCCCTGGGAACAGGCCCAGCATCGCGTTATAGGCCATTTCTGAGGCTAGGCTGGGCAGGCGCAGCTGGAGCGTTCCCCGGACTACCCTGCGGACGGTGCGAAAATTGATATTCAGCAGAAAGCGGACAAAGGCAACGGGCGATAGCGTATAAGAAATCCGGCGTAGCGGGGCCTGCTCGCGGTAGGTGCTGTAGAGCTTTTTCTTAATTGAGCGATTGGGTGGAGTCAAAGGTGGCTAATGCGAGAGAGCTGCAAGCAGGCTTCAATAGATTCGATATATTTCGATTATCCGCAGAACTGAGCGCTTTCGGGAATGCTTTCGGTAAGTCTTTAACTTTGACAGTCGGGAGACCCTATTGACATTATTAACTATCTTTAACAATCCGATATTGAACCATATTAGCGGTAGATGTCTATTCTTGCAGTCGCAGTGCAGCAGTATCAGGATCGTTGCTAAGGGCGGCAATACCTACCCCAATTGGCCGTAAACACCGATCTTCGGATCAAGGCTGGCTTTTCTACAATGCAGCTACATACCTATTAAAAAGGTCTATCATCCCCAGCCGGAGTCAGCCTATGCAACCTACCGATCCCAATCAGTTTACCGATAAGGCCTGGGCCGCCGTAGCCCGAACCCCTGACATCGCCAAGCAGTCTGGTCATCAGCAAATTGAGACTGAGCACCTAATGCTGGCGCTTTTGGAGCAAGAGGGTTTGGCGGCCAGTATTTTACAGAAAGCCGGGGCGACCGTTTCGCAGCTGCGCGATCGCACCGAAACCTACATTCGCCAGCAGCCCCGGATCAGCGGCAGCGGCGGCTCGGTCTACCTGGGTCGTTCGCTCGACACGCTGCTGGACCGGGCTGAGTCCTACCGCAAAGCCTTTGAAGATGACTACATCTCAGTCGAGCATTTAATTTTGGCCTATGCCCAAGACGAGCGGTTTGGCAAAGCGCTGCTGCGAGAATTTGACCTGGACGAAGCCAAACTGAAAACCGCCGTTGAGCAAGTGAGAGGCAAGCAAAAGGTGACCGATCAGAACCCCGAAGGCAAGTACGAATCGCTGGAAAAATATGGCCGCGACCTGACCGCCTTTGCCCGCGAAGGGCGGCTTGACCCGGTGATTGGCCGGGACGACGAGATTCGCCGGACGATTCAAATACTTTCGCGGCGGACTAAAAATAATCCGGTGCTGATTGGCGAGCCAGGCGTGGGTAAGACCGCGATCGCAGAAGGCTTAGCCCAGCGCATCGTCAGCGGTGACGTGCCGCAGTCGCTGCGCGATCGCAAGCTAATCGCCCTGGACATGGGGGCGCTAATCGCCGGGGCGAAATATCGGGGCGAATTTGAAGAGCGGCTCAAGGCCGTGCTGAAGGAAGTCACCGAATCCCAAGGACAAATCATCCTGTTCATTGACGAAATCCATACCGTCGTCGGGGCTGGCGCCACCCAGGGCGCGATGGATGCGGGTAACCTGCTGAAGCCCATGCTGGCCCGGGGCGAGCTGCGCTGCATCGGCGCGACGACGCTGGACGAGTATCGCAAATACATCGAGAAGGATGCCGCCCTGGAACGCCGCTTTCAGCAGGTCTATATCGATCAGCCCACGGTGGAGGATACCGTCTCGATTCTGCGCGGCCTGAAGGAGCGCTACGAGGTGCACCACGGCGTCAAGATTGCCGATAGTGCGCTGGTGGCTGCTGCAACGCTTTCGACTCGCTATATCAGCGATCGCTTTTTGCCCGACAAGGCGATTGACCTGGTAGATGAGGCCGCCGCCAAGCTGAAAATGGAAATCACCTCCAAGCCAGAGGAGTTAGACGAGGTCGATCGCAAAATCCTCCAGCTGGAAATGGAGCGGCTGTCGCTGCAAAAGGAAATCGACCCGGCCTCGGTAGAGCGGCTAGAGCGAATTGAGAAGGAGCTGGCCGACCTGAAGGAAGACCAACGGGCGCTGAACGCCCAGTGGCAGGCTGAGAAAGACACCATCGACCATATCCAGTCGATTAAAGAAGAGATCGACCGGGTGAATATTGAAATTCAGCAGGCCGAGCGCGACTATGACCTGAACCGGGCGGCTGAGCTCAAGTATGGTAAGCTCACCGACCTCCAGCGTGGGCTCCAGGAGGCCGAAGCCGACCTGAGCGAGACCCAGACTTCTGGTAAGACGCTGCTGCGCGAGGAAGTCACCGAGGCCGACATTGCTGAAATCATCTCCAAATGGACGGGCATCCCGATTAGCAAGCTGGTGCAGTCCGAAATGCAGAAGCTGCTGAACCTGGACGCTGAGCTGCACCGCCGCGTGATTGGTCAGGATGAGGCGGTGACGGCGGTGGCCGATGCGATTCAGCGATCGCGAGCCGGTCTGGCCGACCCCAACCGCCCCATGGCCAGCTTTATCTTCCTCGGCCCCACCGGTGTCGGTAAAACCGAGCTGGCCAAGGCCCTGGCGGCCTACCTATTCGACACGGAAGACGCGATGGTGCGGATTGACATGTCGGAGTACATGGAGAAGCACGCGGTCTCCCGGCTGGTGGGTGCGCCTCCTGGATATGTCGGCTACGACGAGGGCGGACAGCTGACTGAAGCGGTGCGGCGAAGGCCCTTCGCGGTGATCCTGTTCGACGAAATCGAGAAGGCCCATCCCGATGTGTTCAATATCCTGCTTCAGGTGCTGGACGATGGCCGGATTACCGACTCGCAGGGTCACACGGTCGATTTCACCAACAGCATCATTATTATGACCAGCAATATCGGCTCCCAGCACATTCTGGATATTGCCGGGGATGACAGCCAGTATGAGGAAATGCGATCGCGCGTCCTAGAGGCGCTGCGGGCCAACTTCCGCCCGGAGTTTCTCAACCGCGTCGATGAAACCATTATCTTCCACGCTCTGGAGCAGGTCCAGCTGCGCGAAATCGTGAAGATTCAGGTACGACGGCTGGAGCAGCGGCTGAGCGATCGCAAGATGTCGCTGCGGCTGTCGGATGCAGCCCTGGACTTCCTAGCCGATGTTGGTTTCGACCCGGTCTATGGGGCAAGGCCGCTGAAGCGAGCCATCCAGCGCGAGCTGGAGACCCAGATTGCCAAGTCCATCCTGCGGGGTGAGCTGGGCGAAGGCGATACGATCTATGTCGATGTGGAAAATGAGCGGCTGGCCTTCAAGCGGCTGCCCGCCGAGCTGCTGACGACATAGATAAATAACATCAGTTCTGGATATGGCAATCGTCAAAAGCCAATAAAGGGAGGAGTAGGTACGCTGAAATTGCAAACCATTCAGCCCTGCCCTCCGCTATGACTAGCTTAGAAGACCTCTTTTGCCACGTGACTTGGTATTGCCCTAGAGGTCATGATTTTGAGTTGAGGATGTGCCGCACTCCGTGTGGCACATCCATATTTTTTAGGGCTATCCATCGTCAAACCTTTTTGCCAGCTAACATTCCCGCTCACCGGACGCAGATTACCTATGCGTCTTAGCGACAATTCGACTTCGTTCTGATACAGCCGGGTTGTTATACGGCAGCTCTACACTACGCCAACACCAGAAGACTTTCCGTTTCGCTACGTTCAAACTGAACGATCGTATCCAAATTATCCCTCAAAATTTGAGTAATCTTCGATGTCGGGCAGTTTTGAACTCGAAGATAAATAAACTTGGGTGGATGACCATAGAGTAAGCTGCGCTGATGAAAATCAGAATCTTTGGAAACAATCACAAATCCATTTGCTTTTGCATAGTCCCAGATCACTAAATCGTCTGTATTGATCAGTCCCAGCGTCTTGACATGCTCAGAATCCGGATACAGGTCGCTAATTCTGTGAATGATGCGATCGGATAGGGTTTCATCTAAAAGCAGCTTCACAGCGATGCCACGAATAATTTCTTTTCGCGGTCAGCAGCAAAAGCAAGACACGCTTTGATATCCTCTGAAGTGAGTTCAGAAAAATCCTCCAGAATTTCTGCCTCGGTCATCCCACCTGCCAAATATTCTAAGATGTCATACACCGTGATTCGCATTCCCCGAATACACGGCTTGCCACTACGCTTTCCAGGCTCAATTGTGATGATGTGTTGGTAGTCCATAAAAGTGGCATGAGTGGATAGCTGTTTACATTATATCAAGGATTCATGCTGTCACAGACAGAGAATGCTGCTAAAGTTTATCGGCAATGTGTTGAGCCACTTCTGCTGAAGTTCTCACTGGAATAATTTCAAAATGACCGAGATCGTTCCAATCTTTGATCCGAATATTCCGAATATCAAACAAGGCTAGATCATTCGTCCGCATGGGTTGGAAGCACCGAAAATAGTCTAAATCGACCCAACTATCTACATACTCAAGACCTGGTGGCAGCTGACGGCCACGATCGCGGGCACGGCGGTAGATCTCAACAGCCGCTCCTACGTTGAAATATTCAATGACCACATAAAGCATGGATTGCAACCTCAGCAACGACTTCGCTAATTGAACGCACCGATTTCTCTAATCGTCACATAGGTAACCTTTGAGTACAGCCACAACCGGTAACGCAAGCGGCATAACGATAGAGTTCAACGGCGGTAGATAACTTAGGCATCATCACCAATCATCCCCATTCCGCCGCTGCAACGATTTGTTATGCTGTTATCAACTTACAAGGGAAGGTAATAAATTTGACCATCTAGGTCCTCCGGAGTGCCACATTCAAGAATCATGAAAAGATCTTCAATTACTCTCCCGATTGATGCATCTGTGTGAATTTCAATTACTCCTGGCATAGCGAGATTACTGGCTAATCTTTCATAAGCGTAGCGAGTAATCGTAGCAACATCATGGGTGAGTAAAACATGACCTTTGTCAGCAGCCCATTCAAGCACAACCGGATCATCTTCTCCCGATAAATCAATATCCTGAACGCGAACAATGTCGATGTTTGGATTGCGGCGCAATAAGCCTCGAATGATTGTGTTGTCTAAATTTTCATCGGCTAGCAGCTTGACCATGCCTGCCGCTCAATTCTTCGGGCGAGTAAACGATCTCGCAAGCCTTGAGGATCAAATCGAGCTTCATTTATTTGGCGAATTTCTTGAGCTTGCTGCTGTCTCTGCTGGAGATACTCCTCTACATCCTCTTGATGGTTAAGGTAGAAGGCAATTGAAGCGTAAACGTCACCCAGCCTTAAAGATGGATAACGATAAACAATCTCCTCAGCTGTTGATCCTTGCTTGAATACAGCGACCACAGTATCTAAAGTCACCCGTGTTCCACCAACACAAACCACGCCATGAGGATTAGTCGTCAAGGGTGCAGATTCAGCTAGTATCGAAAGAGCCATGATGACAAATATGAGAAACACTATTGAATTCTATCTTAGCCTTGAATCCGAAACCAGTCCTTTATCAATAACTTGAGACGAACGACTTGTCTTCACTAAGGTTGTTAACAAGATGTTAAGTAAGCTTACAAACCAGATATATGACAGAATTAGCTCCGAAGCGTTTTAAGGTACTTCACCCCATCCGCAGATACTCTCATATACTTCAGTTTGCCAACTTTTCGAGTTTGAAAGAGCAATTTCTTAGCAGCAAGTCTTTTCAAAGAACTCGACGGATTTGATAATTTTATTCCATGTTCTTGGAGTGATTGGTTGACTGCAGAGGTTTTAAAGTCATTCTCTGGCGATTGCTTTTGTTCGTAATAAGCCGTGAGTAATGCTTTGTCTAGATCATTAACATTATCTCTAAAGCCGTGAAACCATTCACCAAAATTATCTGGCATATCAAGATCTTGCTCACCAGCTATTACTAGTTTCTCCTCTTCTTCTTCAGCAACAGCTGCCATTTCTTCTTCTTCAATCGAATCACTATCGTCTTTATAATCATTGGTTATAAGAAGCGCCATATATTCAGCAATAGCATCTATAGCAGCCAACTGATTTGATACAAATTGCTCTGATCCTTCAAATTCAACC
The DNA here is from genome assembly GCF_015207255.1 of Vasconcelosia minhoensis LEGE 07310. GTDB lineage: Bacteria > Cyanobacteriota > Cyanobacteriia > Phormidesmidales > Phormidesmidaceae > Vasconcelosia > Vasconcelosia minhoensis. The sequence goes on from NZ_JADEXG010000039.1 coordinate 42,323, forward strand.
TCACCTGTTTTGAAGTTAATTTTTGCCTTTGCTGGATTTCCTGATTCTACAGTTTCAGTTTCGAATTCCACTTTTATATAATAGCTCCTCTATGGTTGCTCTAAAGTCTAGCCTTACTTTACTAATATCTGCTCTTTTCGCATTATAGTAAATTTTGTGATCAGAGTAATTTCCGATCGCTCTGAAATCCTCCAAACATGATTTTGTATTTCTTGAAAGCGAAAGCTTTGGATTTCTCAAGGCATTAGAGATAATGTCAGAAAGCATCTTATAATTTCCTTGAGAATCTTTGATGTCTGAGTCAATGCCCTGGTTTTCATAAGAATGAATCAAACATATTTCAAGAAGTCTGCGCATTAAAACTGCACAACCATCGAATATGTTGTTTTCGTAAGAAGCATTGATTTGTTTAGATAGAGATTCTATATAACCACGTGTGTTCTCATAAAGTAAGGTAGGTAAGATAGTATCTGTTGCTTCAATATCTTCGGATTTCTCTCCCAAAAAAGGATACTTTTTGTAGAGACTTGAACTCTCCTTAGCGTGAAGTCGAAAAGAGTCTTCATGTTGCCCTTTCAGAAAAGAGCGAGAGCTTTTCAAGTTTTGCCTCAATCTTGATTTATTTGGCCTATGTAAATCTAGGGTCTCAAACCATTCACATACAGAATCTACTGTGAATTCAAAGCCATCTTTCCCATTCTGATGATAAAACGCTAGCAATACAACTTTGTCTATTTCCTTTTTATTAAGTAATTCAGTTTTTTTGGTAAAACCAGTTAACGAAGATATCATTCCGTTTATTTTTGATGCCGACCGATAGCCTCAAGAAAGTCTAGCGTGCTCAAGCAGACTTTGCGTCACATCAGTTAAGAATCGCTGCATCATTTGCCAGCTAACTATTTATTAGATCTATTCTTTCAGTATATCTACCTGGAACCGGCTGGATATACTGCGAGCTGTCCATTATTACGCTTACATTAGGCAGATATATTGAAGGTTTCAGTATATTTTCCAACCACAAGCAGCCAGTTCAGAAGAGTCGTTCCAAGTTAGTGCATAAGGTCTAATCAAACTGCATATGAAAGCTTGACCTAGAAAACGCCTTGACCAAGAGCAGGTCAGTGTATGGCTGGGTTGAGGCCACCGAAACCCAGCCTACGCTCAATCACTATCAGCGGCTGTATAGCTTGGTCAGGTCTAGCAGTCGCTGCTGATGGTCTACCGAGAGCTGGTCAGAGCTGCCGTAGCGCCAGCGCCAGTTGCCAGGAATGACGCTGGGGTCGTTCATCCTGCCGCTGTTGTCCAGCCCAAAGATGTCCTGGAGCGGGATGATGGCAGAGTTAGCGACCGTAGCCAGGGCCGTGCGAATCAGCACCCAGTTAATTTCCTCAACTTCGTCCACGCTGCCATAGCCCAGGTATTTAGCCAGAAACTGCTTTTCCTCAGCCCCAGCCCGATTCCACCAGCCCAGGGCCGTGTCGTTGTCGTGGGTGCCGGAGTAGACGATGCAGTTTTGTGGATAGTAGTGGGGCAGGTGCGTATTTTCAGGGCCGCCAGCAAAGGCGAACATGAGGATTTTCATGCCGGGGAAGTCAAAGCGATCGCGCAGGGCCTCCACCTCGGGCGTAATGATTCCCAGATCCTCGGCTAGAATCGGCAGGCTGCCCAGCCGGTCGTTCAGGGCCTTGAAGAATTCATCTCCCGGGCCGGGAATCCACTCGCCGTTCATCGCCGTTTCCTCATCGCCAGGCACCTCCCAATAGGACTCAAAGGCGCGGAAATGGTCTACCCGCACCAGGTCCACGTATTGCAGGGTGGCCTGGAAGCGCTGAATCCACCAGTCGTAGTTATTCTGACGGCAGGCATCCCAGTCGTAGACCGGATTGCCCCAGAGCTGCCCGGTGGCGCTGAAGTAGTCCGGCGGCACGCCCGCAATAAAGGCCGACTCCAGCGTTTCTGGATCGAGCTTAAACAGTTTAGGATGCGCCCAAACGTCGGCGCTGTTGTGGCAGACATAGATCGAGACATCGCCAATGATTTGAATATTTTTTTGGTTAGCGTACTGACGCAGATCGGTCCATTGTTCAAAGAACTTGAACTGCATAAACCGCTGAAAGTCAATCCGCTCCTTCAGCGCCTCGGTCTGGGCTTTGAGCGCTTCTGGCTGGCGCTCTGCGATGGGCCGCTCCCACTGGCTCCAGCTCTTGCCCTGGTTGGCCTCTAGCAGCGCCATAAACAGCACGAAGTCATCCAGCCACCAGGCCTGCTCCTGACAAAACCGGTCGTAGCGGGATTTGCGATCGCCCTCTAGCGTGTCTCGAAATCGCTCAAAGGCCTGCTGCAAATATTCGTCTTTGTAGGGGATGACCCGGTCAAACTCAACCCGGTTGGGGTTGCTATCTGGCAGGGGCGAGAGCGAACCTGCATCCAGTAGACCGTCTTCCGCCAGCCGCTCCAGGCTGATCATCAGCGGATTGCCGGCAAAGGCGCTGAAGTTCATGGTGTAGGGCGAATGCTCGTAGCCAGTCGGCCCCAGCGGCAAAATCTGCCAGAGGGTCTGGCCGCTGCGTTCTAGAAAATCAATAAACTCATAGGCCGATTGCCCCAAATCGCCAATGCCGTGGGGGCTGGGTAGGGAAGTCGGGTGCAGTAAAACGCCGCTGGCGCGTTGAAAACTCATAATTTTTTGCAGATGTGAACCAAAGGAATCGTTAAGCGAGTCCTACTTGGTTTTAGTACAGGTGAGGCCCAAAGTCACGCTCCTTTGGGTTTGAGTCGCCTGAGCTAGCAAAAACGGCCCTTGGCTAGCCGCTATTGCCGCTTTAATAGGGGTAGCTAGCCCGATGGACAAAAGGATGATCGCAGTTTCGGATTTTTTAGTTTGGGCCATTGTCATTCTTGCCGTGGCCGGGATTGGGATTGGGGCGATGACTAACGCCTACTTCAAACCGCTGGGCGGCAAAATTCCCTTTCCCCTGCCGATAGAAGCATCGGCTACGCCACTCAGCGGAGAGGCCCAGGCCGCCTTTGAACAGGGCGTGAAGGTCTTCCAAGGGGGAGACTATCGGGGCGCGATCGCGCGGTTTACCCAGGTCAGCCGGCTAGAGCCGTCCTGCGCCGAAGCGTTTCATAACCTCGGACTGGCTCAGGTCAACGTCGGCGATGACAATCAGGCTGTACGCAGTTTGCTCCAGGCGAGCGAGCGCTACGACCGTCAGGGCAGTAAAGACGGCATTGACCAGGTGAAGCAGCAGCTGATAGTGCTCAAGCAAAGCGCAGCCTGAGGGGTCTTGCCGATCTAACCCTCTGGCTGAAGAAGGTGTTGGCAGTGCTGCCGCTTCGTTACTCCAGCTGGCTGTGGGGGCATTCTCAATCAAAATGCGCATCCCATCAGTGGCTTCCATGATTCATCCTGAGATTGAGCAGCGCGATCGCCTACTCCAAGGTATCGCGACGGCTACTCATCAGCTTCTAATAGAGAAGAACTATGGCCAGGCGGTAAACCTCGCCCTGGCAACTTTGGGAACAGCCGCAGCCGCCGATCGTGCTTATATCTTTGAAAATCATTTGGCCCCCCTGAGCGGTGAGTCGCTGATGAGCCAGCGCTGGGAGTGGACCGCAGAGGGTATCCAGCCCGAAATTGACAATCCTGACCTGCAAAATCTGTCCTATGATGATTTCTTCCCTCGTTGGCATCAGACTTTACTGCGCGGGGAGATAATTTCTGGCCCGGTACTGACTTTTCCTGACTCTGAACGCCAGATACTGGAAAGTCAGCAGATTCTCTCAATCCTGGTAATCCCCATCCAGATGGAGCAGCGTTTTTGGGGTTTCATTGGGTTTGATGCCTGTCGCACAGAGCGCCACTGGTCAACCAGCGAAACGGCCCTGCTGCAAGCCGCCGCTGCGAGCCTAGGTGGTCGCCTGCGGCAGCACCAGACGGAGAGGGAACTGGATCAATCACGGTGGCTGCTGCGCAGCGTTCTGGATAACGTTCCTCAGCAGGTTTACTGGAAGGATACCGATCTCCACTATCTGGGCTGTAACTCCAGCGCCGCCATTGCTAACGGCCTTGAACGTCCTGAGGAGATTGCGGGCAAAACTGAGCAGGAGCTATCTTGGAACCCGGAGAAGACTGACAGTCACCAGATTAGCGATCGCCGGGTGATTGACTCGGGGCAGCCGGAACTCCATATGATTGAGCCCCGGTTGCAGGGCAACGGTCAAACTGAGTGGCTGGGGGTCAGCCGGATTCCGCTACAGGATGACCAGGGCAAGGTCATGGGTCTGATGGTCACAGTGACAGACATCACTGCGCGCAGACAGGCCGTCTTACAGCAGCAGCAGCTTAACGAAGCGTTGGAAGCCCAGATCGAACAGCAGACGACAGCCCTACAGCAGAGCGAAACTCGACTGTGCCACCTCACCGACAATGTGCCGGGAATGCTCTTTGAATTTTGTCAGCGGCCCGACGGCAGCCGCTGCTTCCCCTATGCGTCGGTTGGGACTCAGGCACTGCTGAATGTTGACCCCCAAAAGCTCAAGCAGGATGCCAGCTTAGCCTTCGCTGAGGTTCATCCTGAAGACTTACCAGGGCTCAATCAGTCCATTCAAGCTTCGGCGGCGGGGCTGTCAGACTGGGAGTATGAGTGGCGGGTAATTACGCCGGAGGACTATCGCTGGCTGAAGGGGTTTTCTCGGCCACAGCGCCAGCCGAACGGCGATATTCTTTGGTACGGCTATATCTATAACATGAGCGATCGCAAGCAGGCCGAGCTCCTACAGCAGCAGCAGCAGCAGCAGCTCAAGTCGCTGCTGGACAATATTCCCCATCTCGCCTGGCTAAAGGACCAGGAAAGTCGGTTTATTGCGGTTAACAAACCTTTTAGCCACGCCTGCGGTACGCCTGCTGATGATCTAGCGGGCAAAACCGATTTTGATATCTGGCCTGCAGAGCTAGCTCAAGCTTATTCTCGACAAGACCAGGCGGTAATGGCGACTCGACGGCAGCAGCGGGTAGAAGAGCGAATTGTAAATGAGCAGGGGCAGACTCGCTGGTTTGAAACCTATAAAACGCCTGTGTTGAGCACCGCTGGGATGGCCATTGGAACAGTCGGCATTGCAGTAGATATCACTGACCGCAGGGAGGCAGAAGCCGCACTGCGACAGTCCGAGGCAAAGCTAAGGCAGCAGACCCAAGTTTTAGAGGAAACGCTCCAGCAGCTCCGGCAGACCCAGGGGCAGATGGTACAGAGTGAGAAAATGTCCTCCCTGGGCCAGCTGGTAGGCGGTATCGCTCACGAAATTAACAATCCGGTTAGCTTTATCTATGGCAACATCTGCTATTTGCAGGAATATGCTGACGACCTGATGGACCTGATTCAGCTTTACCAGACCGCTTACCCGGAGATAACAGAGCCCATCCAAGCTCCCATCCAGGCCAAAATCAAAGCAATGGATTTAGCCTTCTTGCAGTCAGACTTATCAAAAATTCTCCGCTCTATAGAGACTGGGGCCGAACGAATCAGTGAGATTGTGCGGTCACTCAGCAACTTTTCACGCATGGATCAGGCCGGTAAGAAAGCCGCAGATATTCATGAAGGGCTGGACAGTACGCTGCTGATTCTGGGACATCGGCTTAAGATCCAGTCGAATCGATCCGAAATTAAGGTAATTCGCGAGTATGGTGACCTACCGCGGCTGGAATGTAACCCAGGCCAGCTCAATCAGGTTTTTATGAATATTTTCAGCAACGCCATCGACGCCTTGGAAACGGCATTTTTAACTCACGCTGCCGCTGCCCCACCCCTGACCCTCACGCTGAAGGTGACAACAGGAGTAGAGCAGGACTTTGCGACTATCCGCATCGCCGATAATGGCAGCGGTATGCCCGCTGAGATTGCGGCTAAAATTTATGACCCCTTCTTCACGACTAAACCGCTTGGACAGGGTACGGGCTTTGGCCTAGCGATCAGCTATCAGATCATCGTCGAACAGCATCAAGGAAAACTAGATTGCATCACCACTCCGGGCAGCGGAACCTGCTTTGAAATTCGGCTGCCGCTGTTCGCCGCTCAACCTCAAACAGCAGCTCGCCTCTGACTCATGGCAGAGTCGTAAAGTTTTGTTTACAATTATCTTGACTAAAGATAACTTTTGTGGATTTTTCACATGCAGCGCAGCTACTGCCCTTTTGGTGCTCGCTCTGCTCTACCGATAGCAGAGACCGCAGAGCTTTTGAATCGGTTGAGAACCGGCTTTTGGTTCTTTGGCTTAGGGTCTTGGAGCTTTGGGATTTGCGATCGCACCATTGCCGCCGTTTCTGACGGCTTTCTCTCCGCCATTGACATCATGCAGCTGGCCACGGCATCCTTTTTTGCCATGGGCTGGTTCTTGCTCAAGCCCCGCCAGCAGCCTGATACAATCGAGCCAGACTTTAACGAGTAGAGTATTTGGCAAAGCAGCGGCTCGATACGCGCCTGGTCGAAGCGGGCTTTTGCACCTCTCGCCAGCAGGCCCAGCGGCTGATTCGAGCCGGTGCAGTTCAGGTCAATCAGCAGCTGATCGATAAGCCCGGAACACCGATCCCCGACGACGCTACGATTCAGGTCAAGCAAAAATCGCCCTATGTCTCCCGAGGGGGCGAAAAGCTCGCCCAGGCGCTTTCTGCGTTTGATTTGCAGATTTCCGATCGGGTTTGCCTGGACGGCGGCATTTCCACCGGTGGCTTCACGGACTGTCTGCTACAGGCGGGGGCCGCTCAGGTCTACGGCATTGACGTCGGCTACGGTCAGGTGGCCTGGAAGCTCAGGCAGGACAGCCGGGTTTTGCTCAAGGAACGCACCAACATTCGCCATCTCAGCCCAGCAGACCTCTATGCAGACGAAGCTGAGCGACCCGATTTAGGCGTCATGGACGTCTCATTTATTTCGCTGACCAAGGTGCTGCCCGCGTTTTGGCAGCTGCTGACGTCGCCTCGGGAAGTCGTCCTGTTAGTGAAGCCGCAGTTTGAGGTGGGGCGCGATCGCATCGGCAAAAAAGGCGTCGTCCGCGAACCCAGCGATCATGCCAATGCTTTGCTGCAGGTACTCACCGCCGCCCAGCAGCAGGGCTGGCACTACTGGGGCCTAACCTGGTCGCCGCTGACGGGACCTGCCGGAAACATCGAATACCTACTCTGGCTCAAAGATCGTAAAAGCAATCAACAAGCGCCTAACCTCGACGCCCTACACCAGCTCGCCCAGTCCGCCCGCCAGACTCTAGAAAGTTAATAAGGGAGCAGCGTTGAAATAACCTCCCCTGAATGAGGTTAAACTGGGCTTATAGAGAGCCATCGGTAGAGCGGATGTTAACAGAGCAAGTCAAAGCCACCTTCAAGGATGCAGCTTACAAACTAACAG